>NZ_NFVA01000275.1 GCF_002264395.1 Paenibacillus sp. VTT E-133291
TCTCCGCTAATAGTTCGTTGGTGTACGTAAGAAGGTCGTCGAGCGATATTCCCGCAAGCTTATCGAAGTAAAACGTGCCTACGCTTACGACTTCCGCGCCGTGCTGATTACGTACGAGTTTAACCGCCTCACTAAAACGGCATTTCTGCGTATAATCATCGCCATATGACGGCTCGTTGTAATCCGGGTCATATCCGGTAAACGGCGATATAACAACGGTCTGGCGTAGTGGTATGAGCGCCATTACATCGTCACCCACT
>NZ_NFVA01000053.1 GCF_002264395.1 Paenibacillus sp. VTT E-133291
TTGGGGTTGGGGTTGGGGTTGGGGTTGGGGCTGCCGGAAGGCTAGGCTTGACTCACTTTTGCATATTTTTCCTTGTCCATGGTACTGTATAACTGAACAAAGGAGTGAATATATGGAAACGATTCTAATCATAGAGGACGATGCTAAACTTGCGAGCCTTTTAAGCACGTATCTATCTAAATATGAATTTCGTACGGTGATAATAGAGGATTTCAACAGGGTACTGGAGATTTTTAATGACACTCATCCGGACGTTGTTCTGCTGGACGTCAATCTGCCAAAATACGATGGATTTTACTGGTGCCGCCAGATTCGTTCGCTCTCTCTCTGCCCTATTCTATTCATCTCTGCACGGGACAGTGGAATGGATCAGGTGATGGCGCTAGAGAATGGCGGGGATGATTATATCACCAAACCTTTTCACTATGAGGTTGTGCTTGCCAAAATCCGCAGCCACATCCGCAGAGTATACGGATCTTACTCACAGACCCAGGAAGAGCATAAGCTCCAGTCTGGAGGCTTAATTCTCTATCCTGAACGTTATGTCATCCAATACGACGGACATACTAGCGAGCTGACTCAAAAAGAATCCGTTCTGCTGGAGGCCTTATTGCTAAAAGAAGGACGCGTCGTTAACCGGGAGCGTCTACTTGATCTCATGTGGAAGGATCAGCATTTTATAGATGACAATACATTAAATGTGTACATAACCCGTGTCCGCAAAAAACTCAAGGATCTTGGTCTTGGCGATATTGTGGAAACTGTAAGAGGCGCTGGGTATCGGCTTAATGTCACTAAGGATATGCCATGAGGCTATTTTGGAAAGACCAGATTCCGCTAATCCTGTTCTATCTGCTTCAAATGTTGCTTATTCCCTTGCTGTATTGGCTGTCTGGTGAGAACCGACCGATCTCTATCATGCTCTATGGAATCGCCCTTAGCACCGTAGTTCTTTTACTATTTTTAGGCTACCGATATGTTCAGCACCGGAAATTGTATGCAGCACTAAGCGATCCTATGGACTCACTCCAAAATCATCCCGTATCCTTAGGGGATACGCCTCTGTCAGAAGCAATTCATGAGCTATTGCAGCTTATTGACCGTCAGTATCAGGAGCAGGTAAATGGGCATGTCCGCCAGATGAATCAGCATATCGTATTCATGAATCGCTGGGTTCATCAGATGAAGACTCCACTCTCTGTCATTCAGCTCACGCTAAAGGATCTTGAAGAGGAAACCGCCGCAAGTATTCAGGAGGAATTAGAACGTCTGCGCGGGGGGCTGGAGATGGTTATTTACACGGCAAGGCTTGACCGATTTGAAAATGACTTTCAGGTTGAACCGTTACTTCTGCGCAAAATAGTTAGTGAGGCGGTAGCCGAGAATCGCAGACTATTCATACGCAGAGGTATACAAGTAGATGTACAGGTGGATGCCAATCTAGCAGTATATAGCGATGCCAAATGGTTGATGTTTATGCTGACACAAATCTTAACCAATGCCGTGAATTATACCCCCGCATCCAATACTGCTAAAACTGTTACCCTCTCAGCCCAGCGTGTGGGCACCGACACGGTTCTGGATATTACCGATCAAGGCATCGGCATTTCTCCTGAAGATCTAAAGCGTGTGTTTAATCCCTACTTTACGGGGGATCGTGGACGCCATTATCATGAATCGACAGGTATGGGTCTGTACCTCGTAAGGGAGATTTGCAGCAGGCTTGAACATAAGGTGGAAATTCAATCTCAACTCGGAGAAGGAACCCGTGTGCGACTCATATTCAGCAATAGCAATCATCTATAGAGATAAGAACGAGAGGACTTCGTAGTCAGCAATCATGGCTTTGAGGTTCTTCTTCTTTGCATATCTGTTCATCCCAGTCCAGTACGAACATAACCTTAAGCACGTTGTAAGATAACGTTAAGGTAAATCCATAGCAGCTTATCGCTCAATTTTATACATTATATACATAACCCGTCCCCGCTTCGTGAGGGATGAGAAACTCAATTTTGCAACGGAAGGAATGGATGATATGAATGTTTTAGAGGTCAAAGGACTTCATAAGGTATACCCCGGGAAAATAGCGACCCAAGCTCTCACCGATATCCATCTCAATATTGAAAAAGGTGAATTTGTAGGCATCATGGGCCCCTCCGGTAGCGGTAAAACAACACTGCTTAACATGGTTTCCACGATCGACCAGCCCTCCTCTGGTGAGGTGAATATCAATGGCAGCAACCCTTATCTTTTGAATAAAAAAGAGCTCGCACACTTTCGCCGCAAACAACTAGGCTTTGTGTTTCAGGATTTTAACCTGCTTGAGACATTAACCGTTGCTGAGAATATTGTACTGCCCCTAACGCTGGACAATCGTAAACTCTCGCAGATGGAGATTTTGCTGCAAAGAGTCGCAGAACGCTTAAACATTACCGATATTCTGAGCAAACGCACCTATGAAATTTCGGGTGGCCAACGTCAGCGGACCGCAATTGCCCGGGCAATCATCACCTCTCCTTCAATTATATTGGCAGACGAGCCTACAGGTGCGCTTGACTCTAATTCTTCACGTACGGTGATGGAATCGCTGGAGAATATTAATCATAAAGAGGGCACGACGATAATGCTTGTAACGCATGATCCACTGGCAGCGAGCTACTGCAACCGAATCGTCTTTATAAAAGACGGAAAACTAGCGGCAGAAATTCATCGTGGAGATAACCGTCAAACCTTCTTCCAAAAAATCATCGACACACTTTCATTTTGGGGAGGGAATAGTCATGAACTTTCCTCAATTCGCGTTTAACAATGTGCGGCGTAATTCGCGGGCTTATTTTGCTTTTTTCTTAAGCAGTGCTTTTATGGTCATGATCTTTTTTTCATATTCCGTGTTTATTTACCATCCTGGGGTTACGAACATCAAGCTAGGCCTGAATTCAGCCGCCGGCATGCAAATCGCTTCTTATATTGTGTTTATCTTTGCTTTCTTTTTTGTCCTATACTCGATTAGTGCTTTCCTGAAAATGCGTAATTTGGAGTTCGGCCTACTGATGATCTTAGGTGCACGTCCAGGCCAGATCAACAAGCTGATTCTTATCGAAAATATGCTCATCGGACTGCTCTCTATCGTCACAGGTATGTCTTTCGGAATGCTTTTATCCAAGCTATTCTTGCTGCTGAGTACGACCATTATGGGCATGGACCCTCTACCATTTTATTGGCCAATGAAGGCGTTAGTGATGACCTCTATCTCATTCATTTCATTATTTCTGGTCATTTCGATCTTCACATTATTGTTTATTCGCAAGCATCAAGTCCTTGAATTACTTAAGGGAAATGTTAAACCTAAAAAAGAACCCCGTGTCTCCTGGTTGTTCTCGCTGTTCGGATTTCTGCTGTTGACTGCTGGAGCTCTCGCGATTCGTAAGCAATTATCTCCGAGCTCACTATTGGTTGCTGCTGTCACAGGTATTGCCGGAACCTACTTTTTCTACTCTCAGTTATCCGTACTAGGGATACGCCTACTTAAGCTGCGTCGTAAACGACTTTGGCGTGGGACCAATCTGCTGTGGATTTCTGAGATGAGCTACAAGATCAAAGACAATGCAAGAATGCTGTTTCTTGTTACAGTAGTCACTTCGATTGCTTGCATGGCTGCTGGATTTCTTTTGTCCATTAATCAAGCGAATACAGAGCACTATAAAAAAACACCATTCGCTATAAACTATTCGAGCTATAATCCGAAGGGAAAAGCGCCAGACTTAGAACCGATTCATAATAAATTACTGAATGCTAAAGTCGAATATACAGAGAATAAGGTTGATCTAATCTCCGCTTCCATTCAAGGAATCGATAAAGAAACCCTCCTTAACCTTGATATCATCTCCCGATCAGAGTTCAATCAATTGGCTCCGCAAATGAATGTGCCCGAGGTGGGACCCCTATCTGAGAAAGAAGCTGTATTAATGCTAAGCCCTCATATAGAGACACAGAATTACGCTGTGAATCGAACGATTCTTTTGAAAAATCAGAAAGATGAAGAGCTGCTGCTAAAAGAATTTCGAACGCCAAAGATACATCCAATGGACCCCATGGCAAGCTCACTCTTAATCGTAGATGACGGTTTTTATGATAAGTTTTCTTCAGCAGCGGAATACACAAGGCCCTATGTACGATATCTATATAAAATCCCTGCATGGGATGGCCCTACGCCTGAGGATAACTCCCCTGAAGCTGTGATCACCAGAGAACTTATCCAGTGGAGTAAAGTATCCAACAGTGCTAATAATCATCAATACAACGGCTTACTAACAGCGCGAGCGGACAGCTATCTATCAACCAAACAGGGAACAGCCATATTTAGTTTTATTGGCATCTTTATCGCTTTGATCTTTTCACTTTCATCGGCCAGCTTTCTCTTTTTTAAGCTTCATACCGAGCTGAACACAGATAAGCAAATGTACACCGCTTTATCCAAAATCGGTTTAAGTACCAAAGAAATGTCAGCTTCTGCTACCAAACAGATCTCTGTGCTCTTTTATATTCCGATTGTGATTGCCACCATTCAGACCCTTGTCGTGATTCGGCCCATCCTGAAGCAAATGAATATCACCGATGTCACGCTTCCCGTGCTAATGACATCCGGTACATTCCTTGCTGTGCAGACTCTTTATTTCATTATTGCGCGATCCCGGTACATTCATAGTCTTAAAAAAATAATGGTATAAATACTTCTCTTTGTGTTGGCTGAACCGTACTTACACGTTACACTTGCTATATTATTCAATAAACCTAGCAAGGAGGTTCCGCATACATGTCTAAGGCTGACCACATGTTATCCATTCTCTGGATGCTCAAGCAGCGGGGAAGAACGGCCGGGGAACTGGCGGAAGCGTTAGAGATCAGTGTCCGCTCCGTTTACCGTTACATCGACGCACTATGTATCAGTGGTGTTCCCATTATCGCGGATAGCGGACCTGGTGGGGGGTATAGCCTTCCGGAGCATTTTTTCGAGGCTCCATTATTCTTTGACACTGATGAACAACGTTCCCTTCTGCAAGCAGCCTCCTTTGCCCGTGGAACCGGATATCCTTATGTAGAAGCGCTAAATCAAGCGATTTCCAAACTGAAACGGTACAGCAATGCACAGCAATTAGAACAAATGGAGCGCCATGAAAGTGGGATTGAGACTATCCACTCCCCTACCGTTCCGCTTCCCCATCTACTGCAAGAGCTAGAATTAGGGACGGCTAATGGACATACCCTTCAAATGGAATATCGCAAAGGAAATGGAGAGACAACCTCCTCACGCGCCATTGATCCTTATGGGCTTGTACTGTGGAAAGGGCAATGGTACACCGTTGCTTATTGCCATCAGAGACAAGAGATTCGTAGCTTTCGAGTCGATAGAATAACTGAACTACACCGTACAGAAGCTGTGTTTTCTCGTCCTGCTGACTTCTCTGCACGTGATTTTTTGTTAAAGAGCTTACTGCCTACACGTAATACTGAAGAGAAACTAGTTACAGTAGTCATCGCATCTGACGAGGGAATCTTAAACGATCTATGCAGCCACTGGTTGTTCGGATATACACTGATCCAGCGCATCGACGGACAAGCCAGCTTTCAAGTAGATGAAACTTCTTTACTAACTTATATGCCATATTTCTTATTGCCCTACGGAACAACGTTACGAATTCTAGAGCCTCTGGCTCTGAAACAAAAACTTTTCTCTATCGCTACCGATCTAGCAGCTTATTATAAAGTTTAAGATCATTTTCTTGGGATCACTGACCGTAGTTGTCAGTGATCCTTTTGTATAGTGTAAATAAGTCTATGGGAATAAATGAGGCTACAAACCAAGGAGGAATAACGAATGAAAGAACTTCACTATGAATTTTATATTGGCGGCACACCTGAGCAGGTATGGGACACTCTGATCTCTCCGGAAGGTACCAAACAGATTTATTACGGGAGCGTAATCCATTCAACTTTTAAGGAAGGCGAATTATTGGAATATGTAGGTCCTGGAGAAGATGGAGATGAAACATTACATGTGTATGGAACGCTGCTGGAGTTTACTCCGCAAAAAGCACTGCGTTTCACGCATAAGGTCGGCCCCTCCTATCATCAAGGACATGAAAGATATGAATCGCGTATTTCCTGGCTGCTTGAAACGGTAGGTGAAACCACTAAGCTCACGCTTATACATGATGAATGGCATCCTGAAGATCCTTCGTATGCTGGCAGTATCAACGCATGGTGGCAAGTTCTAAGTAATATTAAAACCTTGGTGGAAACCGGACGCACGCTTGATTTTGGCAGCTGGACGTAACTTCACGACTAATAAAACCTTGGATTAGACTATTTCAATTAAAGACAAGCCTATGAGTAGACTCAATCTTAGCCCCTTGGCTGGAGAGCGCAAGCCTTCTTTCCGTTAGGGGCTTTTCTGCGTCTAAATTAATTTTGCCTTAGGGAAACATTCTTGTTGCAGGGACAAAGTTGTTCACATATACTAATATTGTGTCAGTCCACAAGAAAAATTCCATTGCACAAAATAATAACCATAAAAATACAAATATACAATAACTGAAAGAAGGGGGTTCTTATGTCGGGAACTAGTATTCCATTATCAGAAGCGGCTAAAGGCAGTATGTTGCGCATCAGCGGCATTGAAGTTCAGGGTGTGCTTAGAAGAAGATTACTGGATCTCGGGTTTGTAGTCGGTAATGCCGTTGAGGTGTTGCGACGTAGTCCTTTAGGAGATCCTATAGCTTTTCGGGTAAGCAACACGACCATTGCATTACGTAGAGAAGAAAGCTCTTTAATATTTGGAGAAGTCATCGGAGGTGTAGAAGCATGAGTCATTTCACTGTCGCTTTTGCAGGCAATCCTAACACTGGAAAAAGCACGCTTTTCAATCTGCTGACCGGCATGCGCCAGCATACAGGAAACTGGGCAGGTAAAACCGTCATTACTGCTGAAGGCGAGTTTAAGCATAAAGACCATACGTATCTTGCAGTAGATCTTCCTGGTACCTATTCCCTATACTCGAATTCTGCTGATGAAGAAGCGGCTAGAGATTATATTATTTTTGAACAGCCAGATGTGACACTAGTCGTGCTTGACGCTACCTCGCTAGAACGAAATCTCAACCTTGCCTTGCAAGTGCTGGAGATTACCGGGCGGGCTGTAGTCTGCATCAACCTCATCGATGAAGCCCGTAAACTCGGTATCGACATTAATCTGAAACGTATTTCCAAACGTCTCGGCGTGCCAGTTGTAGCGATATCGGCTCGCAATAAAATCGGTATTGAAGCGTTATTGGATCAGGTGGAGCGAGTGGCTACCGGCACTTTCACCGCACAGCCGCTGGTTATTACTTATAACGAAGAGATTGAACGAGGGATCGCAGAGCTTACACCTCTGGTAGAGCAAACCATTGGCAGCAAATATCCAGCACGCTGGATTGCACTGCGCTTATTGGATGGTGACGACAGCTTGCTAACTTCGCTTAAGGAGAATATGAAAAATAAAGAATTGCCTGAAGCAAAGGAGGTCATCGGTCATGGAGTCACCGCCTATCACTAAGGGATTAGATCCTCTAGATTCCTTGCTGTCCACAGCAAAAAAGCTCGCTGACGGCGGAGCGATACGGGATGAGATTGTCAGTGGTATCTATGGCGTATCCGCAGGCATCTGCGGGGATGCAGTCACCTATAGGGATAAGAAGAAGCTGAACAGCACTTATAAGCTGGATAATATCGTAACTTCAAAAATATGGGGATTCCCCATTATGCTCGCCATCCTCGGTATCGTGTTCTGGATTACGATTGCCGGCGCCAACTATCCTTCAAGCTGGCTTGCTTCTTTCTTCGGCTTCATTGAAGGTTATCTGACGGCCGGATTTGCGGCGATTCATGCCCCCGCTTGGCTACACGGTGTACTTGTGCTTGGATTATATCGAGGAACCTCATGGGTTATCAGTGTCATGCTGCCACCAATGATGATATTTTTTCCAGTGTTTGCACTGCTTGAGAATTTCGGGTATCTGCCGAGGGTTGCTTTTAACATGGACCGGTTGTTCAAAAAATCAGGTGGTCACGGCAAGCAAGCTTTGACCATGTCTATGGGTTTCGGCTGTAATGCCGCCGCGATCCTCTCCACACGAATCATCGAATCGCCGCGTGAACGGATGCTCGCGATTTTAACTAACAATTTCGTTCCATGTAACGGCCGTTGGCCGACATTGATTCTATTGTCTTCCTTATTCATGGCAGGAGCGGCTACGACAGGCGCACTCCGTACCCTCACCACCGCCTCCGTACTTATGGGGATGGTGCTAATCGGTATCATCGTTACCCTGACGGTTTCCTGGGTCATGTCGAAAACTGCGCTACGCGGTGTTCCAACACACTACACACTGGAGCTCCCGCCCTATCGCCGGCCGCAAATTTGGAAGACCATACTTATTTCTTCAAAAGATAAGTCGCTTAACGTACTTACTCGGGCTATCGTTGTTGCTGCCCCTGCCGGTATTATCACTTGGATTCTTGGCAACCTGTTTATTGGTGGAGATTCTGTCCTGAATCATATGGCTGCCTTCTTTGATCCTTTTGCACACATGCTCGGCATGGATGGCTTTATCATTATGGCCTTTATTCTCGGACTTCCCGCGAATGAAATCGTACTGCCTATTCTGCTTATGGGCTATATGTCCTCAGGCGCTATGGTCGATATCGACAGCTTGGGCAGCATCAAAGATGTCTTTTTATCACATGGCTGGACTTGGCTGACTGCGCTTAACATGATGCTGTTCTCCCTGCTCCACTATCCTTGCGGCACTACGCTCGTGAACATCTATAAGGAGACGAAAAGCATGAAGTGGGCTGTTCTCTCAGCAGTCATTCCGCTCGGTATCGCCATAGGAGTAACCTTTGCAGTCGCTCAGCTTGCTCGGTTGTTCGGGTGGGTGTGACGTAAGCTTGCGGCATGAAATTCCCCCTCTTCACCTTGATTACCTGCAGCACCTTACATCACCTTCATTACCTAACTTCAGCTGGTTTCACAGATTTCTAACCTCCTTGAAATATTTATAGGGAAATCCTCCCTCTAATTCGGACTTTATAAGTGAAAGTTGAACTTTTTGCGGAAATTCTCCCTATAAATGAGCGGATTATTGCCAAAATGGGCAATTTCTGCTGAATTACAGGGAGGAATTCCCTGAACATTGATGATATCGATTAAAACAAGATAAATTACAGGGAGGAATTCCCTAATTATTGATCTCATTAAGATCAGCTTAAATAAATAAGCGGCCGCCCGAATAACTCTCCGGCGACCGCTTATTTCATCACCACATAACGTGACCCTACAGTTAGTGTCATTTTTTTCGCGTTCCACCATCTCTACGACGGTAGAGCACAGCGCCAGTTATCGCTATCAGAACGATAATGACTCCACTGATCCCTACATTAACAAGTGGTACGGAATCGCTCTCCGCAGCTGGTTTCCCCGCCACATCCGTCGACTCATTATTCCCATCTGCAGATTTCGGCGAAGGATTCGATGTTGCCTTCGGAGAAGCTGTAGGTGTTCCTGCCGATATACTAGATCCAAGCTCCTTCAGGTCCTCCGATGCCGAAGCAAGCAGCTTCGTTCGACTGCATAAACTGGCCTCTAATTTACCAGAGTCATCTTCGTCATTAGCATACGCATAGACGATATAACTTTCCCCTTCCACGAATTCAAACCCACAGCTGGCAGACGATAAAGCAGTGGTCAATGTTACTTTATTCCCCTCGACCCCTTTCCAGCTGGAATCGATTTCAAAGGTTACTTTTACTGGATCCGCAGATGAGATTATAGTCCCCTTCGGCTCCTTTATGCCCACTACTTTCCCAGTAAAGACGGCTGAACTTGATTCAAGCGCCTCAAGTGGTTCCGCAGGTACAACACAGGAACACGCATAAGTAACGGAGGGGCGCACCGTCAGCAAGGCCATAAATATTAACGTTATACTTAGAATGATCAGCACTGGATTTCGCAGATTACCCTTTCGCACCTTAATGACCTCCTTCTTTATCTTACAGACGGAGCAAACGTGGAAAGTGTTACAACAATTCCCAAACAAGTTATACAAATCTAATCCATTCCGTCCGAATTAGACTTCACTAGTCTCTCATCTCTTCTGAATTTACTCATCCCCCCCGCGCAATTGCAATCAACCGCTGAATCCCCTCACGTAGCACCCCTTCGCTTGCAAAAGAGTAGCTTATTCGAATGCTCGACTTCATTTCCCCCAGCGGATCGAACAGCTCTCCTGGCACAAAAGCAATCGACTGCGCCATACTTGCGGCAAACAATCGCTCCACCGAGAGATGATCCGGCAGCTTCACCCACAGATTTAGCCCCCCTTGTGGAGGCGTCCACTCCCACCCGGTCCCAGCCAGCTCCTCCTCTACAATCTCCTTATGCACCTGAAGTGCAATCCGCAGCTTACCGAGATGCTGTTGCAAACGTGATGACGTGTAGTAATGTAGGAATATCTTCTGGTTAAGCAGCGGAGTACCATTGTCCGCGAGTGATTTGGCCGTGATCAAGCGCTCCATAAACGGATAACGACAAGCCACCGCACAGATCCGTAAGCCTGGGGCTACATATTTACTGAAGCTGCTAATATAGATCACCCAACCTTCGGTATCGTAAGCAAAAAAGGGCGGCGGGGGCTCCTCTTCAAAATACATATCGCGGAACGGATCATCTTCGACTAACAGACAGCGATAACGCTCGGCAAGCTCGACCAACAGTTTACGTTGCTGCGCTGGCACCGTATATCCAGTTGGATTATGATGAGTCGGATTGATATAGAACATGCGCGGTCTATGCTTTTTCATCAGAGCTTCAACTTCCTCCAAGTCATAGCCCATCGGAGTGATCTCCACCGGAATCAGCCTTGCCCCCTCCCGGCGAAAAATATCCATGGCCACACTGTAGGTCGGTCGCTCCACCAGCACCGTGTCCATAGGCCCGAGCACAATTCGTGATATCAGATTGATCGCCTGCTGCGCACCTGAAGTAATAAGCAGCTCTTCCGAGGATAACTGTAACCGATGCTTCTTACGAAAATGACGACTTAGCGTCTCCCGTAACTCCTCATCTCCCTGAACCGAAGAGTACGTCCCCATGACCTTGGGATATAAATCGAACACTTTTTTGACATAGTCGGATAGAAAAAGATTTGGCAAAAGACCTGGATCAATCAGCGCCTGTGAGAACTGATACTTAGCAGGCATTCTCTGTATATCCGAAAGAGGATTAGTGAGCGCATAGGCAGTGACTGCTGCGCCTTTTTCTACAATAGGAACCAAGCTAACAGGCGATACGTAATAACCCGATTTATCTTTTACATAAACTTTCCCATCCTCTGTCAGCATTCTATACGCTTTGAATACTGTCAGTCGATGTACCTTTAATTCCTCCGCCAGCAGCCGTATAGAAGGAAGCTTATCATGTGCCCCCCACTCCCCTCGCTCCATGCGATTCACTAAAAATTCATATACCTGCCGGAATAAGGGATGATTATGCTCCACGCTCGCTGACTTTTTCACTTCACTGCAACTCCTCTCCGAACAACTCCTATTTACAGTATTGTACACGATTTCTAAAGTCATCTGTTCTATTCAACATCATCTGTTCTATGTTCTCCCCTATATGATTAACGGACTGGTTCAAGGATCGCTATATACACACACTAAAGGGGACTTTCAAAATGATCTTATTCGCTTATGCACTTGTATGTCTGATCTTCGGCACGACCTTTCTAGCTATCAAAATCGGTGTGGATGCTGGTGCGCCGCCCTTCTTTTCAGCAGGCTTACGCTTTTTTGTGGCAGGTGCTGTTCTATTTCTATGGATGGTCTGGAAACGAAAGGCTAGCTTCTCCCTGCTCCTGCGTAAAGAAATGCTCTTCACCGGATCTGCGTTAACCTTTGGCACCTTTGCAGGTCTCTACTGGGCCGAACAATATGTATCTTCTGGGTTAGCAGCTGTCCTCTCTGCCACTGGTCCGATCATGATTCTGTTGCTCCAAACTTCTATTCTTCGGCAAAAAGCACCTGCCATCTCCCTATATGGTTGTATCATCGGGTTGACTGGCGTACTGCTGCTCGTTCTTCCTAATCTTGTCGTTGATATTTCACCTTTATGGCTCATCGGCTGCGCAGCTGTCCTTATTGGGGAGTGCTGTTACGCGGTAGGTGCAATTTATTCTAAAAAAGTAATTAACAGTATGCCTGAGGTCTCTCCCATCGCACTAAATGCAGCCCAAATGATGTATGGCGGAGTGTTATTATTCATTCTTTCCTTAGCCACCGAAAATGTACATCCTGAGTTTCTGCTTTCTTTCGAGACAGCAGGTTCACTGCTCTATCTGATCGTAATCGGCTCGATGGTCGGTCATTCATTGTTCTACTGGCTTGTCGCTAAGACAAATCCTGTGTTTCCTTCTACCTGGCTATATATATCTCCACCGATTGCCGTAGGGGTTGGCTTTTTCTTTTATAATGAAGCTGTGAATTGGGTTACGATCCTCGGTGTATTCACCATCATTGCCGGAACTATCCTCGTAAACGCTGACGCCTTGAAGCAATTAATGCTAAAGCGAAGGATCAGCACCTCTGCGTTAAAAAAAACAAATATATGACCTGACTCTTTATAAAATCACAAAAAACAGGCTATCTCAGCAGCTCACCCATGGCTAGTGAAATAGTCTGTTTTTTACTAAAAGTTATTCATTTCTTATTTATTTCTAATGCGCTCACTTGCTAAGGTATCCATGGCATCCATAGTTCCGGTAGCTTGAGCTAGGTTTCTCGCCTCTTGTTGATCAGCTGCCCGGAGCGCATCGCTTTCCTTTACACTACCATCATAATTTCGATTCTCAGCTGTATTCATATTCGCAATATCCTCAAAACGATCCCCATTCAGACTATTATGCTGTACGAAGATCCGCTTCACTTCTTCCTCCTTCTGCTCGCCCTCTACATCCACCATTACAAGAATATGGCCTTCATCCACGTAGTTATCGTAACGCTTGGCTTCCTCTTCAGGAATGCCAAGTCCAATTAGGCCGCCTACTAATCCACCGCTGCCTGCACCTATTGCCGCTCCAGCAAGTGTTGCCGCAAGCGGTCCGGCTGCAATGATCGGCCCGATGCCTGGAATAGCCAAAGCGCCTATCCCCATCAAGAGCCCAGTTAATCCACCGAGCAGACCACCCGTAGCTGCACCAGTAGCTATTCCTTCCGGCGCTTGGGTCCCTGATTCATCTCTAATCGTATCCGCACTCTCTGAATTTCTCGCGATAATCGATATATCCTCTGTTCTGCAGCCTTGACGTTTCAACTCTTCAATAACCCTCGAAGCTTCGTATTCGGCAGCAAAGACACCCACTATTCTCTTATTCATCTCCATTACCTCCTAGTGATCAAAGTTAGCTCATACGTTCAGCTTCATAGCTTACTTAACCAAACTGAGCTGGGATAAACTTCTATCACAGAATTCGCAAACCATTCCAAGTAATGTTCCCACTAAAATATGCTGTATAATAAAAGAAAGTGGGCACAATCACCCTTAAGTTAACTCTATAAAAGAAAGAGACTGAAGCATTCATGGCGATATTTAATTATAATTCTGAGCGACCCTTCAGAGGTAATCCCGATCTGCATCTCCATTACTGGGGGCGGGAGCAGTGTCTGCCTGGGCATTTTTTCGGACCCGGGGTTCGTGACGTTTACAAAATACATTTCATTCATGAGGGAACTGGAAAGGTATCTGTGGGTGAACAGACCCATATCCTGCAAGCGGGACAAGCTTTTCTTACTTACCCTCATATCGTTACTTCTTATGCAGCGGACCTGACTAATCCCTGGATCTATTCCTGGGTAGCCTTTACCGGAGAACAGGTATCTTATATTTTATCCAAAACCTCCTTGTCGCCTGAGCAGCCAATCTTCCCGATGGATGAACAGCTTATGCCTAATCTCTACGAACGTCTGACAGAAGCAGCCGACACTTCAGATTGTCTTGACCTGCCGCTAAAAGCGATTATGTATGATTTTTTCTCCCTCTTACTACAAGCGGTGCCAGCTATTCCGGATGTACTTCCTTTACCGCGTCAAAAGAGTATTTACGTCGAGCAAAGTCTGCACTTTTTGCATACACATTATTGTGAGAACATTTCGGTGGAAATGCTGTCTTCTTCTCTCAAGCTGGATCGCAAATATTTATCTTCCTTGTTCAAACGGACCATTGGTATGCCACCACAGCAGTATTTATTGAATTACCGTGTCGCTAAAGCATGCGAGCTTCTGACAGAAACCTTCTGTACTATTGGTGAGATCTCGCGTTCCGTCGGCTATCAGGACCCCTTACTCTTTTCGCGGATGTTCAAGAAGGTGAAAGGTTGTTCTCCAAAAGAATACCGTGTCCGTCATCTCAAAAATGACATTGTGCTATAAACTTCTTCCTTGCTGACATACGTTTGTCCGGGATCTTTCGCTACAATAAGGACGTAACTTAATCAGAAATAAGTCTTTTTAGGAGGAACTAATGATGTATAACGCAAGCGCTACCAGATATGACAATATGAAATATAACCGCACTGGAAAAAGCGGTCTACTCCTTCCGGCGATCTCACTTGGACTATGGCATAACTTTGGCGGAAACGACTTATTCGAGAATGGTCGCGCGATGGCAAGAAGAGCTTTCGATCTTGGAATCACGCATTTTGATCTCGCTAATAACTACGGTCCCCCAGCTGGCTCCGCAGAAGAAAGCTTTGGTCAAATCCTTAAGAAGGATCTTGCTCCTTATCGTGATGAAATGGTCATCTCTACTAAGGCCGGATATTATATGTGGGCCGGTCCTTATGGCGAATGGGGCTCCAAGAAATATCTCGTCTCCAGTCTGGATCAAAGCTTGAAACGTATGGGCCTTGATTATGTAGATATTTTCTATCACCACCGTCCAGATCCGAATACACCACTGGAAGAGACTATGGCTGCGCTGGATCTTATTGTACGTCAAGGTAAAGCGCTGTATGTTGGGATTTCGAATTACAACCCTGAACAGACACGCGAAGCGGCACAAATTCTGCGTCGACTCGGAACGCCATGCCTGATTCATCAACCTAACTACTCCATGATGTCCCGCTGGATTGAAGATGGCTTGCAGGATGTATTGGCTGAGGAAGGTATCGGTTCGATTGTGTTCTCCCCACTACAAGGAGGCATTCTGACAGACCGCTATCTAAACGGAATCGCTCCTGATTCTCGTGCTGCTGGACCTAGTGTATTCCTGTCCGAGAATGCTATTACTGAAGAGGCGATTGGCAAAGTTCGCAAGCTGAACGAGATTGCTGCTGCACGTGGACAAAAAATGTCTCAGCTAGCATTGTCTTGGGTACTCCGCGGAGGTAAAGTCACTTCTGCTCTGATCGGCGCGAGTAAGGTGAGCCAGATTGAAGATGCTGTCGCTTCCTTGAATGCACCGGAGCTAAGCGCAGAAGAGCTGGAGCAAATCGAGACAATTTTGCGAGGATAATTATAGATTAAACCATAAAGACGGCCAATGAGGTCAGGCAGCTTAAGCTGCTCTGGCGCTTCATGGGTCTTCTTTTTGATATAGATATTGTATGTCTTCAGTACGGGTAGATTTATGCGCTACTCACCCAAAGATCTGCGTGATATACACCATAATTAATAATCCAAAAATAAATGAATACGTCGAAGGCCGTTCGTAACCATGACCGTGACTCTCCGGAATCAGCTCCTTGTAGACGATAAAGAGCATCGCTCCTGCGGCAAAAGCGAGACCATAGCCCACTACATTCTGTAGGTAGCTTGCAGTGAAATACCCAATAACCGCAGACACCATCTCCATTAGTCCGGTAAGTGTAACGATTCCCAACGCTTTTAGCTTGCTTGTTCTAGAATTCATCAGGAAGACTGCGAGTATTAATCCTTCTGGCATGTTTTGCGCACCAATAGCTATTGCCACGGTCGGACCCAGACTCGCCTGCTCGCTGGCATAACTGAATCCTGTACTGAGACCTTCTGGGATGTTATGAATAAACAGCGCAATCAAAACGAGCAGTGCCTTCGAATCCATATTGGTATATCCGGGTTTATTCTCCACGTCGATATGCGGGATGTTGTTTTCAATTAAATCAAGCAACAGCACTCCTGTAATCAGACCTAAGGTTAAAGCGATAATACCTGATTCTTTAATCGCTTGTGGCATGAGTCCAAATGTAGAAGCCGATACCATTATACCTGCAGTAAAAGCCACGAGAACGTCCTTCCATTTCTCAGATAACCTCTTCACGAACAAGATCGGAAATGCTCCAAGAACGGTAGCCATTGCCGATACAAAGCTCCCAATAAGCGCAGATTCCAAGCTTTCAACTCCTTTGGTACAAGTTCGGATAGACCAACATATGTTAACACAAAAAATATTAGTACTTATATAGCTTTTCCGAAGGATACGTTAATCATTAAAAGACCTCCCATAGGTATGATTCATACCCTAAGGAGGTCTTGTCTAACCTGTAATAATGCGATTCCGTTACACTAGCTTCTTCCGAATCATGCCGGAAATCAAATCAATAATCGTAATCATCACAATGATGCCTAATAGTATGATCCCGACACGATCCCAATTCCGTGAACTGAGTGCGAAGATTAACGGTGTGCCAATCCCACCTGCCCCAATCATACCCAGAATCGTAGCCGAACGAACATTAATTTCGAACCTGTATAAAGTATAGGATAGAAAGCCTGGCAATACCTGTGGCACAACAGCAAACCATAACACCTGCATACGGCTGGCACCAGATGAGATTAAAGCCTCAAGTGGACCGTTATCAATATTCTCAATCTCATCCGCGAACAATTTGCCGAGCATGCCCACGGAATGCAGACCCAGAGCCAGTACACCCGCAAATGAACCCGGCCCAACAGCCTTGATGAACAGCAAGGCCATAATGATCTCAGGGAATGTCCGTATAAAACTTAATACCAGCTTACCGGAACTTGAAATAGCCTTTCCCTTACTCATATTGACGGCTGCCCAAAATGCAAAAGGAATACATAAAAAGGTCGAGATAAAAGTCCCTAAGATTGAAATTGCTAACGTCTCAAGCAAGCCCCGAAGCAGATCCTCCCCATCCGGTAAATAAACGAAGGCCCAATCAGGTGAGAATATCCCAGCAAAGATTGCCTTAGTAATGATCCCGGCGGTTTCTTTAAATCCATTAAACGGTACTCCCGAAAAAGCCCAAATATATACTGCCGCTAATGCCACATAAATCAGCCAGCGGAAGCGGTTTTTACGAGGTTTGGGGACAAGGGTATTCCATGATTTACTCATATTAATTTCTCCCGCAGCTTAGTGCTTACATAATCAATAATCAATACTACTGCTAATGTGAACAAGATAATGGTGCAAGTCTTATCGTATTCTAAGAAACCTAATGTCACTTCATAGTAATGGCCGATTCCGCCCGCTCCTACCAGACCTAGAACCGCTGCAGCACGGACATTGATTTCAAAAGCATACAGCACATAAGACATGAAATGAGCCTGTACTTGCGGAATGACTCCGAAGATAATTCGTTGAGTCTTATTCGCTCCGACTGAAGTCATGGCTTCCAAAGGCCCCTGTTCAATCGTCTCCAACGCTTCATAGGTAAGCTTAGCGATCAGCCCCAGCGAAAATACTGTCAAAGCAAAGATCCCTGGAAGTGCACCGAGTCCGAAGATGGCAACAAAAATAGAAGCCAGCAGTAGATCGGGAATGGTGCGGATCAAATTCAGCAGCATACGCACCGGATAATGAAGCCATCGGCTGTGCGTAATATTGCTTGCACACAGCAGTGCAACGGGAACCGCGAGAATGGCACCAAACGTTGTACCGACTAGTGCCATCCGGATCGTCTCCAGCATCGCATCTATAATATTGTCAAAATACCCCCAGTTTGGAGGGAACATTTCCTTAAGCAGATCAAACATATTCGGCAGACCAGAGATTAGCTCTCCTAAGGATGAATCGGTCAAGACCGCACTTCTCCATAGTAATACTACTAATATAAAGGCTGTAAAATAATGCTTTATCTTCCTTGGCGGTTTGGGATGTAGCTTCTCTGCATTCACACTCATCTCACATGCCTCCGATTACAGGCTCACCTAACAACTCATCCTGATGAATCGGTCTGCCGTAAATCTCAGCAAACTTCTCATCGGTTGCCTCCGATACAGGACCATCGAAGACAACCTCTCCTGCGCGGAGTCCTATAATCCGGGTAGCGTATTCTCTAGCGAGATCGATAAAATGCAAATTCACAATGGTCGTAATTCCAAGCTCTACATTAATCTTTTTCAAATCATCCATAACCTGCTTGGTCGTGAGTGGATCCAGTGAAGCGACAGGTTCATCTGCGAGGATAATTTGCGCCTCCTGTGCAAGAACACGAGCAATAGCCACGCGCTGCTGCTGACCACCAGATAGCTGATCTGCACGGATGTACGCCTTCTCAACGATATTGACCCGATCGAGTGACTCGAAGGCTAAATCGATATCCTTTTGCGGGAATTTACCGAGTATCGTCCGTAGGGTGGAATGATAGCCCACCCGTCCTGCCAATACATTACGAAGCACAGTCGTACGTTTCACTAAGTTGAAGCTTTGGAAGATCATTCCGATATTCCGGCGAATCATTCGTAGCTGGCTTCCCTTCGCATTCGTGATGGAATGCCCGTTTATAAGAATATCGCCTTCCGAAATATCATGAAGCCGGTTAATGGAACGCAGTAAGGTTGACTTCCCCGCTCCGGAAAGACCAACAATAGCTACAAATTCCCCAGCTGGAATCGTCAGATTAATGTTGTTTAAGCCTTTAGTTCCGTTTTGATACGTCTTGGATACATTCTGAAGCTTTATCATGAAATCATTCCTTTGTGTGTTTTCGTATATTCGTATAAAAGAGATAGCCAGATCCGGGGGGGGAATCCGGAGCTGGCTATCCTTAATGCCTGTTATACACCAACATCGTTGTATCCTTGAACGGTTTGAACTACTCGGTTTTTACTTTATTGTTGTATTCACGAACAATGTCAAAGTTGCTATCTTGTGACTTCACATAACCTTCATGAGAATAAATTTCTTTAACAATTGCATGTCCTTCTGTGTCAGCTGCGATATCCATGAACGCCTGTTGAATTTTCTCCATCCATTCCTTATTCATATCTGAACGGACCGAAATCGTATCATTAGGGATTTTATCCGTAAAGGCAAGAACACGGGTATCTTCAAATACTTTCGGATAATCTTTAATAACAATATTCCGGGCATCTTGGAAAATAGCTGCTGCGTCTACGTCACCGTTCAGTACAGCAAGTACGCCTTGGTCATGTCCCTTAACCGTAATGGCTTGTACATCCTTCAGCGGATCAAGTCCTGCATCCATCAGTGTTGCTGCCGGCCATACAAAACCTGCAGAGGATGTAACGTTTTGATAGGCGATTTTTTTGCCTTTCAAATCGGCAACGGATTGGATGGCAGAATCTTTCTTAACGATGATCATAGATTTATAGAAATCAGCTAATTCATCTGTTGGAGCGCCAGTTTCATCATTTACACCAAAACGTTGAGCTTGAAGAATAACTTCAGCAGCTCCTTTTTCTTTAGCTAATACATAAGCTGTTGGAGGAAGGAAACCTACATCCACTTTTTTGGAAGCCATAGCTTCAATAACCGTGTTGTAATCAGTAGAGACACTTACTTTTACAGGAATACCGAGTTTATCACCCAGTAATTTTTCAAGAGGTTTTGCCTTAGCTTCGAGCGTATCTGCATTTTGAGAAGGAACAAATTGTACGGTAAGCTTCTCTGGAACATAACCCTCTGCTACAGGAGCTGCCGTTTCCTTCGGTGCATTTGTTGCATCTGTTGATCCTTGGTTTGCAGTATTAGCAGTGTTATTAGCACCACAACCACTAAGCAATGTAATAGACATCATTAGCGGCAATACGAATTTACTTATTTTTCTCAAACGAAAGACCTCCACTGTTTTCTTTTTTTTAGTACTTCTAGACTATAAAGTTTTTGTATTAAATCTAGAGCATCTAACTATCAAATAAATGTAAAATTTATTCCAATCTCTTAAAGTTTCCAAATTATCTGATAGAATGGGGTCTGAACTTATTATCCGTAGGAGGCTACCCATGAATAAAGACAATAACTTAACCTGTGAAATCCTCATAACAAGTGATCTCCATGGGCATTTAAGTCCCATTGATTATCGTACGGGTGAGAAACAACAAAAAGGCTTAGCAACCATTGCCAGCCTCATTAAACAAGAAAGAGCCCATTGTCCGGAGCTGATTCTTCTGGATAACGGTGATCTTATTCAAGGTACACCGCTAGCTTATTATGCAGCAACACAGTACAGTAATGAATTAAATCCAGGGATCGCTGCACTGAACGAATTAAAATATGATGCCGCAATTATCGGCAACCATGAATTTAATTTTGGGAAGCCACTACTCCATAAAGCCATTCAAGATTCCAAATTCCCTTGGTTATCGGCTGGAATAATAGATCAAACGACAAGTAAACCGGCATTCGGTAAACCTTATATCATCAAATGGGTAGACGATAAAATCAAAGTGGCCATTCTTGGAGTTACCACACATTACATTCCACACTGGGAGAATCCTGTCCATATTGAAGGGCTTCAATTTAAAGATGCTTTAGAGACTGTAAAGCTTTGGTGTGCCACTATACGAGAAGAAGAGCAACCCGATTTGCTCGTTGTAGCTTATCATGGCGGGTTCGAGCGCGATCTACTTAACGGAGAACCTGTTGAGAGATTAACTGGAGAGAATCAAGCTTACGCTATGTGTGCAGAGGTAGAAGGATTAGACGTATTAATTACCGGACATCAGCATCGCTCTATTGCTAGTGAATTAAATGGTATAACGATCATACAGCCTGGTTGTAATGGACATTCCCTTGGTAAAATTTCAGTAGTCTTTCAAAAAGAAAACGGGCATTGGAAGATTAAGAGTAAACATGCCGAGCTTCTTACTCTGGACGACAAAACAGCTGTAGATGATACAATTGTAGGTCTGAGCAGCACGCTCGAATCAGAAACAGAAACCTGGTTGGATGAGAGAATAGGTACAGTGATCGGTGACCTATCTATTTCTAGTGCAGATGAATGCCGAATGGCTGACCATCCCTTTATAGAATTTATGAATAAGGTTCAAATGGAGGCTTCAGGCGTAGAGATTTCGACAGCCGCTTTACTCAGTAACGATTGCAAAGGTTTCAGTAATACCATTACACGGAGAGACATTCTTTCAAACTTCATTTATCCTAACACGCTAACGGTTCTTAGGCTGACCGGGCATGATATTAAAGAGGCACTGGAACAAACCGCCAACTATTTTCAAAAGGATACAGAGGGGAATGTAATTGTTAACCCTGCTTATGTAGAACCTAAATCGCAGCATTACAATTATGATATGTGGGAAGGCATCCACTACGAGCTTCATATTGATAACCCTGTAGGCAAAAGAGTCCTCCATCTGCTGTATCGTGGACAGCCTGTAGAGGACGCTAAAGAATATGATGTGGTTATGAATAACTATAGAGCCAGCGGTGGCGGAGATTATGAGATGTATAAAGGTAAACCGATTGTCAAAGAAATACTGATCGACATGTCTGAAATTGTCACGAATTACATTGAAAACCGCGGCCAAATTGAAGCTACCTGCGATCACAACTGGAGAGTGGTTTAGGTTGTGCTGATGAATGCCTCAATATCAGTTTCAATCAGCTTTAAAGCACCTCTCCAAAAATCAATGGAGTGCACATCAATATCCATAAACTTCGCTATATCTGCAATATTATGCTTGCTGGTAGCACTAAGGAACTGACGATACCGGGCGACAAACTCCTCGCCCTTTTTTAAATACTCTGCGTAGAGTCCTTTAGCGAATAACAGTCCGAAAGAATACGGAAAATTCATAAATTCATAACCAGCCATAAAATATCCGGCCTTGTTCATCCACATGTACGGATGGATCGTGTCAGTTGCAATGCTCTCTCCATAAGCTTCCTTCATACAAGCAATCATCAATTCATTTAATTCTTGCACAGGCAGCGGACCTAATGCTCTTTTCTCATATAATTTAAGCTCAAATAAATAACGGGCATAGAAATCCACAAGATAATATCCGGCATCGGAAATGCTTCTCTCCAAAATAAGATGAGCTTCCTTCTTGGCGGAGCTTGCGATTAAAGCTTGATTCACAATCGTCTCGCAAAAGATCGAAGCCGTTTCAGCTATCGGAATCGGATAATCCGTGTTCAACATCGTTTCATGCGCTAGACAGGAGCTATGATAGGCATGACCAAGCTCATGGGCAAGAATACTAATATCTATAGCATTGCCAGTGAACTGAGTCATGATCCTGCTCTCGCCTATCGGAAAAATATCAATGCACAGCCCAAAGCCGCCCTTACCGGCCTTTGGTTCTGCATCAATCCATCGCTGATCAAAAGCCTTTTGAGCTAAGTTGGCCAATTCCTCGCTAAAGGTTGCGAAGCTTGAGACGATTGTTTTTTGAGCATCTTCGTAAGAAATTTTCATACTTTCTTCACCTATAGGTGCAAATATATCGTAAAAAGGCAGCTTTGTGGAATGTCCCAGCAGTTCGGCTTTCTTTTGATAATAGGTATGAAAAGCTGGCAAACTCTCCTGAAGAGCGGCGAGCATTGCCGACAAAGTTTCACTGTCCATTCGCGATGCCACTAACACCTTTTCCAGAGAAGATTGATATCCACGCATGCCATAAATCGTTAGCGCCTCACCACTTATTCCATTCATGCAAGCTGCACAAACCCCAGCAATACGACTGCAAGCTTCAGCCTCGGCTTCATAAGCCGCTTTTCTTGATGAAGCGTTATTCTCATAGGCCATACTCCTTAGTTCCGCAAGCGTTGCTTGTTTCGACTCCCCTTGCACCACCACATCTGCTAGTGTACTTGAGGCGGTCTCCATGTATAACCTTCCCCAAGCTTTGGACCCTGTACTTTGCATTCGGGCAATGGCAACCTCCACGTCCTCATTTAACACATAGCGGGATTGTAAAAGAAGCTCATTCAAGTAGAATTGATGCTGCAAAAGATAAGGTGAGCTAACAATAAGCTCATCCAGGTGATCACATGTACTAATCCAACGTTTAAAACCCGCAGCTACACCAGCAATCTCTGAGCTGACCTGTTCGATATCATCGGCAAGATTCATAGCCTGTTCACAGTTGCTATCTGCACTAAGCGTTAACTCCGCATAAGCTAACAAGCATACATATACACTTTTATAATCGTTGTAGAGTCTTAGAAAGTCCTCGATCGCTGCGACGGAAACACCCTCACGCTTTAGATTGCCCTCAGCCCAGGCTTTTAAATCTATAATAAGTTGACCTAGTAGCTGACGATCCGCTTTTAACTTCTCTGATTCAAACGAAGGATATAAGCTATCCAAATTCCATGTCATATTCATTGTTGATTCTCCTAACCTTTGCCCATCTCCAGATTTCTTCATTATACCGTCCTATGCGGATAAAGTCTGGATATTGCTTTCGAACGGGAACAAAAACATAAAAAAAGGACCCCGCCATCGTCCGGCGGGGTCAAGGTCTATATTATAAGGGGGTTATGTGATTACTATAACCCTCTTAGCTTAAAAGAACATGAAAGAGACATAAAGATTGGCTTAATCTACCGATCTCTGTCCTCTGCATCAACAAAAAAAGGACCCTGCCATCGTCCGGCAGGGTCAAGGTCTATATTTAAGGGGGTTATGTGATTACTATAACCCCCTTAGCTTAAAACGATATGAATAGTACCTAAAGATTAGCTTAATCTGAAATTTCCCTTATTGACTTAAAGCTGAAGGGTTACTTCTAGACTTTGTAATCTGAATCCCAATATAAATCATTAGAAACAACACCATGAATCCAGCAGAATAACGATACATCATCCCATAATTGGATGCTGCCGAAATCGCCCCAAGAATGATGGCTCCACTCGCTACCCCTAGATCCGTTGAGTTATAAAACATACTGTTTGCCATGCCATACTGTGCAGGTGTAGAAGTTCGAAGCATCCATGCCTGTATAGTTGGCTGAATAGCTCCAAAGCCGAGTCCATAGAGCAATGCCGATACAATGAGCATTGGCATGGATGTTGTATACGAGAGCACTGCTAAGCTCGCGACGACACAAAACGCTGCGGGAATCAAAACAGCAGCGGGTCCTCTTTTATCAAATAATCTGCCGGAAATCGGTCTAATGATGATGATCGTAATTGCGTTAAATAAGAAGAACAAACCCACTTGCTCTAAATGTACCGATTCGCCGAACAAAGCGATAAAACTAAGTAATCCCCCATAAGTGATCGCGAGCAGGACATTCAGAATTGCGGGCAATACTAACTTTTTATTAAAAGGAACCTTGAGAGGTTTAGGTGATTCAATGGTTTGCTCAATCGATTGTTTTTTGCGGTGAGCTGGAAGCGAACGTGAGAACAATAGGACTGGAAAGGCAAGAAGCAGGGTGAATGTTCCGATCATCGCCAGTGTTCCAAACCCCGAATGCTTCATTACGTTCAAACCAATCATTGGACCAATGGACATTGCAAGACTGCTTGATAAGCCAAAATAGCCGATCCCTTCGCCCATTCTTTTGCTAGGAATAATCTGTGAAACAATTGTGGGAATAATCGTGCTGGCAATCCCGAATCCAATCCCATAGCCTACACGCATCAGCAGTAGTGACCCGATTGAATCTGCTGCCACATAAAGACCGGTTATGGCGGCCGCGATGGCTAAGCCAATATACAATAATAAATTGCGGCTAACCTTTCGCATCAGAAAAGCAGTCATAAAACGTGAAGCAATCGCAGTTAGTGCAAATACACTTGTGACCAAGCTGACCATAATATCACTGGCTTGAAATTCACTTTTCACATAAGACGGAAATGAAGATAGCAGCATCTGTAAATTCATAAATAAAAATAAAGCACTAAACGTTAAAGCAATAAAAGATTTAGTCCAAAGTTTCGTACGTAATTCTTGTTGTTCTGGCATAACTTACCTTCCTACTCTCCATCATTTATTTGATCAATGTGATTGTTTATTCTTAGCAGCAACCCCATGAGTTGCTCATATTCATCACTAGAAATACAGTTCTTAATTTCATCTGTGACCTGATCCTCAATAGGGAAGGTTTCCTTAATTAGAGCTCTTCCTTTTTCCGTAATATAGACTTTAAAAGAACGTCGATCATTCTCCCCGGTTTTTTTATAGATCAGTCCTTTTCCCTCCAAGTGATCCAGAATTCGCGTCGTAGTTGGTTTATCCTTACCCGAACGCTTCGCGATGTCCTTCTGAATCAGCCCTTCCGTCCTGTCGACTTGAAACAGAACTGACCATTGCTCAGGTGTTATATCATATTCTTTTAACCCATTTTGGAATAACGCACTTAATTTACGATAGGTCGTTCCCATCATAAATCCTAAGGTAAGTTCAGATGAGTTATGCTTTATCGTCATGATCAGCCCTCTTCTCATTTCATTTTCGTTTTAAATAGTTGCTTAAACAATTATATTCCAGACAACTAAATTTGTAAAGGTGAGACAAAATTATAAACTAACTATTATTAAGTTGCTTGACAAAGTAAACTGAACACGGTATTATTATCTCATGTTAAAGATACTTAACTTAAAGACAACTAGAGCTAAGCACTCTTAAGATTATTTTTTTAAAGGTTGTGTAATTCATGGGATTTCTAGCCAAACTATTTGGTAGAACAAAAATCGAGGAGGAACAAACAATGTCTAAATTAACCATCGGTATCATTCTAGGAAGTACTCGTCAAGGCCGTTTAAGCCCACAAGTAGGGGAATGGGTTAAAAAGGTAGCAGATGCACGTGGAGATGCTAATTATGAGATCGTTGATATCGCAGACTTCAAACTTCCACTAATGGGAGAAGTAGATGCTACTGAGCAAGCAACTGCTTGGAATACAAAGCTTGCTACGTTAGACGGTTTCGTATTTATCGTTCAAGAATATAACCACAGTATTTCCGCATCACTGAAAAATGCACTCGATTACGCGCGTGAAGCTTGGAACAACAAAGCAGCAGGTATCGTAAGTTATGGTTCCGTAGGCGGCGCTCGTGCAGCTGAGCATTTACGTGGAATTTTGGGAGAACTGTCAGTAGCAGACGTTCGTGTACATCCGGCTCTGTCTCTGTTCACTGATTTCGAGAACGGATCTGTGTTCAAACCAGCGGATCTTCACCTGACCAATGTAAATGGCATGCTTGATCAAGTATTGGCTTGGAGCGGTGCGCTCAAGATGCTTCGTTAAGATCACCCGCTTTAATATTATGAAATACACCTCTTAGAATAGACATTGATAAACCTATGGTTTGTCCGGTCGATTCTAGGGGGTGTATTTTTTGTGTGTGATGAAATAATCACTGTATAGAGTCTTTTCTCGCATAATCAGCGAGGATATCAATCTACAACAAGGAGCAATGATCATATGGTTTGTGCTTGCATTATTAACAGCTCACGCTTGGGAAGAGCGGGTGTTTGGGATGAAGTGCCCGGGCCATCGCATCTATATAGCACTGAACGGCGCGCTGACTCACTTCCGCTTCTGGAACGAATATTTCGAAAAGATGAAAACATCCGGGATACAGGTGAAATTCGATATCTACACCTGCTTGCGCAAGTCGTGTTACATATTCGATCGTCTCATCTCGGAATAGATCAAGCTGACCTACACAGGTATAGGTTGGTGGCAGTCCAGCTAAATTCTCCGCTCTCGTTGGTACCGCATAGGAAGATATCCTGCTGGCATCGTTCTCCTCGCCCAGGTACATGTTCCAAGCCGTTAAGTTGTCCGTCCGGTTCCAGATTGCACCTTCTTCCGTAATCTCATGGCTTGATGGTGTAATGTTACGGTTGTCGAGCATCGGGTACAACGGCATCTGAAAGATAATGGATGGTCCACCTTTATCTCGTGCCATCAGCGCAAGTGCTGCTGTCAGCCCGCCGCCGCCGCTTGCACCAGCAATCGCAACCCGATTCTCATCAATGCCAAGTGATTCCGCTTCCTCCGTCATCCATACTAAGCCAGCATAACAATCTTCGATTGCAGCTGGATAGGGGTGCTCGGGTGCCAGCCTATAATCAACCGACACGACAACACATCTAGCCGTCTGAACAAAGCGTTCACACAACTCGTCGTCCATATCAGGATGTCCTAACACGTATCCGCCCCCGTGAATCCACAGCATAGCTGGAAGCTTGTCAGCATTTCGCCCAGCAGGTTCATAAATTTTTACCAGTATCTCCCCTGCAACACCCGGAATTTTTCGAATGGTTGTGTTTACATGCTCTGACTTCTTCACTGGCGGAGCCGACACTAAACTTCTGCTCCACTCTAAATTATCTTCCAATTGAAACCCTGGAAATTGTGAATATGCCCCTCTTAATTCTGGTAGTATACGTTTATCGATACTCATGAAAATCCTCCAATACAATAATGATTGCTTGTATAATCCTTATTCCTTCTCAGCTTCCCACTTAGCAATTTCCTCTCGTACTCGTGGAGCAACCTCCGTTCCGAGCAATTCTATAGCCCGCAACACAAGTTCATGCGGCATCGTGCTTAGTGGAACATACATCATAAAGCGTGTTATTCCTACATGCTTCCGTAGATGAATGATCTTCTGAGCAACTGTTTCCGGATCTCCAACGTACAATGCACCCTCAAAGCTTCGGGCGGCATCATAGCTGGAGCGGTCGTAATACGACCATCCTCGCTCTTTGCCGAGCTTGTTCATGCCGTACTGGGTAGATGGAAAAAAGATATCTGCTGCCCGTTCCGTATCTTCTGCGACGAATCCAATCGAATGAGATCCCACCTGAAGCTGCGATACATCATGTCCAGCGCGGGCCGCCGCCTTCTTGTACAGCTCTACAAGCGGAGCAAAATTCATTGGATTCCCGCCAATGATCGCCAACATCAATGGCAGACCCAAAAGTCCTGCACGAACGGCGGAGCTTTGCGTACCTCCGCTGCCAATCCATATAGGTAAAGAGTTCTGGACGGGCCGCGGGTATACGCCCAAATTATGAATTGCTGGCCGATGGCCTCCCTTCCATGTTACTTTCTCGGATTCCCGTATTTTCATAAGCAGTTCGATATTTTCATTAAATAGCTCATCATAGTCATGTAAGCCATAACCAAACAACGGAAAGGATTCAACGAATGAACCCCGGCCCGCTATAATCTCGGCTCGTCCATTGGAGATGCCATCAAGCATAGCGAAATCCTGAAACACACGTACAGGATCAGCAGATGAAAGGACCGTCACAGCACTAGTCAGGCGAATCCTTTTAGTTAAGGACGCAGCAGCGGACAACACGATTGCTGGTGAAGAAGCTGCATAATCTTCACGATGATGCTCACCAATACCAAAAACATCAAGTCCCACCTGATCCGCAAGGACGATTTCTTCAACTACTTCTCGTAATCGCTGTGCGTGACTCATCACAATTCCAGTCTCAATATCAGGCTTTGTTTCTACGAACGAAGTAACACCTATTTCCATGATTTATCACACCTCTTTTAATTTTTCTCCTGCACTACTTTTCATAAGTCTCTTCTCCGCATTAAAGATAATTTACAATAACGGAACGATCGTTCCGGAATAACCAAAAAAAAATTATATTCCTGCAATTACAAAGCTTATCATCTCTTTGGCACGTTGCTGATCCTGATCTGCTTTTGCCATGATATTTATGCTTTGATGTAGATTCAGCAATAAATAAGACCACGCTTTGACATCAGTGGTTTTATCAATTTCACCTGATTGTCGGCCTTTTTCCAAAAGCTCGCAAAAAGCCTGTTCTAAATTCAAAAAACTAGTTTTTATCAATTCATTTATTTTTTCATCCCGCGACTCTAATGTTGTAGCTGCATTCGTTACAAAACACCCGCCGGGTAGGCCCGTATCGTACGCTGAAGTAATATGTTGCTCAAAAAATTGTTGAATCCCTGCTCTAACGCTTGACGCCCGTTCAAGAATAACCTGTCTATTGAAGCTAACCTTTTTGTAATGTTCCAGTGCGGCAATGTACAACGTTTGCTTGTCAGAAAAAGTATCGTAAAGACTAGATCGGCTAATGCCCATAACCTGCAGCAAGTCCGGTATGCTTGTTGCCTCATAACCCTTTTTCCAAAACAACAGCATCGCTTGATGTAATGCTTGATCCTCGTTAAACTCTCTTGTCCTTGCCATGAGTAACACCTCCTGTAATGGCAATATAACATATCTGGAACGATCAGTCCAGATAAACTTCGAGAGAAAACCTTACGGTTTGCTTAGCATAGCTGATGACTATAATTAGCCCACAAAAAGACCTGCTCGGTAGGCTTCATCGCTTACGAACAGGTCTTAGTTTATTATTTCGGTCTTTCAATTTCAAAAATCTCACCAATCGTAGCGTAATTAGCTCCCGCTAAACGACTTACTGCATTTAAGGCCCTAGGGTCAATCCTCCCCTCCTGATAGATCGATTCATCAATGTGAAACTGAACAATTTCGCCGATGAACAAATCACTACCAGGTTCTTCTCCACCACCTAGAGGTATCGCTTGTACAAGCTTACACTCCATTCGCACCTTTGCTTCCAATACACCAGGCACAGCTACATTTTCACTTTGGACCGGTGTAAGATTCGCTAGTTCAATTTCACTTTCTGCACTTGGCAATGAGGCAGCGGTTTGATTGATCTTCCGAACATTCTCATCATCCACAATATGCACAACAAACTGATGATTGTTATAAATATTACGGGCGGTATCCTTTAATCGTCCCGCTGGTCTTTGAATAGACAGGGAAACCATCGGAGGATTAGAAGAGACGATATTAAAATAGCTAAACGGCGCACCATTCAATATGCCCTCTTCTGATTGTGTGGTAACAAAAGCAATAGGCCTAGGAATAACAGTCCCAATTAATAACTTATAATTTTCCCGCTCACTATTGTGCTTCGGATCTATCGAAATCAATCTCCCCAGCTCCTTCTTCACTCTTTCACAAAATCGATCGTGCTTCTGACGGTATCAATAGGCCGCACTAACTTCTCAATCTGCTCACGCTTTGGCTCCAGGAATGGTGGTAATGAGAGCTTTTCTCCAACCGTTTCGTATTCCTCATCTCCCATAAATCCAGGTCCATCTGTCGCAAGCTCGAACAGGATTTGCGGAGCAACACGTGTATACAGCGACTCGAAGAAATGACGATCCACATAACCTGAGGTACGGAATCCAAAGTCTTCAAAATGCTTAGTCCACTCATCCAGCATGGTCCGATCCTCTACTCTGAAAGCAGCGTGGTGAACCGTACCAAAGCCTTGACGCGAATTCGGTAAGTCCTCGTTATGCTCTACAATAATTTGTGCACCATTTCCGCCTTCGCCGACCTCAAACAAATGATAAGCATCTTCTTGACCGATTTCTTTAAACTGCATAACTCTTTCCAACATTTCTTTAAAATAACTGAAATCAGCTATACGTACAAAGATCGGTCCCAAGCCAGTAATCGCAAACGCTAAAGGAATCGGTCCTTTTTGCCATGGTGTTCCTGATGCGACCCCTTCATTAAATTCATCAGAGATCAGTTGATATTGTTGGTCATCAAAATCCACGAAGGATAATGTCTTTTTACCAAACTGCTCTTTAATTCCGGTATGCTTCACATCCAGGCGATCAAAACGTTTTACCCAGTAGTCTAATGCAGCATCTGTTGGCACCCGGAAGGATGTCTTGGCGATTTCATTGGTTCCGTGTACGCCTTTCGGAATGTTAGGGAAGTCAAAGAACGTCATATCCGTTCCGGCACTGCCCTTATCATCTGCAAAAAACAAGTGATACGTTTGAATATCGTCTTGATTGACCGTTTTCTTCACTAGACGCATTCCCAATACGTATGTGAAGAACTCGTAGTTTTTCTCTGCGCTGCTTGTGATGGCTGTTACGTGGTGGATCCCTTTTAAATTTCTCATGATTATACACTCCTAAAGTTTAGTTTGATTTCGTAATATAATTCCCTGATCAAGAAGGATTAATTGAATTATCTTAATGTTAAGATATCATTCAAAAAAATCCCTTTCTACCGTTTCATCCTATGCTTCATAGAATACTATTCCTAATAATTATCTTTACATTAATTATCTTTAACTTAAGATAAATTTAACACACTCCTTTGTTGTTGTCAACAAACCACGATAAAAGATATGCAAAACAGCCTTGTTCAGTACGTGAAGAAACATAATGAACAAGGTTGTGAAAGATAAACCTAAGTCTGTCTTACAAACGCATAACGAAGAACAGCTTCTTCTAAGATATCAATCCCCATAATGATATCATCCATATCTGTAAATTCATTAGGATGATGACTAAGTCCATCTACAGAAGGAACAAAGATAAGCCCTACTGGGCAAAGTTTGTTCATGTTCATGGCATCATGCCCTGCCCCACTAATCATCCGTTGACTCAATATCCGCTTCTCTTCACAAATGGATTCTAGAACCTGACTGATCTCATCAGATAATAGGACAGGTTCCTCCGAAATAATTTCCGTACTCTCAATTACAAGTTGTCTATTTTCTTGTACTGAGGCTATCGTCTGATACAAATGGTCTAACACACGTTTCCTGGATGCCACTGAAGTAGATCTGATATCAATTTTAATTTCCACTTCTCCCGGAACCACGTTCATAGCGCCATTCAAGATATCTATCACCCCTAGCGTCGCAACCGTTCCAAATTCTTGTTCGAGTTTGGCTGCTTTCTCAAGCTCAAGTGCTATTTCTGAGGCACCCAGAAAAGCATCTTTTCTCATATTCATAGGTGTCGTTCCAGAGTGGGATGCCTTCCCTGATATTTGAATATGAAGCCTCACGGGTGCAGCAATTCCAGTCACAATTCCAATTTTTTTATTATTGTTTATTAAGACAGGACCTTGTTCAATATGTAATTCAAAAAACGCTTTTAATTCTTCATTTTCTCTACTCGCCTGATCAATACTGTTATAATCCAGTGCACATAGCGAAAATGCCTTTTCCATTGTAATACCGTCTTTGTCCTTCAAAGATCTATATTTCTCCTTCTGAAATAACCCTGACATTATTTTGCTGCCAACTGTTGAAATACCAAAACGCGAGGATTCTTCACAGGCAAATGAAATAATTTCGATCGGATGATCCGTTTCAATCCCTTTTTCGTTTAGACGTTTGATCACTTCCAAAGCAGCCGTTACACCCACTACACCATCGTACTTCCCACCTTGATATACCGTATCCAAGTGAGAGCCCATTACAACGGGTGGGAGCCCTTCTATCTTCCCGTTTCTTCTAGCAATCACATTTCCGCAATGATCCATCCGGATATCTAAATCTTCAGCCTTACACATCCGCATAAAAGCACTTGTACATGTCTGCTCTTCATTGGTATAGGCAATTCTAGTGATGCCCTTCTCACCCGAGTTATATTGATTAATATTATCAAATAAAGCCTGATATCTTCTCTTTCTATCCATGCCAGTATCTCCAATCCTGAGTATTTATGATTATGGTTTCATCCAAATTCGTGAAGATATACAATAGAGGTAGCGCTAATCTTTAAAAATCACTTACTTGATGAGGTGTAATGGATAGCTATGAAGAAGACCATTATTTTTAAAGAAAATGATCAATTTACAATTAAAGCTGATTTTTATGAAACAAGCCGTCCCCAAGCCCCTGCTATTGTGTACATTCACGGAGGCGGCCTACTTTGGGGGGATCGAGAAGATTTATCCGAGGAAATGATACAACTTTACACGACTAATGGTTTTGCACTATTTTCGATTGACTATAGACTAGCCCCTAGGTCAACACTTAATGACATTCTAGAAGATGTCCAAGATAGCCTTCTTTGGTTAGCGAATAAAGGGCCTCAACAATTCTCCATTGACCCCTCAAGAATCGCTGTGGTAGGAAGCTCGGCAGGTGGTTTTCTTGCGCTGTGCACAGGAATGTTCCCCCATAAGCCACGTGCCATTGTCTCCTTCTATGGCTACGGCGATATTAGTGCACAGTGGGCACTCGAACCAAGTAAATTCTACGCTGAAAAAGATATCGTCTCTAAGGAAATTGCCAAACGTTCGGTGTCCGATCAAATCATTACGAACGCAAGCGTTGATGAGCGCTTCCTTCTTTATTTATATGCTAGACAGTCCGGTAACTGGATCCAAGAAGTGACCGGCTTAACTCCTTCACTACATAAGGAAGAGCTCCTAAAATTCTGTCCGATTTATCATGTAACTAAGGAATTCCCCCCAACATTGTTACTGCATGGAACGAACGATGTAGATGTGCCGTATGAACAATCTGCATTCATGAGGGCTGCGCTAGTGAAAGAAGGAGTACCGGCAAAGCTTATTACTATTCCAAACGGAGAGCATGTATTTGAAAAAGATTTCAATAACCCTGTTGTGCAAAAAGCTCTTCATCAGGTGATTGATTTCCTCCAGCATCATCTTACTGAGTAAGTCTGTAAAAGAACAGGAAAATCCGGCACTAAAATAGTGCCGGAAAATATAGGATACCGCCTGGATTATTTCTTGTTTAATTCGTGGAAATGCGTCCATAAATGATCGCAATCTTCTCTTGCTTCCACTTTGATCATATTGACAACACTCTCATCATGCCCCACAAAATATTCACGAAGGTGGATGTCAGAGAAGCCATGCTCTTTCGCATCGTCTCTTGTGCTGCAATAATGAACTTCTTTAACACCTGACCAAATGATAGCGCCCATACACATTGGACAGGGTTCACAGGTTGCGTATATTACGCAGTCCGATAAGTCCATGGTGTCTAGCTTTTTGCATGCTTCTCGGATGGCTACCATTTCCGCATGTGCAGAAGGATCCGTATCTCTCATCATCGTATTGCTAACCGCTGCAATTACTTCATCACCTCGAACAATCGTTGCCCCAAACGGGCCCCCGAATTTCTTGTTCATACCCTCGATCGTTGCGTCTACGGCCAATTTCATGTAATCCATTTCAAAATTCCTCCTCTAGTTTAATTAGGATGATTTTAGTTTTTTGCTAAAGATGGTATATAGAATAAACGAAACTATTAAGCCACTAAAGAAAGCAAAATCATTCATCCTAACTAGGAAGGGGATACCCTTAAGAAATGCACCTGACATAGGAAGGATGAAGCTGACTGCTAGAACAGCCATCGCAACTGGATTGTAACCATTCTTATATTCACCGTTGCTGCCTGCTGGGACATAGATATGGTCAAGATTTAATACTCTTTTCCGATGAATAAAGAAGCTTGAAAGCATGATACCCGCAATTGGACCAAAGATGGACCCGATAAAGCTATAGAAATAAAACAACGTCGTAGTGCTTTCTACAAGCTTCCATGGCAAAATCAAAGTTCCAACGACGGCTGTTAAGACACCCGCAGTCTTTACAGTGAATTTTTTCGGGAAAAGAGATGACATTTGCAAGCCAGCTGGCAATAAGTTGGCAAACACTACGAAGGCGATTGCTCCTACGTTTAGCGCAAGAATCAATACAACAACCGCGAAAGTGTTTTCAATTTTATCAATGGCATGAACGATATTGAAGATCGGTTCACCAAACGCAATTTCAGTACCCGCGATTAAAGCCACACAAGTGATGGCAAAAAGAATATAAGACAAGATAAACCCTACAGGCAATCCAATCATAGCCGCTCTTGGTGATTTCGCACGATGGGTGAAGTCAGACATATTTACAACAGGACCCGCCCAGTTAGATACCAATGCACTCACGCAAGCAATAAAGACTAGTGGACTTGAAGTTGGGTTCGCCGGTACATACTCTAAAATCGGGCCAAACCCTCCAGCAATCTTGATCGCCCACAGCGCAGCACCAATAATAAACACATACACTACCGGGGATGACCAGTTACCGAACTTACCCAGTGTTTTCATTCCCCCTAAGAACAACAGCACAGTTGCTGTCCAAAGAATTGCGTAGGAGATCATGGTCGGAAATGCTAACCCGAATAGTGTAAACCCGCCGCCTAAACTCATATAATCCGGAATAAATCTAGCAAATATAACATTTAATGATTCTGCACCTACAACGGTTGTGGTTCCAAAGAAGACTAACCCGGCAATAAGCCCCCGTATTAATGCAGGGATTATGGCTCCTTTTACTCCAAAGGAATCACGAAGCAGCATCGCAAATGGCAGCCCATACTTGGAGGCAGAATACCCATTTAAAGCATAAAATGCAGAGACAATAATGGCTGAAAGCATAACGGCAAAAAGCACCTGTGTTGTATTCAGTCCTAGGACGAAGAAACCTGCCACTGTCATATAAGACATAATATTATGGACAGCGCCCATCCAGAGTGTGATATAGTTGGACATTCCCCAGTCTCTTTGCTCAGGCTTTTTGGGCAGTAATTCCTCACCATAACCGTATGATTTGTACCTGTCATAATTTTGTTCCAATTTTGCTTGATCCATATCTACACTTCCCCTCGCTTAAATTACTTCACGATATGAGTGCCTGCTTGTTCATTCATCGCATCCTTTAAGCTTTCCGGATTCGTAATAATAACTCGCGTTCCGCTGTTCTCTAAGAAGCTTAAACTCGCCTCGATTTTAGGCAGCATACTTCCTGCTGGGAAGTGATTTTCTAGCACATATTGTTTAGTCTCATCAACCGTCATTTTGGAAAGCTCTTTTTGATTCGGCTTACCATAGTTGATGCATACTCTGGACACTCCCGTTGTAATAATTAAGGTCTCCGCATGGATTTGTTCTGCTAAAAGACTCGTTGCGAAATCCTTATCGATGACTGCATCAACACCTTGGTACGTGTTATCCTCAGCCTTCACGACTGCGATACCTCCACCACCTGCAGCAACAACGACAAAGCCCCCGTCGATTAATGACTTAATCGCGTCTTTCTCCACAATATCTATAGGTCTTGGGGACGGAACTACTCTACGATATCCTCGGCCAGAGTCTTCTACAAAGCTCCATTCAGGATGTTCTCTTTTCATTTCTTCCGCTTGCTCTTTGGAAAAGAAGGATCCTACTGGTTTCGTCGGATTCTTGAAATTAGGATCTTCTGAGCTTACTTCGACTTGTGTAATCACCGTAGCCACATTCTTATGGATCCCTCTAACTGCAAATTCATTAATTAAAGCTTGCTGAATTAAATAACCTATTCCACCTTGTGTATCAGCCCCACAATTCACTAGTGGAACAGGAGACATGCCGGCAATTTCATGTGCAATCTCAGATCTTCTTAGTCCAAACCCTACCTGTGGTCCGTTACCATGAGTAACGACGACATTGTAGCCCTCTTGCACCATATCAACAATATTAACGACCACTTCTTTTACTGCTTCAGATTGGTCATGAATCGAATCCAGGCCATTTTCCTTGACCAATGAGTTCCCGCCAATAGCAACGATTACAGTCTCTTTCATCTGATGCCTCCTATGTTGCAATTCTTATACGCTAACCGAGTAACTCAAGAGATTGCTTTTTGTGTGAGTGGTATAACGGATTCGTTGGATCATTCTTAATGGCGTTCTCGATAGCCTCAATGGCCTCTTTATGCTTACCAAGCGATCTTAGACTGTTCGCTTTATGGAAAGAGAAGTCATATCTATGGGGCTGAAGCGCGAGAAGCTTATCCATCTCGATAACTGCTTCTTGGTGTCGCCCAAGTTCTCTTAAATAATTGGTTTTGTGGTAGCGATAGAACGTTTCATTAGGTGCCAGCTCACAGGCTTTATCATATTCCTGAAGAGCTTCCTCCGGTTTTTTCCACAATCTCAAAGCATTCGCTGTATAGAAATAAAATTCTAAATTCATCGGATTCATAGATAAAGCGCTTTCATAGCACTGAAGTGCCTCTTCGTATCTCTTTACTTGTTGCAAGAAATAACCTTTATAATAGATGAAGTCCAGGTTGTCAGCATCCGCTTCCAGCGCCCTGCCCATGACAGATATAGCTTCTTCATATTGCTCTTTGTTAGCAAGAGCCTTTGCCTGCTTCACATATTCGTTATTTTCTTGGAAGCTTTGTTCTAGAATCTTCACCACTGTATGCTGACCATTCTCTTCGGCACGTTGTAGGGATGAGAGCCCATCCCGATCAGGCAAATGCACATCTGCCCCCGCATGGACAAGTGATTTAATAATGTCAGAATATAGCCGCCCCCCGTTGCCCAATATAACTGCTTCAAGCAGTGCTGACCAACCTAGGGCGTTGACATGATTCACAGGAACCCCGGCATCAATACATACTTCCACGGTTTTTAAGTAGCCCTTTTCACTTGAGGGTAGCAGTGCTGTTCCTCCAAAACGATTTACGCTCTTCAAATCAGCTCCTCCAGCAATCATGAGACGCAGAATTTCATAAAATCCATTTGCTGCTGAGCATATAAATGGCGATAATTGTGTAATATCTCTAGTGTTTACGTCACTGCCTGCTTCAATTAATCTCTTAGCAATCGTGATTTGATTGTTTTGAGTTGCCGCCATTAACGCTGTTCGCCCTGCAGCATCTTTATAATCAACACTGGCACCCTCGTCTAATAGTTTCTCAACAAAAGCCAGTTCTCCCTGTTCACTCGCTTCAATAAGTTTTGTATTCAAGGATAGATGATCCAAAATTGTTCACTCCTTCACAGCCTAGCACGAAGATGTTCGTCTAGCTCCAAATAAGAATGGTGGGCTAAGCAAATTAGCCCTTTTCTTATTTAATATTTTCACTTAATGCGAGTAAGGCTTGTTCAAATGCTTCGATTGGAGGGTTAACAATACCCGCACCAATCATTCCAATACCCGCATCTTTATGTGCAATGGCTGTATTAATAATCGGCATAATTCCTGTTTGAATGACTTTTTGAATATCAATACCTGTTGGAATCCCTATAAAGTCAAGCATTGGAATCGTCACATTAGGATTTTCAGTGGTTGTGATTTCTGCCATTTTTGTGGTGTAGCTGATGGCATCATCAACGGTCCCCCCCACAAGCGAAACAATAGCCGGCGCAGTTGCCATAGCAAATCCGCCAATTCCATAGGTCTCCGTAATCGCACTGTCACCAATATCAAGACCAGAATCCTCTGGTTTATAACCAGCGAACATAGGACCTATTACTTGTTGTGCTGGACCTGTAAACCATACGTTCCCAGCGATTCCACTCACGCGGATACCGAATTCCACTCCGTTACGAGCCATGGTGGTAACAATGGTACTATTCTCAATGCCATGCGCAGCATCAAGGGCACATTTACAAAGCGCCATCCACGTCGGGCCCGAGAAATAGTCGCTGCTGCTAACGAATTCAAACACTTCTTTTTTCTGTTCAACAGTGAAATCGGTTTGGATAATATAAGGCGTTAGCGCTTGAATGAGCAGGGTTGTTCCAGCTACATTTCGGTTATGACACTCGTCCCCCATATGAAGGGCTTGTGACAGCATTAGGCGCAAGTCAATCCCATTGGGATTTAGCTTCATCGCATCTCTTAAAATAGGACCCAATACATCTCGCATCCAAATCAAACGCTGGATAACACTCTCGTCATTAGCACCCATACGAAGGATTTTGGACATTTGTTCACTTAAATTTGTATAGGCAATATTTCCATAAGTTTTATTCTCAACAATATGCATAAACATGGAAGCCGATGTTACGCCAGCCATGGAACCAACACAGTTATGTTCATGACATGGCGAGAAAATAATCTCTCCAGACTCGGCTAGTACAGCTGCTTCTTCAAGATTGGGGGCAAGTCCTTCAAATACAATAGCCCCTGTTACCGCACCTTTCATCGGACCATTCATTCGTTCCCAAGTGATTGGCGGGCCAGCATGTAAAATCGTATTTTTCGTCATACCCGGAACCACATTGATCGCTTGGTCAAAGCCAATCAGTACCGGTTGCGAGTTAATAATTCGCCCAACAGCCTCTTTGTTAGCAGCTTCAATCTTAGCTGTAACCCTTGGGTCTTCAAGCTTATCCAGCGCAGCAATTAATTCTGGATTACCTCTGCCTGGCGGCGTCCACTCCAAGTGAGTTACATTCGCGTTTTGTTTTAACAAATCATCTTTAAAGTTCGCAATGCCTACATTAATGACATTTAGTTTATTCGTAAAAAGTTCATTGATTTTACTCATGACTATTCTCCTTTCACAACGAATTCTCTTGCTAGTAGACCTGCATTCTGACTGCTGCTAGCATGTGTAGCACCCGAAGCTAACAATTTATTAATTTGACCCTCAATATTTTGACTATCCAGCTCGGTTCCAAGAATGTATCCAATAATCTCTAGATGCCTTCCTTCATCTTCAGCGGCTTGCTTCGCTTCGATAATCGCTGGAAGCATTGCCCCTACAGGATCTTCGTGTGCTCCAAAGCCTAGAACAAAGTCCATCACAATAACACCGACAGAAGGATCTTTCGCTTCTTGAATAAATCTTTCAATCCGAGTGGATGGATCTATCATTGGATGTGGCTTACCTTGTGTAAATTGGTCGTCTCCGAAGTCAATAAAGGTATGAGCTTGGCTTACTCTAACATCTTTTAAGCGATATTCAGAATCTCTCTGAATGTTACTGTAGACATTATCGAATTTCTCCATAGCAATGTGCATCGCTTCATCACAGAGCGTACCGCCACTGAATAGTCCACGGATATATTTTTGCTGAGGATTTAACTTCGCACGCACTTCTTCAATAAGCGGGAGATTTAACGTACGTTTGTTAAGCATCGATTCGTCTGCCCCAGCTAAAAGTACCGCTTTAAGCGCCGCTTCTTTTGACATTTTTGCAAAATGACCGCCAGCTTGGGTGACCTTTTCTTCATTCCCACCCACAAACCAAACCACGACTGGTTTCTTACATTGTTTAATTTGCGCAAGCACTTTCTCTTCTACACTTGGTGCTGGTGGTTTAGATACGAGAACAATAACCTTTGTTGCATCGTCCTCTTCTAACGCTTTAATTCCGGCCAGCATCATAATGCCGCCAACCTCTTCACTTAGATCTCTGCCGCCTGTACCGATCAACTGTGTGATTCCACCGCCAAATTCATGAATACGAACCGTTACCTCTTGGCTACCTGTTCCTGATGCGCCAACGATCCCGATATTTCCTTTTCTCACGGCATTTGCAAAGCATAATGCGACATTGCCAATAATCGCAGTCCCACAGTCTGGCCCCATCATTAACAAGCCTTTTTCTTGGGCTAAAGTCTTTAATTCAATTTCATCTTCAATACTTACATTGTCGCTAAACAGCATGACATGAAGATTATTTTCAAGAGCTTTTCTTGCTTCTCTAGGAGCGTAGCTCCCATTTACGGCAATAATCGCTAAGTTAGCTTCAGGAGTACCGTTTACAGCTGAGGTAATGGTTGAGTATTTAACCTCACTTTTTCCCTTAGAGGAATCTTTCTTTTTCGTTAACAATTCATTGATGCTATCGAAAGCACCCTCACATAGCTCTTCAGAGGCAGCCTTCACAATAATCACTAAGTCACTTGTTTTGGCACTTTCTACTTCAGGTGTCATCAAGCCCACATTTCTAATGACCTCTTTATTCATTTCAGTCCCCATTGCAATAATGGCTTGTTCTATGATTTCGATCTGATTCGCTTTGGTTGAGAGTGACATCAAAGATACGGAATCGATATATGTGTTTGGTTTTACTAAAACTTGAACAGTCATACTTGTACCTCCCATTTACATGTTCATTTCCAGCCCTGCAACAATTCCTAGGGCGATATCTGTACCCGAAGTGGACCCTATAGCCAGTACCCTATCTAAAGCCAATAGTAATTCCTCTTCGCTACCTCTAAATAAAGCTTCCATTAAGTCACTTATAGACTCTCTTACCTGGCCAACTGCTGCTTTAGCTAATGCCATATAGCTGATATCATTGGTTAAAGCCTTCGCATGTAAGACGACTTCTTCACAAAACGATTGGTGTGAAAAGTATTGATGATTCTCGATGCCCATGACGGTAAACAATCCCACCAAGAAATCATCGCCGGCTGGCGTTAAACCTGGTCCAAGGCCTATGAGCGAAGTTGCATGTGTGATTGCAGTAGAGATTCGCTTGTTTTGCAATTCCGATACAAGTAACTGCGTCCGTTCATGAAGGATTCTAGACATTTCATCGTCAAAAGGATTGCCGCTTTTGAAAGCCCTTTCAATTCTGCTGTTATTTCCGTGAAGTTTAATATATTGCTTCATGACGGATACATTCATTATTAAGACATCAGCTTCTGAAGGATATTTAGGCAGTTTACAATTCCATTTTTTAACACCATTCATTGTGATAGACATCTTATTAGCAATTGATAAAACGGAATGATCCGAACTTACAATGTCATTCACCCTGATATCTGCTTCTTCAAAATGTTCTAAGTCAATAATAAGTGTATTAGGCGCATTATCGATTCCCTTACACGCAATAGTATACAAATCTCCACGATCCAAACATTGAATATTGATTGTGCGATTAAATGTGCTATGAACAAAGCCATGAAACTTATGATGAATGATTCGTTGAATAAAATCTCCATCACCGGATTTCGCAAATCTCACTAGAGTCACCTCTATTTTCATTCCTTATATTTTCAAAAAGGTGATTGACCTCCTTTTCACTTCAACAGATGGATGAATGCATTGAATCATATGATTTGGTTACATCGTACAAAGGCAACTATTAGCGTAACTACCTTACGCACTTAATATATAATATACTGGTAGGGATCGTCATCGTTTAAGCGAACCAAAAAGAGTGCATCCTATTTGTGCATGTTATACAAGGGAATGTGTTAAAAGTGTGTCTGAGGAGTGTGCCAAACATTGCTAACCGTTAAAGACTTAATAAAGATCAAGGCTATAGAGGGAATAAAAATTGTTGCTGGAGAACAAGGAATTGATAAATCCATATCCATCGTTAACATTATTGAGAATCCTGATGCCTTTGACTGGCTTTCACCTAACGAACTACTCTTATCAACAGGCTACATCTTTAAAAACAATGCCAAATTACAAAATCGAATGATTAAGGAACTTGCGGAGCTGAACTGTTCAGGATTGGTTGTGAAAATGAAACGGTACTTTGACAAGCTTCCTCAGAACATGATTGATGAAGCCAATAAGTATGGGTTACCCCTTCTAGAACTTCCCTTTGAATACACACTCTCTAACATGATCTCGATCATTAATGAGAAGGTTTCCGGAAGATATGATTTGCTCAATAGAAAGACTTTAGATATACATAACTTGTTCTTCAAAATCACCCTCGAAGGCGGCGGTATTGCCAAAATAACCTCCATGTTATCCGAAACGATTAGTAATCCTATTATTGTCGTAGACAAGGATTGGCGATTACTGCATCACACAGAACATGCGAAGAATAACAGTCCTCTCGAGTATTATCTAGATTTTTCAAATCGACAGCCTGTTTTTAATAAAGCGTTTATCGATACTATTCCTACCAATCTAAATGAAATGAAAAAATCTATTAAGAGGACCTATCATTCAGAAGGTGCGGAAATAAAATGTCGGGTGATTCCTGTCGCTGCTTCTAACTATATTTACGGCTATATTGTGATTTGGCAGACAGTGCAAGAGCTATCAGAATTTGATTACATTATTTTGCAGCAAGCCTCCACCATCATGGCACTTGAGCTGATCAAAGCAAAGGAAATTAGCGAACTTGAAATAAGAATTAAGCAGGACTCCATTGATGATTTACTTTCGGGGAAAATATCATCCCATGAAGCGCTGCAAACCTTATGTTATTTACATGGATTAAATCCGAGCTATATGTATTACAGTATGGTGATAAATATTGAAATGAATGAAGCAGACAAGTTTGAAGATATGATTATCGGAAAGTACAAAATGGAGTCCATTGCAAAAAAGTGTGTGGACATCATTTATGACTTGTCGCATAAAGCGATTGGAGAAATTAAGTGTTTTTATAGAAACAACAGAGTCATCATTCTAGTAGGGCAAAATGAAGAAAGACCTCCTATTTCGATTAGTGATGCCAAGTTATATGCAAATGAACTGCTTGAGGTACTTATCCAAAGAACGAAAGAAACACTCTTAATAGGGATTGGTCAGCAATACAGTACAATCAGCTCGCTGCATAATAGCTTTTCTGAGGCGAACGAAATGATTAAATTGATGCAACAAAAAAACCTTCAAAACAAGGTCTCACATTTCGAAGATTATTCAGTTTACCATCTGTTGGAAGCAAATATCAAAATCGTTGCCTTAGAAGAATTTTTCCGGAAGTGTCTAGGTAAAGTCTTTGATCATGATCAATTACACGGTACAAGCTACATGCTAACTTTAGAAAATTACTTTATTAACAATCTGAATGTCACCGAAACTTCGAAGGCTATGTTTTTGCACAGAAACACACTTATCTATCGAATCGAAAAAATAAAAGAAATCCTAAATCTGGACTTAAAGCATTCGGAAGAATTACTACGAATTCAAATAGCGCTAAAGATATTTAGTATTTTAAATAAAACGATTTAAAAAAACTCCCCATACAGCAGCAGGGTTCATTATTTCACCTGTCTGCTATATGGGGAGTTTTTTTATACATATTTATCTCGGCCAGACAACATTCCAAACGTCATCACGAGTCCGGAAATAACGATCAGTGTGATCAGTGGAATCGTCCACACTTGGGTCATATCATATAAATAACCGATCAGTATAGGCCCTATGGCTGCAAGCATATATCCCGTGGATTGAGCCATTCCAGATAATTCTGCAGCTTGATTTCCGTTTCGGGCACGAATTCCGATATAACTTAGCGCCAGTGGGAAATTCCCTCCCAAAGCGATACCAATCAAGATAATACTTAGGATCATCATAGGATAAGATGAGCCCATCCATAGGCCCCCATAACCAACAATGGAGCACATGCCTAATGCGAATGCAATCCATACTTGAGAGCGCAGTCGTCCTGCAAGAATAGGAACAAGAAAACTAACAGGTACGCCAACAATTTGTATGAAGGATAATAACCAGCCTGCTGTACCCCTACTTATGCCATAGTTATATAAGATTTCAGGTAACCAAGACATTGTTATATAAAATAATGAAGATTGAAATCCCATGAATAGCGCTATTTTCCAAGCGAGCGGTGAACGCCAGATCTGCCTAGCACTGATCCTTACACTTTTCACTGCATTATCTTTGGCTGGATTTAATCTAATTAGAAGGATCCATACCACGATCGCTATGATTGTCGGAATTCCCCATACGATTAAGGCTCCGTCCCACCCAAGCTTCAGACCATGGGCTAGAGGAATACTAATACCTGATGCTAACGATGCGAACAATCCCATGGAAGTGGAATAGATACTTGTCATTAGACCGAACTTTTGTGGGAACTTCTCCTTCACAACTACCGGCAATAGAACATTTCCGATGGCTATCCCTACTCCAATCAAAAGCGTACCAACGAAAATAAAGAGTGTCATTGAAATGGAACGAATGCAAATTCCGACCAAAAGAATAACCAAACCTAACAATAGCGTCTTCTCGTTGGATAAACGAGCAGCGATTCTAGGAACGAGAGACGACATAACAGCGAAGGATATCAAAGGTATACTCATTAATAAACCTGCACTCCAGTGTGCAAGCCCCACATCTTCTTGAATAATGCCCACTAATGGACCTACCGATGTAATCGCAGGGCGTAAATTAAAGGCTACCAGAACAATCCCCGAAATGAGTAAAATGATATATAACAAATTCTTGTTGTCTTGTGTCTGTGGTGAATGCAAAAACTAAATCTCCCCTCAACGAATCAAATGCCAAATGATCTTCAGAATGTAGCATTAGTTATAACATATAAGAAAGTAGTTTAAAAGTATAAAAGCAAACAGCGCGCACCAATTGAGTATCGGCACGCGCTGAATTTCTAAGCTAGATAAAGAGAAATATTTAATTGTTTGATTTTCTCAATCCACTCTTCTGATAAACCTCTATCAGTTACAATCGCATCAAAATCATTTAACGAAGCAAAGTAAGTGGACTTAACCATATCAAACTTAGAGGAATCAATCACTAAAATTTTCTCAAGAGCACAATGAATTGCCGCATTTTTTGTGTCCACTTCACAACTGTTCGTACAAGTAATGCCTAATTTAGCATTAACTCCAGCTGCAGAAATAAATGCTTTTGTTGTTCGTGTTCTACTTATTAAATCCAACCCTTCTCTGCTCTCAAACATTTGAAGTTCTGGACGGTAATGACCACCAATAAGAATAAAATCCTTAAACCCTTTTTTATGAATCTCAATTAATGCGTTCATAGTGCAGCAAACCATTTCCACAGAATGATTTGACGGAATATGTTCGATGATTTGAGCGGTTGTTGTACCAATATCAATAAAAATAATATCGTTAGGCTCGATTAGTGAAGCTGCTAACTTACCTATATTATATTTTTCTGATGCCCGATTATTTTTTTGAGTGGTCAAATCATATTCATCTTGTTTATTCTCATTGAGGTCAGAACCATTATAAATAACCGCACCTGAAACAACTTGAACGATTTTATTTTCTTTTAGATATTTAATATCCCGGCGAACAGTCATTTCTGTGACATCAAGTTGATGGGAAAGTTCTTTGATGGATGCGCCACTTTTATTTTTTAGGATTGATACAATTGTATTTACTCTCTCTTGCTTATCCATACCGGTTCATCCTAACTACTAATAATAAAGTATAATTATCAGAATTATACCATATCTAATACCCCAATACTTCCTGCCCTTTTACAATTTTAACTATGGCACTAGTTCCTAAACGGTCTGCACCCAACTCGATAAATGCTTTAGCATCATCCAAAGAGCGAATGCCTCCAGCTGCTTTAATCTTCACATTTAGACCAATGTTCTGTGCAAACAGGCTGACATCCTCTTTAGTTGCTCCAGCTTTTGAAAATCCAGTGGATGTTTTGATATAATCAGCACCAGCTTTTGTAACAAGCTCACATACTTTCACTTTTTCCTCTTGGGTTAGCAAACAGGTTTCAACAATAACCTTTAATACTCTACTTCCACATGCATTTTTAATGGCATGTATTTCCTCGTAAACTTCCTCATAACGCCCGCTTTTTAAGAAGCCCACATTGATCACCATATCAATCTCTGATGCTCCATTTGAAATGGCGTCTGTTGCTTCAAATACTTTAACAGCTTGGGTATTATAACCGTTCGGAAATCCAATGACTGTACAGATGGCTATTTTGCCTTCAACATAATTTGCTGCTTCTCTAACATAAGCACTTGGGATACAAACACTGGCCGTTTGGTATTTCATAGCATCATCACATAAATTCTTTATATCTTCCCATGTAGCCGTAACATCCAGCAGTGTATGATCTACTTTTGCTAATATATCTTTAACATCCATTCTATTCACTTCTCCTTTAAAAATTAGTTATGAAACATTAAAATGTTACTATTATAACATTCGCTGACACTACAAAGAGCTAGTTCCTCCATAGTCATTAATGTTGATGAATAAGCTATTACTTTGTTTGTGCAACGAATTAATGCTCCTAATATGTATTGATACATTTTGTTATATTAGCAACATATGTTTGAATTATAACATAGTTAAAAATATAGTCAATGATAGTGAAATGTTGTTTTACTAGATTATCTTTGATATACGAAAAGGCCGCCGGATTATTTCCGACGACCTCTATGACTTCTCCTCAGGTTAAGTTATGATGCTGAGCAATAACTGCTTCTTGACTCTGCTGATCCAACTTATAGCATATCAATGCAATTACACAGGCTGATATCGCCAGGATAGAAGCAGCTATTGGAAGGGAGATTAATCCTCCATGCTGGGCAACGACTCCACCAATTGCGGAGCCACCTGCGATTCCCAAGTTAGACGCTACTGGATTCAACGATGCAGCAAGGTCTTTCGATCGTGGTGAGAACTGCTTCGCCAAATCTATCAAATAGAGCTGGGCTGGTGCGCTCACAATACTCGACATGACGGCTAACATCATGAGTACGATCATTCCTAAAATCGAGATCGATGCGGTCATACTAAAGATGATGTAGATCACTGCTTGTATAAGAAAAACGAATCTAAGCTTACTTACCGCATTTCCGGTTGCAACCTTGCCTCCAATCCAGTTGCTGACAATCGTAGCAATCCCGTATACAAACAGTACACCACTAACCGAGCTCTTAGGAATATTCATCACTTGCTCTAGCAATGGTGTGATGTACGTATACATCACAAACACTGCTCCCACTGCCGTAACTGGAATGAGAAATGCAAGAATAATACGTCCATTTGTGAGCAGCTCGATCTGATCCTTGAGTGAGCTAGGCACAGGCTTCGGTAGTTTGCGTGGAATATAGGCATAATTTAGCGCTATGGCAATTCCAGCTAATCCCCCATTCAGAACAAATGCTGCAGGCCAGTTAAAATACTGCCCTACAAAAGTGCCGATCGGTACACCAAATACATTCGCAACAGCGAATCCGCTTAAAATTGTAGCGATCGCTTTGCCTCTTTTCTCCGGGTCAACCGCTTCATTTGCTACCGTAATGGCTACAGAAAGAACAAAACCACATAGTACGGCAGTAACTATTCTAGTCACTAGCAGCATACTATAGGTTCCAGTTATAGCACTCCACAAATTCAGCAGCAGAATCAATACAAGCGATACAAGAATCGTAATCCGTTTCGGGATGCGGCTGAACAAAGACATCATAATGGGTGTGCCAATGGCATAAGCGATCGCGAAACCAGATACCAAGCCCCCGGCTGTCGCTAGCGTCACTCCGAGGCTCGAGGATATTTCCGAGAGTAAACCAACGATAATATACTCCGTCGTACCCAGAATAAACGCCATAAAAGTAAACGAAAAAATCAATGCGTTCTGTCGTGATGTTGTCATGGTGCTCTCCATCCTATTTATCTCTATTTTTATAAGAGCATACCTACTCATAATACTCATTTAGACTATATTGAGCAATCCTATTTTTCATAAAAAAGAAGCTTCACATAAGTTCAAAGAACTCATGAGAAGCTTCTTTTTTAAGCCGGAGTCAAAATAATTAAGGTAATAAATTGTTCCTCGGAGAAAGATCTAGCTGTTCCAGGTCCATCTGCATCTGCTTTGAACTTAATGAGATAGGTCCCCGGTGCCGGCATCAATTTATCGTGAAGTTCAAACGCAATATCCGAAACACCTCTGTTGCTTCCTGTGAAAGTCAGCGTATGCCCATTATTGCTAATTTGGTCACTTGTCAGATGTGTCCACCCACTAATGCTATAATAGTCATTTGTGTTAAAGGTCATGCCTTCAATCGTTACCTGAACTTCAGCATTCGTAAAGGTTTCTCCGGAGAAAAAGTCAAACCGAATGGTCCGTTGTGTAGAACCAGTTACCAGCTGTTTTGTTTTTAAAATGCCTCCGTCAAAGCCATATATGGAGCTAGTAACCGTAGGTGTGGTCAGAACACCCTTAACAAGCTCAATCATAACGGCATGTTCAGCATTCTTCGCCGATT
>NZ_NFVA01000048.1 GCF_002264395.1 Paenibacillus sp. VTT E-133291
ATAAGGATAATGTATAGTGTGAAACTTATATATTATTATATTTATAAAAAGGGGCTGTTGTCCTGGTCGATCATGACCAGAGCAACAGCCCCTTCGGTTGTTAGAAGTTAATTTTTATGATTCTTGGAGTGCTAACCATTCTCGATCTAAAATGCTCATTTCCACACCATCTACATATTGCTCTCCAAACAGCGCCGATTCACGCACTACACCCTCCCGCTTAAAGCCCAGTGCCTCATAGGTTTTCAGGGCAACGGTGTTGAAAGCGTAAGCCCCCAGGGAAAGACGATGCATACCCAAGCCCTCAAATCCGATTCGGAGCATTTCATTCATCATCCTTGTTCCAAAGCCTCTTCCCTGATAATCAGTATCTACTACTACTCTGCCAATACTTGCAGATCGATTGGACCGGTCTATGCCTGAAAAGCTGATGTGTCCCACGACCTGCTGAGTAGCTTCGTGCACCGCACAGAAGATAAGGCGATCAGAATTCGCTGGATGATTAGCTCCATCTAAATACTTAGTAAGCTGGTCATCGTCAAGTGGAAAAGTTAGCGAAGGTCCAGCCCATTGCTTCAGATACTCAGGTGAAACACTCCATCGTTTCAAGTGCTCAAAGTCCGATTCAGAAATAAATCTAAGAATCAGACGATCGGCATCAGGTTGTTCCTCAAAATGCTCATACAGGTTCACTAAACGACCATTTCCCATATCGTTAGTACCCATGTAATGAAAACCCATGCTCTGATAATAACGATTAAGTTTAATGTTATGTGCGACGGTATCAAATCTGAGTCCTCTGTATCCAAGCTCCTTGGCTCGCACCACAGCATATTTAAGCATATGCTGACCAAGTCCCTGACTGCGGTGTGATCCCGCTACAGCTAATCTATGCAAATATGCATAAGACTCATCGTTTTTGCTTCCCCAGTATTGAGGATCACTGAATTGTAACGTGAACATTCCAACTACTAATTCACCGTCAATCGCAAGATATACATGCCTATCGGCGAAATAACCTGTAATATCCTCCTCGTTAAATTGGCCGGGGGTCCATTGCTTTATCCCATTTCGCTCCATCCAATTTGCTGCTTCCTGCAGCAGCCTCAAGATATCACCTGTCCGATCAGGCTCTCCACGAACGATCCGAATCGAATTCCCCCATACTTCCATTTCCATACCTCCTAGACATCTGATTCAGGTAAGGTAGCTGTAATTTGTGCTACATGATCTGAATTGACTTCAGGCAGCTTCTCAGTAAGAGGCAAGATTACGGTAACTTCAGTTCCACTACCTAGCTCACTTTCCATTTCGAGCTTCCCGTGGTGAAGTTCCACGATTTGTTGTGAGATGGCTAGACCTAAGCCCGTTCCTCCGTTCAACGCATCCACTTGAAAGAAACGGTCTTTAACCCTGGAGATATGTGCTTCACTAATCCCAATGCCGCTATCACGAACTATGATAGCAGTCTCTGTATTGGAAAGTCTCTTCGCAGACAATTCTATACTGGAGTCCTCATGGGAAAACTTCACAGCATTGTCTACCAGATTTAAGAATACTTGTTTTAGACGGTTGGCATCCCCTTTAACAAAGATCCCTTCCTCACATTCAAGAAGCAAGTGAATCCGTTTCTTCTCTGCCTTGGCCCATATATTTAGTATGGTCTCCTGAAGTAACACTTTCACATCAACAATCCCAATGGACAGCTTCATCTGGTTCTGCTGCAGCTTTGAAAAGTCTAAAATCTCCTCTACCAGACCAATCAAGCGTTCGCTTTCTTTGGAAATGATGCTGACTCCAAGCTTCGTCTCCTCCGGATCATAGCCACCAGAGACCAAGGTTTCACTCCAACCCTTAATACTAGTAAGGGGCGTCCGAAGCTCATGTGAAATGGACGAGATGAAATCATCTTTAATCTGATTGCTGCGCACAATTTCCTGAGCCATATAATTCAGCGTGGAAGCCAAGTCACCAATCTCAAATTTGTAATTCCCCTTAATCCGCACATTAAATCTACCCTTAGCCATCTGGGCTGAAACCGCCGTAATGTTATTGAGCGGCTTTACAATTGAATTGGCAAGCCCGATGCTGAACACGATAACAACAGCCATAACAGCCGCACCTATACCAATGGACAGTAATGTAAGATTAAGCAAGTCGTTGTTAATACCTTCGAGTGAAGTAAGATATCTTAGAATATACGTATCACGTCCGTGAATTTGCACCGTTTTAGACACAGCCATAACACTCTCGTTAGTACCGCTCTGGCGCCCTACCCAGCGCCCAATACTCCCGCCCACTGCTTCAGGGACATCACTAGTTGTAATCGTACGGTCTGGCTGAAAACCAGTCGAACTGGTGATCATATCCCCAGTCAAGGTTAATACTTCTAGCTCAGTATTGTTCAACTCAAATCTTTCCAGCAGCTTTTGCAGCTGGGTCGAGTTGTTATCGCCCTCTAGCTCGTATTTATGAAAAAACGACTCTGCAGTGGTAATATGATTTTTCATCTTGCTATATACACTGTCATAATAATACGTTCTGATGGCAAGCAGGAAGATAACTTCTACTAGGAGAAGCGCCAAAAAAACTACAAGAATGTAGTGTAGAACAATTTGTCTGCGCATCCCCTTCTTAATCATTGTACTTGGCCTTTCCATCTATATCCGTGTCCCCATACCGTTTGCAAAAATTCTGGCTCTGACGGATTATTCTCTATCTTTTGACGCAGACGACGAATATTCACATCCACAATCTTTGGATCTCCCATATACTCCTTGCCCCACACATGATCCAGCAGAAGATCGCGGCTGAGCGGCGTATTTTCTTTTTCGAGAAAGAATTGGATCAATGAAAACTCCGTGGGTGTCAGTTCAATCGCTTCATTATCACGTTTAAAATGTTTGGAAATAAGATCCAAGGTAAATGGTCCTGAAACGAAAGAAACTTTCGCTGACTGTTCACGATGAACGTTTACTCGGCGCAGCAATGATTGAATTCGAGCAATCAGTTCTGTCGGGCTGAATGGCTTGCTAACATGGTCATCTGCTCCTACAGATAATGCATATACCTTATCTTGCTCTTGAACCTTGGCTGTCAGAAAAATAATCCCCAAACGTTCATTGGTTTCTCTTACCCGCCTACATACTTCAAATCCATCAATACCCGGAACCATTACATCCAATAGAGCAATATCAATATCAGGGATCGTGGTTAACTTGTGAAGGGCTTCATGCCCGTCCGCAGCCTCTATCACTTCAAACCCATTACGCTTCAAGTTAATGACAATAAAACTACGAATGGACTCCTCATCTTCCAGTATCAGTACTTTACTCATCTATTCCCTTCCTTTCTATAGGAGAAGCAATTTTATTACTTCCTTCTTTTCTTGTACTTTGTTCTAACTTACCGCGGTAGGCGATGACCTTGTCTGCATCACGTGCAAGCAGATCCCAACCGTCATTCTTTACGCGATCCCATTCTGAAGGAGAGAAGAAGGAAACCTCAGCAACCGTCTCACCGGTATCTGACATGATGAACTTAAGGTTCTCATCCAGAACCGATTTCGTATCCACTGTCACCTTCCCATGCCATTCCGGTGAAAAATTAATATTGAATCGATCCGATGGATCATGATATAGCTGGGTTGCAAAGGTCAGACCTTCCTTTCCATCCCATTTATAATAAGTGGTAAAGTATGGAGTTTCAGCTGGATCGAAATACTCCCATCCTTTAGGTGCCTCAAGCAATCCAATTTCAATAATGCCATCATGATCAATATCTTCGCTTGCAATCCGACGATCTTTAAAAGTTCGCGCATCGCCTGGTAATACGACGCGCAGCTTGTTATTCTCCATAACGACAATTGAGGTATACGCAGATTGGGAATCCACCGCAGCATCCAATACGATTCCTTCTTTATCCTCTGAGATTTTTCCTGCAACGATATTGTAATAATTATTAAAATAAGGGTCGATATTCTCAAGCTTATCGAGCACCTTAAAGCCATCATTGTATTGATAGACCGAAATGGTTGCAAATTCATTTCTTTTAAAGTAAACAACGGTGATGTCTTCAATTCCATCCCCATTAATATCCTCAATCATATATTTTGTATAAGGATGTGAAAGTACTTCTTCTAATGATCCGCTGGAATAGCTATAAACGACAAGACCTTTTTCTTCACCTTGTGAATAGCCGGTAACAATTTCAAGCTTCCCATCACCCGTCATATCCTTCAAATCAACCGACTCCAGTACAGATCCGTCGCCATCGAATACAAGTTTTTTGACCCAAGTGTCGCCCTGTTTCTCCAGTATCATCCCGTGAATTATTACGGCTTCTCCAGGCGTCTTATAGAACACTAGCGTCTCCATAACTCCATCCTTATTGAGATCCTCAGTAAAGATGGTACTATCATCGTCATTGGTCGGACGAATCAACGTGGAACCTGCTGGCTTAAGTGAATTAATAGCAGCCATAAGCGTTGCTTTGTCAGCAGACAATTGTGGGGATTTCATCTTAGAAACAGGATCACTGATGAAAGTACAACCCGACAGTACGGATAACGTCAGCGTTGCGGCTACAAAGCACCTAAGACTTCTCATATTCAACTTCATCACTCTTTTCCTTATCCGTGTCCTATATTTAAAGATTTGCACGCTCTTGGAACGTTAATCTGCGCCCCTTTATATCATGCTTAATTCTGCCATCTTCTAGTACCCATAGACGTGTAGCAAAACGTTCCGCTAATTCAATCGGTAACACCGTTACAACCGTAAGCCCGGTTTCTTTACAGAGCTTCCGCAATGTTTCCAAGACACTCTCCGCAGATTTAGGATCTAATCCCGTAACCGGTTCATCCGCTAAAATCACTTTGGCACCGTGAGTCAACGCTCTAGCAATCGCTACACGCTGCCTTTCTCCGCCGCTGAGTTGACTTGTCTTCATCTTCGCCTTATCCAGGAGTCCAAGGGCATCCAATTCATCCATTGCACCCATATAATCATCTGAACGCACCATCCCAGTGACCATTCGCCATAACGGCGTTTGCGCTGACTGGCCGATCAGTACATTTTTCAACGCAGTACGGTTAGGATTGAGCTCTGCATTCTGCTCCAGGTATGCCCATTCGCGGCGGATTTTTCTTTTACCTGTAAAGGCACTCGCCATTATATCTGTACCGTCCACTCTAAAATTCCCTCTATCCCACTTCTCACGCAGCGCTAAACAGCGCAGTAAAGTGGTCTTACCGCTACCGCTAGCTCCAAGTATTGCTACGAACTCACCCGGTTCTAATTGAAACCCTATATCCTGTAGAACTGGGTTCTTATCTTCCCCAACTGCCTTTGCTAAGTGTTCAACTGTGATCATAGTTCAGCCTCTCCCTGTCTTTATCTATAATCTATAGTGTACTCTGAAAGCCAGATGAATTTCCATGCGAGCACTCGTTCTTATCTTACCTCAAATTTTTTGCCGTGGCGAGAAAAATAACCCCAACAATCCGAAGGCGATATATAAAGCGCCCATTAAGCCGAAAATCCCCCCGCCCCAGCCGACTTGCATGAGCAAACCGCCGATACCTGGACCTATAATACTGCCTATACTAAAATGAAAAGAAGCAACCACATTTGCAGCAGGCAGTAAATGTCGTGGTAAAATATCCGCAGCCAGACTAAGCCCTAACGAGAAAAAGGAACCTACAAGTCCACCTGCAATCATCAACAGCACCATCGTCACTTTGAAATGGTCACCTGCTAATGGCAATAATGCGAAGGCAATTCCGCCTCCAATCCCAGTAAGAATCAACACCTTCTTCCGACCAAATCGGTCACTCCACAGTCCTAACGGGAATTGTAACAACAGTCCCCCTATGCCCGCAAAAGGCAATAAGGCTGCAATTTGATCCGTGCTGTATCCGATCCGGAGGCCATACACTGGAAAATTACTGTTTAAGCTTGCTTCCATGAAACCGTAAAGGAGTGCAGGAATTAAAGCGAACCATGCTAAACTGTAACAACGTCCAAACCGGCGTACCTGACTTTCTCCACTATCAACTTTATCTGGTCGTGAATCTGGAAGCATTGTAATGGCAAGTATTAGGACCAGCAAAAAAAGAAAAGCTAGAACAATAAAAGGTGTTGCCTGACCAAAGCGCAGCAGACTGATTCCAAGTGGCCCCAAGCTAAACCCCAGACCATAGGACATCCCATACAGGGAAAGATTTCGTCCACGATGCTCGGCAGGCGTCATTAGCAGCACCCACAGCTGGGCGGCATAATTGATAGCTGCATCACCAACACCAACAAGTAGACGTAACACAAACCATATTTTGATTCCAGGAAAAAAGGGGAATAAGAGCAAGCTTACTAAGACTAAGCTTATCCCGCCAGCAATCAGTTTTTTGAATCCAATCGCTCCGAGAACTCTTTCAGCAATCAAGGTCATTCCGAATGATCCTATGTATAAAGCAGCTGCATTTAGTCCGTTAAGCGAAGAGGAAACTCCTTTCTGCTCCAATAGAATGGATAATACGGGAAGCAGCATTCCTTGGCTGAGTCCAGCCGCTATAGTAGCGGTAATAAGAATCATGAAATTCATTTTGCTGTTACTTCGAATAGATAATCTTGGCCGGTCTGACACAGATGATATCCCCCTATGATTAATAACGCTAATTTGTTCTAACGCCAATTGGCAAACACCGAACATTATAGTGGACAACCCTCTTCAAAACAAGAGATAATATGAAGATGTTACGGATTTCCTGGGGGTGCATGAGACATGGAGTACGAATTAAAGATCGACGTATCGCCGGTTTATGAACTGCTGGACAGTTTTATGTTATATGTAACTAGAAAATGGATCTCCAATTTGGACATTGGTCCCCACTGGATAATTGATGTGGAAGATCGCATTTCTTCTCATAAGGTAACAGCTTTAATGCAGGCCGCCGAGTGGCCTTTTACGGATTATGATGTGCTATATGCCTGGGTATACATTCGAGGACCCGCAACGTCAGTTCAGCATTTCTTAGATGATCTGGATTCAGCCTCCATAGAAGAATGTTATCAGCAGATCGCTCCGCTCATTCAGGAGTTTACGATTGAAGATGCTTTTCGGATCCGGAGCAGCTATAGTCCACTCTTGCGTCTCTGGTACGAGCAATACTTCCGCCATGTGGAGCACAAAATATTACCGCTATTAATTGAAGATGCTTCTGAGAAAAAAATGCTTGAAAGCAAAATGGACCCCATTTCTCTAATTGAATACGCATCTGGCGGTGTAGTTTTCGAGGAGATCACGGATCTTAAAACAATTGTATTACTACCAACTGTTCATAATCGTCCGATTAACACCTACTGCTTCTACAAAACCATGGTAATCGTACAGTATCCTGTAGATGTACCTTTAGAAGACGAAAATGAACCACCCATGGTGCTTTTGCGCATGACCAAGGCACTTTCCGACCCCACCAGACTTCGATTGCTACGCTATGTCGCGCATGAACCCAAGTCGTTGTGGGAGATGCAATCTGATCTTAATCAATCCAGAGAAATGCTGATGCATCACCTTATGATTCTACGAGTAGCCGGCCTCCTCCGCATCCATCTTAGGGGTGAACAAGATGAACGTTTCAGTATTCGCCCTGACGGCGCATCAGAGCTTCAAATGTTTCTAGAGTCTTATATTTACCTATAGAACACGATACAGATACAGATCCAAGGAGTGAGAGATATGAAATACACGACACAACAGGTGATTTTTGATCTAGATGATACACTGGTCCACTGCAACAAATATTTCGATCTGATTTTAGGGCAATATTTTGAGCTGATGACCGATTGGTTTAATGAATTTGGCCCAAGCACCAGTGAATTACGTAACAAACAAATAGAAATTGACGTGCACACGGTCAACACAAGTGGTCTGGCCAGCGATAATTTCCCTAAATCCCTAATCGCTACCTACCGCTATTTCTGTGCCAAATATAATCGTCCGACGGACCGTTTTCAAGAGCAACAGTTACACAAGCTTGGATTAAGCGTCTATGATCAAGAAATCGAAGCTTACCCTGGTATGGTTGAAACGCTGGATACTCTGAAGCAGGATGGTCACCATTTATTCCTGTATACAGGTGGAGACGATACGATCCAACAACGTAAAATTGAACAAATGAAGCTGGATGCTTACTTTGATGACCGGATCTATATTCGTCAACATAAAAATGTTGAGGCGCTTGAGAATATTTTGACTACACAAGGCTTTGACCGTAAACGTACTTGGATGATTGGTAACTCGCTACGCACAGATGTACTTCCGGCAGTAACCGCAGGCATTAACAGTATCTATCTGAAACAGCAGAATGAATGGAGTTACAATCTTATAGAACTAGAGCAAGAGATGCAGCAAGCTGTGAAGACGATTTCCTCCATCCATGAGGTTCCTCCTGTTATTCGTACTGCTACTCTGCAGAAACTCTAGGTGTAACGTAACCTCAGACATTGTTACAAATGACATATCTTCTCTTCCTTTGGGATGATTATACTATTTTTGTACCATTCCCATAGGAGGTAGGAGATGAGATATGAATAAGAAAGTGAAGTCCAACCATTCTCGAACTAACAAAACAATGCTTCCCATACTCTTAGGCGTAATTGTTGTAATCCTTATTGCTGTTATTGTCTTCATTCTAAATGACAAGACGGACAGTACAGAGGGACTACCTAACTACACCGATGTGAAGGGGAGCATTGTTGTTGATGGGCTGAAATATGAAAAGCAACCTCATCTTGGAAGCCCTGATGCCAAAATCAAAGTCATCGAATTCGCAGATTTCAAATGTCCTGCCTGCAAAAATTGGACTGAGAAATATCTGGATACATTTGTTAAGGACTACGTGGATACCGGTAAAGTTGAGCTCTTCTTCATGAACTTTGCCTTTTTGGATCGAGATTCCTATCTTGCTGCAAGTGCAGGCGAAGCCATTTATAAGCAAAGCAACGAGAAGTTCTGGGAATATCTTCATAAGCTCTACGCCAATCAAGGTGATGAGAGCAAAATATGGGCCACACAGAAGTTCATTCTAAATTTCGTCAAAAATAACATCGAAGGTATTGATTACACACAATTCGAGACCGATCTCAAGAATCACACCTACATGTTCGACGTCAAAGAAGATTTCAAGATCGCGGGATCATACGGCGTCAACGGAACACCTAAATTCATGGTAAACGGTGCCTTGCTTCCTGACTCCTCCTATGAAGGGTTAACTGCAGCGATTGAAGCGCAGCTGGCTAAATCCGCTGAATAATTATAAAGCGTTATTAAAAAGGTGTCTCTGCCATGTATCCATCATGGCTAGAGACACCTTTTTACCGTACACACATTCGTTCCGATCGGCTATGATTCTATTGCTAATTGGCCCGTATCCATATTTTGAAGCACTAGCTTGCCTTCCAGAGGTGTACCGTCTTCGCTGGTAAGCTTTAGCTTGCCTGTCCGACCTTTCTCAACCAACGCCTTCACTTGCGCATCCGTGAGTGTACGACCATGATTCTCTTTCCAGATCACGAATTTGCAGCCTTCCTTGTAATGAGAGCAGCCGTAGCCTTTTTTACCCATAAAAATCATTCCACCACAGCCGGGACGCGGACAGCTTCCGATGACCTTAGGACCTGAATTGGCGGATTCCTCTTCACTACTTGCCTTACGCTTTCGCGGTGCTGCAGGTTTGTCGGTGGTTTTACGAGATGTATTTCCAGCACTACGCCCTTTAGCACTTGTATTGACAGAAGGCGTCTCCCCTTCAAATGAGGTTTTGCACGCCCGAGATTGTACTCGTACTTTATCTACAATCATGCAGGCGAATCTTTTTACATTCTCCATAAACTGCCCGTCCGAAGCCGTTCCTCTCGATATTTCGTTCAAACGACGTTCCCATTGTCCAGTCATTTCCGGTGAAGTCAACAGCTCAATACCCGCTCCACGAATCAGCTCAATGGCTGTTCGTCCTTTTTGTGTAATGGCAATTTTTTTGCCCTGCATTTCGATGTATCCGACATTCTTCAGCCGTTCTATCGTTGCTGCGCGAGTAGCCGGAGTTCCAAGCCCTGAATCCTTCATAGCATCGCGAAGCTCTTCATCCTCAATCTGCTTTCCGGCACTTTCCATCGCTCGAAGCAGCGTACCCTCTGTGTAATGCTTCGGTGGCTGGGTATCTTTCTCTTTAACAATAGCTTCACTACAAACCACTTCTTCAGCCGGAGCAATAGAAAATGGTTCATTCACTTCGATCTCTTCGTCCTCTTCCTCATCCTTGTTCTTACCCTTGGAAGACTTCGCTTTATCCTTCTTCTGGTCCGCGTAAATGACCTTCCAGCCGAGGCTTAATAATTCCTTAACTGTAGTTTTGAACTTTTCCTCTTCAACCTCGGTCATCACCGTATGCACTTTATACTCCGCTGCCGGATAGAACTGAGACAAAAAGCGCCGAACAATCAGATCATACAGCTTTCCCTCATCTGCACTAAGTCCTGATGCTTTACGATATGTAGGTAAAATCGCGTGGTGATCCTCAACCTTCGAGGGGTTGCAGATGAATTTATTCCCTTTATGAACCAGATTACGGTTCGCACCCTTCACCCATTCATCATAAGCCGTCCCTTGCAGCGCAGATAACGTCTTATGCATCTCAGGAATATTCTGTTCGGTAACATAGTTGGAGTTCGTCCGCGGGTAAGAGATCACCTTATGCTTTTCATATAACGCTTGAGCGATATCGAGCGTCTTTTTCGCGGAAAAAGCGTACTTTCCATTCGCCTCCCGCTGCAGCAGCGTTAAATCGTACAGCTTATTGGGATACTCTTTCGTTTCCTTAACCTCGTAAGACTCAATCCGGCCCGGTTTTCCTTTGACCTTAGCAGCCAGCGCCTCCGCCTTATCCCCGTCGGTCAGCCGATCTCCCTGCCACATGCCTTTATAGGTCATTTCATTCTGAGTAAAATGTCCTTCCACCTCAAAAAACTTAAGGGAAGAGAACGCCTCAATGGTCTTCTGACGGTCGTAAATCAACGCGAGCACGGGAGTTTGAACTCTGCCCACGGACAGCAGCACATTATGTTTTGTAGTAAAGGCACGTGATCCATTCATTCCAATGAGCCAATCGGCTTCACTGCGTGCCTTTGCAGCTTTGGTTAAATTCTCGTACTCCGATCCATCCTTCAGCTCCTGAAATCCTTTGCGAATGGTTTCTGGCGTCAAATCTGAGATCCATAGCCGCTTCACAGGATGCTCCAGCTTCAAATGCCGTTGAATGAGTGAAAAGATATGCTGCCCTTCTCGCCCGGCATCGCATGAATTCACTAGAAGATCACTACGTTTCGCAAGATCTCCAATGACCTTGAGCTGGTCGATTGTCCGCGCATTAGGAACCAGTTTGAACTGGTCTGGAATAATGGGCAGATCATTAATGTTCCACTTTTTGTATTTAACATCATAAGCATCCGGCTCGGCCAACCCGATTAAATGCCCTATAGCCCATGTAATAATGTACTGCTCCCCTTCAAGATAGGAACGGTAATTTTTGGCCTTTGGTTCTATTGCGGCGGCGATATTCCGCCCCATATCCGGTTTCTCCGCAATAATGAGTGTCTTCAAAAACAATCGCTCCTTACCTTTTCGTTCTTAAGTCCAAAATGCGTCCAGTATTCTATTATAACATTAACCTCGGTTTTTTTTAATGGATTGGTTAGTAGGCATTGGAAAAATTCAGACTTCCCTTAGTCTTTTCTATGAATTAGAATAGTTTGGTAAACGAGTTTTATATATCGGAGGAATCAAAACGTGTCTGAAAACAACAAATTTACAGAACCTTATACGGACAGAGACGGTCACTATCTGAAAGCAGAATGTGAGCGCTGCTTCGGTTTGTGCTGTTCCGCACTACCTTTTTCAGCTTCAGTGGATTTTGCTATGGATAAAGCAGCTGGCCAGCCGTGCCAAAACCTACAATCGGACTTTCGCTGTGGTGTACATACAGATTTAAGAGCGCTTGGATTTCGTGGTTGTACTGTATATGACTGTTTTGGGGCTGGGCAAAAGCTCTCTCAGGTCACTTATACTGGTGAGGACTGGCGGAAGAATCCAAAAACTGCGAAGCAAATGTTCGAGGTATTTCCGGCCATGTGGCATTTGCACGAATTGCTATGGTACTTAAATGAATCATTGAACTTAGTTATAACCCATTCAATACATGTTGAGCTGCAAACAGCACTCGATGAGACGGAACAACTAACTTCACTTAACCCTGATTCTCTACAGAAGGTGAATGTTGACGCTCATCGAGCAAAGATTAATCTGTTGCTGCTGCAAGTCAGTGAACTAGTCCGTACTGAGGCTCGTCGTAAACTAAAAAAAGCATCGAGAACTTTCAGCCGTGGCGCTGACCTTGTCGGCGCAAATCTTAAAAATGCAGATCTCAGGGGCGCCAACCTGAGGGGAGCCTATTTGATTGCCGCTGACCTTAAAGGCGCGGATCTTAGAGATGCAGATCTTATTGGTGCAGATTTCCGTGACACTGACCTTAGGGGCGCAGATCTATCAGAGAGTATTTTTCTAACTCAGGGGCAGATTAATGCGGCGAAAGGCGATGATCTCACTAAATTACCGCCAGCACTCACCCGCCCTGAACATTGGCTTTCGATATGAGTTGTAGAAATTATACCTGCTGCGAAAAGAATTCTTGGATACGAGAAAGGGCTTCGATCATTTCTAAGACCTCTTTACCCGCAGAGGCTCTTTCTAGATACTCCACCCTACCTTGTGCAGCTTCTTTACCGACTACTAGCGTTACGGGTATACCAATCAAGCTTGAATCCTTAAATTTAACGCCAGCACGTTCATCCCTATCATCCAGCAGCGTCTCAATACCGAGTTTAGTAAGCTGAAAATACAGCTCCTCTGCAACTGCCAGTTGCTCCAAGTCCTTTATGGATATCATCAAAATATGAACCTGATAAGGTGCTAATGCAACTGGCCACATTATTCCTTGATCATCATGATTCTGTTCTACTATCGCGGACAATAGCCGTGAGATCCCAATTCCATAACACCCCATGATCATAGGCTGACTCTTGCCAGAACGGTCTAAATAGGTAGCTCTAAGCTTCTCACTGTATCTGGTTCCTAGTTTAAATACATGCCCAACTTCTATTCCTTGTTGGAAATGCAGAACACCATTCTCGCAGTGTGGACAAGCTTCTCCTTCTGCTACATTACGAAAATCCCCCACATGTTCAAGCCCAAAATCTCTTCCAGGTACAACATTTCGGAAATGGTAATCTTTTTCTCCCGCCCCCGTCGTCCCTTGAATCATTTCTGTTACTACTGCATCAACGAGTACAGTTATTTGCAGTCCCACAGGCCCTACAAACCCACTCTCTACTCCCGTTAAGGATTTCACAGCATCATAGTCAGCAAGTGCAATCTCCGCCGCACCGATATATTTACTTACTTTTATCTCATTGACTTCATGATCTCCTCGAACCACTACAGCAAAGAATTGTCCGTTTCCTTCATAGATCAATGTTTTCATAATCTGCTCGGGCTGGATCTCCAGCTCCTGCTCTAATTGATTTATAGTGCGGATATCTGGGGTGTGGAATTTCTCTATTTCGGGTAATTCAAAGTTTAATGCTTTCTTTATAGGCTGTACGGCTTCTGCCTGCTCCAGATTGGCCGCATAATCGCAAGAGGAACATACTGCAATCGTATCCTCCCCGATATTAGCCAGTGCCATAAATTCATGGCTGCCCCCTTCTCCGCCAATCGCACCAGAATCTGCAAGAACTGCTCTAAACTTCAGTCCACAGCGAGTAAATAATCGGTGATATGCATCGAACATTTGGAGGTATGATTTATCGAGTCCTTCTGTGCTGATGTCAAAAGAGTACGCATCCTTCATCAAGAACTCTCTTCCTCTTAGCAATCCAGAACGTGGTCGCCGTTCATCTCGAAACTTAGTCTGAATTTGATAAACGGTAACAGGAAGCTTACGATAGGAGCTAATCTCATTCCGCACAAGTGAGGTTACTACTTCTTCATGCGTTGGACCGAGAATGAATTCCCGCTCATGGCGATCCTTAAAAGTCATCAATTCCTTCCCATAAACATCATAACGTTCTGATTCCTTCCAAAGTTCTGCAGGCTGCATGGATGGCATTAAAATCTCCTGGGTTCCGGAATGATCCATCTCTTCCCTTACAATCGCTTCTATCTTCCGCAGAACCCGCCGACCAAGTGGTAAATAGGTATACACTCCAGCAGCTAATTGGCGGATATATCCTGCACGCAGCAGTAACTGATGACTAATGGTCTCCGCCTCCGAAGGCACCTCACGCAGTGTTGTTAATAATAAATTGCTCTGTCGCATCTTAATACCCTCCCCATAAATTATCTCTTTAAATGCAAAAAGACACATTCGTCAGGGACGAATGTGTCGTGATACCACCCTTATTCAACTGCCAGCTCAACATACAATTCTTTTGAATATGGCAATTCTCAAATCGGATAACGGTCGATTCCGGCAGCGGGTAAGAAAATACTACCGCTACAGCTACCAAGGCAGGATACCATTCACACGTGTTCGAGGAACCTTTCACCCGGTGGGTTCCCTCTCTGTTCTAACGCTTTTTGAATCGTAGATCCTTGGTCAATGCTTTTATCATTTAAATATTGTATTAAATCCTAATTTCTAAACAAGAACAGTTGAACCCATCAAGTATTTATCCACTTCACGCGCAGCTTCGCGTCCTTCATTGATGGCCCAAACGACCAAGCTTTGACCACGGCGCATATCGCCAGCAGCAAATACTTTATCTATGTTCGTATTGAATTTACCATAACGTGCTTTCACATTGGAACGACGATCTGTTTCAAGATCAAGCTGTTGAATAATATCTTGTTCAGGACCATCAAAACCAATGGCAATCAGAGCGAGTTGAGCAGGATATACAGCTTCAGTGCCTGGAACAGGTTGATAGATCTTACGACCTGTCTCATCTACGATCCGGCGGATCTGTACGGTGTGAAGCTCTTTCAAGTTGCCCTCTTCATCCCCAACAAATTTAGTAGTCATGATAGAAAATTCACGCGGATCATCTCCAAAAATGGCTTTAGCTTCTTCTTGCGCGTAATCCAGGCTGTATACATTCGGGAATTGAGGCCATGGATTAGCAATCGGATCACGCTGAAGAGGTGCTTTTTCATGTGTACCAAATTGAGTGATGCTGCTGCAGCCATGACGAAGTGCTGTAGCAACACAGTCAGAACCAGTATCACCGCCACCCAAGACGATCACGTCTTTACCTTCTGCAGATACATAGTTGCCGTCTTCAAGATTGGAATTTAGATAGCTCTTAATTGTACCATTTAAATAATCCATGGCGTACATAACACCCTTAAGCTCACTGCCTTCAACGTTAAACCGACGTGCCTTTGTAGCCCCACCACACAGAACAACCGCATCATACTCATCCACTAGCTGTTGAGCAGGAATATCCTTACCAATCTCTGTATTCACCACAAAATTAATGCCCTCTGCAGCTAATAAATCTACACGACGTTGTACAACTCTCTTATCGAGTTTCATAGTGGGAATGCCATATGTCAGCAGTCCGCCAATGCGGTCACTGCGTTCAAATACAGTTACAGTATGTCCAGCCTTATTTAGTTGAGCTGCTGCTGCTAGTCCAGCAGGTCCAGAGCCTACGATTGCAATCTTTTTGCCTGTACGTTTCTCTGGAGGATTAGGTACAACCCAGCCTTCTTCAAAGCCCTTATCAATAATAGCTAGCTCAATGGTCTTAATGGTCACCGGCTGTCCAATTAGACCCACTGTGCAAGAGCCTTCGCAAGGGGCAGGACAAATGCTTCCAGTAAACTCAGGGAAATTATTCGTCTTATGCAGACGTTCCAGTGCTTCTTTCCAGAGTCCGCGGTACACCAAATTATTCCACTCGGGAATTAGATTGTGAACTGGACAACCCGAGGTTCCACCAGCCATATCAATTCCTGTATGACAATAAGGCGTTCCGCAATCCATGCAGCGCGCTCCTTGTGTCTGAAGCTCGTCCTCGGATAAATGATGGTGGAACTCCTCCCAGTCTTTTACCCGCTGTTCAGGATCCCGATCACCTGGGAGCTGCCGTTTATACTCCATAAAACCTGTAGGTGTAGACATGTTTACGTTTCCCCCATCCGTTCTCTTCGTGTTGAAGTATAGTACATTGTAGCATATTGCGGCTTCGTATGGTTGTGAGCAGCGCAATGAAGTACCTGCACATTCTATACCTGTAGATTATCATTTCTAATTTTAATTATAGTAGCACTCATTACTTTTGCACAGTAATGGATTAATCTACTGATTTTTTGTACTATTTCACATGTTATGTCAGAGAAAACGTTTTATTGCTATTCCGTACGTTCATAAACAAGAAAACGGTAATCATACGGATTCTTTTCATCACGAATTCCCTTCTTATTGGAAACCTCTTTCCACACACTCCAGTCAATATCAGGAAACCGGGTATTTCCTTCAAAATCCTGTTCAATTTGTGTTAACATCAGCTTGTCAGCATATGGCAACATCAGCTTATAAATTTCCGCACCGCCGATCACCATCAGCTCATCGCCTTTTCTACCCTCGCTGAGAGCTTCCTCAAGCGTGTGTACAACCTCTGCACCTTCAGGAGAATAACCAGTATCTCTAGTCATAATTAAGCTTGTTCTGCCCTTTAGAGGCTTCCCTCCGAGTGAATCCCACGTTTTGCGGCCCATAAGCATTCTCTTCCCCAGTGTTTCCGCTTTGAAATAAGCGAAATCCAGCGGTAAATGCCAAGGCATATCGTTATCTTTTCCAATAACATGATTGGTGCCCATTGCCCATATTAAGCTAATACTCATGAAACACGCTCCTTCCTACTTATTAAGATCAAAAAATCTTGATAACAATTCATTTACACAGCGATCGGCGCTTTTATCGAAGGATGCGGGTTGTACCCTTCAATGATAAGGTCTTCCAGCTCGATATCAAAAAGTGATTTCTGATTTGAATGAATGACCAATGTAGGCAATGGTCTTAAGTCTCTTGATAATTGCTCTTTTACTTGATCAACATGGTTTGAATAGATATGTGCATCACTAATGCTATATACAAACTCACCTACTTCTAGACCACATTCATGTGCTATTAAATGTGTAAGTAATGAGTAAGACGGGATATTGAAGTTAGCGCCAAGAAAAGAATCAGCGCTGCGCTGCAGCAAGTGACAACTTAATTTACCATTGGCAACATAGAACTGGAACATAACGTGGCAAGGGGGTAACGCTGCTTTACTTCCTTTTGCCCCAGCATTTATAACATCTTCCGGGTTCCATGCGCTTACAATTAAACGACGAGAATCAGGATTTGTTCGGATCTGATGAATTACATCTTGTAATTGGTCAATGGATTCACCCGTAGAAGATGTCCAATTTCGCCACTGCTTACCATAAACATTCCCTAGGTCACCATGCTTCGCTGCGAACGCATCATCTTCTAAGACACGATCACAAAATGCTTTCATCTCTGCTTGATAAACTTGATTGAATTCTTCATCAATTAAACAACGATTCCCGAAATCCGTCATATCTGGACCTGCATATTCGTCTGATTCAACCCATCTTTTGAAAGCCCATTCATCCCAAATATGATTATTATTTTTCAATAAATAACGGATGTTTGTGTCGCCTTTAATAAACCATAATAATTCACTTGCGATTAAACGGAACGGTGTCCGTTTTGTTGTAAATAATGGGAAGCCTTTGGATAAATCAAATCGCATTTGATAACCAAATACACTAATTGTACCTGTTCCGGTACGATCTTCTTTTTTTACACCATGATCTAAAATATATTGTAAAAAATTCAAATAGGTTTGTTCTAACTCATTATTCAATTTACTGCACCTCCGTAATATTTCACCTCATATATTATATCTGAAAAATCCGATTTTTGTAGAAGGTAAGATATTTTTTAAATTTATTTAATAATCTGGGGAGTTCACTACTCCGATATCCTTAACTCTACTCTAACCCCATAAGCACGAAGTGAGGCTTGTCCACCTACAGGGAAAGTAATCATCGGGGATGTATGTCCAAAGTCCACGTCTGCAATGACAGGAATGTCTGATAGCTCTTCTTTCGAAGTTATGATTTTGATCAGCAGTTCTTTAGTCATGCGTGATCCTTGTTGGAATCTTCCAATAACCAATCCTTTAACATGCTGAAAATCCGGTTGATGAATCAGCGATTGTAAATCCCTATCAAACGTTGCAGGCGATGATTCATAATCATCCTCTACAAATAATATCGAATTTTTTAAACTTGGCATATACTCCGTTCCCTGCAAAAGATTTAATGTACAAAGGTTCCCACCGATAATTGTCCCCTTTGCTTCCCCATCATTGATAATGAATGGGCCCTCATTTCTGATAAATACACGGTTCTCCTGATCCAGATACCACTCATCATCACTCCAATGCTTCGAAGGCCTCACCACTATTTCTTTGTTGTCCATCATCAGCTTACGGAAATATTCGGTTGTATATTCATTGTCGTGAAGCATTGCGAAGCTAGAAAAATGTGGTCCGGAATATGTAACTAATCCTGTTTTAGCATAGATCGCATTACTTAAAGCCGTAATATCCGAATACCCGCATAATCGTTTAGGATGCTCAGCAATGAGGGAATAGTCGATATAACGTAGCAGCTGATTGCTATTAAAGCCTCCAATGGTCGTAAGAATCCCTTTAACATTCGGATCTAAAAAAGCTTCGTGCAAATCCTCTATTCTAGAATCGATCGATGAGGAGACAAAATCATCCTTCTCAAAGGAATTTACGGAAAATGATATCCGAAAACCTAATTTTCGCAGCTGTTCTTTGGCAATTTTCCTTTGTTCAGCAGCGATTAATGACAGACTTCTGGCAGGTGAGATGATCCGCAACTCATCACCAGGCTTTAACTTATTGGGTTTCATCATTTGTCCTCCCTATATAAGTTTTTAAAATACGGATGAATGATTTTATAGAGTATTCGATCAATTTGTTTCATCTCCTTCCATTATATCTATTTTCAAAAAAAGTGGAAAACTCAAAAAGGCGAAACGCAAATGCGTTCCGCCTTTCAGTGCCTGCTAGAGCAATTGGGTAAAGAAATTATTTCATTACGTGAATAGGGTGACCTTCAACCAATTCAGCAGCTTCCATGACGATTTCGCCAAGGGTTGGATGCGCATGAATAGTCAAAGCGATATCTTCAAGTGTTGCGCCCATTTCGATAGCCAAACCAAGTTCAGCGATCAAGTTAGAAGCTTCGATACCAACGATTTGTGCACCAAGCACAAGATTGTTCTCGGAGTTAGCAACAATTTTGATGAAACCTTCTGGGCTGTTCAAAGATACGGCACGGCCATTCCCTGCAAATGGGAACTTACCAGCTTTCACTTTGTAGCCTTTGTCTTTCGCTTCTTTCTCAGTCAAACCAACGCTTGAGCACTCAGGATCTGTAAACACAACTGCTGGGATGACTTTGTAGTCAACAACAGATGTAAGTCCTGCAATCGCTTCTGCGGCAATCTTACCTTCATAAGAAGCTTTGTGAGCCAACGCCAGACCTGGAACAACGTCGCCGATAGCGAAAATGTTAGGAATGCTAGTGCGACCTTGGTGATCGACTTTGATCAATCCACGCTCGTCGAGCTCAAGACCAATCAGGTCTAGTCCAAGTTCACCGTCAGTGTTAGGACGACGGCCTACAGTAACAAGCAAGTAATCCGCAGTTACTTCTTTGGATTCGCCACCAACAGAATACTTCACAGTAACTTCCTTGTCGTTCTGTACAGCACTTTCAGCTTTAGCGTTAGTTACGATTTCGATGCCAGTTTTAGCCATGTTCTTCGCAACCAAACGAGTCATATCTTTATCGAAGCCTGGAAGTACAGTATCCAAACCTTCAATGATGGTTACTTTAGTACCGAATTTGGAGTACATTTGGCCAAGTTCAGCGCCGATGTATCCACCACCGATTACGATCATGCTCTTCGGAATTTCTGGAAGTTCCAGAGCTTCAGTCGAAGACAAAATGCGTCCACCGAATGGGAAAGGTTTCAATTCAATCGGACGGGAACCTGTAGCAATGATACAGTGTTTGAAGCGATAACGTGGGGATTCATGATCATTGAACACACGTGCTTCTGTGTCGCTGATAAACATGCATTCGCCGTTAAATACTTCAATTTTGTTACCCTTCATCAAGCTAGTCACGCCGCTAGTCATTTTCTTAACTACGCCGTTTTTGAACTCTTGAGTTTTGGCAAAATCCACTTTAACGTTCTCAGCTGTAACACCGAAAACTTCACCATGCTTAGCAGATTCGAACTGATGTGCTGCTGCAATCAGTGCTTTAGAAGGAATACATCCGCGGTTCAAACATACACCGCCGAGTTCCGATTTATCCACGATGAGGACTTTTTGGCCGAGCTGAGCGGCACGAATTGCCGCTACATACCCACCAGGACCTGCACCAATGACCAATGTGTCAATATCTAGAGAAGCGTCTCCTACTACCATAATTATACCTCCATAACCAGCAGCTCAGGATTATTGAGCAGCGATTTAATGTAGTTCATAAAGTTTTGAGCAGTCGCACCATCGATAATACGGTGGTCAAAGCTGAGTGACAACGCCATTACAGGAGCAACTACGATTTCACCATTTTTCACAACTGCTTTTTCACTGATACGGCCAGTTCCGAGGATAGCCACTTCAGGGAAGTTAATGATTGGAGTAAAGAACATGCCGCCAGCAGAACCAATGTTACTGATGGAGATCGTGCTACCCTTCATTTCGTTAGCAGACAATTTACCGTCACGACCACGAACAGCAAGGTCAGTGATGCTGCTAGCGATCATCCAAATGCTCTTACGATCAGCGTCTTTGATAACTGGAACGATCAGACCGTTAGGTGTATCAGTAGCGATACCGATATTGTAGTATTTCTTGTAGACGATTTCGCCTGCTTCTTCATCAATCATAGCGTTGAGCGCTGGGAATTGACGGGAAGCCGCAACCAAAGCTTTAACAATGAACGGAAGGTAAGTAACCTTAACGCCTTTTTTCTCAGCGATAGGTTTCATACGTGTACGGAATGCTACCAGTTCAGTAACATCTACTTCGTCCATAATGGTAACGTGTGGTGCAGTGTAAGCAGATTTAACCATTGCGTTAGCGATCGCTTTACGAATGCCTTTGTATGGTACACGTTCTTCTTCAAGACTTACATTACCGCTTGCTGCTGCAGATGTTGCTTTAGCTTCGGTCTTAGCAGCCTTAGGAGCTTCAGTAGCCGCTGCTGCAGGTGCTGCAGCAGGTGCTGAACCACCCTTCAAGAATGCTTCTACATCTTCACGTGTGATTTTGCCGCCTTTTCCAGTTCCGTTCACTTTGGAAATATCGACTTTTTGCTCACGAGCAAATTTGCGAACGCTTGGTGTAGCCAATACATCGCGGTCAGGAGCTGGTGTTACACTTGCAGACCCGCCTTGTTTAGCATCAGATGGGCTAGTTGCTGCAGGGGAAGAAGTAGTATTTGCACTTCCTTGTGCTGCATCGGCTTCAGCAGAGGCATGACCTGCTTGTTCAGGAACGTCACCTTCTGCTGCAATGATAGCTACAACATCGCCAACGCGGCATACTTGACCATCTTTAGTCAGAACTTCCAACACAGTACCATTCACTGGACAAGGAACTTCAACAACAGCCTTGTCATTTTGAACTTCCATGATGATATCATCATCGGTTACTTTGTCACCGGCTTTGATATGCATTTTGATGATTTCACCTTCATGCAGACCTTCACCTAGTTCTGGGAAACGATACTCAAAATTTGCTGATTTAGCATTCGAAGATGCAGGAGCAGCAGCTGGAGTTGGAGCCGGAGCTTCTTCAGCAGCATGACCTTCTTGCTCAGGAACGTCGCCCTCAGCTTCGATAATCGCTACAACTTCGCCAACACGGCATACTTGACCATCTTTAGTCAAAACTTCCAACACAGTACCGTTCACTGGACAAGGTACCTCAACTACCGCCTTGTCATTTTGAACTTCCATTACGATATCATCATCCGTTACCTTGTCACCGGCTTTGATATGCATTTTGATGATTTCACCTTCATGCAAACCTTCACCTAGTTCAGGGAATCGGTATTCAAACTTTGCCACTTTGAAAACCTCCTTGTGAAATTGGGACTGACCTTATGATTAGAGAAGAAGAAACGACGTTGTCATCCCTAAAGGATGACAACCGTTTCTTATAGGAAATATTTTAGAAATCCAAAACTTTCTTCACGCCTGCAATAATACGCGCAGGGTTTGGAAGCCATGTATCTTCAATTTGTGCGAATGGATACACGGTGTCAGGACCTGCGATACGCAGAACCGGTGCTTCCAAGTGCAGCAGAGCTTTTTCGTTGATTTGTGCAATAACTTCAGCAGCCACACCGGAGCTCTTTTGAGCTTCTTGTACTACGATTGCACGATTAGTCTTCTTCACAGACGCTACGATAGTGTCGATGTCGATTGGACTTACAGTACGAAGGTCGATAATTTCAACGTTAACGCCTTCTTTTTCGAGTTGCTCGGCTGCTTTGGTAGCTGTATGTACCATCAGCCCGTAAGTAATGATCGATACGTCTGTACCTTCACGCACTACGTTTGCTTTGCCAAGTTCAACAGTGTATTCACCTTCTGGTACTTCAGCACGGAAAGCATGGTAAAGGTTCAAATGCTCCATGAAGAATACAGGGTCATTGTCGCGGATAGACGCGATTAGAAGTCCCTTAGCATCATATGGGTTTGAAGGAATTACTACTTTAATACCCGGGCTTTGCGCAATCAAACCTTCAAGTGAATCTGTGTGAAGCTCAGCAGCTTTAACCCCGCCACCAAAAGGAGTACGGAATACGATTGGAGCATTATATTTACCGCCAGAACGCCAGCGCAGACGTGCCGCTTGAACAACGATCTGATCCAGTGCTTCAAAGATAAAACCTACGAATTGAATTTCAGCAATCGGGCGGAAGCCTTGTACACCAAGACCAAATGCCAGACCACCGATAGCGGACTCAGCTAGTGGAGTATCAAAAATACGATCTTCGCCAAATTCTTTTTGCAGACCTTCTGTTACACGGAAAACGCCACCTACATTACCAACATCCTCTCCGAAGATAAGAACGTTAGGGTCACGATTCAGTTCAACGCGCATCGCGTCGCGAATCGCTTCTTTCATATTCATTTGTGCCATTGCCTGATATCCCCCTTATTCAAAATCGGCTTTTTGCTCTTCCAGATGTTTAGGTGTTACTTCGAACATGCTGTCGATCAAGCCAGGTATTGTCATTTTTTCGGTTTGTTCAGCTTTTTTGATCTGCTCGTTAACTGTAGCTTTCGCTTCATCTTTCACGCGCAGCGTATCTTCTTCAGTCCAAAGACCTTTCTTCTCCAAATACTTGGCAAGACGGTTGATTGGATCCTTTTCACTCCATTGTCCCTCTTCTTCTTTCGAACGATATTTACTTGCATCGTCAGAAAGGGAGTGTGGACGGAAACGGTAAGTTACAGCTTCGATCAATGTAGCACCTTCGCCATTACGTGCACGCTCAGCAGCGTCACGAACAGCACTGATTACTGCAAAGATGTCCATGCCGTCAACTTTAATTCCTGGAATACCAGCTGCAACCGCTTTGTGAGCGATCGACTTGGAAGCTGTTTGTTTTGCGAACGGAGTCGTAATCGCATAACCATTGTTTTGAACAAAGAAGATAACAGGCAGTTTAAAGCGACCAGCAAAGTTCAAGCCTTCATAGAAGTCGCCTTCTGAAGAACCGCCATCACCAGTGTAAGTAATTGCAACACTCTTTTGTTTTTTCAATTTAAAGCCCATTGCAATTCCTGTAGCGTGCAGGATTTGCGCGCCGATGATGATTTGTGGCATCAATACATTAACGCCATCAGGAATCGCTCCACCATGCTGGTGTCCACGGGAATATAAGAATGCTTGGTACAATGGAAGTCCGTGCCATACTAGCTGCGGAATATCACGGTAGCCTGGGCATAAGAAGTCTTCTTTCTCCAAAGCGTACTCGCTACCAATCATAGTAGCTTCTTGACCGGATACCGGTGCGTAGAAACCAAGACGGCCTTGACGGCCAAGATTTACTGCACGATCATCCCAAGTACGGGTAAATACCATACGATACATAATTTCTTTCAGTTGATCGTCGGTTAAATCAGGCATTTTATCCTTGTTGATAATTTCTCCATCCGGGGAAAGTACCGTTAGAGCCTCGACGTCCTCTGTATACACTTCATAAGGAACTTTACTCATTATCTTCACCTCAATAAAAAAATTTGAATATCAGCTGCCTCTGTTATAATATTATTATACACCTGTTTGGTTACTTTCGTCAAAGAAATACTTATAAAATTTATATTCCTTTAAATTTTGTATGTATAACAGGTGATTTATTTTTATATAACAGTTTAAAGCTTTTGGAACAAGTAAATGATTAATCACACAGTTACTCAGCTATTCATTTTAGAGCAAATCCGTGTGTATTGCAAAATTCGACAAGAAAGGTGACGTGGCAACTATGAGCGATTCTGTTTTTCTGAAACGCACAATTGTAAAAGAAACGCTTTGGAGTGAACATCTGCAGGAGGAACGCAAGTTACGCATCTACCTCCCTCCCGGCTACAACGAAGTTTTAAGCTACCCAGTGGTGTACTGCCAAGACGGAGAAGAATTCTTTAACTTTGGCCGCATTGCTACACTTGCTGGACGTCTTATAATAGAAGAAGACGTGGAGCCCTTCATCATTGTTGGTGTCGAAGTAGACGTCGCGGTGCGAACCCAAGAATATGCTCCTTTTGGCAACCGATTCAAACAGTACTTATCTTGCTTTTCCGAAGAGATTATTCCCTTCATTGAACAAAAATATCCTGTACGCCGTACGCCGGACGAACGTATCTTAGCTGGCGACTCCCTTGGGGGCAGTGTATCACTCCATCTTGCCCTTGCTTATCCAGCGATCTTTACCCGTATCATCAGCCTTTCAGGTGCATTCTATCCTGAATCCCGCGACATGCTGGCTGAGGAAGAGGATCTATCCTGGCTCAACATTAATATGGTCGTTGGTCTGCAGGAGACCGACTACAAAACGGATACTGGTATTTATGATTTTGTTCAGATGAATCGAGAAACAAAAACATTGCTTGAATCACGTGGAGCAACCGTATCCTACCGAGAGAAAGACGGACGCCATCTCTGGGGCTTCTGGCAGAAAGAACTCCCAGAATCTCTACTCTATTTTTTAAACACATAAAGACCTATTGATAGTTGTAAATAGTGAACATCTAAAGAACAGTATGTAGATTACTTGATGGCGCTTACAGTATAATCCAGCAACTTTACTCGATTTACAATATAAAACATACAAAGAGAGCTGTAATCCAAAGAGGTTACAGCTTTTCTCTTATCATTCTTTCCAGCAAGATGTCACAGCCCGCGTTAATCAAGTCATATACCTGCTCAAAATTACCTGTATAGTAAGGATCGGGCACTTCGCGCAGTTCCTCCTCAGGCAATAAATCCATGAAGAACATTAGTTTGGCGTCTTCCCCGCCTGAAACCTTTCGAACATTCTCTCCATTAGACTTGTCCATGCAGACGATGTAATCAAACTTTTGGAAGTCTTCGCTGCTAACTAGACGCGCCATCATATTCTCATAGCTGATGCTGTGCTGATCAAGAATATGTCTTGTTCCTTCATGTGGTTCCTTGCCAATATGCCAATCTCCAGTTCCCGCTGAGTCTACAAGAATCTTATCAGATAGTTCTCGTTCATTAATCTTATGCCGCAGAACAGCCTCTGCCATTGGTGACCGACAAATATTACCCAGACATACAAACAGTACGCTTACGATTTCGTTCACCTCCCAGTTGTTAAACCTAATTATATGTGAATTTATACTCAAAAGATCGCACACTATCATTTTAGCGTTCTCGAGGTCAATTGTGCAACCTTTCGATCTGCATTATACTGGACAGGATACTCAACAAGAGGTTTAAGAGGAGGAATGGATGTTATGTCATCCAAACGAGTCGTTATTTTTGCCGGTGGAGCATTATCTCCTGATTATTTCGATCTATTAGATGAAGATGATTTTATTATCGGTGCGGATGAAGGAGCATTGTTTCTCATTTCGCACGGATATACACCAGATATAGCAGTAGGTGATTTTGATTCTGTTTCACCTGAGGCACTTCAAAATATTGAAAATAAAAGTAAGAAGACCATTACCTGTGATGCCGTGAACAAGGATTTGACAGATAGTGAGATGGCGCTCGATATTGCGATGGATCTGCAACCGGAGTCGATTCTACTATTAGGTGTTACCGGTACTCGTATTGACCATTCCCTGGCTAGCATTCAAATGATGACAAGAGCTCTGCAACGTCAAATCAACTGCTACGTCATGGACACTCATAACTATATAACCCTTACAGGTTCCAAGGTAGTGATCAACGATTTAGGCTACACGTACGTTTCTTTATTGCCTTTAACCCCAGAAGTATCAGGTATTACCTTAGAAGGGTTTCAATATCCATTAACTGACGCTACCCTGAAGCTTGGACAATCACTTGGTGTGAGTAACAAACTGATTTCGTCCTCAGGAACGGTTAACATTCGAAGTGGATTGCTGCTGATCATTCAGAGTAAAGACTAGATACATAGGGAACATAATTAACGTAAAAATGCTACTTTTTTATAGTTTAGAAACATCATTGTAACTTTTATCTCAAATTCGAAAAAGCCGTGAAAACTCTTTAGTACCAAGGGTTTTTCGGCTTTTTTATGATCCCAATATATCAAATTATTAATTTTTTGTAACTTTTAATGAATTTTTAATAAAACGCTTACAACCCATGCCCAGCCTCACTTTATTGCACCTCTACCAATTTTTATGTAATAGATAACCTGCTATACTACGAATCAGGCAAGCAAGACAAACAAATTCAACAACAAAGACTAACACCTTGGAGGTACTACAACATGAATAAACAACAATGGATTAAAAAAGCGATTGTTATAGGAATGGTTACTACAATGGGCTTAGGTACAATGATGGCAACAGGCGTAGGCGCAACGAAAGTTGAAGCAGCTACCGTGTCTAAAGGTCAAAGTGTAGTGAATTTAGGGAAGAAATATATGGGCGTGCCTTACAAGTTCGGTGCATCCACTTCTACTACTAAAGTTTTTGATTGCTCTTCTTTTACAAAATACATCTTTAAACAATATAATGTAACATTGCCTCGTACATCCGTAGATCAATCCAAAGTAGGCACAGCTGTATCAAAAGCTGATCTTCGTGTAGGTGATCTAGTATTTTTCTCCAGCGGTAGCAGAGCAAACGGTAAAAATGTAACTCACGTTGCTGTTTATGCAGGCAATGGCAAAATTCTGCACACTTACGGTAAACCAGGTGTTACGATTTCCGATCTTAACTCCGGTAATTGGAAAAAAACATATTTAAAGGCTCGCCGCGTACTGTAAACAATCGCTCTGTGGTAGAGTCATAACTATAAGAGAGAACTAGTCTCAGGATGTGGTGCCGCCTTCGGGCGCCCTCATTACATATCCTGTTCCGCGAACAGTGTGAATTAACTTGTTCCGGTGTCCTTTATCCATTTTCAAACGGATATGTCTAATGTAAACATCTACAACATTGGTATCTGCGTGAAATTGGTAACCCCATACTTCCTTAAGTATCTCGATGCGGGAGCATATCATTCCTTGGTTCGCAGCGAGATAATACAATAGATCAAATTCTTTGGGTGTCATTTTTAACTCGATCCCGTCGCGACTTACAAACCTGCGGCTGGGATCGAGCATTAAACCATCGACTCTCAGTATTTGGTTTAAATTTCGACGCCGTCCAGTAAGGGTTAACAAATTTAGAATTCTGTGTTTGAATTCACCGGTATGTAAAGGCTTTGTCATATATTCATTACCCCCGGCTGAGAACGCCGAAACTGCCCCAGTTCCCGATTCAGATTGTTCACCGGAAATCACCATTACCGGTAGTATCATCCCCTCAGCTCTTATAGCGGAAATTATGTCCCAGCCTTCCCAAGTCCCCACCTCGCATAACTCAGCAAGCAGCAGTACCGGTTCTACTTTTGATATGGATAAGCGGAGATCCTCGGGGTCTTCGCTTTTTGTTGCTTCAAGTCCAATATCTTGTAGCACACTTTCTATAACGGCTCGATCTTCTTCTCTACTACTGCTATCAGCCATATACCATATTATTTGTTCAATCACAAAGTCCCCCCATATCCATATGACTTGCACCAGCATCACAGCGGTACATATAGAATTCCCGGAAAACAAAAAGACCATTCCTGAGAAATGGCCTCAACACCTATTTACAGCTTCTTTATCCAAAATATCGATGATAAAAGCTTCGAGCAGCAGCAATATCTTTTGTCCCATGAATCAACGCTCTACCATCAGCAAAAATAACTAACCGATAAGGTCCTTCTATAAAAGAAACCAGATAAGCGTTGCTGTCCACGATTCCGCTTCCTAAACGAGACAACCGATCCGCAGTTTCCTGCAAATTAAGCTTCTGTGGTCGCGCAGGGCGAATTTGCACTGTATCCCTCCCACATAGAACATCGCCTCGTCCGGTATTCGCTGCCATTAGATAGGGATAGATCGGATGACTCCCACAAGAAGGGCAGTTTTTCTTTTTGGCAGCTTTTACTCCAATTTCATGGTATTCATTCCGCCACACATCAAACGTTAACAGTTTGTTTCTTAATTGAGCTTTACGCTTACCTAGTATTTTCAACGCCTCTGCCGTTGCATTTGCCGTAACTAGTTGGACTGCCTGCGGTAGTATACCTGCCGTATCACAGGTATCACCTCCTAGTGGGACTGTGCCTAGAAGACAATGAAGACATGGAGTTTCCCCAGGCAAAATCGTATATGTTATTCCATAACTGCCTACACATGCACCATAGATCCAAGGAATACCGTGCTTAAGCGCCATATCATTAATAATGAGCCGAGTATCAAAATTATCTGTACCATCCATGATCAGATCTACCCCTGAAATGAGCCCTTCCAGCTCTTCGGCACGAACATCTATAACGTGAGCATCAATAACGACCTCAGAATTAATCTGTTGAAGTCTGCTCTGCGCAGCAGCAGCCTTAGGTATACGTTCTTGGGCATCTGCCTCAGTATAGAGCTGCTGCCTCTGAAGGTTACTCCACTCTACATAATCACGGTCAGCTAAAATAATTTTACCGACCCCGCAGCGTACCAACGTCTCTGCAATTCCCGTACCAAGCGCACCTGCACCAACGACTAATACACTAGACTGCGCGAGCTCTTCTTGTCCTTCTACGCCAAATGGGGCAAAGCGGACCTGCCGCGAATAACGTTCTTCACGCCCATCATTATGGATCATTCGATCCCCCTCCCCATATCCAAAAACCGGAGAACAGCAGATCGTCTGCTATTCCCCGGGAGTATGATGATTCTATACTTGTACTGCTGACCACTGTTCAACATCCCAAATTTTCGTAACCCAATCTTCATAGAAATCAGGTTCATGGGAGACGAGCAGAACTGTGCCTTTATATTCTTGTAATGCCCGCTTCAGCTCAGCTTTGGCAATAACATCAAGGTGATTGGTAGGTTCATCGAACAGAACCCAGTTGCTCTCACGCATCAACAGTTTACAAAGACGGACCTTAGCTTGTTCACCACCACTCAGCATGCTAAGCGGTCGGGTAATATGCTCATTTTTCAGACCACAGCGAGCTAGATGTCCACGCACTTCATTCTGGGTTAGACTAGAAAATTCATTCCAGACATCCTCAATAGGTGTAAGATTAGCTGCTTTCACTTCTTGTTGGAAATACGCGGAGTTCAGATAATCTCCTAGATACGTTTTACCGCTATACGTAGGAATCACGCCAAGAATAGTCTTCAGGAGCGTCGATTTACCGACACCATTGCAACCAGTTATAGCGATCTTCTCTCCACGCTCAATGGTCATATTCAGCATAGGTAACAACGGACGATCATATCCGATCTCGAAATCAATGCCTTCGAAGACTGTTTTACCGCTGGCACGACTCTCTTTAAACTTAAAGGTAGGCTTAGCAGCTTCTTCTGGACGATCAATTCGATCCATACGATCTAGTTGTTTCTCACGGCTTTTCGCCCGTCCAGATGTGGAGGCACGAGCTTTGTTACGCTGAATGAAATCCTCTTGTTTCTTAATAAAATCCTGTTGTTTCTCATAAGCATCAATGTGTTGGATTTTATTCATCTCGGCCATATTCAGGAATTTCTCGTAGTTTGCAGTGTAACGAGTAAGTTTACCGAACTCAAGGTGATAGACCACATTTACGACTTTATTCATGAATTCCGTATCATGAGAAATCAATATAAACGCATATGGATATTGCTTCAAATAGTTTGTTAACCAGTCGATATGCTCAACATCCAAATAGTTAGTAGGCTCATCCAGCAATAGTACATTCGGCTTCTCAAGCAGAAGCTTCGCGAGCAGAACTTTTGTGCGCTGACCCCCACTTAGTGAAGCAACATCACGGTCAAGTCCAATAACGGATAGGCCGAGGCCATTCGCCATTTCCTCCACTTTTACATCAATAAGATAAAAATCTCCGATGTCCAGCTGTTCCTGAATGTCTCCCATTTGCTCAAGTAACATCTCTAACTCTTCAGGAGAAGCGTCGCCCATCTTTTCAGTTATAGTTAGCATTTCCTGTTCCAGCTCTAAAAGCGGCAAGAAAGCGTCCTTCAATACATCACGGATGGTTTTCCCTGGCGTTAAGATCGTATGCTGATCCAAGTAACCATAACGGACGCGAGGCGTCCACTCTACTTTTCCACTATCCTTCAACAGTTTTCCTGTCAAAATATTCATAAGCGTCGATTTCCCTACGCCATTTGCTCCTACGATTCCCACATGCTCACCCGGTAACAACCGGAAAGAAACATTTTTAAACAACGTCCGATCCCCAAAATTATGGGAAACGTCTTCTACACTAAGTAAACTCATAAATTCTCCGCAAGCTCCTGTCTATACTTAAACTTATACTTTCTTATATTTTTCAAAACACGTATAAATATATATTTTAACACACTTTAATGCAACACTGAACTAAAAGTTAGTTGAGTGAAAAGAGGAAGCATAGAGAACCGCTTCATTCAGCCTTTCTTTTAAAAAAACTTCGGCCTTTCCCCTTACTTGGTAAATCTAATACTTCCTCAAACATTCCATTGATCACTTCTATCAATTTCCCCTTAGGCTTGAATGGATCTTGCTGAAAAGGTAGTGCAAAAACCTTATCTGTACCTATAGCCGCTTGTAGCAGTTGTGCAGACGAGTGTTCAGCTAGCGGTAACCCTACCCTCCAATTCGTCTCAGGCTGTAAACCCTTACGCCTAATCCACAGAAGTAAATCTTCGAGTCGCCAATCTGCACCAGAAGTAATTAGAATCGGCATATCGCTATATTTGAACTCAGCAAGCGCCCCTTCATATTCCCCAACGCCAATATCCAACACTACAAATTGATAATCCCCTCTCAGCAAATCAGCCATTTTTCCGTGAATAGGACGTTTCCAATAATGCACCCCTTTCCATGAAAAAGCAGCTTGTTCCTCCTTAGATGGGACAGGAGTAATCTGTGTGTACAATAGGTTGCGAATGCGGTCATAAACCGATGAATTGGGTGAACAATCAACCCAAGCCGTTGCCCCCTTCTGTGCAAGAAAGCTACTCAGCGCAAAAGAAGTATGTGTTGTTCCAAGACCTGAAGCTACGCCGAGTAAAGCAATGACAAACGATTTTCGCTTTTCAAGCGGTAGCGGTAGTGAGACTGCTAAAACACTTCCTCTCTCCCTTTCGGATTCCACTTTAACTAACGCCTCTAGAACTGTTTCTGCATTCTGATACCGTTCCTCCGGATGATGCCGCAGCAAACGTCTTACGATTGGTATTATCCCAACTGGCATATGGTTATATAACCGATCTTCCATTCCGTACTCCCAGTGGCTACATTGCCCTCCAGTTGCCATATAGAGAATTAATGCTCCAAGTCCATATAAATCAGATACTGGCTGACTCTGTCCACCTCCATATTGCTCAGGTGCAGCGAAGCCAACCGTACCCAGCTTAACCGTATCTTCAGAGATACCGTGTTTGTAGCTTCGTGCGATCCCAAAGTCAATTAACATCAGTTCTTTTTGCAGTGTCAACATGATATTTGAAGGCTTTAGATCACGATAGATAATCGGTGGTTGATGACCATGCAGATATTGAAGAACTTCTAAAAGCTGCTTAGCCGCCTGAATGATGAAGTCACCTGGCAAAGGTCCGGGATTATCCTTCATTAGCTGACTCAAGCTCACACCTTCAATATAGTCCATAATTAAATAGGAATACCCTTCTCGATCCGGAAGATAGAAATCGACAATACGCGGCAATCGCGGGTGGGCTAATGTAATTAACATATCGGCTTCCGCTTGGATGTCAGAATGCAGCGCATCTAAGCATAAGCTTTCTTTTACAGCCCATCGTTTACCCTTTAGACGCAAATCATCTGCAAGATAAACAATACTCATCCCACCTGAACCAATCAGGCCCGTAATTCTGTATCTGTCATCAATAACCTGTCCAATCTTAAGCTTCGTCTCAAAATACAATCTAACTCCCCCTTTTCGCAAAAAAAAAGAGAAAGCTTCCGCCATTAACGTTCTTACCACAAAATACGGAAACGTTAAAAACGGGATGCTTTCCCTTAGTATTTAGAATATGTTTGATTTAGTACTTAACCATATAAAGTGTAATTTCATCACGATTATGGAATAGCTGCTTTGCACGCTGAATCTGCATGCGCTCCCCTTCAAACATCGCAATAATTTCTTTGATCATCGCAAGTGGTTTCTTATGCATCAGTTTTACGGTCACAATGGCTGTCCCACCCGGTGACAGACTGTGGAGTAACCCGGTTACTAGCTTCGCCATCAGCTTAGGACTCCAGCTCATATCGCACACGAGCAGATCAAATTCATTGTCCCGGAATTTTACTTCTCCTGCGTTTTTACGAAGGATTTTCAAGCCCGGATAATTACGAAGGGACTCATGCATTAACGCAGGGTCAACCGCCGTAACCTTCATTCCACGTTCCAGTAAGAAAGAAGTCCACCCACCTGGAGAAGCACCAATATCTAACGCATTACGGAAGCTGTAAAAAGGAATATCAAACTCCTTCTCGGCTTCCATTAGTTTGAACTTGGCACGTGAGATTTGTCCATCTTCCTTACGGAAACGGATGGCACCGCCATTCCAGCTAGATAAATTAGCTTCTGGTCTGGACACACCTGCATATAAGGCATTCCCGTCTGCGTAGACTGAAATAACCCAGGCTGGATCTTGCACAGTAAATTCTGCGCCTAAGCTCTGCAGTTGCTCTTGGAGCCATTCACGAAGTTCTCCCGGACTGTCCTGCCAGAAGGAAGGATCACCTTTACGAACGTTCAGGGATACCTTTGCACCCTCAAGCTCAGTGTGGCGACTTAAATACACCGCCAAACGCTCTAGAGCTTCCATGGTTCCTTCATCCTGAAACTGAACAGGCTGTATATGACGCAGGAAAATGGGAAGATTCTGTGTGAGTAGGCGCGTTACTTCCTCTGGTTCACATTGCAATGTAGCCAGAAAGATTTCGCTTGGAAGTAACAAGGTACTCTTCACAGCACCGAATAAACGGCGAAGCTCTTCTTGCGCATAAGGCGCAAATCCGTGATTAGCTGTACAAATATATCGGGAATATACTTCTTCTTCCGGAGCAATGTTCTGCTCTTCGGTATCTTGTCTTAAATCGTTCAAATCGTTTTGCCTCCAGGTCTAATTTTAATCCAGGGACGACCGCTATCCCATTCAACATCAACAGGAATATCATAAGTGGCCAAGATCATTTCATTCGTTAATACTTCTTCTTTCGGTCCAGATCCAGCTAGCTTACCCTCACGAATTAATGCAACATGCGTGAAAAGCGGGACAATTTCTTCCACATGGTGAGTTACGTACACTACAGAAACATTACGCTGTCTCAGCTTATCTATTTCAGCCAGCATTTTTTCCCTTTCATATAGATCAAGGCCAGCACATGGCTCGTCCATAATTAATAGCTTAGGGTCAGCCATAAGACATCTTGCCAGCATAGCTTTTTTACGTTCCCCCTGTGACAAGGTCCCAAAAGGATGAAATGCCATATTGCCTAGATTCATATCTTCCAGCATGCGGATTGCTTTCTCTTTTACTTCGGTAGGGATTGTTTCGTAGAAACGCAAATAAGCGTAAGCACCTGTTGCTACGACCTCCCACACCGGATCATTTAATGACATCTTTTCCATCAAGGAAGGCCCGATATAGCCAATTTCTTTACGAACCTCGCGTATATCACATTGCCCATATTTATTACCCAGCACTTCTACAGTCCCTTTGCTAGGAAACAAATAACCAGTCATCATCTCTAAAATTGTGGTTTTACCGGAGCCATTCCGTCCCAAAATGACCCAGTTCTCACCTTCTCTAACTTCTAGCGACACATCGTCCAAGATTAAGCTTTCTTCCCTGCGGAGAGATAAATGTTGTAATGAAATGATTATGATATAACACTCCTTATGTATTCCAGTACTCGCTCAACTGAAACCATGGAATAATAAACATTCGGATCATTTTCCCGTTCTGCAGAAGCTACAAGTAGTGCAGGAACGCTCGTAATACGATATTGTTGTACTAAATTCGGCAGCATGTTCACGTTGCCTGCAACCATTTGAAGTTCAGCAGGCAATAGATGAGCCGCCACCTCTAACATCCGTTCAGCTGCCTTACAAGTACCGCACAGTGGAGTGTGTAAAAATATTATAAGCGGTTCGCCTGAACTCTCGAGCGCCTCCAGTAATTCCACTTCATTCATTGCCTTCATTTCAAGTCCGTCTCCCCGGCGATATCGTGAAGCTTATCAGAACTCAGGGGACCATTTACCAAAAGCATCCCCTCAGGTTTAGCAGTATATAAGATCTCATACATTTCTTTTCGCCCCCAAAGACTGGAAGTGTGCAAATAGATTTCTCGGGGGAACAATCCTTCCAATACGATCCGTCTGGCAACTTCTCCACCCGAATAATCATCCGGCCCCATATCGTAATCCAGTGATAAAACATCTACCTCGCACTCACGCAACATTAGAAGACATTCTTCCGTCGAACGAGCCAGAGCGAACCCTTTAGGTACTTTTCGAAGATCATCCATAAAGATATGAATCACAATTACGCCTCCGCTTCAAACCAACCACGCACTGTAGCAATTTCTTTTCGGTGACTGCCATCCGTACCCTTCTCCGTTTCCATGACAACAGCTGAGCTTCGTAAAAGCCCGGAGGACATTAAGCTTTTTAGCCCCTGCTCTCCAATATGTCCTTGTCCGATTCCAGCGTGCCTGTCGCGTCTTGAGTCGAAAGGAAACTTAGAATCATTTAAATGGACAGCAACAAGATGTGGCCAAAATCCAAGTCTCTCTCCTCGTTCAAGGAAGTCTTCCGTTCGCTCAGGGTTCCAGATACCAGCTGCGTAAGCGTGACAGGTGTCCAAACAAAATCCTATTTTCTCCGGAAATTGGCTAAGCTCTCGAACTTTCACAAGTTCTTCAAGTGTAATCCCTTCATTTCCATGGTTGCCGGCTTGATTCTCTATAAGCAGCTTAGTACGACCATCCCAGGACTGAAGCACCTCATTCATACATTGTATAATATTTTGATAGCCTTGTAACGGCTCCATTCCACCAAAATGTCCAAAATGAACAACGATGCCTAATGAACCACAAGCTTCTGCAATCTCCAGATCATTTAAGAGAGAGGCTACATAAACCTTTCGTGGAGTAACATCATCTATCCCAGCCGCCATGTTAATCCCATAAGGTGTGTGAGCAATCGAGGAGATCCCTTTTTCTTGACAAAAGAGCAAACAATCCCTCGTATCTCGAACATCCAACTGTTTAAGTTTTAAACTGCGCGGGTTTTTAGGAAAATATTGAAAACATGTTGCACCGCTCTCCCAAGCGAATCGGGCAGCTCTCCCATATCCACCGCGAATGCTAACATGAGCCCCTATTTGAAGACTATTGGTCATGCTGACAGTCTGGGCAATAAAACACTTTGCGTCCAGAAAGCTCTGTTTTGATAATTGTTCCCCCGTCACGAAGGCAAGGCTCGCCTTCACGATCATACACTTTACATTGATTATTATATGAACCTGTAACCGTATCCCCAGTCATAAACGGCATTTCCATGTACCCACCAATTTCCGTGGCCTCAGTTAGTACTTTTTGGATGCTCTCATATAGACGGGTTATGGAGTCAGACGTTAAATTCTGAACTAGTGTAGAAGGCAACAGCCTAGCTTCAAAAGCAATCTCATCGGCATAGCAATTCCCGACTCCAGCCATCACATGCTGATTTACTAACAGGCTTTTGAGCGCACCCCGCCGTCCCTTTAATAATCCTGTAAACCGTTCTAGCGTCATTCTACGATCCAGCAATTCAGGCCCCAATTTACCCATTGTAGCTTCACTTTCCTTAACGGACACCAAATGCAGATACCCTAATCGAAGTCCTATGAAGTAAAGAATTTGATCTCCAAATACGATTTCGACTTGTGTGTTTCGATCCGGCCGTTCTTCCTCTGATCCATAAAAAAGGAGTCCACCTAACATCAAATGTAAAAGTAGTCTTCGTCCATCATGAAGATGAAACAAAATATACTTGGCACGCCGCTCAACAAAAACAACACGGGCACCGATTAATGCATTTTTAAAAGCTTCTGTCTCAATATTAATTGATTTCTCTCTGTTCACGATTACATCAGAAATTGGCACATTTATAATATGCTGACTTAGCAGCTTTTTGTAATTCTCCATTTCCGGCAGTTCCGGCATAGCTCATCGTCCCCTCTAGGTTGGTGAAGTAATAAGATCCTAGCTATTATACACCGAGAAACGTTTTAAGTTCAGTTAAATCGGCACAAATTTCATCTGGTGAGATCCCTGTAATGTTTTTATAGTGTTCAAGATTCTCTGCGTTAGTCAATCCAGTAAATACAAGAACTGTACGACAGCCCGCATTTACACCAGCAGCTATATCTGTACGCATATTATCACCAACTACCACAGCATGTTCAGGCTCAATATTTAGAAGATCTGTTGCAAACTTGATTAAATGAGATTCCGGCTTACCAATCACTACGGGACTCACACCACTAGCAGCCTCGATGGCTGCTCCGATCGTACCTGCACCTGGCATCACCCCATCATCTGAAGGGAGCATTAAGTCTGGATTGGTGAGTACAAACTTAGCACCTCCCATAATCCAGCGAGAAGCTTGCGATAGCGAAGTATAAGTGAACGATCGATCGATGCCTTGCAGTACATAATCGGGTGAGTCTTTGACGATGCGGAGCCCAGCTTCGGTACAAGCCACATGCAAACCCTCTTCTCCAAGTATCGCCACTGCAGCCCCAGGTGATTCCTCAGCTATGTAACGTGCGGCCGCCATTGATGAGGTACATACCTCCTCAGCTTTCGCATCGATTCCCATTCCACATAAATGTGCAGCCACATTAGCTGCTGTACGCGATGAATTGTTGGTAACAAATAGAAATGGAATGCCCGCTTCACGCAGACCTTTAATCAGTAAATCTGCACCAGGAATCATTTTATGCCCATGATATAACGTACCATCTAGATCAATCAATAATCCTTTAATCTGTTCCATTATAAATCCCTCTATTTCCATAAGAAATTTAATTAATGTAATGAATAAATAATTGTATTAATAAACTCTAAGACTAGGCTCAGCTTGGATTTAGAATAGTTAGTAATACTTTTTCCTTGATGATATTGCCCCTTGGTTTTCGGCAAGATTTCCAGCCATTCGTACTGCTTTCACCCTGTGATTACTTTAAATCTAACACACTTCGTCGAATGAAATCGAACGAGAGACTCATCCAGCATTTTTTAGCATAGCACTGTCATTTCCTGCGCTTTCCCGGAAAATAATCATTTCCCCAATTGCCCGTTTTGACCTCGATAAATTGGATATGTGCTGAATTCCTCAGCTAACAATGTCTCAGGAAAAATGAGCTCAGCTTCTTCCAGTAAAGGAATCAACTCTTCAGACGAACTGTAACGAGAGCTGAAATGAGTCAACAATAGTTGTCCTGCTTCGGCTTCCTTTGCTAGCTCTGCAGCCTGACGAGCTGTGCTGTGATGATATTGATAAGCCATTTCTGCCAGATCATGAGCAAAGGTAGCTTCATGAACGATAAGGTCTGCATGAAGTGAGAGTTCTAAAGCTCCTGAACAAGGTCTTGTGTCTCCCAAGATCGTAACAATACGCCCTCTTTTAGGTTCTCTAACAACATCAGCAGCGCAGATACGAACACCTTCATCCGTTATAACATCTTCACCTTTTTTTAATTTTCCATATAACGGTCCAGGTTTTAAGCCATAACTCTTTAGTAATTCCGTATTGAGGCTCCCGGGACTATCCTTTTCCGTTATCCGGTAACCATAGCTATCAATACGATGCTCTAATAATGCTGCCTCCACTTTAAAACCATCATCCTCAAATACCGTTCCTCCTGTATGCTCGACAATCTCAATCTTGTATGGAATTCGGGATTGGCTCACAGCTAAGGATATATCTAAGTATGCCTTCAATCCAGGTGGACCATAAACCGTTAAAGGCGAAGTCCCTCCCTGATAACCACGACTAGATAATAAACCTGGAAGACCAAATAGATGATCTCCGTGTAAGTGTGTAATAAATAGCTTTTCCAGCTTCCCTAGGCGAATCGGTGAGCGAAGAACCTGATGCTGAGTCCCTTCCCCGCAATCGAACATCCAAATGCTACGGCGTTCTTCCAGAAGTCTTAATGCAATCGACGTTACATTGCGTTGTATCGTTGGTACCCCTGCATTCGTACCCAAAAAATATAATTCCATCCTTGTTCCTCCCTTCCTCTTATTGGCTGAACAATCTCTTATCTATTCTAAACGTCCTTCTTCCAGCAAAAAACCCCCCAGTTACGGGAGGTTCCGCTGATAGGGATACAATCCCCCTACAGACCAGGTGTATAAATGAAAGAATTACAGCTTCTCTACATTAAAATACTGCGCCTCTGGATGAGCGAAAACCATCGCCGAAACGGATGCCTCAGGCTCCATCATAAAGCCTTCTGTAAGATGGACACCGATATCCTCCGGGGATAGTAGCTTAAATAGTGGTCCCTGATCTTCCAGATCTGGGCATGCCGGATAACCAAAGGATACACGAATCCCTTGATATCTTGCTCCATGTCTTTGTTTCATGGTCATATCGGCAGGATCTGGGAAACCCCATGTATCCCGCATCATGTGATGAACACGCTCCGCTAATCCTTCTGCGATCTCTAGCGCTACAGATTGTAAGGCATGTGAGCGTAAATAATCTCCATTGTCCTTAAGGGCTGTTGAGAGTTCACGAACACCGTGTCCCGCAGTTACTACTAAGAAACCAACATAATCCATAATTCCACTGTCGACCGACTTCAAAAAGTCTGCTAGACAGAGATAAGGTTCTACACCTTGTCTTGGGAAAGTAAAGGTATGCAGAATCTCGGCTGTATTCTGTGGATTATACACGATAATATCGTTACCACTGGATTGTGCCGGGAAGAATTGATACATCGCATGAGGAGTAATCGTACCTTCCAGCATCGCTTGATGTAGAATGTCATCCACAGTCCCTTTTAACTCAACAGTCCGTTGATCACCAGCAGCTAACTGAGCTTCTACAGAACCACGTAGTCCCAGATGATGACCCAGCAGCATTTGCATGTTCACATAAGGGATAATATGCCCTAATGGATAATTACGAATGACATGACGTTCTAAATCCGGTGGAACAAATACAGGAGCATCTGGAGAAATTTTGGAGCGTACTGCTCTTGTTAGCTTAGGAAGCTCTTGCTTTGGAGCTACCGCAACAGCCGCTTCAGCTTCCACGCGAATTTCCTCGGCAATTTTCTCCCGTTCAACTGGGTTCATCAGCCGATTAGCAATATCAAGTCCATCCATAGCATCCTTAGCATACAGTACTAAACCATCATACTCAGGGCGTATCCGTGTTTTGGTGAACTTACGAGTCAGAGCAGCACCGCCCACCATAATCGGCACATCAATCCCTGCCGTCCGTAAGTCTTGTGCAGTCAGCACCATTTGCTGTGCCGATTTTACGAGCAGTCCAGACAATCCGATCGCATCAGCTTTTTCTCGACGAAACGCTTCGATAATGGTCTCAGGTGGTACTTTTATACCCAAATTAATGATCTGATAACCATTATTCGATAAGATGATCTCCACCAAATTCTTACCAATATCATGTACGTCACCTTTTACGGTTGCCAGCATGATTTTACCTTTTACCGATGTTTCATCCTTCTTCATAAACTGCTCCAAATGACCAACAGAAGCCTTCATTACTTCAGCGCTTTGCAGCACTTCGGCAACGATCAATTCATTGTTATTAAACAATCGTCCAACCTCTGACATCCCTGCCATTAACGGACCATTGATAATCTCCAAAGGTCCTGATTTGGTAAGCGCCTCATTCAGATCCGGAATGAGCCCTTCTTTCGTGCCTTCAACCACGTAAGAAGCCAGGCGCTCTTCTAGGGAGAGGTTAGAAATCTTTTCTTTTTTCTCAATCTTCTTCCCACGGAAGGCGGCAACAAAAGCAGCAAGCGTGTCGTCATTCGTATTATAAATTAACTCCTCAGCAAGACGACGGTCTTCAGCAGGAATAGAAGCATAACGTTCTACCTTCTCGGTATTTACGATCGCATAGTCCAAGCCAGCCTTCGTGCACTCATAAAGGAATACTGAGTTCAGCACTTCACGTCCTGCTTCCGGTAATCCAAAGGAAACGTTACTAATCCCCAAGATCGTATGAACACCTGGAAGTGCTTCTTTGATCAAACGAATGCCATCTATTGTTTCTTTGGCCGAGCCGATATATTGTTCATCCCCGGTGCCTACAGGGAACACAAGCGTATCAAATATAATATCTTCTGCCGCTAAACCGTACTTATTCACCAGTAAGTCATAAGAACGTCTAGCAACTTCCAATTTATCTGTAGCCTTGATCGCTTGTCCAGTCTCATCAATCGTACCCACAACAATAGCTGCGCCATACTTGTGAATCAAAGGAGTGACCAGCTCGAATTTTTCTTCACCATCTTCAAGGTTAATAGAGTTAATTATCGCCTTACCTTGACAGTACTGTAATGCCAGATCAATAACATTAGGGTCGGTAGTATCAATCATCAAAGGAACTTTAACCTTTTTTACAACCAATTCTAGAAACAACTTAATATCTTCAGTCTCATCACGGTCCGGATCTTGCACGCAGACGTCGATCACTTGCGCACCGCTCTTCACCTGTGCACGGGCAATTTCTGAGGCTTCCTCATATTTACCTTCGACGATAAGACGTTTAAACTTGCGTGACCCTAATACATTCGTACGTTCGCCTACCATGTATGGACGGTTGTCGTTCTCAATATAAATAGGTTCAATCCCTGAAAGTGCCGGTGGATGATTTCCTGCAAGCGGACGTGGAGGGAATTGTGAAAGCGCCTCAGACATAGCACGGATATGTTCCGGTGTCGTTCCGCAGCAACCCCCAGCAATGTTAAGCCATCCCTTTTCTGCAAACGCAGCAATTTTACGCGCAAGCGAATCAGGAGATTCATGATAATGCCCATTCTCGTCTGGCAGTCCAGCGTTCGGATAACAACTCACAGCTGCAGAAGAGATTGCAGAAAGTGAACGAATATGATCACGCATGAACTCTGGACCCGTCGCACAGTTCAGACCTATAGAGATAGGCTTCAGATGTTCTAAAGAAATATAGAATGCTTCAATGTTCTGACCGGCAAGTGTGGTGCCCATCGGCTCTATTGTTCCCGAGATCATCACTGGCAATTTGATACCCGTCTTCTCAAATGCATTTCGAATACCTATACTTCCAGCTTTCACGTTCAGCGTATCCTGAGAGGTCTCAAGCAATAATGCATCTACAAGACCATCAATCAATGCCACTGCCTGTTCCTCGTAGCTATCAACGAGCTCTTGGAAAGTGACGCCCCCTGTAACAGAGAGTGTCTTTGTTGTAGGACCCATCGCACCTACGACATAGCGGGGACGATCTGGTGAATCATATTTATCAACGGCATTGCGGGCTAGCTTTGCTGCAACCAGATTAATTTCACGAGCCCGCTGTGGAATATCATATTCAGCAAGTACAACAGACGTTGCACCAAATGTGTTCGTTTCAATGAGATCAGCACCTGCTTCAAGATACTGCTCATGAATCGTCTGAATGACTTCTGGACGGGTTAATACTAGCATTTCATTACAACCGTCCAATTCTTCCCCACCAAAATCCTCACCTGTCAAAGGCACCTGTTGGATCATTGTGCCCATGGCACCATCTAGAATTAATATTCTTTGTTGTAAGCTTTCCTCAAGTGTATATTTAGCCAACGTAAAGTCCCCCCAGTAAAACATTAGAGTAAGTTTAGCAGAATAAAGGAATTTCGAAAAGCCTTCCTTTCCACTCTGCATTATCTGTAATTACAGGAAATGCTATTCTTTTAATTATGGTTTCACAGAGAGTTCTTTATTAGGCATAGAATGCTGAGTTCTTGCAGTTACGTGTGATGTAACAATATATTGTCCTTCTTTCGCAAGTGTTCCTTCTGCTTGATAGATTCCATCACCGACTAGCTTCCCTTTAAATTCAATTTTCTGTTCACTATCATCTTTGCTCACAATTTCGAACAGAACCTCTTTCGCATCATCCACTGCCTTGTTGTCTTGCGTCACCACCGCCTCAAAGGTCACCTTCTGATTTACAACAACCTCTTCAGGACTCCAATGTAACTCAACCTTAATAGGCTCCATAGACATGTCCATGTTCATATTATGTACGCCAGAATGTTTAGATTGGTCTGATGAACATCCTCCCAATACTAAAAGTGTTGCGCCTAATAATAAAGGAACTATTGTTCTTGAAATCTTCATTTAGATTCCTCCCAGTCGATTTGAATACTAAGAATCTACCAATTCATGTTATACATTCTCCATCTATTATACACATTATTATTGGTTTTTCAGTATTTCGCATCAATTCAGCTAAACTCTTGTGACCTAGATCATATACTAGTAAATCTCATCTATCATACTAAAAATGATGTAGATATAAAAAAGACAGCAAGTCTCCTAGTAACTAGGAACTCACTGCCTTCTTAAAGCTTAAATGAATGAAAGCCTCAGCTCAATTTTATAAAGATTGGACTAATGATAGAAGCTCTCCAAGATGTTTGATTTCATAATCCGGCTGAATTTCCGGATCTGGCTGTTTGCCTTTTCTATTAATCCAAACCGTAGTCAAACCTGTTGCCAACCCACCACGAATATCCGTTGTAAGCTTATCTCCGACCATAACGCCTTGCTCAGGTGAAATATCCAAAAGCTCTAGGGCATGCAGAAAAATTTCCTTATCCGGCTTTCCTTTGCCGAAGCTTCCAGAAATCACGATGTGATCAAAGAAAGGAACGATTTCGGGTACACCATCCAGTTTTTCTTGTTGCAATGCAGGGCAACCATTGGTCAGAAGCAATAGCTTCACTTTTCCCTGCAGCTCTTCAAGCACCTGAATCGTTTCATCATAAATGTAAGGCCGATTTCTACGCTCTGCTGCGAATTTGGCTGCTAATGTCCCAGCAAGAGCTTCGTCCTCTACACCAAGTGCTGCAAGACCACGACGCCATGCCTCTTTACGATATCCCGGTGCAAGCTGCTCCAATTGACGAAATTCAGGCTGTTCACCTGCAGTAAAGTTCCCCCAAAGTGCCTCAAACGGATTAATCCCAATCATTTTTGTAAACGGGTTCGTTTCGTAGGATTCATAAAGTCCTATGGCTTCTTTACGCACCGCAATTTCCAGCTCTTGTGGATCAATCGTATCCCCAGCGGCTTCACATGCAGAACGAAATGCTTCATTGACGCTCCGATCATCCCAGAGCAGTGTATCATCAAGGTCAAATAGTACGGCGGAAATTGGCATTACAGGTCTCCCTCTCCCATGGCTGGTTAATTTCTATTCGTGAATTACTTCAATTTGATGAGCTTTTGCGAATGCTTCCAGTCTAGTCCCCATCGCAGTTGTATCATAACGATTCATAAGTCTGGTAAAAATCCATTTCGTGCGTTTGCCTTTATGCTTAATGACAACTGCTCCACGCGAGAGGATGATTTTCTCAATATCAGAAGCTGGCAGATAGCGTTCGCGATTGAATTTTATAGTAGATAGTCTAGCATTCTCTACCTTCAAGTACGGACGTCGGAAGAACAGAAGTGCTGCTAGTAAGTAGTACAAAACGACTCCTAACCAGTTCATAAGCATACCATTACCTTTGGCTTGGTCCACTGAACCAATCATCCAAAACATAGTACCTAGCACTAATAACACTACTGGAAATGCAATGTTACGGCCTTTAAAGGTTTCGGTGTTCTTCCCAGGAGATTTAGATTTAGATGCGTAAATCGTTTCCTTCCCCTGTTTCTTTCTTTGCTTGTTGATTTGCTGCGTGTTGCGTTGAACCATTCTTTCCCAAGAACGGGCCATATGCGTTCCCCCTAGTCATCCAGAAATATCTATGAAAAGGAACAGGGTGTTAATGCTTAAGCCCCTTGTTACCTTGTTCATGCTCATCATTATCAACCAATTCAATCGTATTCAATTGTGCTCGAAAGTTATTGCGGATATTCCCCAAATAAATTTCCCGAAGCTTGGCGCGTTCTGCCGTTTCCTCTTGATTAAGGCCTACGCTCTTCTGTTTGCGTGCCAATTCGTTAATACGCGCGACCAACTCATCAATATTCAAAACTTTCCCTCCCCTTATAAATTAATTCTAACTCTGCCATGAGAAAAAGAGCTTGTCAAGGTTTACTCCCTGCAAGCTCTTCATGTCCTCTTAATATGTTCTTAGAATATTAATAAATAGGTAAAGAGAGAATATCTCCAGCATTAATCTGACTACCTTTTATGCCATTGGATTTTTTAATTCCTTCTATATATACAGCCGTCTTCATATCAGAAGGTTTATTCTCAAGAGCAATACTCCAAAGTGTATCTCCACGTTCAACCACTACGCGCTTCTCATCCTTCATTAAAGTAGTAGATCCTGCAAATACATTACCCACTACTGTAAGTCCTGATAGTACGAGCACAATGATCAATGTCAGCTTAATAACAAAATCTCTACGGAACAAACGCATCAAGCCTTCAAGCAAAAACTCTGTGATTTCTTTAATCTGAGCTGAATAACGGGTAATAGGATTATGTCCTAAAGATTCAACCACTGGGGCTTTATCGTAGATGCTACGGTATGTACTGTATTTTAACATGAATATCATCCTCCAAACACTTGTTCTCACTTCCAAAATCATAATAACACGAACATGTGTTTTGTTCAATACTATTTTAGAACAATTGTTCTCTTTTTTTCAGAGGTCAATATTTACCATATTATTCATCTAAGAACCTGCTCTTACCATTTAGATGAAGGAAATGTAATCAATACAAGACTACCATTTATTAACTCTATCGAATTAATATTTATAATAGTTAGAACTTATGTTTGTGCGAACGGTAGTTCTATGTTATAATTTTCCCAAACATTACTATATGGGGTTGATTCCAATGTCAAAGATTTCAAGTCGCCAGCTGGCGATCCTGGAATTTATACGTAGCGAAGTCCGCAGCAAGGGTTATCCTCCTTCCGTCCGGGAGATTGGAGAAGCTGTTGGTCTTGCTTCCAGCTCCACAGTTCACGGTCATTTGGATCGGCTAGAGAAGAAGGGACTTATCCGTCGAGATCCAACGAAGCCTCGTGCAATAGAATTGCTTGGCCAAGAGGATTCTGAGAATGTGCACCATTTCGCACAAACCGTCGCTCGAATTCCTGTCGTAGGTAAGGTTACCGCCGGGGTTCCTATCACTGCTACTGAGAATATTGAAGACTACTTTCCCCTTCCAACACACTATGTTGGAGATAACAAAGTATTTATGTTATCGGTTCAAGGTGACAGTATGGTCGAAGCTGGGATTATGAATGGTGACTATGTTATTGTTCGTCAACAACAAACGGCTGATAACGGAGATATCGTTGTAGCTATGACCGAAGAAGATGAAGCAACCGTTAAGACTTTTTATAAAGAACGTGATCATATACGTCTTCAGCCGGAGAATCCGGCGTACGAGCCTCTTCGCCTTAATCGCGTGACCATTCTCGGCAGAGTTATTGGATTATTTCGAGATATCCACTAAGTATGCACTCCTACCAAAAAGGCTGTTCCGCGAATGCGGAGCAGCCTTTTTTTCTATGCATTTAGCTTAACCCCATCTGGAACATATGTTCCCGTAGGCTAAAATGACCATTTTTAAGAATAACCGTTTAGGCATCCTGCTCATATCTTAATTAGAAAGGAGTGTGCACAATGCCAAATTACCGGATTATAGTTGATCTGACGCAGCGTATGCTTTATCTTCTTGATAACGACATTGTGATCAGGGGCTTCCCAGTCGGAATCGGTAAAATGTTAACTCAATCACCACTCGGTGAATTCACAATCATTAATAAACAACCCGATCCAGGCGGTCCATTTGGGGTCTTTTGGATGGGACTATCTAAGCCTCACTATGGGATACATGGAAATAATGATCCCTCATCCATAGGGCACGAAGTATCCCATGGTTGTATTCGTATGTACAATGAGGATGTGTTAGCACTAGCTGCGATTGTTCCAATTGGAACACTAGTAACGATCAGAAATTAAATCTATCCATAGATAAACACGCCTCACTCCTTGCTTAACGGAGGGGGCGTGTTTGTATTTATGTATTTTTGATGACCTAATAGGAATTATGTGGTTATATGTCGAATAATGTTAACAGGATTTCAAATTGAAAGGAAGTGTTTCGTTTTGAACAACTCAAAAATTAGAACCCTCGTCGATTTTAAAGTCGATGCACTTGTTAAACTCTCTGGCTTATTGTTAAATAACGATCAAGCTAGTGGAAAAAAAGTAAATCTACTCACCTCATTTGGCAGTATTCAAGGGACCATCTCCCCTTCTACCTCCAATAAAGAGGATGTTTTTGACTTAAAATCTCTAATGGATGATGTCATTGTAGATGAATACATATCTTATTTAGGTGCGGAACATCCCGATAAAAATTTCAGTTATAACTTTGTAGTCCTTAATGATGTTTCTGTTAGACCCTATGCTAGCTATGAATCTCCGATCGAATACAAACAGCTAATTGTTTATACCGATCAAATCACAGCCTTCAATTTCTTATGATTTTGACATATTTATTTTAAAAAGCTCTCAACAAAGCACTCAGCAGTTGCCCCAATTTTGCATTTAGCTTGCAAAATCGGCAGAACTCTGGGTGCTTTCTCTTTTTCTAATCAGTAGTCGTTTCCTAAATTCCCACGATTTTCGATTATAACAGATACTAGTAGAGAGGATTCAAGCATATCTTTCAATAAGCAATAAACCTTGCTCTACTGAGATCATTGGAGGTGTGGTTAGATGCTGATTTTTTTGATGTACATGTTTGGCATTTTAGGGGTAGTCTTAATGCTAAGTGCCGGTATTCTAGAATTGAAAAAACTATCTACTTCTTCTGAACTGTCTAAGCTCTTAAACGCAATCTCCTCTTTTAACATCATATTCACCAAAACATTCATTCCCCCCAATCAATCTCACTTGATCGCGCTTAACGAATCTTATAAAAAAATAGCTATAGGCACCAGCGATCCGAAAACAAGAAAAAAGGCTATAGCAAAGCTATACTCCTTCGAAAATGTATTGGGTTCAGAGATTGTCGTTAACGCACTAACCCTTTCAAAGGTATCTAAAAGACAACAAAATAGTAAAACAACTGCTTCAAGTGCGGATATTAATGTGCTTAATAGCGCTGACGAAGAGGCTGATGTTATCGAGGAACTTACGCTTAAAATATACATGAATAGCAATGAAATACCTATGTATAGCATTTCCTTCTTGCCAGGTTTATTGCCCATTCAACAATCCGACAATCAGTACAAAGAAGCTTACTCCCAGGTACAGCAATTGCATGCGTTCTTTAGGTCGATCGTATCCGAATAAACACACCTCTTTCGCCCCTTATTACTTCACTTTACTTTTCCAAATTAGAAATTTTGAAAATCTTAAGGAATGACAAAAAACGGTCCTTTTGGGAGGGCCGTTTTTGTTTCAGCCAACATTTATTTTAAAACTGCACACTAAATCCGTTAAATTGATGAATACCCGTACCATGAGCGACAAGATCTCGTTCACGTAATTCACGAACTGCCTTCATAACCTCTTGCAAAATAACTGGATCTAGACCCAACGTATTATGAGAACCGAATACTTGAGATACATTTGGAATTTGTGCAATCTTTTCTAAAGAAGCCACTAAATCTGCCGGGCTAGTAGAGGGATAAAAAGCATAAATTGGCGTAATATCATACAACAAATCTCCTGTAAACAGATACCTGTTGGCATGATCAAAGATGCTAATATGACCTGGTGAATGACCCGGTGTGTGGTAAATTTCTAATCTACGCCCGCCTAAATCAAGCACATCTCCCTCTCGCAATAGAGCAGTTGGTTTCCCTTGAAAAGGCGTATACGTATTAGGATCAAACGTCTCAGGAACAGGTAGAGTAATATCTCGGCTCATATCTTTTCTGATCTGGGCAAGGGACAAACCTCGTATTCCATTAATTAGCCAATCCTCATCCTCTTTATGAACATAGATCGTCTCAAATTGTCCATGACTGCCTATATGGTCTGCATGCACATGCGTAGTGATGACAGCGATAGGTAACTCCGTTAACTGATCCGTTATTCTTTTTATATTATCGATGCCTAATCCCGTATCAATCAACACCGCTTTCCCTTCCCCTAACAGCAAAAAAGAGTGTACCTTTTCCCAATGTCCATATTCACTGATTGCATAAGTAAGTGGATCAATTTTCGTGACTGTGAACCATCGATCTTGAATCAAGTATGATCCTCCATTCCGTTCCATTTCTCCCTTACCTGCTCTTCACCTTTATAATAGTCTGCTTGTTGATCTGCCTGATAAATTTCTTGATAGGGGAGAATGTTGATTTTACCTGAGTCCGGATATTCGCAAACATCTATGCCCTGGTTCGTTCGGAGATCAAGATACTTGCAAGGTGCATCCGTATGATTATAAAGTTGATGCGCTCCTTCAGGTCCCATTTCAAAAAATAGCACATCACCTTCAGAAACCTCAGTAAAACCCTCGGGAGTTCTTAACATCGCTTTTCCCGTCAAAATCACAAATATTTCTTCAGCGTTTCTATGAAAATGATAAGGAAAGGAATACTTATCTGGATCAAGCGATCTTATGTCGAAGACAAGATGTTTAGAATTAGCGATCTCAGCTAACCTATCACTCGTATGCCAAGCAAACTCAGGGATCGGTGATAACTTTTGCTTAAACGATACTGTATTTTCATTAAAAATCTTCGCCAAATATAACACCCCTCATCCTTTATGCCGTTCTTTCAATATAATCGGTTTGGTACTTTATGTAAATAATGATTATTAGGTTTAACAATGAAAAAGCCCCGCCAGCTTTGGCGAGACTCTTATGTGAGATATCCTATTTATTTTGAAGAACGATTTTGATTTCTCCATCTGAACTAAAACTTAAAACTGTAAAATCAGTATTGATTTCAAGTTCTTTCCAATCCTTAGGAAGCTGGTAAGCTAGTTTGCCACGAATTTTCTTTCCCGCAGCTAAAGCGCCGTCCATTGTTCCTATTTGACTATCCAAAGTATGAGCCATGAGATCTTCATTTATGGAGAAGCTGTCTTGATACGCATTGAACATTAGCATGGAGCTTACCATATAATCTTTACTGGAAATATTCTCAAGTATAATTCCGATTTCTACAAACTCATTACCCTCTGATGGTTTTACATAATCGTTTCCCTTAGGCTTATCAAGAGATTCAACTGTAAGCTTAAAATTCTTAGTTGTGATGGTTTGTCCAACTTCAGTTATCATCGTTTCTTTTGGCTCTTCAGTAGGCTTGCTGGTAGGCTTTTCCGTTTCGACCGGTTTCTCTGTTGCTGCAGTATCATCTACCTTTGCCACTGCTGGTTCTGATTTTGATACTGTAGGTTCACTATCATTCCCCTGTGATCCAATCACCCCTATTACAACAAAAACAATAATAAGCCAAAACCACCATTTTTTAAAAAAAGGTTTCTTTGTTTTCAATATTCTACTTCCTCTCAGATAATATCCATTTCCAACTTTTGCTAGGAAAATATACCCATATTATCCTATGAAAGATATACCTTTGCAAGAAAAATATAAAATAATGTCAGATGATAAGAATAATTGTGACTGTTATATTAAATTCCATTTTACTAGAACTATAAATATAAAATACCTCAACGACAAAGACATCAAGGGTCTAAAGGTTCTTGTAAAAAGTCATGTATTGCACTCTTCATCACGCTTGAACTTGAGTGAGGTAAAGATCACAAGAAATATAAGAGTCCAGCTATAACCAAGGAGAGAATCCCTCCTAAAGCAGACCAATTCGCTACTTTGTTTTTAATTTTACGGTCTTCTTTGGATTCGGAATAAAAATTCCCTCTTTGCTGAGTACCTGTCGTAAATCCTCCAACACATATACCAGAGATCACAAAAAAAGCCAGTCCTATATATATGAATATGCGCATATTAGTGCTCCTCCCAGGAAAGTATTGTATATCTATATATAAGATATTCTAACATTATTCTCCACTACTAATCGGAAAAGTTAAAATGATGTATGGGTATTCTCCTTTTCCATTCGATGGCATGAACCCGACTCACATACTCATCCCTGACCCGTTTCGTATTGGTGCGCAACAAAAGACCATACCCGATTGAGTATGGTGATAGGATCTATTCTAGACTTAAGGCATTAAGAGGATCGACCCATCCTATTACGATTCCGTTGTCAAAATTAACAATAGATGAACCAAAAAACCATGTGTCTCCATCATTAATTATAGAGCTTGGTGTTCCCATAGACTTTTTAACTGTTTCTTTAGTATCACCGAGTCCAAACTTTGTGATTCCAATTGAGCTAATTGATGCTTCCTTACTACTGGCTATGAATTCTGATGCAGATTCTGTCCCTCTGTCTCTATTCCTTACTGCATCAAACACTGATGTTCCATCTTCATATGTTGGATTTGGTTCGCTTGCAGTTTCAGTAATCAACTGCTTTCTCCCATGATCTAATTCTGCCTGTACACTTTCTATAACACTTTCTTTGATTTGTTCATTCTGTGAATTTATCGCTTCTAATATTTCATTCTTATAGCTTTCAAACTCACTTAATTTTGCATCTATATTGCCAACAGTGGACCAAGAGTCGCTAAAAAGTATCTTTGTTTCCCCTGTTATTCGATTGATCAATACCGGAAATTTTTGATCGAGTTTATCATACTTATATATTCCAGGGTAGATGAAAATTCCAAAGGCTACAATACATATTATAATAAATACGTACTTAAATATTTGCTGAATCTTAGGTTTCCACATTAATGAATTCCCCTTATATATCCACATCGGTTGCGGTATTTACTATATCATCTGTAATCTAAACATTTCCTAACAATAACTGTAATCCGGACGATATTTGATTTGCAATCCTAAACCAAATATTGTAATTATAAAAAAGAAGAGAAAGACGCCGTGAGGAAAGGCAGGGTACGATTAAAGCTGTGTCCGTCATCATCAATTTATTCACAGCCATTATAAACATCGTCCTCGTGTTCATCTAACTGAACCCGAAAATCAAACCCAACAAAGGGTTTTGAACGAAGGGAAAATGAGAATCCCAAGCGTCTTTTACTTCGATTATAACAGAGGTATATTTAAAAGGAGCAATGAAGCATGACTAGGAAAACTATATACTACCATTGTATATTCAGCGTTTGGCATTAGCGTTAACCCCTTGCTGCTTACCATCATTAAACTTGTAAAGGTGGCCTTTTGCCTGCTCATAGCATAAACATTTGCGAAGTTCTATGGACATCATAACTAAATCCCCCACAGAAAAAAACCTCAACGCCAAAGGGAGGCCATTGAAAAAGTCCCCACTAATTTGAGACCTAC
>NZ_NFVA01000071.1 GCF_002264395.1 Paenibacillus sp. VTT E-133291
ACAACAGCACCAACAACAGCACCAACAACAACGCCGACGGAAACGCCTGTGTCGACAGTAACACCGACTTCGACACCAGACAATCCAACGTTTCCTGTGTCGACGTCAACGCCAGTACCTGGAGTCATCGTTACGGCTACTCCATCCGCAACACCTGTGGTGGCAACGCCAACTGTAACGCCGACTGTAACGCCAACTGTAACACCGACAGCAACACCATCTATCACGTCGGTGCCAACTAATACACCTGTTGTTCCACAGCCAACACCACCTGTACAGAAGGAGACTACTACTGAAGAAGTTCCTCTTGAAGGTGAAATTCCACTAGGTGGATTACCAAGTATCGGTGATAAGCCTGATCATGGTAAGGTGACCATTACTAAAGATGGCAAGTGGGTATATACACCAGACCCAGGCTTCATTGGGAAAGACAAGTTCACGATCATTGTGACAGATGAGAATGGAAATGAAGAAGAAATCGAGATTGAGATTGATGTTGAGGAAGTACCGAAAGGTACAGTGAAAGAACCAGGGGATAACAGCAATAAACCAACTCAGCTTCCGAAGACGGGAGAAGACAGCGCGCTACCTATTTACTTAGTAGGTGGAAGTCTAGTCCTTGTGGGATTTGTGTTAGCTCGAAGATTTAAACGAAGTAATTAATATATCGTAATGACAAGGGGGCTGGCCCAAAAGTAGATTTCCTACGAGCGGCGACAGGCGGAACTCAACTCCCATAGGATAAAAGTTAACGAAGTAAGGCTCCTCCTGTTATTGGGGGAGCCTTGCTTTTTATTTTGGTCTATGGCTGCGCGCTTCATAACCTTCTTCGAAGTGAACCTTGACGAAAAGGCGGTTTTCGCTCATTATTCGTAATGTAGCGCCAGCGACACTATTAAGCATATATTTTTTCAAAAATAGGTAAGCGCTATCATAAAATGCGCTGGGAGATGATACCATGGAATTTATGTATTTAGGAACTGGAGCAAGCGAGGGTTATCCAGCTTTATTTTGTCAATGTGAACGTTGTTCTATGGCGATGGAGCTTGGTGGGAAAAATATTCGTGCTCGCACAGGAGCGCTTATTAACTCTGATTTGCTGCTGGATTTCTCACCTGACATGTATATGAATAAGCTTCGTTACAAATTGGATTTGGGGCAAGTTAATCATTTGATTGTTACGCATTCGCATACTGATCATTTTTCAGCAGCAGAGCTCATGATGAGGCATGAGCATTGGTATTGTCAGCTGCAGGAGAGTGGAAAAAAACTACATATTTACGGAAATGAAACGGTAGAAGAAACGATGAAGTCAGCTCTTCGCTATGATTATGGAACCGATACGATTGAAGATCCTTTTTACGAGTTTCATATCATACAGCCTTTCATGCCCTTCACTCTAGGAGAAGTGACAGTAACCGCATTGCCAGCCCATCACAAGCCGGATGAACATTGCTTTATCTATCTACTAGAGCAGAATAACACAAGATTCTTATACGGCAATGATAGCGGTGTATTCAGTGATGTAACCTTCAATTATCTCCGTGATAAGCACCTGGACGTTGTTAGTCTGGATTGTAATTATGGGCTAGAGGATAGATATGATTATCATATGGGGATCTCCGGTTGTCGGATTGTAAGAGAAAGATTGTTTGACCAAAATAGTTGTGATACTAGTACCTCATTTATTCTCACTCATTTCTCTCACTACAGCGCAGAGTTGCATGATACTTTAGTTAAGAATACAGCAGAGGAGAATTTCATCATTTCCTATGATGGGATGAAAGTCTTCTTAGCATGACATGATGATGGTCTATCTCTAATTAAAAAAATAGTCATTACCCGTAAAATCCTCCCTTGAGGAAAGGACTACTTTACGGGTCTTTTTTATAGCTTTAAGCGAAATTATAGAAGCCATCTAACTTATTACAGGCTCAGAATGAGTAGATACGGAGGTAGAGAATGAAGCTGCTGGCTACGGGAAAAGTAAAATGGTTCGTCTATCAGAAAGTCGTCATCGTATTTATTGTCTTTCTGATTCCACTCATATCGATGAATATTTGGGTGAATTATAAGGGAATGTCATTCACCAAAAATGCAATTTTGGACTCATCCCTGGCTGGGGCATCATTCTATTCCAAGCAACTGGATAAAGAGATATATTTCATCCGCAATCAACAATTACAATTTCAAGAAGATAAAAACATACAGAAGCTTAGTTTCCGAGGTGAAAGTTTAGAAAAGTATGAAGAGGTAGAATTAATCGGTAATGCTGAAGATCTATTGAATCGGATCATTGCCTCAAGCGAATATGTGGTTAACGCCGGGGTATATGTTAAGTCTCTGGGCAAAACGATCTCCGGTAAGACAGGGGTCACGGCCATTCCTAATATGGAGTACGAGAAAATTTCCTCGTTACTTAACGTTAAGCAGAAGCCCTCATTCTATCGGAGCGGTGATGCGATTTTCCTTATAGAAACAGGAGATAATGCGGAGCTTTGGTCGTATATTGAAATCTCAAAAGGTAAGCTATTGGAGGCACTAAATCAAATCGCAACCTTATATCAAGAATCGGAGGTATTTCTGGGAAGTAATGAGCTGGGCAATATTCTATCTACTACAGACGATCAGTTAGTGTCTACTGAGGTGCTTAGGCTCATCACCAAACAGGATCAGTTTAATTCCGATATCCCAGAAATAAACAAGGTGAACGGTAAAAGTTACTTTATTGCCCATAACTTTATCAGTTCTTTGAATCTATCCTTGATTATGTATGTGAATCAGAATGAAATCACAAGGCCCTTAAGTCAATTTAATACACTACTATATGCCTCTTTTGTCATCGCTATTGTGGTAATGGTACTTTATTCTTATTCGGTAAATCTAATGATTCATCGGCCCTTATCCAAATTGGTTAAGACATTCCGTATGGTAGAAACGGATAATCTTGATTTAGTCATCGAGTCAAAGACCAAAGATGAGTTTTACTATATATTTAACAGTTTTAATCGTATGGCTTCTAGACTTAAGCGTTCTATTGAAGAGAATTATGAACAGAAGATTGCCCTGCAGCATTCGCAGTTGAAGCAATTGCAGTCACAGATTAACCCGCATTTTCTCTATAACAGCTTCTTTAATATTTACATGATGTGTAAAGTAGGAGATTCGGATAGTGCGGCTGAGCTCTCACAAAAGCTAGGGAGCTACTACCAATACATCACGAGAAGTGGATCGGACGAGGTGGCTTTCTTTAAGGAGTATCAGCATGCGCTTGATTATTGTGAAATTCAGTGTATTCGCTTCTCGAATCGTATTTCTTTCGAATATGAAGAAATACCCGTTTTGGCGAACGCGATTTTAGTACCGAGGCTGATTATTCAGCCAATTGTTGAGAATGTGTTCGAGCATGCTTTCGAAGACGACTCCAGAAACGGGGTTGTCTATATTGGTGCCGAATGCGAAGAGGGAATAATAATTATCACGATTGAAGATAGCGGCACTCTTTTAAAAGATGAGGAAATAGAGCACTTGCAGAAGAAGCTTGCGATGGGTTTAAAACAAGTTGAGAAGACGGGATTAATCAACGTTAATAATAGACTCCAATTGAAGTACGGACCAGATAGTGGCTTGTTTGTCTCTCGCAGCAAATACGGAGGATTGAGGGTAGAACTGATAGTTAAATACGAGAGTAAGGAAGTGTGATTATGTATAGATTACTAATCGTAGATGATGAGCCTGTGATTGTGAATGGATTAGTCCAACTGTTTCAGGATAACTCAGAATTTGAACTGGATATACGAAAAGCTTACTCCTCAAGCGAAGCTCTTGAAATTGCTAAGAAAACGAAACTGGATATTTTGGTTAGCGATATTCGTATGCCTCAGAAGAATGGTCTCCAGCTCGTGGACGAAATCGTCTATTATTGGCCATTATGCCGGGTGATTTTCCTTACAGGATACAGTGAATTTGATTATGTATACGAAGCGATTCGTAAGAATGTGGACAATTACATTCTGAAAACGGAAGGAATTGAACCTATTTTCCAAGCTGTGAAGGCAGCAGTCGACAAGCTAGACGAGGAGAACCGTCGCAGACTTCAATTGGAGAAGGCGCAAATGCACTATCAAATCGCTAGTTCCTTCCTAAAGAGAGAGCTGATGGAGCGGGTGCTGAGCGGGGAGTCTATTACTTCTATACTCAATAATGTACGTTACAAGGATGTTGAGTTCGGCATTGCATTAGATCGTCCTTCGTTCTTTCTTGTGGGTATCTTAGATCGATTAGATGATCCAAAATTTAAAATGCCTCCGTCTGTTCAGCGTATTTTTCATGATCACCTGCCTGCATCTATTGCATGTGAAGAAGTGATTTATGATGATCGTGTATTCCTATGGCTGCTTCAACCAGATGAAGGGTTGCTGAATCGCTTTCGTAGTGACTATCCTGATCAAGGGGTAAATTGGTCTGGAATCGTTGCTTATATGAGAGGGATATTAGAGCCTGTACAGAATGAGTGTGATGAGCTGCTAAGTGTCTGCGTTTCATTCGGGATATCGGGGGATTTACTTAACCATTGGGAATCGATCCATCTTCAAGTTGAAGCAGTGCGTTCTATGATTCTTAAGAGAGCTTTATTAGGTCAGCACATGCTTATCTTAGACCTTGAGAAACTAAGTCAACTAGAGGATACGATGCACAAAGCTGGAGGAATCGAGCAGGAAGATTTCAAGACGCTAATCATTGAACAAATTCATCAATTTGTGCAGGAGAACCTATCTGGAGATATATCGCTTACCTCAATTGCTGCAGAGGTGCATCTTAATCCGTCCTATTTATCTCGTTATTATAAACAGACGACAGGTCAAAATTTATTAGAGTATATCCAGTCGACGAAGCTGCATGTTGCTCTGCAGCTGATGAAGAATACAACTCTGAAACTAAATGAAATCGCTATCCGGGTCGGTTTTGAATCACCATCCTACTTTACAACATTCTTTAAACGGAAGATGGGCTTATCTCCACAGGAATACCGAAATTCAAAATGAGTAAATAAAGTGAAAGTGATGTAAAAAAAACAAAATTGAAAGCGGTTTCCTCTGTGACTAAAATATTAACTAGGAACATTGATTAACTACAAGAATTGCAGCAAACAAAGGGGGGAAGCATTCAGATGAAGAAAATGAGATCATGGAAAATGGTTTTATCAGTAACGATGATTCTTTCATTATTGTCAGCATGCGGAAGTCAAGGAAATGGAAATGCGAATGCACCATCTACGCCTAAGGAAAACACTACGAATAGTGCCACAAACAGCGCGACAGCACCTGATCCACTAGGGAAATACCCGGAAACGGTTACTGTTACAGAAATACTCGGATATAATCCACCAGAAGATCCCAGAACTCCAAGCGGAATAACACCGGAACAAAATGCCTACCTGAAAGATCTCAAAGAGATGATGAATATTGAAGTGAAATACAAATGGACCGTTCCCTCTGCCCAGTTCGAGCAAAAGTTCTCGCTTGCCATGGCATCAGGGGATCTACCCGATGTGATAGAAGTTGATCAGAAGAACTATGAGAAGCTTAAAAAGCAAGATATGCTTGCTGATCTGACAGATGCTTATGCACAATATGCTTCACCAGCTCTAAAGGCTTATATGGACTCAGATGGTGGATTTGCGATGAAAACGTTCAGTGCGGAGGGGAAGCAATTAGGTATCCCTGCATTTGAAGATCCCTTCTTATCCACACAGCTGTTATGGATTCGTCAAGATTGGCTTAATAATCTAGGTTTACAGGCACCGAAGACGATCGATGAGCTTGAGAAAGTTGCACAAGCATTTACACATAATGATCCAGATCAGAATGGTAAGAATGACACCTATGGTTTAGCCATACAAAAGAATCTCTTCTTCTGGGGATTTGATGTCAGAGGTTTCTTTAATGGATTTGGTGCTTATCCTTCCGTTGGAGATAAACAATCGGCTTGGATTAAAGGCGGCGATGACAAATTGTTACCGGGATTGATTCAACCTGAAGTGAAGACTGCACTTGGTAAGCTACAAGCCTGGTATAAAGATGGAATTATTGATAAAGAGTTTGCACTAAAGGATGAGAATAAGGCTGTAGAAGATCTGACTGCAGGTAAAGTGGGTATTTCCTACGGAGAGTGGTGGTATCCGAACTGGCCGCTTAACTCCAGCGTAGACAAAGATCCCAAGGCGGATTGGATTGCAATTCAACTTCCAGGGATTGATGGTCCAGCTAAATCACTCGTTCCAAAAATCCGCAGCAATAAAATTTTCGTTGTGAACAAAAAGATGAAGAACCCAGAAGCAGCGATTAAGATGCTCAATTTCTACATCGAAGTTGGTAATAAGAAATACAAGGATAAGAACAAAGCGGCAGATGGCTATGTATACAACTGGTTTAACCCACGGATTGCCAACCCTGTTGATATTGATACGATTTACAACGAAGTGAACAAAGCGCTTGATGCTAATCAGACTGAAATTACAATAGACGATGCAAATTATAAGACCGTTGCGGATACATTCAAAGCGACTAAGGACTTCCTGGCAGGCGACACATCTAACGCTACCAAAGGTGTAAACTGGGGGCAATATTATAGCCGGGCTGCAAAAGACGGTGGCTGGGGCTTAACACGACAAATTAAAGAAAATCAACAATTTGTATACAACGAGTTTTACGGTCTTCCTACACCAACAGTAGTGGAAAAGGGCGGTCAGCTGGATAAGTTGATGCAAGAGTCCTTTACCAAGATTATCATGGGCGGTTCTCTTGATGATTTCGATAAATTCGTGGATAGCTGGAAGGCACTTGGCGGTAATGAAATTATTGATGAGGTCAATGAATGGTATAGCACGGAAGCTACGAAATAAATCATAGGGACAAGAAAGCGGGTGAGGTGAGTCGGGTGAGCCGACTCACCTCCCGTTTTAAAATGAGTAAGTTGGTGAGGAGGGCATCTATGAAATCACTGAAGAATGAATTTCCGCTTCATATCATGTTAATACCGGGTGTGATTGTTACACTGATTTATGCTTACGGACCGATGGCCGGTCTGGTTATGGCGTTTCAAGAGTTTGAGCCGTTATCCGGTTTTTTTAAATCCGATTTTGTGGGATTAGATAACTTCCGTTATGTATTTAATTTACCGGATTTCAAGCAAGTGCTGTGGAATACGCTAGTCATTGCCATCATCAAAATGGTGTTGTCTCTGCTTGTCCCGCTTATTCTAGCTTTATTATTAAATGAGATCACTAAGAAATGGTTCGCAGGTTTTATTCAATCCGCCATTTTCCTCCCGTTCTTCCTTTCATGGACCGTCCTTGGGGGTGTCATTATTGAATTATTCTCTCTGAATGGACCTATTAATGGCTTAATTTCCTCTATGGGCTTAGAACCTATCATGTTCATGCTTGATAATAGTTGGTTCAGGGGGATTATCATTGGCTCGGATGTCTGGAAAGGCATGGGCTACAATATGATCATCATGCTTGCTGCCATCACAGGAATTAACGCGACGCTGTATGAAGCGGCGGAGGTAGATGGTGCAGGAAAATGGAAGCAAATGCTTAACATTACGCTTCCAGGTATAGCACCGATTATTATTTTACTTAGTGTATTAGGTCTCGGTGGTATTCTTAACGCAGGTTTTGAGCAGATATTGATTATGTATAACCCGACTGTATATGCCGGCGCAGATATAATAGATACATTTGTCTATCGATTGGGAATGTTCAGCCAACAATTTGGACCTGCGGCAGCAGTGGGTCTCTTTAAATCGATAATATCTTTATTTATGGTATCAACAACTTACTATGCAGCTTACAAATTTAATAATTACCGCATATTCTAGGAGGTGGAGATGGTGCTACATAAACAATCATTCAGCAGAAAGTTATTTATCGTGTTCAATACGCTGTTGTTAACTTTCATTACCATACTCGGCATTATCCCATTTGTACACTTACTCTCCATCTCACTTAGCTCGAATACAGCTGCTATGGCTGGAGAAGTGAAGCTTTGGCCCGTCGGGTTTTCCTGGGATGCTTATGTATATTTAGGAGAAAAGGTAGAGTTCTTTCGTTCCTTGGGAGTCTCCGTAAAACGAGTAGTGCTCGGTTCAGTAGTTAACTTGTTTCTAGTATTTATTACTGCTTATCCGCTTTCCAAATCGAATGATCAGTTTAAATTTAGAACCGTATATGTATGGATATTCGCGATTACGATGTTTTTTGGAGGCGGCTTAATTCCGACGTATATCATAGTGAAAAATACAGGCTTAATCGATTCCATTTGGGCGCTTATCTTACCAGGTGCATTGAATGTATGGAATATGGTTCTGATGCTTAACTTCTTCAGATCTATTCCAAGAGAATTGGATGAAGCGGCTACGATTGATGGTGCCGGACATTGGAGAGTACTTTGGCAAATTTATTTACCGATATCCCTTCCATCCATCGCAACGATTGGGTTATTCACCATAGTTGGGCATTGGAACGCTTGGTTTGACGGTATCCTTTACCTGAATTCACCTGAACATTATCCGCTACAGACCTATCTTTCTACCTTGATTATGTCTATCAATGCCCAGATGTCATCGATGTCCATTGAGCAGCTCAAGGTGATGGAGAATCTGAGTGAGAAGACAATCCGAACGGCGCAAATATTCATGGGTGCATTGCCAATTATGGTAGTCTACCCATTCTTACAAAGGTATTTCGTAAAAGGAATGACGGTTGGTAGTGTTAAAGAATAAAGAAATAGAGTAAAGACATAGCATAAAGTCTCATATGAAGGAGCAGATTGCGATGAAGAAAGTCACTGTTGCTTTAATTGGAGCGGGCCTGCGGGGAATTAATTATTCAGAATATGCGATTCAGCACCCCGATGAGCTTCAAGTTGTAGCTGTTGCAGAGCCGAATGCGAAGCGGAGAAATAAATTTAAGGCAAGATATAAGCTGGCTGATGACATGTGCTTTACCCATTGGGATGATTTTTTCGCGTCCCCGAAAGTAGCAGATGCGGTATTTATCTGTACCCAAGACAATCAGCATTATGTGCCGACAATGAAAGCACTGGAGGCAGGGTATCATGTGCTACTAGAAAAGCCGATGTCCCCTGATGCCAAGGAATGTGTACTTATGGGGGAAATGGCCTCTAAAGTGAATCGTGTCTTCTCGATATGCCATGTATTGAGATATACCAATTTCTTCTCAACGATCAAGGAACTGCTGGAGAGTGGTGCGATCGGACAATTGATGTCCATTCAACATAATGAGAACGTGGGTTACTGGCACCAAGCTCATAGCTTCGTAAGAGGGAATTGGAGCAAGAAGGATGAGTCCAGTCCGATGATTCTCGCTAAGTCCTGTCATGATCTGGACATTCTTTCCTGGTTAACAGATTCAGAATGTGTTCGAGTGTCTTCCTTTGGCTCACTGTCTCATTTCAAATCTAGTGAAGCGCCGGAAGGAGCTCCGCTACGTTGCACAGATGGATGCCCAGCATCAGATAAATGTCTCTATTATGCTCCTGATCAATATTTGACGGAGGATACAGATTGGCCTACATCGGCAATTAGCGATGATCCAAGCTATGAAGCCCGCCTGAATGCTCTTCAGGAAGGACCTTATGGACGATGTGTCTATCATTGTGATAATGATGTCGTCGACCATCAAGTTGTAAATCTAGAATTTGCTAATTCCGTAACTATAGCATTTACAATGAGCGCGTTTACCAAAGATGTTAGTCGTACCCTCAAGCTGATGGGTACCACGGGAGAAATTCGCGGTGCGATGGAGAAGAATGAAATTGAAGTGATCCATTTTGGCAGCGGTAAGGTAGAGAGAATTTCGTTCGAAAATGCAGGTGGTCATGTGGGTCATGGCGGCGGCGATATGGGGTTAATCAAAGATTTTGTTAAGCTGGTTCGAGCGGAAGGGAAGATTCAAGGTCTTACATCAGCGAATCATTCCATTCAAAGTCACCTTATGGCTTTTGCAGCAGAGCAATCCCGCATCGAGGGTAACAGTATTGTTCTGAAAGAATTTGCACAAAGTGTCTGTAAAGATGAAGAGGTGAAGCAACGATGAATGCTCCGCAGCCATTTCAGACGATGTTATTAAGTTCGTTGGTTAAGGTATTTGCTGATGAAGTGCCAAATCATGAATCCTATCGCAGTGCAACCGCACTTGTTGGAGAAACATTTTCGTTCCAAGTTGCTTATACCTCAGATACACTTCTAAAGAATATTGAAGTAGAGATAAAATCATCGCTTCCAGATCTAATATGTATAAGATCCGTTGGACTTGTTCCCTCAGAAATGCCTTGTTTCAAAAATCATGATGAAGATGTGCTAAGAACTACGCCGGGATTATATCCAGATCCATTGTATACGCTGGATCAACAATCTATTTCATCGATCCCGGGACAATGGCGATCTTTATGGGTGACGATAACCTTGGATGAATCAATGAGTACGGGGCTTCGTTCTATTCAGGTCCTCTTCCAATCATCTGAAGGGCAGATGTTAGGTGAATCGGATGTATTTGAGTTAACCGTCATCCCTGCAACACTACCGCCGCAAAAGTTAATTCATACGGAATGGTTCCATGTGGATTGTCTTGCTACAAAGTATGATGTCGAAGTATTTAGTGAAGCGCATTGGGACCTTATAGAACTCTATGCAGATACGATGGTTAAGCATGGCATGAACATGATCTTAACTCCGTTGTTTACACCGCCTTTGGATACAGCCATTGGTGGAGTACGTCCAACGGTTCAATTGATATCCGTGACTAAAGCGGGAGATCGTTATGAATTCGGATTTGATCTGCTTACTCGTTGGGTATCGATGTGCCGCCGGCTTGGCTTCAAATACTTTGAGTTCTCTCATTTATTCACTCAATGGGGGGCAAAGTGTGCACCAAAAATAATGGTAACCATTCAAGGTGAAGATCAGCAACTATTCGGCTGGGATACGGACGCCTCCTCGCCGGAATACCATAGTTTCTTGGATCAATTTTTACCTTGCTTAGATCAATATTTGAAAGAGCAGGGAATAGACCAGCAAAGCTGGTTCCATATTTCAGATGAACCAGGAGAGGAACATTTGGAATCGTACCGAGCTGCAAGTGAGATCATTTATAAACATTTATCAAGTTATCCGATCATGGACGCATTGTCTGAATTGGAGTTGTATGAACAGGGCCTGGTGAAAAGGCCGATTCCTGCGAATACGCATATTGAACCGTTCTTAGAACATCAGGTTCCAGACCTTTGGACGTACTATTGCTGCGCTCAAGGTGAACAAGTATCCAACCGGTTTTTCAACATGCCGTCTGCTAGAAATCGTATAATCGGGTTTCAATTGTATAAATTCGGATTACAGGGCTTCTTGCATTGGGGTTATAACTTCTGGTACTCGCAATATTCATTGAATCAGCGGCTGGACCCTTATCGTACGACTGACGCTGAGCATGCATTTCCCTCAGGAGATGCCTACTTGGTCTATCCGGGAGAAGAAGGCCCGATTGAATCCATTCGATTGGAAGTTCTATATGAAGGGTTGCAGGATTTGCGCGCACTAGAATTACTTGAGCAGAAAATTGGCAAGAAAGCAACGATAGCCATTATGGAAGAGGGTCTGAGCACATCGTTGACCTTCTCTGTATACCCGAGGGATCATGGAACATGGCTCTTAGAGGCAAGAGAGCGGATCAATCAGGCGATAGCAAGTTATTCTACTTAAGTGATCATACCATTACGAGGTGTTGAGAATATGGCAACTTTTCATTATTCAGGATCTTCCTTTTATTATAACGATCAGGCGATACGGCTTATCTCAGGAGCCATCCATTATTTTAGGACTCTGCCGGAACATTGGGAAGACCGTCTTATCAAATTAAAAGCTTGCGGCTTCAATACGGTTGAAACCTATGTGGCATGGAATTTACACGAGCCGAAGAAAGGCCAACTTCATTTTGAAGGTATGGCAGATGTAGTCCGGTTTATTGAACTGGCAGGAGATTTGGGTCTGCATGTCATCGTTCGTCCCGCACCTTATATTTGTGCAGAATGGGAATTTGGTGGACTGCCATCTTGGTTGCTAGCTGATTCGGATATGCGTCTTCGATGCTACCATAAACCATTTCTAGATCATGTAGATGCGTATTATGATGTATTGCTCCCCAAATTACAACCACTGTTATGTACAAATGGTGGCCCGATCATTGCTATGCAGATTGAGAATGAGTACGGTAGTTACGGCAATGACAAGCGCTATTTGACTCATTTAAAAGACAGCGTGATTTCCCGTGGGATAGATGTACTACTATTCACTTCCGATGGACCTGAAGACGCGATGTTACAGGGAGGTATGGTCCCAGGTGTGCTGGAGACGGTGAACTTTGGATCACGTCCAGTAGAAGCATTCAACAAGCTCCGTGAATACCAACCAGAGGCTCCAATCATGTGTATGGAATATTGGAACGGCTGGTTTGATCATTGGCGTGAGGAGCATCATACGCGTCCGGCTGAGGATGTAGCGAAGGTATTGGATGAGATACTTAGTTTAGGCGCATCCGTTAATTTCTATATGTTCCATGGCGGAACTAATTTTGGCTTCTACAACGGAGCGAATGGGCATACGTTTGACAGCTATGAACCAACAATTACTAGTTATGACTATGATTCATTACTGAGTGAATCCGGTGAGCCAACAGCTAAATATTATGCAGTTCGTGAAGTGATCTCCAAATATGCAGATCTCGGACCCGTTGAGTTGCCAGCTCCTGTTGCTAAGAGAGCATATGGAAGAGTAGAGATGAAGGAGCAAGCTTCACTTACCGCAAACTTGAATCGCATTTCTGTACCCATTCATTCTGCATACCCTGAACCGATGGAGAAATTGGGTCAGGATTATGGCTTTATTCATTATAGTACGTTCCTTACAGGACCTCGTCCCAAAGAGGAGTTCTTCATCCAGGATTTACATGATCGTGCATTAGTCTTTCTGAATGGAGAGCTCACTGCAACCTTAGATCGTGTAGAGCCAGAGGTAAAATTAGAGTTCGAGGTTCCGGCCGAAGGGCTGCATGTTAGTATAATTGTAGAGAATTTAGGACGCATCAACTATGGTCCTTATATGAGAGATTGTAAGGGGATTACCGAAGGGGTACGGTATGGACGGCAGTTTCTGTCAGAATGGACGACGTATACGTTGCCATTAACAGATTTATCTGGTCTGCAGTTTGAAGGTCTATTCAAGCAAGTGGAACCTAGCTTCTTCCGCAGCACCTTAGTTGTGGATGAACCTTGTGATACGTTCTTGAGCATGGAAGGATGGACTAAAGGCGTCGTGTTCATTAATGGGTTCAACCTTGGACGCTATTGGAATATCGGACCACAGAAAACAATGTATGTGCCAGGACCTTTATTGAAGCAAGGCGACAATGAAATTGTCATCTTTGAATTGCACAGCACTTCAGATACCGCTGTTACCTTCGTAGATCTACCGGAATTAGGATAATAGGGCATAGCTTGTAGCTTGTAAGAATATCACTAGCAGTTTCAAAACGCAGCAATTAATATATCGTAACAATAAAGACACCCGAATAGATCCGGGTGTCTTTGATAAATAGAAACTATTTCTTGCTGCGTATTCTAAGGTTATGTAGTTCCCATTGTTCATACCAATCTTGAACAACGGCAGGAAGGCCAATACTAAGGTCGCCTTTCAATAAGTCCGTCAGATTCTTGTATTGTTCTTCTACAGCGGATCGTTCCCCAATACTGTCGTAGACCTTCATTAACCCTAAATGTCCTTGTTCAAAGTAGGGCTGAAGCTGTACTACCTTTTGATACACGGTGACAGCTTCGGGAACTCTGTTGTTGTCGATATAGAACTGGGCCATTCCCATAGCATGGTGTAGCCAAATGGTGCGCAGACGTTGTCGTTCGCCCTCTGCCCACAAATAGTCGTAATCTCCAAAATAATCCCCTGAATAAAGTTCAAATACGTTTTGATGTTCTGCATAATTGTCCTCTCCGATGGATTCGAGTGCAAGAATATTGTGCTCCCACTGGGCTGCATCGATTAGAAGCGGCCCGGTCTCAAGCGTATACCCTTCACCGCCACTGACGTTGCTGATATGCAGATCTACCTCACTTTGCTTTAAACATTGCCGTACTTGATAAATGGTTGTGTAGAGATGGGTAGAAGCCTTTTTAAGGTTGAAATCTGGCCATAGTAGGTCAATCAGGGTATCTTTACTGACGAATCGGTTGCGGTTATGAAGCAAGAAAGCAAACAATTCTTGTGCCTTAGAAGTCCTCCAACGGAGATTGTTTAAAGGTTGTCCTCCTCGTTCAAAACGCAGCGATTGAAAACAACGAATCGTTAGTTCTTGTACTACCTCAGTGCTTTTTGGTGCAAACCTCAATCTGTCCTCCAAGCGTTGTACTGTTTTGAATAAACGGTCATGTCGCACGGGCTTCAAAATATAATCAATCGCATTTAATTCAAAGGCTTCCACTGCATATTGGTTATATGCGGTCACGAAAACGATATTAGCGTTTGGACAGACCTCTTGCAGAATTGCGGCAGCCTGAAGTCCGCTCACTTCAGGCATTTCAATATCAATAAAAATAACGTCAGGCTCCAAGGCTGGAGCTTCTTGTATAGCTTGAACTGGGTCTGTATAGGACGCGATGATATGAACAGCTTCCATTTCTTTTAACATGAATTCTAACTTTACGAGAGCAAGGCGTTCATCGTCCACCAATACTGCTTGAATCATTGTTATTCCACCACTCAATATAGTATTTTTTAGCAAAAAACAATATATGATTACTTTTATTTCGGTTCATTATAGTTTGTCTGTGACTAGTTATTTTTGCGATTCATATTTCTTTTTTCAGAAGGGATTATGAAGCTTACTGAAGTGCCTAGCCCTTCCTTGCTTTTAATTAGCAAACCCTTAGCATAGACACGTAACAAGCGTTTATGTGTATTAAGGAATCCAATCCCTCGGGTTACATTAGACTGGCTGCCCAGTAGTTGCTGAAGTTGTTTGGAAGTCATGCCTTTACCATTATCAGCGATTGTAATCTCGATGTCATCAGCTAGTTCTTTGATCGATATTGAAAGCGTACCTCCTTTGGAGCGGCTTAATATACCGTGCCTAACGGCATTTTCAACGAGTGGCTGAATGGTCAAGGGAGGTAACTGAAAATGTAGATTTTCTGCTACATCCCAGTTGATGGTCATCCTGTCCTCAAAACGCTCTTTCTCTATGTACAGATAGGCGCGGACAAGCTCAAGCTCATGTTCAATCGGTATCATCGGCTCAGCGTTCAAGAAGTTAAAGCTTAAACGTAAATAAGAGCTAAAGGCATCAATGAGGTGACTCATACGCTGTGTATCAAAAGATGCCAGAGCTGATATAGAATTTAATGTGTTGAATAAGAAATGGGGTTGTATTTGCGCTTGAAGATACGCTGCTTCCAGGCGAAGCCGTTCATTTACGGACTGTTTTAAATCTGTTAAGGAACGGACCCGTCCTCTTAGCTCCATAGCGTTCATAGGCTTCATTACATAGTCGTTCGCGCCCGAAACAAATCCGGTGTAGATATCTTCCGGCTGGCTACGTGCGGTCAGAAGTAGAATAGGAAGCTCAGCTATGGTAAAACGTTCACGAATTCTCTGTGTTAATTCATAGCCGGACATCTGGGGCATCATTACATCTGTAATGATTAAATCCCATTGATCAATATCCAGTTTTGTTAAAGCATCGATTCCACTGGTTACCGTAACCATTTCATAGTCTTTGATGGATAGTACGCTAGTAAGGATTTTCAAATTAACCGGATCATCGTCTACAGCCAGAATCCTAGGCCTTCTTCCATCCGTTGAAGATGCTGTACTGGTCGTAGACCATTTGGTTAGCGTAATCATTGCCGGTGTGTCTGAGTATTCAGGAGTTGAAGGGATTTCTGAATGTGAATCTCGGTTAGCAGGCTCGGATAAAGGCATGGTGAAGGTAAAGGTAGTCCCTTGTCCAAGTGCAGAGATTACACTGATCTTCCCACCATGAAGCTCGACTAACTGCTTAACGGTACTTAATCCAAGCCCGATGCCACCGCTAACTTTGTGCATGCTGGAGTCACCCTGTTCGTAGGGCTGGAAAGCCCTGTGCAGCATTTCCTCGCTCATGCCAAGACCTGTGTCCGAAATATGAATCCGTGCCGTTTTTTTATGTATATCCGCATGGATTCTTATCGTACCTACGGTCGTATGATTAACTGAATTTTGAATCAGATTGAACAAGATCTGAATGAGTCTTTTTTCATCGGCTAGAATGGAAGGGAAAGAATCGGGAATCTCCGAGATTAAGGTTAAAGATTTTCCTTCCGTAAAGAATTTGAACATATCTAGCACACCTATTGCGAAGGACTGAATTTTAAGCTCTCTAAGCTGTAGTTGTATATTGCTTTCACGAAGCTCGGGTTGATCCAGCAAATCGTCTACCAGCAGGGACATACGTCTTCCTATAGTAATGAGTACTTCTAAATTTTCTATATTCTGCGGCGATAAAGCCGGTCGTTCGCTGTTAAGGACCGTTTCTGCCATATTAATGATGCTATACAACGGATTTTGTAATTCGTGTGAAGTGTTAGCCAAAAAATCATCTTTTTGCGTAACGCTTCTCTGTAGACTTTGGGCCAGTTTTTCAGTATGTTTTGCATTCCAGTGATAACGTTTAAATCCAAAAGTCGCAAAGCATAAAAACACGATCATGAGGTCAAAAGGATAATAAGTAACGTTAACCCAGTTATAGTTCTTGAACATTCCCCACAGAGTGCTGTTAACGATGGCTAGTATGGATAACAAAAGAAATATTGCGCCTTCGTAATTCATTAGAATAGACCTTAGAAAAAGAATCACCACTCCTAATGCCAAAAACAATAAGTTTATGCCGAAAAGGGGTCTGTAAAATTCAAAATAGTGGACAATAGGTCCAACTAATATGAAAAGAATGTGTATTATAGATAGGATAGTTAAGATACGAACACTTTTTATGGGTGCATCCTTGAACAAAAGATGCTTGCTTGTCAGCAGAATGAAAATAAAAGTAAAGAGGTATGAGATGAGCAATAATTTCAGATCCCATTGATAGTTCAAGGGAAGGATGTGCAATAAAAGCTTATCATCATCCATAAGTACTGACGCAATAGCGGAGATTACCAGCAGAAAAAAATAGACCAACATCTTCTGTCGCGGCCCCATTATATATAAAATAACAGCATATACGGCGTCCAGCATCAATACAACACATAACAACAGCTGTAGGCCAACGGAGAGCATTCTTTGCTTTGCTAATGCTTTTTCGCTGCCCAATACAATAGATTTGGTTATTCCCCCTTTTTTGGCAAAAGAATAGTTAGCTACCTGGACTACAATTTCAATCTCGTTGCTACTTTTGTCGGTTGTATAAAAGACTGAATAAGGCAGTGTATAGGGAATATAGTGCTCTTTATCCTTAGCAGGAGAACCAGAGCTACCCAGCAGTTCACCATTAATATATAATTCCGAAGAAGTCTGTGCTCCAGAAAGGAGAAGACCTAGGGATTGTTGCTTATCCTTATCTACAAGAACACGCAGTCGATAGGAACCGTAACCATAGGTGGATTTTTCCGTATCGCTAAAGGCCTTTTTCCAGTTGCCCGGGACTTGTATATATTGTGGAGGAGTGGCAGCTTGAGATTGTTCATTAAACGAAGGTTGCAGTAGATTCGGATAGAATTCCCATTGCCCATCTAAAATAAAAAGATTATTCTGATTCAGTTGTTTATCGCGTAAATCCAGTACCCCATTGGTCAATTGTGGTTGTATGGGGTGGTTAGAAATCATTACCCAGAGGATCCGAAATCCAGTTAGCACCGTAAGAAACAGTGTGATAATTAGAAACAGTTTTCTTTTAGTCATAGTAATTAAACATTATTCGACAAAAAACAATATATTCCTTTCACAAAAATATTTCAAAAATTAAAAAAAGTTGTGATTAAGTTGCAGGGGAATAGAATTGGCTGGCGTCTAACGTTATGTAGGTGAAGGAGGGGAGAAAGCTGGAAGAGGCGGAATGGATTTCTGCTGTGCTGAACGGTGAGCATCAGGCCTTTGGGCATTTGGTGACACGTTATCAAGGCATGGTATACAGAGTGTGCGTCAAGATTACTGGAGAAGCCGAATCGGCCAAAGATATGGCCCAAGAGGTTTTTATAAAAGCATACAAAGCGCTCCCCTCTTTCAGAGGACAGTCTACCTTCTCGACATGGCTTTATCGGATAGCCTATCGAACCTGTCTGGACTGGAAACGGGCCAATGATAGGGAGTGGAGGCATCGGAGTGCAGCTGATTACACTGAGAATGATTGGGTAACGTCTCAAACACCAGAGCAAGAGGTGCTAGAGCAGGAACAATCAGCTGAGCTGGGTGAGAATGTGAACAGCCTTGCGGAACCGTACCGGTCGGTCGTACAGCTGTACTATTTTCAGCGAAATTCTTATCAAGAGATAGCGGAGCAAAAAGGTGTTTCCGTTAAAACTATCGAATCGCAGCTTTATCGTGCCAGACAGATGATGCGTAGACAAAGGGAGGAATTGCGATGAATTGTGCAATAGTGAAGGAATGGATGCCACATTACATTGACGGTCTTCTGTCTCCAGATATGGAGCTGAGTATCCGGTTGCACATACAATCCTGTCCTGATTGCGCACAGTGGCTGGAGGAAGCGAAAGAAATGTCAGCTCTTTGGTCAGAAATGGAAGCAGACAGCGAATATCAACATGAACAGATGGACTTTCCAGATCTAGCAGCAGGTGTTATGGCCCATATTGAGCAGCTTGAAACAGGACGCAGGGAACGAGCGATTAAAGCGACAAGCGTAAGACGTCGTTTTGCTCCTAGAACATCTTTGACACATTATGCGGTGGCTGCCTGCTTGAGTTTGTTATTGTTGCAGTTTGGCGTTTTTGAGAATTTGGCTTATGGGATCACTGAAATTAATGGTCATGTGTCGAATTCTGTGACCCAATGGTTTGGTGGCTTTAGAAAATAGTCATAAAGAGATTTATAAATAATAGATGGATTCAGGTAAACTGAAAAGTTTATGCTATCCAAATTTTAGGAGGATGTATTATGATTAAGAAGAGACGTTGGCTCACTTTTATGCTAGCTATGATTCCTGGTGTAGGTCATTTGTACTTAGGCTTCAAAAAGCAGGGGCTGCAGTTTATGATCGGGGCTTCCTTATGTATTATGTTTATTCCGTCTGAGCCCATGATCTTCCCTTTTGCGCTAGCTGCACTGTGGTTTTACCAATTGTTTGATGCCCTGCAGAAAGCGGCTTGGATGAAAATAACTGCAGCCGAACACGAGCGTATGATGTTCCATCCTGACAGCTTCGGAGAGCCTTGGACGATGGGGATATCCTCTATGCCAGGTTACCCACATGAAGATGTGAATCCGGCTTGGGTTGGTGTTGGATGTGTTGTTGCTGGGTTCCTTATGCTGGTGATCTCAGCATTTCCGACGCTTTGGAGAATGTTAATTGAGATTAACATTGGTACGATCTTGCTATCACTGGGTCTGATTGCGTACGGTCTGAAGATGCTAAGAAACAATACGAGAGCGTAAGAAACGGGGATTTCACTATGGGGAGATGGAAAATCGGGAGTTTCACTGCAGCTATAGGCTGCATCGCACTTGGTGTCATTATTGTGATGGCTCAGTATAATATGATCAGCTATGAAGTACTTGGTTATTTATGGCCAGCATTGTTGATTCTGTTCGGACTCGAGATGTTGCTAAGATTGTTTATCAAATCCGATGCCAAAAGTCGTGTGAGCGGTTGGGCGATCCTATTGATCATCCTGTTGGTTGGAGCAAGCAGTGCACAGAGCGTAATGGCCGGAGGCTCACTTAGCAGTTTAATCGGGAATACACATTTAACCCCACTAAGCGGCAATGTCGAAGTGAAAGACAATATTACGACGCTAAAAATCGTACTTCCAAGTGGAAAAGTAAAGGTCGAGGGAATAGATGGAAGCTCATTGGATTATGAGGGAAGCTTACTCTTACCTGGAAAATCGCAAAGTGAAGCCGAAAGTTCGTTGGAAAAGAAATGGAAAGTAAAAACTGAGGGAGATACGCTGATTATGGAGCTCGATACAGATCATAATTGGTTCTCTAATATTCAGTTTGGATTTAATACTAAAAGTCCTTATTTAAATGTAAGTGTACCTAGCAGTCTTGCCGTTGAGGTAGATACTAGTGACGGGTCAATAGAAGCCTGGGATTTGAAGTCTGGCTTAGTGGTTGACACTAGTAATGGGGTTATAAATATTCATGATGTTGCTGGTGGAGTTGAGGCACATACCAGCAATGGCTCACTGACTGTTCAGAACATCCAAGGTGGGGCGCAGCTCAAAAGTTCTAATGGTGCGATTATTTTGGATAATATAGATGGAGCGTTGAGTGCAAAGAGCAGCAACGGAAAGATCACTATTCATTCAGCAGTGACTGGAAAATGGAAATGTTCGTCTAGTAACGGAAAGATTACGGTGGGATTGCCAACTGTGTCCGATGCGAAGATTACAGCGGATACTAGCAACGGCTCACTGAAGGGGAATATTCCTTGGGATCTAGACGGGGACAGCTTTGGCACTGCCATTCTCGGTAAAGGAACTTATACCGTGGACTTAAGTACAAGTAATGGAAGTGTGACCGTGGACACAGCTGAATAAGTACGAACAATAAAGGGAGTTAAGGCTTCAGCGATTGGTTCTGCTGAAGCCTTAACTCCCTTTTTCAAATTATAAGAAACCTACCAAGCGTAAGCTTTAGGCGCTTCTCCGCCCGGTCCTGGGAAGATCTCATCTAGCCGTTTAAGAACAGATTCATCTAGCACAATCTCAAGACTGCGTAGTGCACTCTCGAATTGCTCTAGTGTGCGTGGTCCAATAATTGGTGCGGTTACAGCAGGATTGGCTAATAACCATGCTAGCGCTACATTATCTTGTGGTTCTCCAAGCTCCATACATAAGCTTGCAAAAGCCTCAAGCTGATCTTTGTATTGCTCTACGCGCTCGGTATTTCCTCCACTGCGGCTGCCTTCTATTTTCTTAAGTGCATTGCGTCCAAGAAGACCTCCATCCAGTGGGCTCCAAGGAATAACGCCTAAACCATGATGGAGAGAGGAAGGTAATACTTCAAGTTCAGGAAGGCGACAGGTCAGGCTGTATTTATGCTGCTCAGAAATCAAACCTAAGAAGCCACGTGCCTTGGCCTCTTGTTGGGCTACAGCGATATCCCATCCTGCAAAGTTACTGGAGCCGACATAACCAATCTTTCCTTGGTTTACAGCAAGCTCAAAAGCCCCCCATAGCTCGTCCCAAGACACACTACGGTCAATGTGATGCATCTGGTACAATTCAATATGATCGGTCTGGAGACGCTGCAGAGACCCCTCTAGATGGCGGCGTATAATATAAGATGATAGTCCGCCCTCATCATTAGGCCCGTCGAGCTTATCGCTCATTGCACCGTATACCTTGGTAGCTAACACGACCTTTTCACGTCGCCCACCGCCTTGTTTAAACCAACGACCAATAATCGTTTCTGTTAAACCGGAATTCTCGCCCCAACCATAAATGTTAGCGGTATCAAAAAAATTAACACCTGCGTCGAGTGCAGCGTCCATAATACGAAAGGCTTCTTGTTCATCTGTTTGTGGGCCGAAGTTCATTGTTCCGAGACATAGCCGACTGACCTTCATACCGGATTTGCCAAGCTTAGCATATTGCACTTCGCATTCACTCCTTAGGTAGATGATTTCAACTTTATTGTAAACAACTTATTAATCAAGGGCAAATTTGCCCAGTACTTCGCTGGTGCTCGTTAGCGTAGCTTTTATGTTTTCAGAAACTTTTTTTAGCTTATAACGTATTTACAATGGAAAAAATTTCATAATGGAGGAAGCGCTATGAAAAAGAGCTTCAGTATTATTTTCGCAGGAATTATCGGAATGCTTGTATTCACAAATCAATCCTATGCTAATCCATCGACGTTGCCTCCAAGCTTGGACAGTACAGATGTGCTTTCTGTTAGTGGCGATCTCGTCGCAATCATAGATCATAGCACTAACAAAGCAGACGTGGTCAATGTAACAACAAATAAGGTAATCAATCTTTCAAATGATGCTCATACGATTCTCGATCTTAACATGATGAAGAATCCGCAAAAAATAGTGCTGCTAAAGAAATCAAATGGCAACGAAATTACGAAAACGGTCTTTACCTATACCGGAGAGCAGATTAGTAAAACAGAAATACCGCTTAAAGATGCGGCAGACAAAATCAAATGGGTTGCTCCTACGGGGAAAGTAAACGAACGAATCATGGTTCAATTTGGAGATTCCTTTAATCTTTATCAGTATCCTTGGACTAAGCCAAGTGTAAGCTTTAACGCTAAGATTAACGACAACGGATATGAAAGTGTAAACGTTCAGGGTTGGGATTTTGTTGGATATCCTTATTTAGCTATAAAGTATCAAGCACAAGGTATAATGAGCGATGATTTCTTTGTAAGAACAATTAATTTATTTCACCATAATGAAAAAATGTTTAAAGACTCTAATGCTGATATTAAGCTTAAATTTATTGGTCCAAATCTTGCAGTATACACATCATACATTTACCAGCCAGTTCCAGCTAACGCGAAGCGTCCTGTTTCAGATGATCCTCAGAACGTGTTCCGTTTGATGAATGTTGCAACCGGAAGTGCACCAACCTCTATTAAGCAAGCTTTTAAAGAAGAGGGTGATCTTTCGGGGTGGAAGACGGACTTTATTAACAATCAAGTGTTTGTTGGGGATGTATTAGAACAAACCTGGTCGTTATTTTCGCAAGAAGGAACTCAGATCTTAAAAGAGCAAAAATGGCCTGAAAGTGGTAATAGCAAATTTTTGAGCTACGATTCAAGCACCAAAACTGCCTATTTCCTGAAATATTCAGGTGGAAACATTGACGTAATTTCAAATCCAATTCATTAATAAAACGTGAAAATGCAGAGCCGCTACAGGGATGATCCTGGGCGGTACTTTTCATTACTCAAGAAAATCTTCCTTCACAATAATTGTTTTATAGGCTATGCCTATCAACTCAATAGAATCTATATCTTTGTCCTTTACGACTGGGTATGATACAACAATATAAAGAAGAACTATGTCTGTTAGAGCAGACCACTTGAGGAGTGACTGAGATGAGTGAGGTTAAAAAAATCGCCGTAATCGCAGGGGACGGTATTGGACCTGAAGTAGTAGCTGAAGCAGAAAAAGTATTAAAAAGAGCGGGAGAAGTATTTGGGTATACCTTTGAAACGGAGCACGCTCTATTTGGAGGCATTGCAATAGACGAAAGAGGCACACCGCTGCCGGAAGATACATTAGAAATCTGTCGCAGTGCTGACGCTGTATTACTGGGCGCTGTGGGCGGACCGAAATGGGATAACAATTCAAAGGAGCTTCGTCCTGAAACCGGATTGCTTGGCATTCGTAAAGCGCTTGGGTTGTTCTCAAACTTACGTCCTGCAGTCGTATTCGATTGCCTTAAGGATGCTTCGACATTGAAGCCAGAAGTGCTGGAAGGAACAGATCTTATGGTCGTTCGTGAGCTGACTGGTGGTATTTACTTCGGAGATAAACTGCGTCGTCAAGGTGAACATGGTGAAGAAGCGGTGGATACCTGTGTGTATAACGTAATGGAAGTGGAACGAATCGTGCGTCAGGCTTTTGAAATTGCTGGTAAGCGCCGCAATAAGCTGGCAAGTGTTGATAAAGCGAATGTACTTGAAACATCACGTTTATGGCGTGAGGTCGTAAATAAGATTGCTCCAGAATACCCTGAGGTAGAGGTAGAGCATGTACTCGTTGATAACTGCGCGATGCAGCTGCTGCGCCGTCCATCCAGCTTTGATGTTATCGTAACCGAGAATATGTTTGGTGACATTCTGAGCGATGAGGCTGCGATGTTGACAGGCTCTATTGGTATGTTAGCTTCCGCTTCGATGGCTGACGGTAACTATGGTCTCTACGAGCCCGTTCACGGCTCCGCACCTGATATTGCTGGACAAGGGCTTGCGAATCCGATTGCTACGATTTTGTCCTTAGCCCTGATGTTCCGTTTAACCTTTGGTTACGAAGATGCGGCTACTGCGATAGAGGCTGCTGTGGCTGAAGTATTGGATGCAGGTCACCGTACAAGTGATATTGCCGTAGATAAGAGAAAAGCGCTTAGTACATCTGAAATGGGCGACCTGATTGTTGCAGCTATCCGCAAAGCATAAAAAATATAATTCCTAATTACGATTATAGATGGATTTGTCTAAGATTGACTTTGATTTTGTACGATGATACCATTTGATATGTAGACAAGATGTAAATTATTCCAGCATATCACGACATGAAATGGTTGGTTTCTTACATAATCAAAGGAGGATTTTGGCAATGGCTGAACGTTTAGTAGGTAGACCAGCTCCAGATTTTACTATGCAAACCGTATCGGGCGATGGTAAGGATTTTGGTAAAGTTAGTCTGTCCGACTATCGTGGCAAATGGCTGGTATTCTTCTTTTATCCTCTGGACTTTACTTTTGTATGTCCGACTGAAATCACTGCTCTTAGTGAAGCAGCTGCCCAGTTCGAAGCGCTTGATACAGAAATTCTCGGCGCGAGTGTAGATTCGGTCCACAGCCACAAAGCATGGATCAATACACCTAAGGATTCCAATGGTCTTGGCCGTTTGAATTTCCCGCTTGCTGGTGATATTACTAAACAAGTAGCTAAAGACTACGGCATTCTGATTGAAGAAGAAGGTATTGCATTGCGTGGATTGTTCATCATTGATCCTGAAGGTGAATTGAAATATCAAGTTGTTAATCACAATGATGTAGGTCGCAGCGTAGAAGAAACACTTCGTGTCCTTCAAGCCCTGCAATCTGGCGGCTTATGCCCAATGAACTGGAAACCAGGTGACAGAAACCTTTAAATGCTGTTCTGCTATTATCTGATCTTTGATATTCTGATTTCAACCTCCTTGCAGAAGTTTTTCTGTAAGGAGGTTTTTTGCTCCAAAAAGTCCTAAATAAAAAATGGATTTGAAAATAGGCGTGAAAAGTTATATTATGTCCTCGAGTGGAGGAATCTCCATTGGGGTAATGTAATACAATAATAAAAACTCAGATGAGTTAGTCATTCTAAGGAGGGTGAACAAATATGAGCTTTTGCTGTGGAGCGAGTATGGTAGGAACAAAGGGAACCCTTAAACATTATCGCACGCAAGTCCATAATGTTCCCCTGCTTTTTTGTCCGGTATGTCATCGTGTAGAGGTTCACTATAAGGTCGAAAACGAGTATGAGATTTTGGCGGAATACGCACATGGAGACGGTGTTACTGATGTGGATTTTCAGGACTATGTCATGGAAGACGAAACTGCAATATTCGAAAATGTCATTAACATCGAGAGTGAAGAGCCTCTAGCTATTGTGCGGAGTCAGATCGATATGGCGCTTGACCTGCTTGCTGTAGCCAAACAGATTGAGGATACGAAGTGGGAACGGGAATTGAAGAAAAGATTAGCTGTGATGAGTCAAAGACGGCTTCGTCTGCAACAGAAAGCGTAAGATTATTTACAATTTGGGGTTGACCCATTTCTTTAACAAGGCCTTCGCAACTGCGAGGGCTTTTATCTTTATCTAAATTTTTTCTAACGGGTTTAAATCAATTGAACGAATTAATAGTAATAAATATAATTTGATGTGATATTTTATATGTCTTTGGAATCATTTTATGAATTTTTTTATCATTCGACAGTTTCTCTGATTGCGTTGTCTACTTCACTTGGATATGATTGGAATATAATTGAACCGGTTGGAAAAAGTGCAACGATTACCGAATGTTCTGGCGGCTTCGTCATATACTCAAATACATAGTAATTTGATGTCGCTTTAGCGTCTTCGTCAAATGCAGTAAAAGGGGGAACTTCGTATCGTGATTAGCCAATATCAAGAAAGTCTTCTATTACCGGGAAGAACCTATCAATCAGGGCCTGTGGATACTACATACGAGGATGTACTAGAGAATATTGACAGTGGAATCATGCTTTTTGATGAAGAGGGAGTTATAAGTTTTGTAAATAAGCAAATGTACGGGATGCTCGAATTAACCCGTCACTCCCTTGTTGGCTGTACAATATCACACCTATTATCTAACGTTAGACTAAGCCGCTTTAAGAAAAAGCAAGTACTGCAAAGCTATAGAGAGATGGTATACAAAGGAAAATCAAATTATGAATTTTTAGACGAGTATGGCCGTTATTGGAAGGTTACATTATGCTGTGGAGAGCAAATGAAGGGTTGTTATTTGTTTACAGTTAAAGAGATCTCCGATTATAAGTTGATTGAACAAACAGCTTACCAAAACGATAGTTTGGCTGTGCTAGGTAAATTATCTGCATCTATTGCCCACGAAATTCGGAATCCATTAACCGCGATCCGTGGATTTATTCAATTGCTTCACCCGCATCTGCAGCAGCTTGGGAAACAGGAGTATGGCAAGATTATATTGGCGGAGATCGATCGGGCGAACGATATCATCCATGAATTTCTAACATCATCCAAGCCCTCAGTTCCTCAAGTGGGAATGATTCCTGTGTCAGCCTTGCTCAAGGAAGTAGTGCTGCTTACAGAGAGCGAGGCCTTGATGAAAGGATGCCAGATTAATCTGCATTCTTTTCAGGGGGATATGATGATTTCTGGTGATGTAAAACAAATGAAGCAGGTAGTCCTCAACATGATTAGAAATGCCATGGAGGCCGTTACAGATAGGGCAGATGGTCTAATGGGTCAAATAGAGGTTGGAGCCCGTAGAGAGGGTTCTGAGGTCCGTATTTTTATTTCTGATAACGGTAAGGGAATGGATATCCGTACACTGGACAGGTTGTTCAGTCCATTTTTTACGACGAAGGAGAATGGGACTGGGCTCGGGCTTTCCGTGAGTGATCGAATCATCAAAAATCATGGTGGATGTATTTCTGTCAGCAGTAGAGTTAACGAAGGTACTCATTTTGTAATCTCATTGCCATTAATCCATTAGTACACTAGGCTGATCCCTGCGGATAATACAGATGCAGAGATCGGCCTTACTTATGTTACAATGGGGATTCGCTTTGGGAGACAAATGGAGGTATTCACGATGAATATAGAGTTTAACAGTGCCAGAACCATTAATGAAATTAAGGGTGATGCCCTTGTCCTTATCATTTCTGAGACGGAGGCAGAGCATGGTGGTGTCTCTGAGCAATGGAATGACAGAATTCGCCTATTGGCGAAGGCAGGACTATTTAGTGGGAAGCTGAATCAGACTTATGTACTACCTTTAGAACATCCATCCGGTTGTCCCGTTGCAATTTTGGTGGGTAAGGGGGACCAACTTCTTACGTCTGAAGATCTACGTCAAATGGGAGTTCAGGTCGCACGTGCAGCCCTTCGTTTGAAGGCGATACAGCTAGTATTTCAGGTGGCTGAAGATATTCAGGAGCTAACAGTAGAAAGGGATATCGGATCTATTGCCTATGCGTTGTCTGAGGGGTTATCACTCGGTTCTTATCGACGTCCCACTTATAAGCAGGAGCAATCTCAATATACAGGTCCAAACTCAGTAATTTTCACAATGGAGAAAAAGCCAGCGGTTGCTATCGAGCAAGATTGGAGTCTGGGCATACAGAAAGGGCTCGCGTTTGGTGAGGCTACGAATTTGGCGCGTAACTTGACGAATATGCCAGGCAATATGCTGACTCCATCTGACCTTGCTATGGCCGCTATAGAAGTTGCTGAACGTTATGGATTTCCTTCCGAAGTACTGGATGAACGCGAAATTGAGCAAAAAGGAATGGGCGGTTTGCACGCAGTGGGAAAAGGAAGTGTTAACCCTCCGCGAATGATCGTCATCCGTTACCAGGGAACGGGGCACTGGGATAATGTAGTAGGGCTGGTCGGTAAAGGGATTACTTTTGATACGGGGGGAATTTCCTTAAAAAGAGCCCCAGGCATGGAAGAATTAATCAGTGATATGGGAGGCGCAGCGGCTGTGCTTGGAGTAATGGAGGCATTAGGCCGATTACGTCCACGAATTAATGTCGTAATGATCATTCCATCTGCTGAGAATATGCCTTCAGCTAATGCCTTTAAACCCGGGGATATCATTACATCAATGAGCGGAAGAACCATAGAAGTATTGAATACTGATGCAGAAGGCAGACTTGTACTTGGCGATGCGCTGACCTATGCTCGGGAATGGGGAGCAAAACGTGTTATTGATGTTGCTACGCTGACAGGTGCAGTGCTGTCGACATTGGGAGATATAGCTACAGGTGCTGTTACTAACAATGAGGAATTTATGGAGCAGTTTCTGACAGCAGCTAATGTTTCGGGTGAAAAAATATGGCAGCTTCCGGCTTACCCGGAATTCCGCGACATGCTAAAGAGTGAAGTGGCCGATATCCGTAACACCGCAGGAAGATTCGGTGGAGCCACTACGGCTGGGTTATTCGTAGGGGAGTTTGCGGAAGGTCTACCGTGGATACATCTAGATATTGCTGGAACCGCATTTCTTTCTAAAGAACGTGGAGTTAATCCTAGAGGCGGTACAGGAGTCATGGTTCGCACATTGATTCAGTGGTTGCTCAGCGAAAGCGAATGATCAGCTCTTCATAAACAATAAGAGGTGCCTCCTAAACCATATTCTGGTTTAGGAGGCACCTCTCCCTTTACTGGAATTCAAGAAATAAGAAGCTTAAACCGTGCGACTGGATTTTTTGGCCTTCGATTGAGAAGTGAAGGATTGAATACCATTCATAATTTTATCGCGAGTTCCCTTATTCTTGAGTAGATATGCAGCTCCTAATGCGACCGTTGTAAATAACGTTTTTTTAGTGTTCATAGGAATTACCTCCTTGGGATTGTCTGTAGTTGCTTATAACAAACATACCCGTTAGTAAAGGAGACTAAACGAAAGAACTTTATTTATTGCACATAATACAAGCCTACTTCTTCTTGTTAACAGGTGTTGAAGAGCAGGAGAGGGGAGAATCTAAAGACGCTGCAGAACAGGTCTTGCCCTTATCACAGCCAGCGCAAGCACCTTGCTTGCCCTTTTGCACATGTCGATAGATGATCCAGCCTGAATAACCGAAGATCAGAGTGACGATCAGAACATTTATCATTACGGTGCCCCACTTTCATTAAGAAAATTAACAAATTACAAGTCCTACGACCAGCCTAATAATCGCCCACCTTGAAAAATAACAAAAGATACGATATACGCCAGAGCAAGAGAATAGCCCATGGAGAAGAAAGTCCATTTCCAAGAGGCGGTTTCCTTTTTGATAACCCCTACCGTGGCCAGACAAGGAATATATAACAGAATAAAGGCCATAAAGCTGATTGCACTCAGCGGGGTAAAGACTTGTGAGATTTGATTCTCTAATCCAGCGGTATCCGGTGCGTGATAGATGATATTCATCGTGGACACAACAACCTCTTTCGCTAAAAATCCTGGAACCAAGGTAGAGCCAGCCTGCCACGTTCCGAAACCAAGCGGTTCCAGTAGCGGTGCAATCATGCCTCCGAATTTCGCTAGGAAGCTATGATCCATTTCTACATCAAATCCGCCAGGACCAGCATAAGACATAAACCAAATAATCGCTGATCCAGCAAGAATAATCGTTCCTGCCTTACGAAGGAAACCTTTGCCCTTCTCCCAAGTGCTGCGCGATAAGGTTTTGATCTGCGGCATACGGTAAGGAGGGAGTTCGATAATGAAGACAGAGGATTCATTCTTGAATAAGTATTTAGAGAATACCTTACAAAGAATTAGGGCAAAAACAATACCCATAACATACATAGAGAGAACGGCAAACGCTTGTTGCTCAGGGAAGAATACAACTGCGAATAATGCATAAACAGGTAATCTTGCAGAACAAGACATCAGCGGCATTAACAGTGTTGTCAGCATGCGGTCTTTGGGCTGTTCGATGCTTCGCGCCGCCATAATGGCCGGTACATTGCAACCAAAACCAATAATAAATGGAATGAATGCTTTTCCGTTCAGTCCCATTCGTTCCATGGTGCTGTCCATCAACAAGCAGACCCTTGCCATGTATCCGGAATCCTCTAGGAAGGAAATGATCAGAAAGAGAATGAAGATTTGCGGAACAAAGACCAGTACGCCTCCTACACCGCCGATGATGCCATCCACAATCAACGCATGCGTGAAGCCTGAAGCTCCAATGGTCTGAAGCAGAGAGTTCGTTCCATCACTAATAGGGCCGGATATCAGGCCATCTAAGATATCCGATAGGGGGCCGCCAACCCAGTCAAATGTAGTCTTAAAGAGAGCATACATAAAGAAAATGAATAAGGGCAGTCCCAAAAATCGATGAGTCAATACCGAATCTAGTCTTTCAGTTAAGTTATGGGGCTTCTGAGCTGTCGTATCAAGGACTTCGACACAAATACTGCGAATATACTCCATACGGTTCGAACGAATCCATTGTGGGAGTGTCAGGGCGAGTTTTTTGAGTTGTAGCTCACTCTGACAAGACTCACAGATATTTAGCAGTCCCGTAACGTCTATACGCGACTTCAAAAACTGAAGTATAACCGGATTCTGCTCCATGAGCTGTAGAGCGACCCAACGATGATTGGGCAGATCTTTTATAGAACGTAATTCCTTTTCTATAGAAGATATCGCTCGCTCGACTACCTCACCATAATTCAGCTTGAACTTTACAGCAGGAATAGCTGATGATTCCTCAAGGATGCTGAGCATCTGTACGCTGCCTTTACCGGTTCTTGCTATGAGTGGGAGGACTGTAACGCCCAATCTTGATTGTAAAATGGTTTGATTAATATGAATACCACGTGCATTAGCGACATCAATCATATTAAGACCGAGTACAGTAGGCTTGCCATACTCAAGCAGTTGAAGCGTGAGCAGCAGATTACGTTCCAGCTGGGATGCATCCACGATATTGATTAATGCTTCGGGGGATTCTTCTATCAGATATTGGGCTGCGACCCCTTCATCACGGGAGAGTGGGTGAAGTGAATAGATGCCGGGCAAATCAATGAGCTTACCTGCCCCGTTCTTCAGATTTCCGATCTTTTTCTCAACCGTAACCCCTGACCAGTTACCTACATATTCGTATGAAGTCGTTAAGGTATTGAAGAGAGAGGTCTTGCCTGTATTGGGATTGCCCACAAGTGCAATAGAACTCAAGAGACGTTCACCTCAATCATTGAAGCTTCTTTTCGGCGGATGGCAAATAGTTGTCCGTTGCATTCCAAGGTAATCGGCCCCATAAAAGGACCTTTTCCTTTGAGGCGGATATGCACACCTTCTGAGACACCGAGATCAGCAAGACGGCGGCGTAAAATGGGGTTCATTCCTTCTATTTTATGAATACAGCCGGCAGAACCAGGTTGTAGTTGCAGCAAGGAACAGCAGGTATAAGTAGTTATTGTAATCCCTCCAAAAGAGACTGATAATCAATCTCAACTGTTTAGTTGTAATGTAGCATTTTTACGCGTTTGCATACTGTGATATTTGTCGCAGACATAATGTGATAATAACATCTGTGAGTTAAAGGTGAAATAACCTTTACAATTTATTCTTCATTAAAGTATGATTGAACGATATAAATTGCATAGTAAAGCTATGCTAGCGGTTATAATGATTGCAATAGCGGCTACGATGATTGCAGGAATTGAAGGGAGATAATTATGAAGACTAATCAATGTAAGATTGTTGACTGCACCATTCGCGATGGGGGGCTAGTGAACAACTGGGATTTCAGCGTGGAATTTGTGCAAAATTTGTATGCCGGCTTGAATGAGGCTGGTGTTGACTATATGGAAATCGGTTATAAAAACTCCCCTAAACTGCTCAAAGGAGCAGAAGGTGCTGGACCATGGCGTTTTCTGAACGATGACTTCTTACGTAAAGTTATCCCGCAAAAGGGACATACTAAGCTTTCCGCTTTGGTTGATATCGGTCGTGTGGATGAAAATGATATTTTACCTCGCAGCGAAAGTATGCTGGATCTGATTCGGGTAGCTTGCTATAGCAAAGATGTGGAGAAAGCCTTACAGCTGGTACAAACCTTCCATGATCTAGGCTATGAGACAACAATCAATATTATGGCTTTGTCGAATGTAATGGAGAATGAATTATTAGAAGCTTTCGAAATGATTCGTGAGAGTGTAGTTGATGTGGTATACATTGTGGATTCATACGGTAGTCTAGATCACAACGACATCAATTACTTAGTGGAGAAGTTCAAAACTCATTTGCCAAACAAACGCCTGGGCGTACATACGCATAATAATCTTCAACTGGCGTTCTCCAATACGTTGATTGCTGCTGAGAAAGGTGTAGAGCTGTTGGACGCTTCCTGTTATGGAATGGGACGTGCTGCGGGGAACTGTCCTACAGAGCTGCTGGTGACTCATTTGAAGAATACACGCTACACATTGCGTCCTGTCATTGATATCATTGAACGCCTGATGATTCCTTTACGTGAAAAAGAAGAGTGGGGCTATATCATTCCTTACATGATCACTGGTACGCTTGATGAGCATCCACGTTCAGCAATGGCGCTTCGCGCATCGGCGGATAAGGATAAAGCGGTTGATTTCTATGATAAGCTTACAACACCAGAGGTTAACTTCGGAGATAAATAAACCTGTTGTTCAGAAGCACTGAACCCGTTCGTAGGGGGAAGTGCTTTTTTTTGAATAAAAATAAAATTTCTATAAGTTTCTATGATAAATAATTCTAATATTTTTCGCTAAAATGCTTAAAGTTCTAATAAGAAGCCTGAAGGTATTTTTGCTTGCCTGCTAGAAGAAAATGGTTTATATTTATGCAAGATTTATGAATAATCGCTATAAAAATACTACCGCACAAAAGAAATGTAACTTTAAAGACCGATCTAGCCGATATTTATACATAGGACAAGACTATACATAGTTGCTTAATAATCGACATCATTTTCAGACGCGAGGGACCTATGAGACAAGAAGAGAAAAAGACCATTCAAGCGGCTATTATAGGAGCCTTACTGTTCCTATTCATTCAAATTTTCCATACATCGCTAAACCGATTGGACAATTGGGATATTATTTCTGCACTCTATCTCATTGTCGGATGTTGTACTGTTGCTTTTGGATTTGCGATATTTGCACAGGGTTGGTTGTTCTTCTCTAGCAGATTATCTAAAGGAAGATTATATGTCGCTGCTCTTTTTGGTGGAATATGTATTATTGATTTCTTGCATACACTCGGCTTTGTAGCATTTCCATTGATTTCATCGTTTATAACCCCTGAGGAATCAAGGTGGCTGCTTACCTTTTCAAGACTATCCAGCGGACTGGGCATTTTGTTCATTTTTAGTAGAGAAGACAAACCTGTGACCGTTGCCGAAAAAAGAAATGTATTCAGAATCGCCTTCATGTTGATTGTGCTCTTCATCGCATTATTTGTATTTATCCATTCGGCAGTGCCTGAGTTATTTACTAAGCCTTGGATGAGTACAATTAAACAATTCGTTGATCTGGCAGTACTTTTTGTTTATTTAGCAGGTGTTGCTGTCATCGTATTTCCTGGGAATAATGAAAAGTCAGCTTCGCTGCTTGTTATTATTCGGGCACTTATCTTTTTCTCGCTAGGACAGGCTTTCTTTATGACTCCCTTAAGTGGGGGGAATATTGATGATCTCTTTGGGATGTTATGTAGCGGAATTGCTTATTACCAGTTACTTACCGGCGTGTATCGCCTGACGATTGAAGAGCCATTTTACGAGAAACAGTTGGCCGAAGAACGGATCAATTATTTGGCCTATCATGATGATTTAACAGGACTTCCAAATAGACGTCGGCTGACACAGCGTGTAGAAGAAATGATTGATGCTGGAGAGACAGACACGAGTGATCAATTCTCAGCTTTGGCTATTATGAATATTAATCATTTTAAGAATATAAATGACTCTCTGGGTCATTATGCCGGAGACCTTTTATTGAAATTAGTGTCTGAGCGTCTTAGTATTGAGGCTAGATCCAGTGAAGAGCTGTATAGTATGGGAGCGGACGAGTTTGCTTTTTTAATGACAGAAAGAGCAAGTCTTGGAGAATGCTTGGCACGAGCTACAGAGTTGCTCAGATTATTTGAAGCACCCGTTAATATAGAATCTGGTGAGTACCATATCTCACTCAGCTTGGGGATGAGTATTTATCCTGGTGACGGGGAAACTGCGGAACATCTCATTCAAAATGCGGATACTGCTGTTCATAATGCGAAGGAGCAAGGCGTGGAGATTCGCCGTTATATCCCAGCCATGCAGATGAAAGCAAAGGAACGACTGAAGCTGGAAAATGACCTGCGAAGAGCGCTTGAACGTGATGAGTTCTATCTCGTATATCAACCCAAGGTGCAGCTGGAGACGGAAGAGATTGTAGGAATGGAAGCTTTATTGCGCTGGAATCATCCTAAGCGTGGTATTGTCTCACCTAATGAATTTATTCCATTAGCTGAGGATAGTGGGCTAATTGTTCCAATTGGGGAATGGGTACTGAAGACGGCATGCCTGCAAAATAAACAGTGGCAGTTAGCAGGCTACCAGCCGATATGCGTATCTATCAACTTATCTATGCGTCAATTCCTTCAGCCGAATCTGGCTGGTAAAATTCATTCCATTCTGACCGATATTGGTTTGGATCCATGTTATGTTGATCTTGAAATTACAGAGAGTATGACGTTGGATAAAGAAACGGCCTTTGATCAGCTGAAGCGCTTGAAAGAGCTAGGTGTGTTCATTAGCATTGATGATTTTGGTACAGGTTACAGCTCACTGCACTATTTGAAGAATATGCCGATCGACAGGCTAAAGATTGACAGATCGTTTGTCTCCGAGGTTATGGAGGATAGTAATAATGCGGCAATAGTCTCCACGATTACTTCTATGGCGCATCATTTAAAGCTTAAAGTTACCGCAGAAGGGGTGGAGAACAAGGAGCAGCTGCAGTTTTTGCGTGAGCAGCATTGCCATGAAGCTCAAGGGTTTTTGTTCAGTAAACCTATTCAAGCAGCTGAATTTGAAACAGCGTTTTTGAAAAAGGCTCCCCTCGGCGCTTCCTTGTAAAATATAAGAAAGTATAAGTTTCACACCATACTCTATGTCTTATATTTCTTGCTTAAACGCTTACCGTCCTTATTAGGACTCCGGAGGCGTTTATGCTTGAACAGAAAAATGTTGATTTTTATTTATAGGGGTGATACAATATCTCTTGTACTCACTTTCTAATGCGGGTGTAGTTCAATGGTAGAACTTCAG
>NZ_NFVA01000117.1 GCF_002264395.1 Paenibacillus sp. VTT E-133291
GTTGCTCCAGTCGCGCCGACCGCACCTGTTACACCCTTAGCTCCAGCCGCTCCGGTCGCTCCGACTGCTCCATTTACACCGTTAGCTCCGGTCGCTCCAGTTACTCCGACTGCTCCAGTTGCTCCGACTGCTCCGGTTGCTCCCGTTGCTCCTTGCGGTCCACTGGAACCAGAAGCCCCGTTTTGACCTACTGCGCCAGTTGCGCCCGTATCTCCCTTATCGCCTTTTTCACCTTTCGAACCTGCCTGCCCTGCTGCCCCCATTCCCAATACTTCAACGAAGGAAGCTACTCCTCCATTATGGATGAGCGTCACCAATGCTCCTGTAGGCAGTACACCCTTGCCATTGTCTCCGAACAGAACTGAATGGGTATTGATTTTGAACTCCGACGTCTGGCCGCTGCTGCTCAACACTTCGATTGAATTCTTCGACATCGAGACGACAGAGCCATGGATAATTCGATCGGATACCGTGCTCGCAAATATTTCGGTCTTAGATAAAATAGCAGCAAACTCGGCACGAGTAGCCGTCTGCTTAGGTTTAAAAGTATTATTAGGGAAACCCGAAATGACATTACGGTTTACTGCAGCATTAATGTAGCCTGCTGCCCAGTCCGATGCGTCTGATGCATCGGAAAAACCGATATTGCCGTCCTTTAACTCTATCGCCTCAGATTCCTTGCCTGCCGCACGAATAATTAGACGTGTTATCCACTCTCTACTCGCTTGTTCTTTTCCCCAGATGACGGTGTTTGGTCTCTCTTCCTCACTTGGAATTACTAGACCGATGTCAATTGCTTGCTGCAACCATACAGTTGCCCATGAATCTACAGTGAAGGGCAGGCTCACGCCATTTGCCTTAGGCTGCTCATATCCCATGAACCTGAGCACCATAACGACCGCTTCCTGATTTGTGACAGGACGGCTCGGGTTGAAGTTGCCTGCACCGTCTCCTTCAATTACCCCTAGTGCGGACGCTTTGGTGATATACTGGTACGCCCATGAAGAAGTATTGACATCGCTGTAAGCCGCGGCGCTTGCCCGGGGTAGAATACCACTATTAGCAGGACTCAATGGTGCAATTAACTGACTCATTAGAATAAATGCCATTGAGCTCTTGTAGGCTAACGAATTTCCACTCTTCTTCCCACTTGCCTTTGCTCTCTTTAGTCTTGCCATTAACCATATCCCCCTCAAGTATATAAAGTTACGTATTGCTTTAAATAATCGCGATTTGCCATGACGCTCGGATGCTTCGGTACATAACTCCCAGCTAATTCATTGTGATAGTTAGCTTCTTCGTGTTGACCTAAGCGATCATAACAAACGCATAATTGCAAATGTGGCAGCCACGTCCATGCCGAATTGTCTATTCTAGCGTTAGGTTCAGTCGGCTTAGGAACTTCTGTGGCTAGCTTGTACCAAAAAACAGCATTCTCGAACCGTTGTTCAATTAGCTCATAAGCCCCTAATTGGCAACAAGCTTCTGCTCGGGGAGGTGTCAATGCAAAGGCTTGAAGTACTTTAAGCTTAGCTTCTTGAAAGCGGCTTAATTGTGCCAATGCATCGGCGGCACGCCGGCTCGCTAGCAGCTTGTCCTCCATCCAGCCATCCGGCATTGCAATGAAGGTATCATATTGCTCTATCGCTCGCTGCCATAGGCCGTGATCATACAACTCGTTAGCATAATAAAATAAATCCCGCGGAGTGAAGCTCGCCTGCGCTTCTATCATCCCCTCATAGATAAGCAGATTACGCGAAGACTGCGTATGCTTTCTATCATGCGTTATGCCTAACTCGGCATAGAGTACTTTGCCTTCGACCTCCAGGTACTCATGAACGATTCCAATCCAACGGAAACCACAACTTCGTCTAACCAGACGATTCCGCCTTAAACTCGAAGTTACGTTACCGTCCTTATCCCGCTCGAGATAATAATGAATCGACACGGCATCGATATCCCATGCTAATCCGGATACAATGGACCCTAGAGCCTCTGCATCCTCTGACTGCAGATAATCATCCGCATCCAACCACAGCAGGTATTCTTGAGTCGCGAGACTGAAGGCATAATTTCTTGCCTTAGCGAAATCGTTCACCCATTCGAAATCATAAACCCGAGCCCCATAAGAAGCTGCGAGCGCTTTGGTTCCATCACTCGAACCCGTATCCACAATAATGATCTCGTCGACTAGCTCCCTCACGCTGGATAAACAACGTCCTAAGGTTTGCTCTTCATTCTTCACGATCATGCATAAGCTGACCGTGACCTTCCGCGTGCCGCAATGCAAGGACGAAGTTAAATCGAATCCCCATTTGCTTATAGCCTTAGCACGATTCAAGATTAATCTATTATTGTACCAATCGGGATCATTGGGATTTACTGAAGGAGGTTCCTTCCGGAAGACTACGCATCCTTCCGCTATGTAAACATCCAGATTCATTGATAACGCGCGATAACACAGATCATCATCCTCATAGGATTCGACCTCAAACCTCTCATCGAAGGACCCAATCTCCTCAAAATAGCGACGCGGCATCATCATTAGCAAACTAACAAGCCTAGAAACCCGGGTCCAAGACATTGACTTCCCAATAGCAAGCATGGATGCCGACTGATAGAGTTGCTCCATGTTCTGATAAACAATGGGAATCCTTTGACCACCGCTAACATCATTCATTCTAGGACCCACGATCGCAGCATTCGGATAATGATCCAAACAGCTCGACAACTGCTCTAGCCATCCCTCATTTACCATGATCTGATCGCGGATAAATACAAGACGATCACCAGACGCTGACCGCGCGCCCAGATTAAATGCAGCTGCAACCCCTTTACTCCTGCTATGAATGACATGAACACCGTATTCATATGCAAGAAAATTCGACACTTCAGTAGATTCGTAATCCGAGACGACGATCAGCTCATAGGGCATAGGCGTATATTGCTTGATTCGATCCAGACATTGTACGGTTAGATTAAAGTGCTGAGCCAACAATATAATGCTAATATTCATTCGCTTTGTACCATCCATTATTAGTTAGTTGTAGATCGCTTCCAGACATGATTAACTCCTTAAATCTCATTTTTCCTCCTAATTCGACGGTTTTTCTAATCTATCATCCAAACAACAATGCAAACAAGACAACTAAAGTTGCTATTTAAAAATCACCCGCACATCAAGAAGGTTATCGAATATCGTATTTTTTCATACCTCCATCTGCATCTAACACATGTCATTTCATCAATATATATATAAAAAGAGCATTTAAATAGTGTACGTTGTCATCAATTTAGTCATATGACATTATGGTATTTAATGTAATATAAGTCATATAGAAGAGAATGAATGAATAATTTAGATTCATTAACTCAATCCTTCAAAATCCAAAAAAGCCGCCTCTAAGGGCAGCCTTTTTCTAAATATATCGTGAAGTGCGAACGTTGAGGTTTACTCCCTACTATTCCACCTACTCTACAGCCAAAGCATTAAATTCTTGCAGATCCTTCGCTAAATCTTCATCCGTGTATTTCCCTTGACCGAACCCAACCAGTGCCCGCAGCGGCATATATTTCATCATCGCCACGAACATTTCCGGATTATCGTCCATCGCATCTTCCATTCCAAAAATACTGCTGAACTCCTTCACTTTATCCGCCGTACGTGGATTGTCTAGCAAATCACCAACGGTACTGTTGCGATGATAACTTAACGGAAGTGGAACTGTCGATTCTACTTCAATCGAAGCAGTCAGACGAATATCTCGTGAAGATGAACCAACAGCAATATCAAAAACTCCACTTTCCACATGCCAATCGCCAATGTTGACGTTGTAATAAGCAAAGGAGCGTTTATCCAGTTCAAAAGAAACCACTTGCTCTTCACCAGGCTGAAGCGTTAGCTTCTGGAAGCCCTTAAGCTCCTTAAGTGGGCGGATCACGCTGCTCTTCACGTCGCTAACATAGAGCTGAACGATTTCTTTTCCTGCGCGAGTACCCGTGTTTTTGACGGTAGCCGTAACTTGTACGTTCTCGGTATCTTTTATGCTGCTCTTGGAGATTCTCAAATTGCTGTATTGAAACGCGGTGTAGCTTAGACCAAAGCCGAAAGGAAACAGCGGTTCAAGCTCTTTTTTATCATAATAACGATAGCCTACAAACAAGCCTTCTTTGTACTCTACCGTATCCCCTTCACCTGGGAAATTAAGAAAGGATGGATTATCGCTCAGCTTCATCGGGAAGGTCTCTGCCAGTTTGCCACTTGGACTAACCTCTCCAAACAGTAAATCTGCCACTGCACCGCCAAAAGCCTGACCACCTAGATAACCTTCAAGAATACCCTTCGTTTTATGAATCCAAGGCATTTCTATGGGTGAACCATTGCTGAGTACAACGACGATATTGCTTTGTACCTCAGCTACTGCATCGATTAACGCTTTATGGCTCTCTGGAAGTGACAAATGACTGCGATCATAACCCTCTGATTCATAATTATCCGGAAGTCCAAGGAACAATACGGCTACATTCCCTTTTGCCGCTGTATTCCGTGCCTCTTGTAGCAAAGCTTCATTAATCGTGTCATGATTCAGTTCATATCCTTGCGCATACAGCAGTTCGGCAGAACCTGCATGAGCCTTCATCTCTTCAAAAGCATCATCCAGTTTCGTCGGATTCACATGTGAGCTGCCTCCGCCCTGATAACGCGGATTTTTAGCAAACTCGCCGATCACCGCAATAGTCCCTTGCTTAGACAACGGCAGAATCCCATCCTCATTTCTAAGTAACACCATGCTCTCCCGGGCTACTTCGCGTGCCAAACGATGATGATCCTCAACATTAAATGAGGCATTCTCTTTACGGCTCTCTACCGCTTTAATAACAAAAGTAAGCAATCGCTCTACCGCAAGATCCAATATTTCTTCAGCTAGTTCACCATTTTGTACAGCCTTTACAATCTGGGCATCGCCAAGTCCTCCGGTGGATGGCATTTCCAGTTCCAGCCCTGCTTGCAGTGCCTTCACTCGCTCATTGACCGCCCCCCAGTCGGAAACGACGAATCCTGCGTAGCCCCATTCCTCTCTAAGAATCTTTGTCAGGAGAAACTCACTTTCTGAAGCATATTCACCGTTTAAGCGATTGTAAGAGCACATCACACTCCATGGCTGACTCTTCTTAACTGCACCTTCAAAGCTAGCCAGATAAATCTCCCGCAGCGTCCGCTCATCAATAACGGCATCAACGGACATTCTCCGGTGCTCCTGATTATTTGCGGCAAAGTGTTTGAGTGAGGTTCCTACTCCTTCACTTTGCACACCATTGATATGATTTCCACCCATCTCCGACGAAAGATAAGGATCTTCCGAAAAATATTCAAAGTTACGACCATTTAATGGGGAGCGCTTAATATTTGTTCCCGGCCCGAGCAGAACAGCGACATTCTCTGCCTGACACTCTTTCCCTAGTGCTGCACCCACACGTCCGATTAAATCCCGATCCCAGGAAGAAGCCATCCCTGCTGCTGAAGGAAAACACGTTGCGGGTACACTGTTATGGAGCCCGAGGTGATCGGCACTCTCTTTTTGCTTACGTAAACCATGAGGTCCGTCCGTTACCATTAAAGAGGGGATTCCGAGTCGTTCAATGCCCTTAGTATGCCAAAAATCAAGCCCTGAGCAGAGTCCTGCTTTCTCCTCAAGGGTCATTTGTGCGATGAGTTCATGAATGTTGGTTTTCATAAAAATACCTCCTCTGAATGTATACTATCCTCATTTTAATCTACTTCATACCGGATTTATGGCATTATTATTGTATTTTTGGTATTCTTGTTGGGTAAGGAGGCTTTAAAATGTTGAATTATTTGGACGATCATGAAGGAGCTCAATATATCTGTAAAGCGCTGTATGAATCGCTTCAAATTCCTGTGTTTCTGCTTGACTCCGATCGAGGAATCGAGCTAGCGCTGCCTTCCACTTCAGAGCTTGCCCCTTGGGTGTATAACATCAATGACCTAATTTCAGAGATTACAGATTCTACTAACCACGAGAACCATTCTAATAACGATAACTCCTGGAATGCCTCAATACCAATCATTCGCACCACTAATTTCCTAGAGAATTATATCCTTCTCGATCTTCCTTTCGAGCATAATGGCGGAGGCACCATTGTAATGGGTCCCTCGTTATTTACTCAACTCTCAGGAGACAGTATCTCCAGTCTAATGCGTGACAATGAAGTACCCTACGGACTTCAGGATCAATGCCTTACTTACTATCGCAATCTGCCTGTAATGAACCGGATGAGATTGTACCATACCGCTATGCTTCTCTATTCTCTTATTACTGGAAAAACTCTGACCCTGAGCGAACTACTGCTTGACTCTCGAGCGCTTGAACCCAAACAGCCCTCTAGCGACAGCTTGGATTTGGATGTCTCTTACCGTAGAGAGAATACATGGTTCCATCACGAGCCTATGCTGGAAAAGGCTCTATTTCACCATATCAAAAATGGGAATAAAGCCGAGCTGCTACGAAGCCAAGCTTCATTCCCCGAAGAAAATTACGGTGTACTCTCTAAAAAAAGTCAGTTACGCAGCAAAAAAAATTTGGCGATCTCCTGTATTACCCTCGCTACACGTGCAGCGATAGATGGAGGGCTGTATTGGGAGATTTCCTATACCCTCAGCGATTTTCATATCCAGCATATCGAAGAACTGAAGGATATTCCCGCAGTAGACAACGCTCTTCTTCATGCGCTTTGTGATTTCGCTGACCATGTCAGAAATAATAGAAGTGCACAACTGTCGCGAACTGTGGCCCTCTGTAAGAACTATATTTTTAATCATCTGTATGAAGAGCTTTCCCTAGATAACCTGGCAATGGTTGCAGGCTTGAACAGGAGTTATCTCTCTCAGCTATTCAAGAAAGAGACCGGGTTCACCGTTAGCGATTTTATTCAAATCGAACGAATTGAAGAAGCTAAACGGCTAATTGAATTACCTGGAATCCACCTATCCGACATTGCTACCCGTCTGCAATTCAACGACCAAAGCTATTTCACCAAAGTATTTAAAAAATACACGGGCGTCACCCCTAGACAATTCAAAACCAATAAGGATACTAACAGTAATTAAAAAAAGACAAGAAAGAGCGCATTCAAAGGGTGTTAGGGGGGATCATGGATACAAAATCGTCAAAGATCTTTCTGAGCATATTGAGAATTCCGAATCAACGCTTTATCCAATTTTAAAGCGTTTAGAGACACAAAACTGTGAGACCGTGTATTCGACTGAACACAATAGTCGATTGCGAAAATATTATAAAATCACTCCGCAAGGGAAAGATAAAACCCATGATTTTCTAAAGGAATGGGAGACTGTCTTAGCGCTACATAAATTCATTAAAGGTGATTTTAGCAATGTAGAGATGGATAAGGATCTGAATATCGAGACCAAAAATGACCATGCGTTGTTGTCCGGAGTGAGCGTAAAAGGTTCCATCGATGCAACCCTTTCAAATGGCGATTTAGAGGTAACAAAAGTTGCGGTCGGGGATACTTTGAAAATGAAAGCAAAAAATGGGGACATTACTGGAACCGTGATTGGGTCATATGATGTCTTTGACATTACAAGCAAAGCATCCAAAGGGAAAAATAGATATAGATCTTACATTTGTTGATTAAGGATAATCTCTTCATTAACATGAGTTGGAATAGGAAAAAAGCCTGAGGGAACCTATTTAATAGGTTCCCTCAAGCTTTTTTTAGAATGGTAACCAAATTCGATTAAAGATCAGTGATGGCTGCCAGAACAGTATTGTTGAAGTAATCAACATACATATTTTTAAATGGCTTCTGGTGATCCAACTCTACGGATAAATGAACGGTCACCGTCTGATAAATCGGATCAACGCAAAGGAAAGGACCTGCCGCGCCCCAGTGTGAATAGGCTTCTGGAGAGAACAAATCTCCACCATCACGCTTCGAGCCGTTAATCGCCCATCCGTACCCCCAATACGCTTCTGGAAAAACCTCGTCTCTATATTGTGAGGATACGCCTGGAATTTGGTTGCGGGTCATTTCTTTTACGGTAACCGGACTAAGAAATCGTACTCCGTTATATATCCCACCGTTAAGAAACATCTGGCCAAAGACAGCCAAATCCATAGCCGTGGAGTACGCGCCGCCCCCCGCAGATACGGAATTCAAATTATACTCGCTGTCTACCCATTCCGCGCACGCCGCTTCCGGTGCACGTCTTACTACTTTGTCCCGCATGTCCATGGGTACACGATAATATGTATTTTCCATACCAAGCGGTTTAAAAATGGTTTCCTTTATGAATACATCATAAGCCTGTCCGCTAACGCGCCGGATGATTTCACCCAACAGCTCATAACCATATCCGCAATAAGACATCACCGTACCAGGTTCGTTACTAAGCGGTGCATCATAACCGCCATATAAGTACTTATGCTGATCTGGATCTTGATTAGGTTCGTGTGGAGGGTATTCTCCTTGTTCCTTTTTCAACTGTCCGTTCTGCCAAATCACCTCACCCTCCAGGCCAGAGGTATGTGTCAATAAGTGATGTACGCATACCTTAGTTTTGCCTTCACCTGTAAATTCGGGGATGTAATCGGAAACAGGTCTGTTTAGACCAATCTTCCCTTGTTCTATTAACATCATTATAGCGGTTGCCGTAAACAGTTTTGTTATAGAACACAGCGGATAAATAGCATCTACAGTTAATTCCGCTGCGCCTGGCTCTGGACCGAATTTCCCGTTCGCTTGATGGACCAGTAGCGTACCCTTTCTTGCAGCAACAATAACTTGTGCCGGTGTGATGTTGTCTTCAACCATTTGTGCAGCTGCTTTACGTATGCGCTCTACACCGTAAGCCGACACACCCGCTTGTTCTAAAGAATGAAATAATAGTTCTTTCATGGGTAGACCTCCTAAATAAATTTATTCAATACATATATAAACTATTATACAAACATGTTAAATAATCCTACTTACTCACTATTTACCTGTGACTCCATGGTTAATGGGCTATTCTTAATAAAATAAAACGCTAATCTCGGGTTTATCCCGAAAATTAGCGTTTTATTTTAACCGCATCCACTTCTTCACTAAGAGACCGCTACCTTAAAAGCATCGACATTAAATGCCGTCCCATTGATGGTTAGTGTGGCGTTGTAATAACCGCGATCACCACTCGGCTTACATTTATAATCACCCGAACATCCGCACACAAAGAATTTTGTATTTGTATACCCTGGATATATATTAGTAAGCTTTCGGTAAAACAAATGCCCATGATGTGTAAAAATAGCCAATACTTTATCTCTCACCTTAACAGGAATAGACGTAAAAAACTTAGCAGTCTCCGCCGCGCTTAATACATGGCTAGGATCGACCGTGATCCCGCTCACTTTTAAAGGCCAATGAAAATCAATAATGTAGTAATGCTGGTCATCTAAATTCTTTAATAGATTTATACTGGCCGGCGAAAATTTTCCAAGCGCACAATTGAGCCATACGTACTTCACTTTGCCCTGTGTCCCAGGGAAATTCATTTGTCCTTCAACAGCCCCTAAATATTGTGTGAATAAGGACTGGGTACTTGCCTCCCAATTTCCAATCGATGCTTTATAGGGGATGCTTCCGAGCGTGCTAGTAACTGTATCCTTGAAGTCCTTGTAATAGGCATTTGCATTATTTCCATGATTCGCTCCCGCTTGCGTGTTATCTCCTCCAAAAATAACAAACCTCTTATTCCCGCTCCCCACAGCCTTTGGCAGAAGATTTCTAAAAATGCTTGCGCTATTCCCATATCCCACATGGCTATCCCCAATAACCGCGAAATTAATAGTCTGGGCTTTTGCTTTAAGATTCAGATTACGTTTGGGCTTAGGACTGGCAAGAAGCCTTCGCTTCTTAGTGGAGGCTATCTGCTTTTTCATCTTAATCACCTCTTTAAAATGGATGAAGAATTCCTGGTAGTATGTATATTCGATCCAATGTGCTTTCTCTTGGACAGACGTATCCTTTAAAAAGAATATATAGAGCAGATAATTAACAGGCTTATCTAAAAAGGTAAGATGTTATAATGAGTTCCACAGACGTCAATAATACAGTTCAATCTATAGCATTATAGTTTCAAAATATATTCAAGTAACGGAGGCCTTATTTTGAATAACGTTATCCCGGAATGGGCCGAATCTCATTTTCCTTTATATAGCGCTGGCAGCATTCAATCGATGTATGGGACCTCAAATCTACCAAGAGTTCAGATTCATGAGAATCTAACCGTATTACTGGCCGTTGCCGCTGGTAAAGGAAGCCTTGAAGTCAATAATCTAACCTATGAGCTTACGGAAGGAAGCGTAATCCTTCTCCCCGCTAATACTCATGCCTCTATAATTACAAATCTCCAGCAGCCGCTTCATGCCTATAAGCTCACCATCTGGATTCAAGAGCAGACTCAGGCTATACCTGGCAGTACGATGGTACGAAAAAGCGAAATGGCTTCGAGTTCAAATATGTCGTTGTTTCCTTATGAGCCTACCATTGTATCCAGTGTCAAGGAGTTGTATCTTCACCGACTGCCAGATCGAGAAACACGTCATGTACAGAATCAAATGCTCTTTCATCAGATTATTCTACAATTACTTGAACAGCAGGAAGCCAGATATACAGTCAACGAGCAGCCATCGATGGAACGGAGCATTTCTTACCTGGAGAATCACTTTAGCGAAAAAATAACACGTGAGCACTTAGCCGCCATTGCGGGTGTAAGCAGCTCGCATTATTCAACGCTGTTCAAGCAGGTAACAGGCTTCAGCCAGAGCGAATACTTGTCGCGGCTACGGGTCCATAGTGCCAAGGAGCTTTTGCTTAACGGTTCAGGTACACTTAGGGAAATTGCGCTAAAGGTAGGCTACAAGGATGAATTTTATCTCAGCCGTCGTTTTAAGCTGCAGACAGGCGCATCTCCATCTGGTTACAGCCGAAGCTCTTTCCAGCGAGTTGCCGTAATGCTCACTCCTTATGCAAGCCATTTACTGTTACTTGGCTTAGAACCTGCGGTTACCATCTCTGAAAGTAGTGAATATTTGAATCTTTCGGATCAGGATCCACCTCAGTCGATGAAGTTTATCAACACAAATAGCTCGGCTGAACAGATCCGATCGCTTTTACTTGATGCCAACGTTGAACTGATTATTGCGGCCAAAGAGCATTTGGAAGAATACGGATTGAATGCTGGGCAGCTACGGGCAGTAGCCCCTATTATGGAAGTCTCTTGGAACGAAATCGGCTGGAAAGATCAGCTCCGCCTAATTGGCCGAGCCATTCAGCGGAGTAATCGGGCTGAGCAGTGGCTAGATGCCTTTGAACAAGAAGAACTAGAAGCTCGTGCCGTGATACAGCAAGGTGCGATCGCTAACGAAATTGTGACCCTTCTGATCATTAAACCGGACGAGCTACTCGTTTACGGGGCAAGAAATGTAGGCTATGTGATATACCAATCCCTTGGACTTAGAGCTCCGACCTTGATTGACAACGAGATTAAAAGACTTGGAGACCAGTTCCATTCAATTTCGATTGAAGTTTCAGATCTTGCAGATTATGCAGGAGACCGAATTTTAGTCATTGTATTTCCCGATGCCAAAGGCTCTACCGCGCACACTGAAGCGATCTTTCAATCCCCTTATTGGAGCCAGCTTTCCGCAGTGCAGCAGAAGAAAGTCCATTTACTTGATCTGGATGATTGGGTTCCTTATAACCCCGCTTCGATTCGCTTACAACTAGGACGTGCTGTAGCTTTATTCGGAGGCAAATAATAGTCCAAGTCTTTTTTCCAACAAAAAGGCATGGTTAGGCACATAAGGGATCCCTATAATGATTACAAATGCGAATGATTCTCATAATCACTCTAAAGCATAGGCTGAAGATTGATTTACACGGTTTGAATTGTTCAAAGTAACACTGCCATACAAAAAAAAGGGGAGAATGATTTAATGAGAAAGATATTTATTCCGTTTGTACTTATTATGGGGATTGCACTCAGTGCTTGTGGGGGAAATCAGGCGAAGAGTCCTACAAACAGCCCATCTTCTACTCCTGCTGCGGAGTCAGAAAGTGCGACTTTTACTTATCAATCCGAAGACGGACCTGTCGAGGTTCCAACACATCCTCAGCGTGTCGTTGTACTCACCCGTTTTTTAACCGGGAATGTCATGGCACTTGGTGTACCTGTTGTAGGTGTAGACGAAATGTCCAAAACCAATCCACGCTTTGAAGAACAGCTAAAAGACGTAGAAGCGGTTAGCGATGAAAGCCTGGAGAAAATCATTGAACTGCAGCCGGATTTGATCATCGGGCTCTCCGATATTAAGAATATCGATAAATTCAAGCAAATCGCACCGACCGTTACTTATACTTATAATAAAGTGGATTACTTAACCCAACAGCTGGAAGTCGGCAAATTGGTAAATAAAGAAAAAGAAGCTCAGGCTTGGGTCGATGATTTTAGTGCCCGTACCAAAAAAGCGGGTGAAGAAATCAGAGCGAAGATCGGTGATAATGCCACTGTCTCTGTTATTGAGACCTTTAATAAGCAATTGTATGTATACGGGTATAACTTTGGCCGCGGAACTGAACTCCTCTATGGGGACTTCAAGCTTGGCATGCCAGAAACAGTAAAGGAAAGCACCAAAACAGATGGATTCTTTGCTGTCTCGACAGAAGTGCTGAAGGATTATCTGGGCGATTACGTTATTTTCAGTAAAAATGCGGATGAGGACAATTCCTTCCAGAATACAGAAATCTACAAGAGCATCCCTGCTGTCAAAAATAATCATGTCTACGAAGCTGATGCAAAAGCATTCTATTTTAACGATCCACTTAGCCTTGAGTACCAGTTGGAATTCTTTGAACAACAATTTCTTGGAAAATAAAGATAATGACTACGAAGCAAACTTCCATTCCATTTTTATATAAGCTGCTTGGTAGCGTGCTGGTAATGGTTATATGCCTCGTGATTGCTATGCTATTCGGGGCTAAAGAAACCACTTTCAATGATCTGTGGCTCGCCATCACCTCAAATTCAAAAGCAGACAATGCCCTTATTCTGCGTGAGATCCGGCTGCCTCGCGAAATCGCCGCCATGCTGATCGGTGCGGCCTTTGCCGTATCCGGTGCTATCATGCAGGGGGTTACACGCAATCCATTAGCCGACCCAGGCCTGCTCGGTCTGACCTCGGGCGCGAATATGGCGCTGGCTCTTACGTTTGTATTTCTTCCGGGACTGAATTATTTTGGTACCATGATCGCTTGTTTCTTTGGCGCTGCCCTAGGAGCCGTGCTAGTGCTTGTTCTCGGTTCTGTTCGCCAAGGTGGCTTCTCTCCGATTCGAATCGTACTAGCCGGTGCAGCGGTATCTGCCTTTCTGTATGCTATCGCAAGTGGCGTAAGCATTGCCTTCAAAATATCCAAGGATGTATCCATGTGGACAGCGGGTGGATTGATTGGCACAACCTGGGGCCAACTTCAGGCTATCGCACTTGTGATCCTCATCGGCATCGTGGTCGCATTATTTTTTTCAAACCAGTTAACCATTCTTAGCTTAAGTGACGAGGTAGCCATCGGTTTAGGCCAAAACCTAGCTTTGGTTAAAGGGATTCTATTCACTCTTATTATTCTGCTGACTGGAGCATCGGTTGCTCTAATTGGGGATATGGCTTTTGTGGGGCTGATGATTCCGCATATTGTCCGTAAGATTGTCGGTACCGATTACCGGTATATATTGCCGATCTCGATCTTTACAGGTGCATCGTTCATGCTTCTCGCGGATACAATTGGACGGACAATCCATGCACCTTATGAGACGCCAGTGGTCGCCGTAGTAGCTATGCTTGGGCTACCTTTCTTCTTGTTTGTTGTTCGGAAAGGAGGTAAAACACTCTCATGATTTCCTCTGCTCCCGTACGAAAGCAACGTATTATCCTATGTGTATGCAGCGGATTGATTCTGCTGACAGCAATCGTCAGCATGGGAATCGGATATTCTTCTCTATCTTTTGACAGACTGCTTCCGGTTCTGTTCGGGCATGGAACCTTTAAAGAGGACTTTGTATTATTCTCTGTAAGATTACCGCGGATTCTGATTACACTGCTGGCAGGCATGGCCTTGGCGTTATCCGGTTCCATTCTGCAAAGCGTTACACGAAACGATCTAGCCGACCCCGGTATTATTGGTATCAACTCCGGTGCAGGTGTGGCAGTCGCTGCTTTCTTTCTCTTTTTCCCGGTTAGCGCCGGATCATTCATTTATGCGCTGCCGCTGGTTGCTTTCATAGGGGCATTACTTACGGCAGCGTTAATCTATCTTTTTTCATATAGTCGGACTAAGGGGCTTGACCCTGTTCGGTTAGTGCTTGTTGGGGTAGGGTTCTCCCTAGCGCTGTCTGGCGTTATGATCGTGATCATTTCCTCCGCGGATCGTGCCAAGGTAGATTTTATTGCTAAATGGATCGCGGGGAATATATGGGGTACAGATTGGCCATTCATCTGGGCTTTACTGCCTTGGTTGATCTTACTAGTTCCCTTTACCCTGTACAAATCGCAGCGACTCAACCTGCTCAGCCTAAGTGAAGTATCTGCCATTGGTGTCGGGATGAATCTCGAACGTGAACGTATCGTTCTGATTCTCACGGCAGTTGCAGCTTCAGCCTCCGCAGTTTCTGTCACAGGTGGGATCGCCTTCATCGGACTGATGGCTCCACATATTGCGAAATCGCTAGTCGGCCCGCGTAATCAGATGTTTATTCCCGTCGCTGTGTTGTTGGGCGGCTGGCTACTTCTGATCGCGGACACCGTTGGCCGCAATCTCGTCGATCCTGACGGTATTCCGGCAGGAATCATGGTGTCGCTAATCGGCGTACCTTATTTCGCTTATTTATTGCTTAAGAAATAAGCATTTGTTTAGACAAAAAAACCTCGGCACAATTACCGAGGTTCTTTCTACTGCCACTCCTATTTATATAGGCTGAATAAAAGATTATAACGAATAGCGAGAAGGATCGGAGGGGAAGTTTGGAACTGCAGGAGCGCTAGCGACCGTCTTTGTCATCAGATTTCAACCGAGAAGAGCGGTATCTAATCAGCTAAATCTTCATATCCTTACCCGTATAATCTACAAACATGAAATGACCTTCCCGTGTAGTTCGCTTCTCGATCAGGTCTAGGATTCCCTCGGCACTATGATTAGGATTTGTTGGTGCCTCTGCCCCGCCCATATCCGTGTGCATCCAGCCGGGATGCACGCTGAGCACTTGAATCCCGCGTTCTTTTACATACACATGCAGCTGCTGTGAGAACATATTGAGCGCCGTTTTGGAAATGCCATAAGGATAGTCGTTCGGGTAAGCATTCGTTATACTTCCTGCTTCCGACGATATATTGATGATCGAGCATTCGGGTTCCGTGAGTAACGGCAAGAAATGCTTAACCACTCGCATTGGTCCATACAGATTAATATCCATCGTTGTGAGCATATCTTGGAAATCCAATACTTCAATCGATGTATCCCGGGCGCTGAGCACCGCCGCATTATTAATAATGGCACCGAGCGAGCGTCCTTGTTCTTGTAGACTCGCAGCAAGTGCCGCGATTCCCGTCTCGTCCGTCACGTCCAGCGCAGCGATGGTAAGCTTATCTCCATAGGTTTCAGCAAGCTGGGATAACGCTGTTTGTTCCTGAGCGGGACGGCGAACCCCGGCAATAACTCCATGACCACGCTTCAGCGCTTCAGCCGCCAGCTCATAACCTAGTCCACGTCCTGCACCGGTAATAATAATATTCATAATTACTCCTCCCCGTTATCCTTATCGTTCTCTAGCAGCTCCACAATCACCTTTAACTCCTTGAAAGTGTCCATATAAGCATAACGCCCACCGGTATACTCACCCTTTTGCTGAAGTGGGAAGCCTTTGCCTTCTAGCAGCATTATCTTTTCTTTCATTCCTTCAACCACAAAAGCAATATGATGAGGTCCCTCACCATGCTCATTCAAGTAATCGCGCCACGTACTCGGCTCATGATCCGGTTCAATCAATTCCAGCTGCAAAGAGCCCATATCAAAAAAAGCCAGCTTAGCCCGCGCCCGCGTCGCCACGCCATTATGCCGTGTCTGTGCAACATCTTCTGTATCTGTAACGATAATTTCCGGCTTTTTGAGTCCAAAAAACTCGGCATATGCCGTACTTACCTTTTCAACATCATTCACTAATATTCCAATCTGCGTAACAAAATGATTGCCTAGCCATCCTGACATGCGTATCAACCTCCTATTAGTCTGACAAGTCCACCATACCGATTCTTTGAAAGGGCTGTCAAGCCCGAAAAGAAATCGCTCCGAGCCAGTGAAAATAAAGCCCAGCCACTTTCAGCGTTATCAAAGGTATTTTTGCCTCTCTTTTCTCCAAATCGACC
>NZ_NFVA01000147.1 GCF_002264395.1 Paenibacillus sp. VTT E-133291
TACGTTCGCTTACGCTGTAACATCCGCGTTGTTCTATACTTAACGTAATAGATTCGATACATAGCGCTATACATACGAAGTAAACTCCGTTTATTAACATCCGCGCTATTCTATGTCTTTGCCTACATGAGTTACTACTCTGATTAATCATCATGAATAGGTACGAGCTCATTCCTTTGCAAAACCTATCTCAGTCACTCTTGTTCCCTCGAAACTATCTTTATGCGCGATTAATCTATTAATCCTATAGTCCCGCGAGGATTCATGAGCGTAGCGAATTAATCGGATGCGGTAATGTTTTGTTTATTCTTACATGTTCGTTATTACACGTTTGTTCTTATTACCGTCACTCCTCGGTGATTTAGGTAATTCACTCTACAGTGCATTAGGTAAATCACTCTCCGGTGAATGACCATATAGAACGTCTAATTTAGCGCGTATCTGCTCGTCAGTAAGCCCGCTATAATATTGCGGATAGTAAAGTTTATCGCGTTTATTAGACGTATAGTCCATCGCTGATTTAACGAGTCCCACCGCCTCCAGCACGTCACATAACGGCTTAATCCGGTTACGTCCGATGCCCGTGTCGTCAGCAATACGCTGTACGGAAGGGAACGCGCTCATGTACCGGTCATTGTCTTGTTGCCCGTTCACCATCGAAAGTAGGTACGTATAGATAGTCGCTATATGCGCGTTGCTCTTATCGTACTCGCGCGCGATCGGTACTATTCTGCGGAATAAATCATGCGGGACCGGAGCGTAGTGCCCTCGGTCCAAAAACGATGATTTACGTCTAGCTGCTTCGTGTCCTAAATCACGGAATTGCTTGCCCATACTCCATATCACTCCACTCCACGTAATTTATGAGCTAGTTGCCCGCGCCATACTCGTCTAGACTCCGTTTAACGCCGTCATCCTTCGCGTATAACCAGAAGCGTCCACCAGTCTTTTCGTTAAGTCCTACGCAAATATAGCGATGTCCAGCCGTGCGCAGGAAGTGGAACATAGCGGGCGAGTAACAATAAAGGTAATCCCTAGGCAACACGCAACTCCCCTTTCAGTCTACTTAAAACTTCGCCAATCTCCCGTATAGACAAATCGTATTTTATGCGAATCATAGGAACGCCTTCCTTTGCGCAATATCTGTCTTTCCTACGGTCAAACTCCTGTTGGAACACGAAGTTATCGCCGGCCTTACTTGGGTCTTCCCCTTCAAATACCGCCGGACGGTAATGCTGTTCCCCATCGTATTCTATAAACGCAATAGGTTCTCCGGAGAGGCCGAGCACTGCGAAGTCGAATAGTAGAGGTCTCCCACAAACTCCGGTAGCACCTTTTCTGCGCACTTGCGTTCTATATTCTAACTGGTAATAGTCTAACCAGTATTTTACTGTTTTCTCCCCAACGGACTCAATGTCGCCAGGATCAATAATGACATTTATGTCGTACATACACTTTGAGCATAGGTCGGTGCCGTACATGCGATCTCTCCTAACAAGAGACCATTTCCGAGGCCTTCCTACCTTACCGCAAGCGTCACATATGGGCGTAACTAGACGTTCGCACCCACGAGGTAAATCTTCTACTGATACCTCAAGCTTTTTTACTCCGGGGCCTATAGCGTACCCTCTGTCTATGTAGTATTGACGGTTGCGAAAAGCCGTACTTACCTCTATCGTCTTCTCTAGAACTCCCACTCTACCATCCCCTCCATCGTTAAAATAACGTAAGGACGTGCGGAGTATACCCGCAACATTCGTAACCCTTATCGCTCTGTACTCTCTTAGTCCGCAGATCGTGTAGAATATAGGTATCAAAAAAAATAAATGTGCCTTTCTATATCTCCCGATAAGAAATCACGTAAAAAGCAACCTTCGGAAGAAATAAACTTAAACGTAATCCGCCGCATGACTCGTTCGCCTTTTATCCCTTTGGTTTATGCGGGGGTTTTGCGGCAGCGATCTCCCTTATTTCTTTCTGCAAAGTATCTAAATATACATCCTTACGGATACATTTACGCAACCTTTTCCGTAATTAATTTTCGAATTCTTAATAGCCGCATTTTCACGGTTAAGTAAGGTAATCCGAGCTTCTCCGCCGCATATTTTCGTGAGAGAAGGTACTCACCGTCCGGAAGTACGTGGTAGGCCGCGCAATCCCCTGCAGCCATGTCCGTTTCGACAATACCGATAAGCTCACGCAGGAAATCCGCCTGTTTACTGGATACGCGTCTATATACGTAATCTTCCGTAGAGTTAACGCCCAATATCGTTCGGATCGCTCCCTCATAAAAAGGCGCGATCATCCGCCGGCGCCCGTCTACGGTGACTCTCCGCATCCCTTTTCGGCGCGCTTGGGCTTCGTAGTAGCGCGTTAACAACGCCTTATTGACGTAGGTGACGATCTCCCTCGGACTACGGCTGACATCGGCGTATTTTAGCGCGTACTCTAGTGCGCCGACCAGGTCCGTCATAACTTCCGCCCGTATACGCGTTTCTTCAATCACGGCTTCGCGTTCAGTACGTTCCGCAACGTCTAGGGCGCGTTGGTACTGCGTAAATGAACTGCCGAATCCTTCTTCGCGGAATCTTCGCTCTATGCGGCCGTTCTTTTCTCTTAGCCAGGCGGTAAATTCGGGAGTTAACGTGTACTCATAGCCGAAATCGTTATGGCGCACTGGTTTGAATGGGATGCGCATACGTAAATCGAGCACCATTATGGATAAATAACGGTTAATCTCCGAGTGAGCCCATCCGGAATCTTTACGGATATAGAACACGCGCTTGACGGCTTTCTCGCGGATTGCCTTTATCCGATAAGCGATATATTCCTCCGGGCTTGTCAGATTAATCGAAATGTCGTGCGTGAAGTTCGTTTTATATCTACGTGAAGTGTTCGCTAAGAAATCCGTTTCGACATCTTCTAGTACTACGTCGATTATGTGGCGATCCCCGGTCATTTGGTACGTGGTTACTGCCTGGATAAAATCCATCCGTATTCCTCCTCCGTTTGTTTATGATAAAAAAGGTACCGCAAAGTAGCCGATACCTCTTTTATTAGTTATGCATTCAAGCGCAGGGTAACCGCCATAGGCCGTGATATATGCGGAATCGGCGGTTTGGACACCGCAGGTAACCCTTCCCGAACACGTTGATACATATCGACGATTAAGTCTATCCCCTCGGCGGTAGCCTTAACGGTGTTGTTAAGTAGGAATCCGCCCTTGAAATAAGGAACAACACGAAAATACTTCTCGTAACCTTTACGCGGCGGGAAGCATCTGTCAATTTTACGTGAGTAAAGAACGCCGTGTTTCTGTAGAAAAGCCGTGATTTCCTCCGCACCAACTACCCCGCCCATGAAGTGTTTACCGATCGTTGTAAACGCCGTTAATCCCTCGGAATCGAGAAACTCCGTGTATTTGTCCGCTTTTGGCTGTATAACCGCAATATGTTCGGTCTGTTTCCGGACAGTCTCGAGTGTCGCCGCGAACATCGCGCGAGTAGCCGCATCTGCGAAAGGCAGGTAAGTGTCGATAAAGAGCGCGTCATTTACTACCGCACCGCCTGTTTTGCGTATCGTCGGGAGTATCTCGTCGAATAACCAACGCTCGAACTGCTCGGCTTCCGGTAGTTTTGAGCGAACAATTAAGCGGTAGACGTTCCCCTCGTCTATGAACTTCGTTTTCTGAACACCGCCATCTGTAAGGATGTCGTGAATCACGACGCCCTCATCACGGCAATGTCTTGCGAGTGCATCACGTGGGTTTGAGTATCCAAGTGCGGATGCAACCTGCGACGCTGCAAACAGCTCCTTCCCTTCGATAATTAATAGCTGAACGTTCCCAAATCTCTCATGCGTAAACAATTTCGTCAACTGATCCATAACGACGCCTCCTTTTGTTTGGTTGTATATAAACGACTAAGCCACGTAAGGTAGCCGAATCGGTATTTGATCCGCCAGGACTCGAATCTCTCCGCTATCATCCCGCACGTTAATGTCTTCACCCTCGCGTACTTTCCGTATTAGTAGAACACCGTCGGGGGTCACGCCCGTGTAACGCATAATGAACGGAGGTTCTGGCGTCTCCGTCACCTCAAACTCGTGGATAACGAAATACTTCGGAATAAAGCGTTGTAGCGGCAGACCTTTTTTACGCAACACCTTGCGGCGGTACAAAAACTCGCGCATAGTACGCTCGTCCCATCCGAGCACTAGTGCAGCTTGTCCTAACGTAAACGTCGCTGAGCCAAAACGACCAACAACGCAGCGATTATCCTTCATATAATAGCGTCCTCCCTTATCGATAGTTTTATGGTTAAGCGGATATAGGCCCCTATAATTATTAACGTAAACGCCGCCCCTCCCGCACACTTTCCACGAAATTTTCCTCCTATCGTATTAATCGTAGTCTGCGCAGCCTCCCGCACCTTTTGCGGTATTATCTACAGAGGCCGGTCCTGCTGACACACTTTCCGTATACTTGTATTAACGTTGGCCGATCGCATTCCGTACACCTCCTACGATAATATCCGCAATGACTTCGACCTCGCGCACCTCCTACTTATACACTCGTAGTCTGCGAAGCTTCACGCACCACCTATGTATATAGACGACGCCCGCAATGATTCCCGCACCATCTGCGGAAAAATACCCCTATACTAGAGATAGGGACACTAATTACACAAACTGCGACATGCGTCATCCTACGTTAATATATAAAGGCTGCGCCCCGTTACGCACTGTCTACCGTATCCTTACAGAGAAAGTCCCTCCCCGCACCGTCTTCGGAATATAATTACCTATACTATATATAAGGTCATAAAACACCGGAGTTGGGATACGCGCTATACTACATTATTGGAAGTCTGCAGACACTCGCGCACCATGATCGCATGAAAAAGGACGCTTTCTTCTTCCTATAGCGCCCGTATATACTATATATAGTTTATTTATGTAAAAATAACCCAATATATAGTGTTTGTAAACATTCTTATAAACAGGAATTATTTTTTAAAATATTTGGAACCTATTGAACATATGTTCGTATTAGTGTATTATAAGGAACAAGCAACCCCGGATGCCCCCGAAGCTACTCGTAGTAAAGGCGGTGCCATCCGCTATATGTTAACGTAGCTTTGGACGGCCAAGTCCGAACTACAGTGATTAGCGTAATAAAATCCGGCCACACATTGGCGTGAGTGACCGGACGATCCGAACACATTTGGCGTTGTATACGGTTGTTACGCGCAGTGTTGACGCACTACGTTGTGACGCTTGGCGGCGCTGAAAGGCAGTTACAATCCCGCATGGCGATCCGTCATTTGGCGCTGACAGTACGGGGTTAGGTTCACCGTGAACCTGAGTAGGTAAACGCAATTTTGCGTTCTCCGCTTCGAGTTCCTCCGGCTGCAACCGATAGGAGCGGAAGGGTGTCGGTTGTAGCTACACCCTAAGTTGAACATAGGCCGTCAACGATGCAACGATGTCGGTCCGGTAGTCCCTGGTACAAACATTGCTTTGGTCAGATTATTCGGTGTTAGCGCACCGTTATCCAAGCCGTACACCCTGCGGACGCAGGTTAATCTCAGCGTATATTTCGCCGGCCTGTAGCACGTAAAGGCGTCTGCGGTCCCGGCGGACTATTCTACGATTCCATTTCATCGGTTATCACCTCCCTTATAATGTCCCGCGATACTTGTACCCCACCAGAGTATATTCGCTTGGTAGTGCGGTGACTCCGAGAGCCCGCGCGTGTACGATCGCTATCTCAATAGCAAGCGGTAATAGTTCCTCACCAGTTAGAGTCCTGTCAGTGTATACGTTAGTAGTGATACGGCAGCACTTGCGAGAGAGTACGTAAGAGTACCAGTGTTTGCCCGGCATCATAGCGGAACTACGCTGTGACTGCGAAGTCATAGGCTGACACCTCTGTTTTTGTACGAATGATGAAGCCGAGTTCGTTTGCTTGATTAGCGCTGATTTCGATAAAGCCTGCGACGGATCTACGATTTACGGAAGGTAATGCGCGGAAGAATGCGCCAGGAAGGACAACGATTTGTTGACGGTGGAATCTACTTCTAGCGGGGAAGAGGTTGTCGATTTTTGTGACGAAAAAATTGCCGGTTCTGCGGTCGAGCGCGTATCCAATTTCAATTGTTTGTGCCATGAATGACCTCCGCGTTTAAAGTCCGACGACTATTGTATGAGTGCGGAATCCGCGACGGACGGCTCAAGTTTGAGCTCTCCGTTTCAACCCGTGCCGCGACGGGCCATCATCAGGCGGTCTATATCGTCAACCCCAATTCTAAAAGTGGCGCAGCAACCAAGTCTCGCACGATGAACTCCAACGCGGTCATGCTCGTCCAACGTTCAATCAGCGTCGGTACAACATCGGCGGTCGAGCCAATTACGTCCTCCGCAATAATCACGCCAGCGTCTTCGTTTCTTCCTACGTAAATATCCGGATCACCTTCGCTTTGGCGGACTTCCTGCGCCCATAACAAGCCGTCCGATATGAATAGAGCGCGGTCCTCTCCGACGAGATAAGCCTGTAACGTTTCGTACTGCGGTTCCTCATCATCAGCGTCATACAGGTAGATTAGCGTGATAGGCTTAGCGTTCATTGCGCAACCTCCTTACTACGCCGAACTAGCGCGGACAGAAGTTCTACAGCAGACAATTCCGTTATGCGATCGAAGAAGTCAACGCTATCAACTGGTAAATCGAATCCGACCGCGCCGGGGCCTCCGGTTGTTAGATATTCGCCGCTGACATAGTTAACACGCTCAAGGATAACGGTGCGGTATTCTGCGTCAATATAAAATGCATGGTTAGTGTCTACGAGAACGCCCGGATATTCGTAGCGCTCTATCTCTTCGTTCGTATCGCGTAACTCAGTTACAACGGTAATTTTAGTCATTGCGTAATCCCTCCGATTTAAAAGAGTAGTTCGCGGACAAAGACTGCGGTCAAGGCAACGGTAGTTTTAGCGATAGGCCATAACGCACCTTTAAGCATAGAACGGCGGTTACGGATGGCGCTCCGTGTGAGGGCGCGGCTTGGAATGAACGTTGGGACTTCTATGTTGTTAGAGATTACGGGAACTAAGTTTGACATTAGGAATCCTCCTTTATAATTATGAAACCATATGTTATAATCTGCGTATTAGTAATTAACAAGGTATCATGTAAACTAGATTACTTGTTGTCTTGGTTACATCTTATACCTTGGGCGCAACCTTGTCAACTAGTTTACGAAAATAAATTGGAGGAATTTCTGTGATTAGATTTTCATTAGATAAGATTATGAAAGAGCGCCAGTTGGAACAGAAAGATATTGTAGAAATCTCCGGTATTAACCGTAACACTATCAAGGCTTTGGCAAACAACGCGAATAACCGGATCGACTTCCCTACGTTAGATAAGTTATGCCGCACACTAGGCGTCCTACCTGGCGATTTGATCGAATACATAGACGAAGAGGACCGCGCCGAATAACGGTAGCGGTCTTTTTACGTAGAAATCACCACAAATTAGCCGTTCTACCCTCGTACCCTACCGCTACACTCCGGAAGGGCTAGAAGCGCTAATCAGGCAGATAGGACGATATACAAACAAATAAAAGGCGCAGCCCTAACGGATACCCTCCGCTAAGACTGCGCCTTTTATTACGTTCTATAATTATGTATTCGATGTTCCTAACTCTCTAACGGTTTCTCTGAATCGATACTCAAGGCCATCCGCAGACGACTTCATTCTGTACTCTGCTTCTTGAATAGCGTTCACAATCAATAAGGCACTCGCCGCTAGAGCCGCAATTAATCCCGCTATAAGTAACACAACACCTCTAGTTGCTATTATTGTGTAGTTATAAGCGTCACCACCAACTATGTGTCCGAACATACTCCCCGTCGTGTTATAGTCCGCATTATAGTCGCCGTAGTGGAAGGTAGTAACCAGACCAAAAATAACCAAACCCAACGAAACAACATACAGCAAGATAGACCAACCCTTCATATTCTCACCTCTCTTTGAAAATATAGATCACTTCTTCCAATTATACACATATTTTTAATAGAAGTGTCAACATTAACCGCCGAAATACACGCATACAAACGTGTGGCAGGCGAAGCAATATTCGAGATCGGGCGGAGGTTGAAGCACGTTAAGGATAACGGTCTAGCACACGGGGACTTCGGAAAGTGGCTCGAAAGCGTAGAGATCGACCGAACACTAGCGACGCGTATCATGCGGATTGTCGAGGAGCTCGGCGAGGCAAAATATGCCACGTGGCACAATTTAGGTCAGCGTGTCCTCTACGAAATTGCAACGCTTCCGCCTGAAGAACGGACGCAGCCGCACACAATTCCATCAACCGGCGCGACGAAAACGGTCGACGAAATGACCGTACGGGAGTTGCGGGAGGTTTACGTAGAATCACCGTCAAATCAGCGCCTATCGCCCGTAGCCTTACGCTTATACCCTCGGACAGCCTTAGCGCGGCTGATTCGCGGGCTTACGCAGGCATAGCGGTCGATATAGGCAATCTCCGCAGCCGTCCGCGCCGAATACTCGATTAACTCGAAGATGCGCATGTCGATCGCCGGCTTAGCGGGAATGTGCGTCTCCTCTTCGTCAGGCTCGTCCGCTATTTCCACGCGCTTACTTTCCGCACGCGCCAGCGTATTGCTTGCGGTCTGCGGCGAGGACACTCCGATAGCGAGCGCGATCTCTTTTAGCGTGCGGCCTTCTTCGCGGAGGCGCAGCGCTGTTTCTTCGCGTTCGGTCAGCGTCTCTGTGGAGGCGGCAATTGACGGGCGGAACTTTCCATCCGCTGATTCTACGTTTCCAACTGTGGAATTTTCCACGGTTGGAATTTCCGACATGTCTTTCGTCCAATTTAACGCTGTCTTTGGGTCAATACCTAACCATTCACCAATCAACCGATAACTCTTGCCTGCCCGACGCAAGTTTACGGCGGCTTCTTGCTTCTCCTTCTTCGATATGTCGCGGCCTAGCGTATTAAGGAAGTACGCGTGGCCTTCCTTCTCCTCGTCGGTCAACCCGAGGTGGCGCATGACCGGTACGTATTCGAGTCCGCAATCAATCGCGGCGCGGAAACGGTGGTGTCCGTCGAGGATAACGTGCGCATACAATAGCGGTTAAATATGCAAATTTACGTATAATATACATCGAATAAAGGCCGCGCGTAAAATAGTTATTGACAATGGGCGTACGTTGTGGTATTTTATAAATCTTTTAAGAACTTAAGTACTTAAAGATTTAGACCTTAAGTTCTTTTAAATTACTTATTCACTTACGTTCATAAGTAATTCGGACCGGATAAAGTACAATCCGTCCCGACATATCAGGAAACACGCGGATTAAGCCTTGTATTACACATATCTAACTGCGCGGATTTTAAAATATAAAAGATAAAACGTATCCGATGCGCCTCGCCACCGTCCGTCGCCGCGATTCCCACCGTACCCGTCGCGTGCCTTCCGTCATTCTTCCGTTAAATCACCGTTGA
>NZ_NFVA01000016.1 GCF_002264395.1 Paenibacillus sp. VTT E-133291
CCAGCAGGATGCAGAGGCCTCAGATGAGCTTGGGAATCAGGATCAGAATGAGCCTAGTAAAGGATTTTTTGCCAGATTATTCGGCTTAGATTCAGACTCTGAATCCGAAGATGAGGCGCAAGATCAGAATACCCAACAAGCAGGCGGGTCATTGTCTGCAACAGAGTCAGGGGAAGAATCGCAAGCCAAAGTGACGCCAAAGTCCAAACTATCTAAGAAGCAAGCACAACAAGAATCACAAGACAGTAATCTAAAGGGAAGCGGCGGGCTACAGAAGAAACGAGACCGCGAGCACTCCAACTCGTTAAAAGAATCCGTCATTTACTGGCAAGGTAATGATGAAATCCCTATGTCCCTGCAAGATACGAAACAAACACTTACTGAGGTAATGGGACTTGGCACAAGCTTTGATGTGACGTTTAGACAGATGTCCTTTGGCGGACATAAGACAGCTCTACTCTGTTTAAGTGGATTTACTAATACAGATGTGACCGATGATATTCTGAAACGTCTGACCTATCTCACATCTGAGAATCTGTCAACGGGTGTGCTGTCTAGCTTTATGAATGAATATGTCCCTCACATTCAGGTGGAAGAGGGAAATTCTTTAAGTGAAAGTATCGAGAAAGTACTAGAAGGCTTGAGCGTGCTATTCGTCGAAGGTGAGAACAAAGTTATCATCATGGATACTCGTTCTTATCCTAGTCGCAGTCCAGCCGAGCCTTCGATTGATCGGGTGGTGCGCGGTGCGCGCGACGGTTTTACAGAGACTTTACTGAGCAATATCTCGCTTGTAAGAAGACGGGTTCGTGATCCAGGGCTGAAATATGAGCTATTTCGGGTTGGACGACGGACACAGACAGATGTCTGCGTGGCTTACATTGATGATATTGTTGATAAAACACAAGTTAAGTCTGTTATCGACAAAATCAAAAGCATTGATATTGATGGTATTCCTCTGGCAGATAAACAATTAGAGGAGGCAATTATCGGCGGTGGATGGAATCCATATCCTATGGTGCGTTATTCTGAACGCCCTGACGTCGTAGCTTCCAATTTATTAGAGGGACGGGTAATACTGTTTGTAGATACCTCACCTATTGTTATTGTTCTTCCAACTACTTTTTTTGATCTTTGTCAGCATGCAGAGGAGAATCGTCAGACTCCTTTTATGGGAACGTACTTGCGGTGGGTCCGTTTCATCGGTATATTTGCGTCCATGTTTCTGCTGCCGCTATGGATGTTGCTTGTCATTCATCCTGAACTAAAGCCGGCTGTGCTGGATTTCATTGGACCTCAAAAGACCGCCAGAATTCCAATACTCGCCCAGTTTCTAATTGTGGAGCTTGGGGTTGATTTACTGCGGATGGCCGCAGTACACACACCAACGCCTTTAGGATCAGCGATGGGTCTGATTGCTGCCATACTGATTGGTGATATAGCGGTACAGAGTGGTTTGTTTGTAAATGAGGTAGTTCTGTATATGGCTGTTGCCTCCATCGGTATGTTTGCAACCCCGAGTTATGAGCTGGGTCTTGCGAATCGAATAGTCAGGCTTGTGTTATTAGTAGCCGTTGCGGCATTCCAGGTGCCAGGATTTATGATTGGCACGACGTTACTGACTATTTTCCTAACTACCCATCGGTCCTATAACTCCTCTTATATGTGGCCGTTTATACCTTTTAATGCAAAGGCAATGAGTGAAATTCTAGTGCGCAAGCCAGTCTTAAGCTCGAAGAATAGGCCGTCTTTCAATAAAACTAGAGACAATACAAGAGTGCCGCCTACTCAAAAGAATGATTAACAATCGTAGGAAAATACAAAACTACTGCAAATTAGTCCATTCAATGGAGTTCCCACTGTCTGTTATACTGAATACACTAAAGACAGGGTGGAACCTTGATATTCCACAGAAATTGGAGGACTAAAGAATGTTTCTACACGGTACTAGCCGAATTAACGATGCTGGGCATTTGGAGATCGGCGGATGTGATGTAACTGAATTGAAGGCGGAATATGGAACCCCGCTATATATATTGGACGAGCAATTGGTGAGACAACGTTGCCGGGAATATATGGATGCTTTTAAATCCTCTGGACTTGGGTTCCAAGTAGCTTACGCAAGTAAGGCGTTCTCAGTAATGGCTATGGTTCGTTTGGCTGATGAAGAAGGCTTGTCGCTTGATGTTGTATCGGATGGCGAACTTTATACTGCTTTGCAAGCTGGCTTTCCTGCAGAACGTATTCATTTTCATGGCAACAATAAGACGTCAGAAGAGATTGAAATGGCGATTGATGCCGGGATCGGCTGCTTTGTAGTCGATAATCTGGTAGAACTTAATCTTTTGCAGTCGATTGCATCACGTAAAGAAGTTAAGGTTAACATCTTATTACGTGTGACACCAGGTGTCGAAGCACATACGCATGAGTATATTACAACAGGCCAGACCGATTCCAAATTCGGATTTGATATCGGTAATGGAGCAGCTTATGAAGCAGTTAAAGCAGCAGTCAGCAAAAAGAATTTAGTGCTGCTTGGCGTACACTCCCATATTGGTTCTCAAATTTTTGAAACGGATGGATTCCAGCTTGCTGTTGAACGTGTAGCGAGTTTTGCTCGTAGTGTTAAAGAAGGTTTGGATGTGGACTTCCGTGTAGTAAACCTAGGTGGAGGTTTCGGTATTCGTTATGTTGAGGGTGATACCCCGTTACATGTTTCTGAATATGTAGGTGCAATTACGGATGCCGTGAAGACTCATTTTGCTGGAATTTATAATGCTTTGCCTGAAATTTGGGTGGAGCCGGGCCGCAGTATTGTTGGAGATGCAGGGACTACACTTTATACAGTAGGTACGAACAAGGATATTCCAGGCGTGCGTAAGTATGTTGCTGTTGACGGTGGGATGACTGATAATCCACGTCCTGCATTGTACCAATCTAAATACGAGGCATTACTTGCTAATCGTGCGAATGAAGAGGCTACAGAAACTGTATCCATCGCTGGTAAATGCTGCGAGAGCGGAGATATGCTGATATGGGATGTTGAACTGCCTGAGGCTGAAAGCGGTGATCTGTTGGCTGTAGCCTGCACAGGCGCTTACAATTACTCGATGGCGAGCAACTATAACCGGATTCGTCGTCCGGCCTTAGTGTTCGTTCAGAACGGACACAGCGATCTTGTAGTGCGCCGCGAAAGCTATAATGATCTTATTGCCAACGATATTGTTCCTGAGCGTATCGCTAAACAAGCTGCTGTAGCTAAGTAACAGCCGTTAATGTTAGGTAGGGAAAACTGGTAAGGCATAGAGAGCAAGCAGGAATTACTCCTGCTTGCTTTGCTTTGTGCGTGGTTTCATAGTAATATAATTGAGGTATTCTAAATTTGTTAATTTTGAAAGGGGTCATTTACATATGGCAAAGCAAGCGAAAATTACTCTTGAAAATGGCGGCGTAGTGCTGATCGACTTGTTCGATCAAGATGCACCAAACACTGTAGCTAACTTTGAAAAGCTAGCAAAAGATGGTTTCTACAATGGATTGACATTCCACCGTGTTATCCCTGGTTTTGTAGCTCAAGGCGGATGTCCTAACGGAACTGGATCTGGTGGTCCAGGATACACAATCAACTGCGAAATCAACCCAAACAAACACGAGCGCGGAACACTTGCTATGGCACATGCGGGTAAGAACACAGGCGGAAGCCAGTTCTACATCTGCTATGCACCGCAACCACACTTAGATGGAGTTCACACAGTATTCGGTAAAGTAGTTGAAGGTATGGATCTTGTTGATACTTTCAAAGGACGCGACAAAATGACTTCGGTAGAAATCATCGAAGCTTAAGAATTCTTAATTTAAAAAGGCTAGTCTCCAGATTATCGGAGGCTGGCCTTTTTCTTATTTAATAAGGAATCCGGCTTATTCTTTTACGTCTCGATTTACGCTGCTCTGGCACCCAGAAGAATACCAAATACATGAGCAGAAACACAAAGAAGGCAAACAACTCTTCAACAAGCAGGTAATAAGGATAAGGTCCGAAATAATCCAATACAGAATAAGTGCTGGGCTTATGAGATAGGAACATGTAGTTAGACCCTAGGATGTAATTGGCGATCCACACACAGGCGGCCACAATGTTTAGTCCAAACAGGGTGAACAGGAGAGATTTCCAAGTGGGCTTATAGCCCTCAATCCAGGTCATATAAAGAGAAGCGAGAACAATACCACCATGTGCTATAAAGAACAGTAGAAATCGGAAATGAGGGAACGGATAGACCAGATTCGGTGTGAGTAAAGCAATGAATGCTCCACCTATCCCAGCAAAATATAGAAAGGAGTAAAGTGTTCGGCTGCGAGTTATCAGCATGATAACAGATAATAGTAAAGTAATTCCGCATAGTTCGAATGGGAGTGAGCTGCTGGATTGCCATACGCCTTGAGAGAGGTACCATATTTGAAGTCCTGTTTCTGAGAATAAAAGTATAATGATCAGCAGCAAACGCACACTTTGCCGAAGTCTCACATCAGTCCGAATCTCGAATCTTAAACTGTAAAACAGTATACAGACCAATGTAATGATAGACAGAGCAATCCAATGTGAAGGGGAGAACATAATGAAATCCTCCGTACGCTGTCGATCAAAATAAGATGAAAGATGCATGAACCAACCTCCTTCGTACCTGAAAAGTACTTCAAAAAACAAATTTATAAACATTGATATTTTCTGTTTCTGAACATCCATAAAATGGTTAAATATGTATGGATTCTGTCAACTGCCCACAAAAGGATGTCTTTTCATTATTTTAACATAAGATGGGGCGATGGGCGCGGTATTACATAAGAAGCAATCGAGCATGCGGAATGGCAGAGATTACGCTTCAAGTGGGGATACAAACACAGAAAAATCAAATTGGAAAAGGAATTGGAGGCTATAGGATAATGTTAAAGAAAAGAATAAGTGTGATGATCGTTATTCTGTTGCTTGTAGCGCAATATGCTTATGGCATCGGGTTCACTCCACAAGTACAAGCAGCGGCAATCGATCAAGAGCGGAATATCATCACCAGTGTCTCAATGGCTGTATATGGTGCAGACGGGCAGACGGTTACGGATAGCGTCTATGAACAAGATGCTAATGTAACATTAGATTATGCGTGGTCTCTTCCTAAAGCTCATCAATACAAGCAGGGAGATACCTTTACCTTTCAGCTTCCAGAGCAGTTTCGGCTTTTTAATGATATTAACGGTGTGTTAGTCTCAGAGGATGGAGATGTAGGAACTTTTACAGTTGAGCAGTTATCACATCAAGTAACTATGATCTTTAATGACTACATAGAAACGCATGATGACGTGCAAGGAACGCTTCGGATCAATACTAAGTTTGATAAACAAAAGATCTCAGGAAGTACTATTCAGCAGATTTTATTTCCGGTAAGCGGTGGTGTTCAGACGGTTACTGTGAATTTTAAACCAAATGTAGGATCGACCATTGAGAAGAGGGGGATTCCTCAGGGTTTTAATGCAGACCATATTCTATGGTCGGTTGACGTAAATAAATCATTAAAAACTGTTGGAAATGCAGTTGTAACGGACCCTATACCATCAGGTTTGTCACTTAGCACTCCGGTTACTGTGAGTGTGTATCAACTGAGTATCCAGTTGGACGGTTCGGTAACGCAAGGAGCACTACTCGATACCAGTAAATATTCTACAGCGTTCACTGGAGGAACGTTAAATGTTCATTTCACTGATCCTGCGATATCGAGTGCATACCGTATTGAATACTCCACAGCTATTACTGATGAGCATCGGCTAAGCTTCACGAATACAGCGACTTTTTCAGGAGAGGGGCAAGTTCCTGTAAGTTCCTCTGCTACTGTTCAAGTAGAACGAGGAGGAAGTTTGAACAAGTATTCTAGCGGATATGACTGGAGCAATCAAATCATTTCCTGGGCAATCGAATATAATTTTAATGAACAAAAGATCTTGCAGGGAGATGCAAAACTAGCGGATTTATTTGATGATTCTCAAGCGTTAGTAGCGGATTCGTTAAAAGTGTATAAGGTGCAGTTGGATTCAACGGGTGCACCAACGTTAGGAAATCTTTTGAAAAAGGATCTTGATTACACTGTAGTTGCAGCTTCAGACGTGAGTAAGACGGGGTTCTCCTTGCAATTTAATCAGGATGTATCCTCCCCCTTTCGAATTGAATATAAGACTAAAGCAGTAAACCGTGTGTTTGCAGATACTACAATCACGAATACAGTTACGGATAGTACCTACACTGAACAGGCTACTCGTTTAATACGTTCAGCCATTCTGTATAAGAATTTATCAGACGTAAATTATCAGAATAAAACGGTTGGATGGAAAGTCACATTAAACAGTGATAACTATCCAATGGACCGGGTTGAAATTACAGAAACGTTCCCGTTTGGTGGATTGAAATTCATCCCAGAATCGCTTGTCATTAGAGATTCTAAAGGGTCCGTATTGAATCCTTCCAAATATAGTTTGGTTTACAATGCTCCTGTTCAGTTCAATAAAGGATTCAAGGTGGTCTTTAATTCGCAGATTACTGGTCTTTATACGGTTAGCTATACAACGGAATTTAATAAGGATTGGATTTGGTCTAATACTGAAAATTTCAATAACAAGGTTAGGATGGAATGGTTAGACACGTCCGAAATTCCTCGCAGAACAGAAGCAGAAGGTTTATTTATCCCAAGAGATGAAGCGAAAAGTAATGGCTTGAAATTTGGTTCCTATAATGCTTCGACTAAAGATTTAGCTTGGACATTAGGGGTCAACTATAATAGCAAAACGGTTGCAGAGCCAGTGGTCGTGGATATTTTGAAATCGGGTCAAACCCTGGTTCCTGGATCGCTGAAAGTGTACACCATGAATGTTGCTAAGAATGGAGATCCAACGAAAGGTGTCGAGGTAAACAGTAGCAAATACACTTATAGTGTCAGTGCTACTAACGAGTTGAAGGTCTCTTTTAAAGACAGCATTTATTCCGCTTATTATATCGACTTTCATACAAGTCTTGAAGGCCAAGTCATTGGCACTTCTATTGAGAATAAGGCCAATCTTTATGATGGAATAAAGAAGGCTTCCAAGGATTTAAATGCTTCTGTAACGATCCCTCATGGGGATGAATATCTCTTAAAGGATGGTGCTCAGAAAGGTGATAAAATAGATTGGAGTATTCAAATCAATAGCGGTCAGTCTACGGTGAAGAATGCTGTAATCAAAGATACGCCTAGTGCTAATCAGATTTTACTGCAGGACTCCTTCCACTTGTATCCAACAAGCGTAGCAGAGAACGGGGACATAACCAAAAGATACCCTGAATTGATTCAGGGTATCGATTACAGCCTAGAAATAAAAACGGATGTAGACGGCAAGCAGTCGTTTGATTTAAGCTTCGCCAAGGAGATTAGTAAACCTTATATTCTCGACTATCAATCCCTGATTATGGCGAATACAGGAGATAAAGTTACTAATACTGTTCGTTTCAGTGGTCATAATGTTAATGAAATTAGTAAAGATTCTTCTAAAGAAATTATCGTCGGTGTGTCGAGTGGATCAGGATCAGGTAGCGGGGTTAGAGGCTCCTTGATGATCAAGAAGCTGGATGCAGAGGACAACTTGAAGACGCTGGGAGATGCAACTTTTGCACTCTATCGTCTAAACGGCTCAGACCGGGTATTTATGAATAGCTTAACCACAGATTCCACAGGTACAGCAACATTCAATAAATTATGGTTGGGTAACTACGTATTGATTGAGACGATAGCTCCTATTGGCTATGTACTTGATCCTACAGAGCATCCAGTGTCCGTTCAGTCTTCATCAACGAATCAACTCGTAATTACAAATCAAAAAGCAATTGAGCCTACGCCTACTGCAACACCAGAGTCAACTATAGCTCCAACAGCAACACCGACACCGACCTCATCAGCTTCGTCGGAACCAATGGTTACTCCGTCAACAGATCCGACTGTAGCACCAACTTCAACACCGATATCAGGAATCCCAGGAGGCCCGGTGACACCAACATCCACGAGTTCGCTGGTGCCGGGAGTAATCATCAATGATCCGGCAGTACCTGCTGGCCCTGGGAATACGACCAATCTGGAATCCACGACATCAGAAGAAGTGGGAACTCCGGATTTAGTTATTACAGATGAAGATGTTCCGTTAAGAGAAGTCGACATTGTTGATGAGGAAGTACCGAAGGGGCTGGTGAACAACAGCACTTCAAGTGCTCCTCAGCTTCCTAAGACGGGAGAAAGTAGCTCTGCACCGCTTTATATGATTGGTATTGGATTAATAGCCATTGGCTTTATTCTAAACCGTGTGTTTAAACGGAGGGGAAACAGGTAGCAAGTCTTTGTTTAGAGTATGAACTGCGATTGAAATAAAAAAGCATTCGGCAAAAAATTGTCGGGTGCTTTTTTACGTTTGCCCAAAACTCAAAACATCCCCACAAACATCAATCGATCGCTGGGAAGGAAGTCTCAAATTCAGTTTGTTTGGGTGTGCTTTTGGCAGAAATAGCCCCACCGTGGAGCTCTGTGATGCTCTTAGCAATCGCGAGTCCTAATCCGCTTCCACCAGTCTCTCGGGAACGTGATTTATCGACGCGATAAAATCGCTTAAATAAGTGGGGGAGATCCGTGGCAGGGATCGGGTTGCCGTAATTCTTGCATGTAGCAATCACTCTATCGTCTGTTCTATAAACTGTAATATCTAGAATCTTACCTTCTTTACCGTATCTAACCGCATTGGTAAATAGATTCTCATATAATCGAACTAACTCATCCGCATCACCAAGGATAATCAAAGGGCCCTTATCCGTATGAATACGATAGGTCATATCCGCTTGCTCAAGTACGGGAGCGAATTCCTCGACAAGCTGTTCAAGCAGCTTTCCGAGATCAACAGGCTCAATATTAAGGGGGAGCCCGCTGCTGCTAACTCGTGTATATTCGAATAAATCGTCGATTAGCTTTTTAAGAGTCAGAGATTTCTCATAGGCAATATTCACATAATAACGAAGTTCGACCTCGGTCTTATAACGATCCTTTTCTACATACTCCAGAAATCCGAGTACAGAAGTTAGAGGGGTTCGGAGATCATGTGATACACCTGTAATTAGGTCGTTTTTGGCTTTCGCAGCTGCTCGTTCTTCCTCTATAGCAGATTTTAGCTTGCCAGCCATGAGGTTCATATTTTCGGCGAGTTTACCAAGTTCATCCGTACCTGATACCGGTACCTGGAAAGATAAATTGCCGTCTGCAATAGCTTGAACCCCGCTCGTAATGTTTTGAAGATTACTGGTTGTATTTCTGGATAGTTTAAGGATGAAAAAAATAAAGAAAGGAATTCCAATAAGAATCACTACAGGAATAGACCCGATGTTATTGATTACCCAGTGGATGAGTCTAACCCCCCAGAAAGAACGAGAAGGGTTTAGCCATAGCAATAGGGATATACCATAATAGCCGACCAATACGATTGCTGCTGTAAGTGCTAGACTCGTTAGGCTGAAGCCAACGATTTTCCAGGATAGGGTATCGAATCGTTTAAAGTTCAACTAGAAGGACCTCCTTTCTCCAATTTGTAGCCAACGCCCCATACCGTCTTCAAATATTGTGGTTTTCTCGGATTAGCTTCAATTTTTTCTCTAATTTTTCGAATGTGAACCATGAGCGTATTATTGCTTTCGAGAAATTGTTCTTTCCATACTTTAGCGTAAATTTGCTCCATGCTTAGTACTTGTCCCCTGTGACGGGCGAGCAGCTCCAGAATTGCAAATTCTCTCGGAGTAAGTTTTACTGGCTGATCATCCACGCTAACTTCATGCGTAACCGAGTTAATAACCAAGCCATCAATGATGATTTCATCCTGTTTGGCACTTAGATCTAACATGTAATTCCGGGTTCTACGCAGCTGAGATTTAATGCGGGCGACAAGCTCCAACGGACTAAAAGGCTTCGTAACAAAATCATCCGCACCTACACTGAGTCCCGTGATTTTGTCTAGTTCCTGACCCTTAGCAGATAACATAATAATTGGAAATTTATGTGTTTCGCGAATTTTAATACAAGCCTCGATACCATCCATGTTGGGCATCATGATATCTAGAACCATTAGGTCTATAGTTTCATTGTTGATAATTTCAAGTGCTTCCAGCCCGTCACGAGCAGTGAACAGACGGTATCCCTCGTTCTCCAGATAGATCTGCATGAGTTTAATAATCTCTGCTTCGTCGTCAACCAAAAGTACTGTTGCGTTGTGCATTACTCAGCGTCCTTTCTTGTAAAGCATCCTAAAATCCTAACTACAAGAAGTATACATTTCCGTAAAACATCCAGGCAAATGGCAGATCACCCGCTGAAAGACTAACAACGATCCAAGAGAAACTTAAAGCTAGAATATAGCCGCCTGCATAACAGAAATGCAGAAGCAAAAAAGTACTGATAGCTTGGGAAAGCTGTCGGTACAGGCCCAATTGCCCAAATTACTCGCAGGACCATTCTAGGTTGTTATTTCCTTTAGCTTGCTCCCATCGAAGAGCCTCAATCCATGTTTTAATCTGTGCAGAAAGAACGAGCTGGGGCTTGGAATGCTTTTTTTTGAAAGTTGAAAAAGTTTCCATGTTAGGAATCTTCCTTTTTGTAGTTCGTAATCCTTATTTAACATGAGATTTCTTAACAACGGTGGCAGGCAAAAGTAAAGGTAAACTTAATAGTTTCTTAACAAGTCTTAAGATTTGGGAAGCGGCTATGCTATAATAATTTCAAATTCAATAGGTTGGAGGAGAATTGAAAGATGTGGAAAGAGTTTAAAGCTTTTGCCCTGAAAGGAAATGTACTAGATTTAGCCATTGCTGTCGTTATCGGAGCAGCTTTTGGTAAGATTGTGACTTCATTAGTATCTGACATCATTACGCCAATTGTTGGCTTGATAACAGGTGGTATAGATCTGAAGGATCGGGCTCTAAGTGTTATGGTTATGCATAATGAACTGATTATTCCTTATGGGCAATTTTTGCAGGCGGTCGTTGATTTCTTTATTATTTCCTTCTCAATCTTTATGGTGATTAAACTGGCTAATAAATTCCAGCGCAAAGAAGCCGTTAAAGTTGAAGTGGTGGAGACGCCAGCACCCGCAGAAGATATCGTGTTGCTAACGGAAATTCGTGATCTATTGAAACAACAAGAACGTGGTTTGTAATTGAAAAGGAAAAGAAGCGCCTGGAGATAAAGTCCTGGCGCTTCTTTGTTTTCTTCTTTTTATGAAATTATGGAATGGATTATAACTGTACCTCCGTTGGCTTTCTATAGCCCAATAAAAATGGATGGATGTGTAAGAGAGAGACGAATTCTTATAAAAGTTTGTTAATATAAAACCATATCGTTTCTTCTTGTAATCACCATACCTCTCAGAATCAAGTTACAAATTTTAAGTAAATATATAAAACGCACTTGCATTTCGAAGGTGTAAGTGATAATTTTGTTAGTAAGGAAAACTTGAACCTCAATTAAATAAAGGATCAATCCTTCAGGGCAGGGTGTAATTCCCTACCGGCGGTGATGTTGTTGTAGAGTGCTTATTTCTTAAGTTTATCTACCACACTTAGTCCGCTACCCGGCTCGCGTTGTTGACGCGAACGGTGGACCCGGTGAAATTCCGGGACCGACAGTATAGTCTGGATGGAAGAAGGAGAGGTTAACCGCTTGTCTGTTTTAGACAGGTGGACTGCAGTGTTTTCATTTATTATGTGCGATATTTCACAATTACCGTCGTTTGACGGTTATTTACGCACACTTTTATTTGGACTGCCGCTAAACTCTCGCATAACCCATCTTTACTCCTCCTGGAGAATGAGATGGGTTTTTCTGTTTTTATGCATCAGATAGACAGTAAGTGGATAGGAGGAACGAGATGGACAACATGAATGACGAGTTTTATATGTCGCTAGCGCTGGATATGGCAGAACGGGCCCAAGGACAGACCGGAATTAACCCAGTTGTTGGCTGCGTGGTTGTAAAAAATGGAGCGATGATTGGGCTTGGAACTCATTTGCAGCGCGGAACGGGTCATGCTGAGGTGCATGCCTTGAACATGGCGGCTGGTCAAGCTCAAGGCAGCACTGCCTATGTAACACTCGAACCGTGTAGCCACTATGGTAAGACCCCGCCCTGCAGCCAAAGGCTGATCGACGAGGGAGTAGCCAGAGTGGTAGTCGCTTGTGAAGACCCTAACCCTCAGGTGGCGGGTCGTGGGGTTCAAATGCTGCGTGAAGCTGGTATTGAAGTAGAGGTAGGGTTGCTGCGTGATCGTGCGTTGCGGCTGAATGAGCGGTTTATCAAATATATTTTGACAAAACAGCCGTTTGTTACACTCAAGAGTGCCAGTACGCTGGATGGTAACCTAGCTACCAAATCTGGTGACAGTAAATGGATTTCGAATGGAGAAGCGCGGGAGATCGTACATACACTGCGGCATCGGCATCAGGGAATTATGGTCGGTGTGAACACAGTCATTGCAGATAATCCTTCACTGACCACAAGAACGGAAGTGCCGGGCATTAGCCCGATACGGATTGTAATTGATTCTGGACTACGTATTCCATTGGATTCAGCAGTTGTAAGTGACGGTCTAGCGCCTACTATCATCGTGACAACTGAAGCTGCAGATGCTGAAAAGAAAGCAGCGCTTCTTCAAGCAGGTGTGCAAATCATTGTTAGCGGAGCAGGACCACGCGTGGATTTGAAGGCTGCTATGGTAACGCTCGGTGAAATGGAAATCGGATCGATTTTACTTGAAGGCGGAGGTACGTTAAATGGAGCGATGCTGGAGAGTGGGCTAGTTGATCGAGTGATTCTCTTTTTCGCTCCAAAGATTGTTGGCGGTGGTGCTGAAGCGAAAGGGACGTTTGTATTTCCAGGTGCAGAGTTAATGAAGGATGCGATTTCTCTGGAGGGATTGGAAGTAAAAGTGCTCGGAGATAATGTATGTATCAGCGGTACTCCGGAACGCTAAAGTGAATGGTTACAAAACTTAATCGTGTGCTTCCAGAGCAATTTTTGTTCGGAGAGATAGCGGAGAAGTGTTACTCACATAAAACTCCTAGGAGGGAAAGCATGTTCACTGGATTAGTCGAAGAAGTTGGCACTCTGAGAAGTGTCTCCGCCGGTGGAGAAATGATGGTGCTGAACATTGCCGCTTCCGTCATCATGGATGATTTGAAGATTGGTGATAGCGTATCGGTTAATGGCGTCTGTCTTACAGCGACAACTTTAGGCGAGAACTATTTTACTGTGGATGTCATGCCTCAGACCTATCGAAACAGTAATCTGAAGGAGCTACGTCCTGGCAGTAGGATGAATCTGGAGCGAGCAATGGCTGCCGGTGGTCGGTTTGGAGGTCATATTGTTCAGGGACATGTAGATGGCACTGCTGTCATCAAAAGCGTAAAGCGTGATCAGAATGCAGTAGTCTATGAGATTGCGCCGGATCGAAAATCGCTGTTTAAATATATCATCCCTAAAGGGTCGATCACGATTGATGGCATTAGCTTAACAGTAGTAAAGACGACAGCTTCATCGTTTACTGTATCCATTATTCCGCATACGCTAGGGGAAACTGTGCTAACTTATAAGCGGGCAGGGGATAGTGTAAATATTGAGTGTGATGTCCTGGGCAAATATGTAGATCATCTTCTGCATTATGGCTCTGCTGCACAGGATGAAGAAAATGATAGCAGCTCCGGGATTAGTCGTGATTTCTTGGCGGCAAACGGATTTGTATAAATAATGAGTAAGCTTACGAAGATGGAAATAACCCTTCGTAAAGCTATTAGGAGGATAGGATCATGAGCGAACAATCGAAGAAGGATAGTGTCTTGGATCCGATTGAAGAAGCGATATATGATTTAATGCGCGGCAAAGTCATCATCGTCGTGGATGATGAAGATCGTGAGAATGAAGGGGATTTTATAGCTCTTGCTGAACGGGCGACACCAGAAGTCATCAATTTTATGATCACTGAGGGACGTGGTTTGGTCTGTATGCCAATTACCGCTGAACGTGCGGAAGAGCTTGAACTACAGGCTATGGTCAGTCACAATACAGATAATCACGGCACAGCCTTTACTGTATCCGTTGACCATATAGATACAACTACTGGTATATCAGCGGGGGAAAGATCCTTGACTGTAAAGGCCATGATTGACCCTAAAGCGAAGCCGTCTGATTTCCGTAGACCTGGCCATATGTTCCCGCTGATTGCGAAAAAAGGCGGCGTACTGCGCCGTTCCGGACATACAGAGGCTGCTGTTGATTTAGCCCGTATGTGTGGTGCATATCCGGCCAGTGTGATTTGTGAAATCATCAAGGAAGATGGCACGATGGCCCGGTTGCCTGATCTGGTTGAAATTGCGAAGAAGCATGATCTGAAGTTGATCAGTATCAAGGATCTCATTCACTATCGTAATGAAAAGGAACAGCTCGTGAATCGTGAGGTATCCGTGCGTCTGCCTACCGATTTCGGTGAGTTTCAGACCATTGCGTATACGAATGAAGTGGATGATAAAGAACATGTAGCTTTGGTGAAGGGCGATATTTCTGGTGATGAGCCCGTGTTAGTACGAGTACATTCCGAATGCTTGACGGGTGACGTATTCCACTCCCATCGCTGCGATTGTGGTCCCCAGTTTGAAGCAGCGCTTCGACAGATCGAAGCTGCTGGTAGAGGCGTATTGCTCTATATGCGCCAAGAAGGCAGAGGCATCGGTCTTATTAATAAGCTTAAAGCTTATAAGCTTCAAGAAGAAGGACTCGATACTGTAGATGCCAATCTAAAGCTTGGTTTTCCAGCAGATTTACGTGATTACGGGATCGGTGCACAGATTCTGAAGGATTTAGGGATAAGCCAAATTCGTCTCTTAACCAACAACCCGCGTAAGATCAAAGGGCTGGAGGGCTATGGACTGGAAGTTGTTGAGCGTGTGCCAATACAAATGCCGGAAAATAAAGATAACACCAATTATCTCCATACAAAGCAGGCGAAGCTTGGACATTTGCTGTCTTTTGACGACATTGAACAAAATGAGGATTCCAAAGTATAATCACACACAATAAAAAACGAAGGGTAGATGAATGATATGCCGAAATATTTAGAAGGACATTTAGTTTCCGAAGGCTTAAAATACGGAGTTGTAGTAGGACGTTTTAATGAATTTATTACCAGTAAGCTATTATCCGGTGCACTAGATGCCTTTAAGCGCCATGGTGTTGGTGATGATGAGGTGGATGTAGCTTGGGTTCCAGGTGTGTTTGAAATTCCGTTGATCGCTCAAAAAATGGCGGAAAGCGGTAAATACGACGCTGTAATCACTTTAGGAACCGTTATTCGTGGGTCTACAACGCATTATGATTATGTATGTAATGAAGTCGCTAAAGGGGTAGCGGCTATTAATCTTAAAACCGGCGTACCGACAATTTTTGGCGTAGTTACTACTGAAAATATTGAACAGGCCATTGAGCGTTCAGGAACCAAAGCAGGAAATAAAGGCTGGGATGCTGCGACTGCTGCGATTGAAATGGCGAATCTTAACAAACTGTTTAAGTAAGACAGCTATTGACGAATCAGTCGAATTCGTGCTTATTTATAGTATAAGAAGAAAGCATGGATTATAGAGCCCTTTCTACTTGTGTAGCGTCCATTTGGGCGCTGCACTTTACTTTTTTTTGGCGGGAGGATGCTTCGTGACTGTATTGTACAAGCTGGAAACGTTTGAAGGTCCGCTGGATCTGCTATTGCATTTAATTGATAAGGCGGAAATCGACATCCAGGACATTCCGGTCGCCGAGATCACCGAACAGTATATGGAGTACCTGCGAAGTATGCAGGAGCTTGAACTGGATATTACGAGTGAATTTCTCGTGATGGCCGCAACCCTATTATCTATAAAGAGCAAGCTATTGCTGCCCAAACCACCGGTCATTGAGATCGATGATTTTGAATATTACGAAGAAGATGAATTTGATCCACGAACTGAACTCGTTCAGCGACTGATTGAGTATCGTAAATTCAAGAGTATTGCTGTTCATTTAATGGATATGGAGAGCGAGCGGAGCTTGATTTTTACGAAGGAGCCGGAGGATCTGGGGCCATTTGTGCCAGAAGAGATTGACCATACGCTAAAAGGATTACATACATCCGACCTTATAGCTGCTTTCCGTAAAGCATTAAGTAAGGCGGCAAGAAGGTCATCTTACCAGCGGATCACCCGGGACGAAATATCGGTAAAAGATCGTATACGTGATGTATCGGATGCGCTGCAGCGCAGAGGAAAGGGCGGAAGGCTCCACTTCTCAGCACTGCTGCACGATGAAATGGCGCGACACGAGATCGTAGTTACTTTTCTTGCGATTCTGGAACTGATGAAAATGAAGGCGATATTGTGCTACCAAGAGAAATTGTTTGATGACATCGTAATGGAGTGGAGAGGAGGAGAACACTTCAATGGATTACAAAACGCTGAAATCGATTATTGAGGGCCTGTTGTTTCTATCAGGTGATGAAGGGATCTCTGTGCGGCAAGTTGCCGAAATTACGGAGCAGCGTCCAGAGCTAGCGGCTGGAGCATTAGAAGAACTCAAAGAGGATTATGTAACACAGGAACGGGGGCTGCAGGTAGTCCAAATTGCTGGGAATTATCGGCTGGCAACCTTGCCTGAGCACGCCCATTATTTTGAGCGTTTGGCTTATTCCCCTTCCAGATCAACGCTGTCTCAGGCTGCATTAGAGACATTGGCGATCGTGGCCTATCGTCAGCCGATTACACGGGTGGAGATCGAAGAGATTCGAGGCGTGAAATCGGAACGTGCCATTCATACGCTGAATAATAAGGATTTGATTCATGAGGTAGGTCGTGCGGAAGCCATAGGGCGCCCAATCTTGTATGGGACGACGAAATCATTCTTGGAGAGCTTTGGTCTCGCAAGTCTGAATGAGCTGCCTGAACCATCAAACTTCGAATCCACTGATAATTTGGAAGAGGAGACACAGCTATTGTTCAATAAGCTGGATACCCAAATGTCGTTTGAGGATATTGAGCAATCATAGCTTTTTTTGTTATTCCGCAATGATTTGTATTGCTGGGACAGCCCATAAACCATTGATATGGTTTATGGGCTGTCCCTATTTTTATGAAGGGCCACATTTTTTAATCAAACCCCGAATTTTTTCCAGCATAAATTGCCATACTAAACCAAAGGTTCCCATAATTAAGGTTTCTTGGAGGTAAATACGTGACATTATGGCTTGGAATTCCCCTCGGATTGCTGGTAGTGGCAATGATTCTGCTTTTGTCTTCATCTATTGATTTCCGCATCCGGTGCTATAAACATGACAAAAATGATCTGCTCGAGTTAGATGTTAAAACTCTTTTTGGTCTGATCAAACTCCACTATGAGCTGCCCCGATTGGTCTTTAAGGGATTGGAGCAAGGCGTGATTGGGAAGTTTAAAGAAACGGGTACGGCAACAACAGGTGTCGATACTGTAAAGGAAGAGCATTTCGATAAAGAGAGAGTAGAACACTGGCGGGAAAATATACAGCTAGCAGTGAGATCTACACGTGGATTGAAGAAGTGGTTTAAGGAAACCGTATCTCATGTCAAAATATCAAAGCTTGACTGGTCCACGGACTTCTCACTAGGTGATGCAGCAGACACAGCCATAGCATCAGGAGCCGCCTGGGGATTGAAATGGAGCATCGTAGGGTTTATTTCGCAGAGGGTTAAATTGAAACATAATCCACGAGTGTTTGTGAAGCCTGTTTTTCAGGATGAGCCAAGTTTTTCAATGGAGTTGGTATGTGAGGGGAAAATGTCCGTTTCCTATACCTTATACGCATTATTGCGGCTACTTCTACGTGTCTTGCGAGTGTCGGGGGGAATCGGTAAGTGGAGAAAGTTACTAAAACGGATGCGAAGGGAACCTCACGGGCAAAGTTTAGAATGAAAGTTACATACAAATGTGTGGAAGTGGGGATGATAAGCGCTGTAGAAGCAAGAGTAATCGTACTCAATCAAAGGAGGAAACAATATGAGCGACCATCCTATTCAGGGCCTAATGCAAACAGCGATGGAAAATATTAAGGGTATGGTAGATGTTAATACGATTGTTGGAGATCCAGTACAAACACCTGATGGTAGTATTATTCTGCCGATCAGTAAGGTGGCTTTTGGGTTTGCTGCAGGGGGTAGTGATTATCGAGTGGAGGATTCTATAAGTGGATCCAGCTCCCAAGGCGGCGTCAAAATGCTTCCTTTTGGTGGCGGTAGCGGGGGTGGGGTTTCCATCAGACCGATCGCTTTTCTAGTGGTTGGTAAGGATGGGGTGAACATTGTGCCACTCGACAATCAAACACATTTGTTCGAGAAAATCATCGATGCTACACCAGGGCTCATCGACAAAATCCAGACGATGTTCCAAAGCAGCAGTTCCTCAAGCCAAGCTGGGACACCCGCTGCTCAAGCTTCACAACCACCAGCTCAAGCCTCACAAGCACCTGCTAAACCCGATCCAAGTACATCTCAATCTTCAACACATTAGATACACATAATTGTTCAAATAGCCTCGGGGATATCGCCATACATCAGGCGGTGTCCCTTTTTGTGTGGAGAGGACATACCCTAAGGCTGGTCCGCATACACTTGTACAACATAGGCATGAAATGAATCACTCTACTTAAGAACCGATAAGAATCCGGAGGATAAATATGAAGACAATAACCCGTAAATTTCCAATCGCCTTATTACTGAGCATTTTGCTGCTGTTTCTGACACCGCTAACGTTGATTCATGCGGAGAACAGCTCCATATCTACGCATGCAAGGGCAGCGGCGCTGATTGATGTGGAATCCGGGCGTATTTTGTATAGCAGTCGAGGAGATGAGCCTATGCTTATTGCCAGCCTGACTAAAATAATGACCGCCCTCGTTGCTATTGAGAATGGTGATTTAGCCTCAAAAGTCAAAGTTGGCAAAAATGCTTTCGCCAAAGAAGGCTCCTCTATTTATTTACAGCAAGGTGAAGAGATGACGCTGGAAAATATGCTGTATGGTTTAATGCTGCGCTCAGGGAATGATGCGGCAACAGCGATCGCTGAACATATCGGCGGTTCTGAAGAAGGGTTTGTATACCTGATGAACAATAAAGCTGAAGAGCTCGGATTAAAAAATACTCATTTTGCTAATCCGCATGGTCTAGATGCTGAAGGCCATTATTCGAGTGCTAATGACTTAGCTGTACTGACGGCGTATGCTCTTCACAATCCTGTATTTAAGCAAATCGTGAAGACGCAGGAGAAAACTGCTGACAATCCAAATGAGAAATGGGATTACAAGTGGAGAAACAAGAATAAAATGCTGTACTTATATGAGGGTGCTGACGGTGTGAAGACAGGGTATACCAAAAAAGCGCTACGATGCCTTGTCAGCTCTGCGACCAGAAACGGACAGCAGCTTGTCGCAGTCACCATAAATGATGGAGATGACTGGAATGATCATGCCTCACTGCTGAACTTTGGGTTTAATCACTACCCACTAAAAACAATGATCGAACGCGGGGACCCCGTGAGCGGTTATAACTTCGTGACAGCTAAAAAATTTGCCTATCCGCTCGGACCAGGCGAGCAGGATAGAGTGACCACCAAACTTGTCTTAAATCAAAAGATTACCGAACCCGCTCAAGCGGCAAGATCGAACTTTGGATTGCAAGGGGTTCTGGTTCTAGATCTCGGTGGCAAGGAGATAGGCCGGGTTCCAGTGTATACACGAGAGTCCTTACCTCCTGAGGAATCTGCTTATACTAAAAAATATAGTACAACGCAAGCGTTAACTTATCCTGCCGATAATTGGTTTCAGGCTATAGGGAGTGCACTGAAGGCGTTATTTAAATTGGGCGAAAGTTCCAAGTAAGCAGCTAGCTGATTAATGAAGAGGGAGGCGTATCCATGATTAACGGGATCTGGCTAGGAATGATCATCATCGGTTTTCTGTTCGCCGCCGTTAACGGCAGAATGGATGAATTTACAGCCGCCGTATTCGACGGAGCCAAGAGTGGGGTTACAGTAAGTTTCGGCTTAATAAGTGTACTTGTATTCTGGCTAGGAATCATGCGGATCGCAGAGGATGCTGGTTTGCTTAAAAAAATAGCCAAGATTCTTGGGCCAATCGTAGCCTTCCTCTTTCCAGATGTGCCAAAGGGTCATCCTGCAATCGGATATATTCTCTCCAACATGAGCGCTAATTTGCTTGGACTTGGCAATGCGGCTACACCTATGGGGATCAAGGCGATGCAGGAGCTGCAGAAGCTCAATCCGGATAAAGAAACGGCCACACCAGCCATGTGTACCTTGCTAGCGCTTAACACAGCAAGTATTACGCTGATTCCCGCGACCCTAATTGCGATCCGATTGAATTATAATTCGACAGATCCTGCGGGGATAGTCGGCACAACCCTTGCTGCAACAGCAGTGGCGACTCTTGCAGCGATTGCGGCGGACCGTTTTTTCCGAAGGATGACATTGTTGCGCAAACCTCCAAAGCCGCCGTCAGCCAAGTCTGGTTCTGTTCCAATAGCGAAGACTTCGCTGCCTAATTCTTCATTGAAAGGGTGAACATGACTTGTACCAGTTAATCAGTCTCATATCGGCATGGGCGATTCCGGTCATGATTACGTTCATCCCGCTCTATGCTTTTACGCGTAAAGTCCCAGTGTATGAGTCATTTGTTGAAGGGGCAAAAGATGGATTTGGTACGGCAATCGCGATTATTCCTCATCTTGTAGGTATGCTTGTAGCGATCAGCGTCTTTCGCGCATCGGGCGCACTCGACTTCCTAATGGGATTCATATCTCCTGCGCTAAGGGGGCTTGGTGTACCTCCAGAAGTGCTGCCACTAGGCCTTCTGCGGCCTCTCACAGGGACAGGCTCTCTTGCTTATACCACGGATCTGATTCGCGTTCATGGACCAGACTCTCTAATCGGCATGATTGCCTCTACCATACAGGGCAGCACGGACACAACACTTTATGTATTAACGGTTTATTTTGGAGCTGTAGGTGTGCGTAACGGCCGTTATGCGCTTAAGGTAGGTCTCTTCTCCGATGTCGTTGGCTTCGTCGCCGCGATCGCGGTCTGCCTCCTGCTTTTTGGGTAGTCTGCGTCACCCTCAAACCTCCCTCGACATATGCTATTGCAGCAATGTGGAGGGAGGCAATCCGCTATGAACTATAAAGGTTTTATCCTGCATCAGTCTCGCTGTACTTCCATAAATGGCAAAGGTTTTGATTTTTGGGTTGGTGTTGAAGGAGCCATTTATGCAGCACCGCTGCTGACCGATCCGGAGTATATTCACATTTGCTTGGAAGGTGATTTCAGCCGGGAGGACGGCACCCCTCCATTATCTGGAAAGAAAGAGCAGCTATTTGCCACAGATAAACTCATTTTAGAACTGGTAGAGCGCTACCAAATCTCCCCTTTAATCATCGAACCCCACAATAATTACTGCCCAGGAGCATTTTTTCCATGGAATGAACTTGTGATTTATCCCTCTGATGGTTATCATTAATCTGAGGTGACTAGTCGAAAATGGAAAGATTACAGAAAATTTTGGCGCAGGCCGGTGTGGCGTCCAGACGTAAGTGTGAAGAAATGATTTTGGCCGGTAAAGTGGAAGTCAACGGGGAACTCGTAACTACGCTTGGCACGAAGGTGGACCCCGCAACAGATATTATTAAAGTCTCCGGTAGACTGATCCGGGGCGAGAACAAAATCTATATTATGTTCAACAAACCTAAAGGCGTTATTACAAGTGCTTCCGATCCAAAGGGTCGCAAGGTTGTAACAGACTACCTTAAAGGAATTACAGAACGGGTTTACCCTGTAGGCCGTCTGGATTACGATACGGAAGGACTGCTGCTGTTAACGAATGATGGAGATTTCGCTAACTTGCTTACCCATCCTAAGCATCATGTACCTAAGACGTATCATGCAACGGTCAAGGGTATTCCGCATGGCACCGCATTGGACAAGCTAAAAGCCGGCATCAAGCTGGAGGATGGCATGACAGCGCCTGCTGAGGTGGAGTACAAGGATATTGACGAAGCGAATAAAGAAGCAGTAATCAGCATAACGATTCACGAGGGACGTAACCGTCAGGTACGACGCATGTTTGATGCGATTTCACACCCCGTTATCCGTCTGAAGCGGATTTCTTTCGGGGATATTATGCTGCAAAATCTTAAACGTGGCTCCTACCGTCATTTGACCAAAGATGAAATTAACCATCTGCAGCAAATTGCCAAAGCAGGATTACTCAAAGAAAGAACTCCACGTAAAGAGTCATAAAGACACACAATATTCACAATTAAACCCCCTAATGCTGTGACGAAATTCGCTATAATGTTCATAGGATGTTCACACCTTACAACATAAGTATGAGTTGCGTCACAGAAGGGGGCTTTACATGTGGGTAAAGCGAGAAAACCAATTCAAATCGTAATTCTGTTTCTAATCGTTCTAGTGGGTGGTTATGCAATTGGTTCCTCTGTATTTGGTGGAAGCGGAAAACCAGAGGAAGGTAGTAAAGCGCCTGCCATTGATTTGCTGGGTCTTGATGGACTGGGGCATACATTAGACGAGTATAAGGGTAAGACTATTGTGCTGAATTTCTGGGGCTCATGGTGCACGCCTTGTGTAAAAGAAATGCCGGCTCTCCAAGCACAATGGGAAAAATGGAAGGACAAAGATGTAGTCGTTATTGGAATCAACGTAGGTGAAGATCAGATGACTGTTGAAAATTTTGTGAAGCAAGTCGATATTGATTTTCCGATTTTGATGGACACGGGACGAGACGCTGTACGAAGTTATGGTATTTCTCCACTCCCTACTACTTTTTTCATTAATGCAAAGGGTAAAATTGACAGCATTCATATTGGCCAGCTTGATTTAGATTCACTAGATGATCAAATTGGGAAGCTGGTGGATTGATGAGTGAACGCGAGGCTTTTATAACCAATACCAAATGTGAATGTGGCCACCAGAACCCTGTAGGCACTGTTCTATGTGAAGCATGTGGAAAGCCGCTTGGCAAAGAATCGGACTGGGGCGAGAATCTGGAAATGCGTTATGATGGTGTAGCCCGTCGTTCGCAGCGTGTTAATCCAAGCATTATTGATCGAGTTTGGAACTTTTTTTCATCTGTAAAAATAGCCATTTATCTTATCGTTTTGACACTGTTAGGCTCTATGCTGGGAACCGTTTTCCCACAGGAGAGTACTTTTCTTAATATTGATGCATCGACTTATTATAAGCAGGAGTACGGAACAGCTGGGGACATCTACTATAAACTTGGACTTTCACATACATACGAATCCTGGTGGTTTGTGACTCTACTCGTAATGATTGGCGCTTCATTAGTCATTTGTAGTTTGGACAGAGTACTTCCGCTGTATAAGGCATTAACTAGGCAGAAGATTCGGAAACATCGTCAGTTCTTAATCCGGCAAAAGGCTGTGCTAGTTACTGAAGTGCATGAAGAACCAGAAGCTTGGGTTGCTCGGGTGGTTCAGCCTATGCGTAAAAAGGGCTACCGAGTCAAGACGGATGGAGGAGCGCTGCTGGCAGAGAAACACCGCTTCAGCCGCTGGGGACCTTACGTAATACATATTGGTTTGATTATTTTTTTACTTGCTGTACTGGCAAGAGGATTGCCGGGTCTCAACATGGATCAGCATCTTGCTTTCCCGCAAGGGGAGATTACACAGATTCCGGATACCACCTACTATTTGAAAAACGAGAAATTCACCGTAGAGTTCTACACAGATGAAGAGATGCCTGAGGAGTTTCGGGGCAAAAAAATCCTTCCCAAATTATTCCAAACTAAAGCAGTGCTATATAAATGTACCGCGGATTGCGCAGATCCTACTAAGGAACCGCAGCTTACCGAGGTGACAACACATGATATCCAAGTAAACTCACCTTTGGATTATAAAGGATTGAAAGCGTATCAGTTTGATTATGATCTAACACCTGTACTGCGTTCTGTACAGCCAGTGCTTAAGAACTCCACCACTGGGGGGTCGTACGGTAAATTTAAACTGGACATGAAGAATCCGCAGCGTACAATTACAGCGGGACCCTATACGATGACTTTAAAAGAGAAGTATATGGATTTTGGACTCAATGAGGATGGTCAGCCGATATCTAAGTCACCTTATCCGAATGCACCAGCATTCTTATTCTTGATTCAAGGACCGGATTTGCCAGCAGAAGGGCAGCAGTACTTCTATTTTCCTAAGCAGGTGGATAAGTCTCAGTTTCAGCAGGTGGCTATTAACGATAAGCTTGGTGGCAGCAATAGATTTCTTGAGCTTGAAGTGGACAACATGAGCGATGTTGATTTTTCGGAATCGACTACATACTTGAATATACGTATTGATCGTGCAATGCCTTTTGTATGGTTAGGTGCAGCAATCGTGATGCTGGGTTTAGTCCTTGGATTCTACTGGCAGCATAGACGCATCTGGCTTACCGTTGTAAACGGAGAGCTAATCCTCGGAGGACATACGAACAAGAATTGGTTCGGTTTCCGTCGTGAGATCGTTTCTATTTTAGAAAAAGTAGATATGGTAGTCGATGAAAAATCAATAGATAATGGAGGAGGCCTAACATGAGCTTGCTCGATATCAGCAGCGCTGTCTTTATTGCCGCATTCTTATTATACAGCGGGTCGTTTATGTTATTCACTATCGCTATCATGGGTCGCAAGTGGTCGGGCCGCAAGCCAGAGGAACATACTGCTCGATGGGGTAAAATAGCTTTTATTGTTTCTTCTATAGGTCTTATCTTTCATCTTATTTATTTCTTTACACGTTGGTTTGGTGCAGGACATATTCCAGTCAGCAATATGTATGAGTTCATGACTTTCTTATCCATGATGGTTATGGTAGCCTTTACAGTGATATACGCGATCTATCGCAAAGTTATTCTCGGTCTGTTTGCAGTTCCAATTAGCATTATTGTGATGGCGTACGCAGCTGTATTTCCACAGGAGGTTCAGCCGTTAATTCCATCCCTGCAATCGAACTATCTCAAGATCCACGTAACACTGGCAGCACTGGGTGAATCCTTTTTCGCGGTAGGATTTGCGGCAGGGCTGATGTATCTGCTGCGGACTGTTAATTTTGCAAGTAAAGAGAAGGCAGATCGTAAGCAACAGAGACTGATTGAATTTACTCTCTTTTCAATCATTGTTATAATTGGGTTTCTGGGTTCAGTTTTTGCTTTCCGCGGAGCAGGTTATGAGACTGTTTTTGTTCGTCACAACGTTACGATTGACAGCGCAGGGCAGGAAAATAGTACAATAGAGAAAGTGAGTTATCGAATGCCGCCGATTGTGGCTCCTCACAATAGCGAAATTGAAAGCTTCCAGTCGTTTCTTGGCATGAAAGAACCTCTCTTTGAAGCTCCTTCATGGATGAATGGTGTGAATGCTGGCCGGAAGTTTAATACTGTAATCTGGTCGATTCTTTCCGGATTACTCCTTTACGGAATTCTTCGCTTGATCGTACGCAAGCCGCTAGGCGCAGCGATTCACCCGGTTATGGAGGGGATTGATGAAGGCGATCTAGATGAGATAACGTATAGGGCGATAGCCATTGGCTTTCCTATTTTTACATTAGGCGCTTTGATTTTTGCAATGATATGGGCGCAAATAGCCTGGGGAAGATTCTGGGGATGGGACCCCAAAGAAGTCTGGGCACTCGTTACTTGGCTCTTCTATAGTGCTTATCTTCATTTACGATTGGCTCGTGGATGGCAAGGGCGAAAATCTGCCTGGCTTGCCGTTCTAGGTTTTTTGGTCGTAATGTTTACCTTAGTTGGCGTTAATCTAGTCATCGCCGGACTTCATTCTTATGCGGGGACGGACTGAGCATAGTTTACCTGCTAACACAGCACAATGGATTTAAGGTTACGTTCTACTGTATTTGATGAAGGGGTTGTTGTGAAATGGCAGATCATTTAAACAGAATTCTGGTAGTGGATGATGAGGAACGCATTCGCCGCCTGCTAAAGATGTATCTTGAAAAAGAAGGTTATGAAATCGACGAAGCTGAAGATGGCGAAATTGCTCTTCGTAAAGCAACAGCAAATGACTACGGTCTAATTTTGCTGGATGTTATGCTGCCTGGCATTGATGGAATGGAAGTGCTGACCCGACTCAGAGGGGTCAAGTCGACACCTGTCTTAATGCTTACAGCTAAAGGTGAAGAGATTAATCGTGTACAGGGCTTTGAAATGGGCGCGGATGATTATGTCGTGAAGCCATTTAGCCCTCGCGAAGTGATTTATCGCGTGAAGGCTATTATGCGCCGTTCTTCGGCAACCGCATTTTTGTCCAAAGAGAGCAACTCCAGTAATAACATTGTATTCACTCATCTTATTATTGAGCATGACGCACACCGGGTTACTGCTGGTGGTGAAGAAGTGAGTCTGACACCGAAAGAATACGAACTGCTGCATTATTTGGCGATTTCACCGGATAAAGTGTTCTCTCGTGAAGAACTGCTTAAAGATGTTTGGAATTATGAGTTTTTCGGAGATTTGCGTACAGTCGATACCCATGTTAAGCGTCTTCGTGAAAAACTGAATAAGGTTTCACCGGAATCCGCGGCGATGATTACAACTGTATGGGGTGTAGGTTATAAACTTGAGGTACCTAAATAAGTGAACTTCTGGAGAAGTCTTGTCGGCAAGCTGTGGGTCACGATCATCTGCCTGGTCGCTGTCGTGCTGATTACACTCGGGTTGTTTCTACTTCCCTATATCGACAGCAACTTTGCTAATTCCGGCGATATCAAACGTTTATTTATGTATACGTGCATGATCGGATTTTCCTTGACGACATTCTTCGCATTGTTCTTGTTCACCAAGATCACTCAACCGATGCAACGTGTCATCGAGGCTGCAAACAACATTCGACGTGGTGAATACGGAACAAGGCTGACGCTTGTCACAAGCGATGAAATTGGCCAATTGGCAACTTCCTTTAACCATATGGCTGAGGAGTTGGAAGAGAATATTCGCAGTCTGCACCATGAAAAGGGTCATCTATCCAGTGTATTGCGTAGCATGAGTGATGCTGTAATCACCTTTGATACCCTAGGCCAGATTATTCTGACCAATCCGCATGGTCAATCGCTACTTGAGAGCTGGAGCGATTTAGAGTGGGAACAAGAGAGCGACATTGAACCTCATACGGAAACGGCTGAGAGTAATGTTCCACCTCCCCTGCGTCCTTTATTTTTGAGCACGTTGAAGCAAGGCGGCGATGAGCGCTCGAATGTACATGTCCGGCAGGGCGTGTGGTCAGTGCATATGGCACCTTTATACTCTGAAGGAAGCATTCGTGGGGTGGTTGCTGTTCTGCGTGATGTGACTGAAGAGGTACGGCTCGAGAAAATGCGCCGTGACTTCGTGGCAAATGTTTCTCATGAGATTCGGACTCCGTTATCGATGATGCAAGGTTATAGTGAGGCTTTACTTGACGGTATGGCTTCTTCACCAGAGGAAAGCAGTGAACTGATTCAGGTCATTCATGATGAATCACTCCGTATGGGACGTCTTGTAAAGGATCTGCTCGACCTTGCGCGAATGGAAGCTGGACATACGGATATGTTGAAGGCAGAAGTAGATGTGAACGAACTGCTGGAACGAGTGTATCGCAAATTTTCCGTACGTGCGAAAGAGCGTGATATTCATCTGCAGCTAAATAAAGACAGCGATGTTCTTGTTCTTAAAGCGGCGGATGAAGATAAGCTTGAGCAGGTCTTAACCAATTTGCTCGATAATGCTTTTCGTCATACGCAGGGTGGCAAGAAGATCACAGTTCATACAGGAACTTGTGTCTTAGAAGGGCGTTGCTATTTTGAAATTAAAATTCAGGATGAAGGCGTCGGCATTCCGCAGGAAGATCTGCCGTATATATTTGATCGTTTCTACAAAGCCGATAAGGCACGTGTACGGGGAGAATCAGGTGGAACGGGACTTGGGCTTGCGATTGTTAAAAATATTGTTGAGTCGCATCACGGAACCATTTCAGCTTCCAGTAAGTTGGGCGAAAGTACAACCTTTACCCTAAGACTTCCTGTCGAAAAACAGTAATTCCAAACACAATGTGTGATAGCGCCTCTGACAGCAGAGGTGCTTTTTGTTGAAACAAACACATTAATCTTGTTCATCGTGGAACATATCTCATTGTTTATGCTTGGGAGGCCAGCAAATGATTTTATCTTTAGACCAAGGGACTACTAGTTCACGAGCCATAGTGTTCGATAAGGACGCTAGAATCGTCTCACAAGGGCAATACGAGGTTAAACAATCTTTCCCACACCCTGGCTGGGTGGAACATGACCCAGAGCAAATTTGGGCGTCACAGCTTGCAGCTGCAAGAGATGCGATTACTCGGGGCGGGATAACACCTCAGGAAATATCTTCTATTGGAATTACAAATCAGAGGGAAACGGCCCTAATCTGGGATAGAGCAACGGGTAAGCCGATTTATCCTGCGATTGTGTGGCAGGACAGACGTACTGCAGAGCTGTGTGAAGAGATCAAGAATAGGGGATTAGAGGGACTCATTGCTAGCAAGACTGGACTCGTTGTGGATGCTTATTTTTCTGCAACTAAATTCTCCTGGATTCTTGATCATGTGGACGGCGCACGAGAGCGGGGGAATAATGGCGAGCTACTAGCTGGGACCGTAGACAGCTGGCTTATCTGGAAGCTTACTGGTGGAGCTGTACATGCTACTGATGTAACTAATGCTTCGCGTACAATGCTATATAATCTACATAAGCGCTGCTGGGACGAAGAGCTGATGGAAGAGCTTGGTGTACCCCGCTCCATCCTGCCGGAAGTGAGAATGTCCGGTAGTGAATTTGGAGCAGCAGATGCGCAGTGGTTCGGGGCAGAAATACCTATTCACTCTGTATTGGGAGATCAGCAGGCTGCTTTGTTTGGACATACTTGTCTTGAACCCGGAAGTGCCAAAAACACATATGGAACTGGATGCTTTATTCTAATGAATACAGGTACAGAAGCTGTAGTCTCCAGTCATGGATTGTTGACCACTGTAGCTTGGGGAATGGGGGATGAACTCTACTATGCACTCGAGGGCAGTGTGTTTGTAGCCGGAGCGGCTGTACAATGGCTTCAGGAGGGGCTAGGCCTCATAGCGGAGCCAGCAGGCTCAGAAGACAAAGCGCGGGAAGTGGAGGACAGCGAAGGGGTTGTGGTCGTTCCTGCTTTTACTGGACTAGGTGCACCTTATTGGGATATGTACGCACGTGGAGCAGTCTTCGGTCTGACAAGAGGGACGACCTCGGCACATTTGGTACGAGCAACGTTAGAGTCGCTAGCATTTCAGTCTAGAGATGTAATTGGGGCGATGGAAAAAGACGCAGGCATGCCATTGACCGGACTTCGTGTAGATGGGGGAGCTGTTCGTAATGATTTGCTGATGCAGTTCCAGTCTGATATCCTCGGGAGTGAAGTGACTCGAACTACATATGCGGAGACGACTGCGCTGGGGGCAGCACTTCTGGCTGGATTAACCTCAGGAGTCTGGACAAGAGAACAACTAGAAAGCTTTAACAAAGCTGAGAGGGTTTTTTCACCTGAAATGGGTATAGATGAGCGTGAACGACGTTACAACGCCTGGAAAGACGCTGTAGCGCGTACCATGGGTTGGGAAAAACATGAAAGATATCAGTAATCAGGGAGATGTATATGTCCATGGTTAACGGAACAGAATCTGATCTACCGAGTGGACTTTCAAAGCCTGTACTTCGGGCACTCCATGGGATGGGACCAAAAGGGCTTGATGAAATACGGCGTGCGCTAACTGAAAAGGGGTTATCCTTTGCTGGCGAGTCCTAAAGACCAGATCAACATAAAAAGCGGCAAGCTAAGGTTAATCCTTGGCCTGCCGCTTTTTATGTTGTAACGCTTGATATTCAATAACAAATGTTACATTTTTCCATCCAGCGCCCACTGTCCAGGACAGAACTTTATCTCCACGTTCGATCTTTCCTATAGTAATCTATCTTCTTAAATCACAATAATAAAGACGAAATGTGTATATTTATGTCGAATTATTATTTATTGGATCTCTTCTATGGTTTCAAGAAGAATATTAAAGGCTGTGATGATTCTAGGTGCCCCTATAGCGGGTACTAAGTGTAGTAGAATGCCTTTGAGCTGTTCTACAGTAACTCCTACACGAAGAGCCATAACATAATGAACTCCTAATTGATCGAACTGGCCCATTGCAATTAGAGCAGAAATAACAGAGACTTCCTTCCAGTCAGCTTCAATGGTATTGCGTTGAAAAATATCTCCATACGCATTACCCATGATGAATTCTGCCAAGTCAGGGAAATGTTCCTTAATCGGAGCTAGTGCTTTAGCGCCATAGTCTCCTGAGAGATTCGTGAAGTGGTTCAGACCACTGTTAACATTATCTTTCATAGTGAGCCTCCTAATTTAGGTTCAAAGTACGGTGTGCAGTCGGAGGGACTTCATCACGGTCTGTTAATAATTCAATAACTGCAACACGGTTAAGAGCAACGGCGTCCTTAATTGCAGTCGAGAATTGTTCCGCAGTCTCACACTTATAGCCTGTCGCTCCTAGAGACTCGGCAAATTTCACAACGTCCATTGGGACTTCGTATATCGTTCCATCAATACGGCCAGTAGTTTTTTCCATCCCTTTAAGCGCCATATCGAGTTGCTTATTATTTACTACGATAAAGATGACAGGGATATCTTTGCAGACGGCGGTGTTTATTTCTGTACCTAGCATCATAAAACAGCCATCACCTGTAATACAGAAGACAGTTTCTTCAGGAGCTGCAACCTTTGCACCAATAGCCATACCGATAGAATTACCCATGCAAGCAAAATAAGCATCAAATACAAAACTGCCTGGTTTCTTAACCTTGTACCATTTAGCAGCATTGAATCCATGACTGCCGTCATCAACAAATACTGTATTATTGTCAGGAATCAGATCACTCATCGTGCTCATAATAGACGCAAGGGAAAGATTCTTCAGACTGGGAAGCTCTTCTGAATAATCTACATAAGGGATAGCTTCACGTTTAGTAATATGATTAGGATCAATATGATTTAGGTAGCACACTAGGTTATCACGTAGATCACCAGTGACTGGTATCGTTTTGGAGAACAAGATTTTTCCAACAAAGGTCGGATCAATATCAAATTGAATTAATGTTGTCGGGTGATTCTCCCGTTTTAGGTTACAGACGGTCATATCACTTAATCGTGATCCTAGAACTATAAATAGATCACTTTTATTCAACAGGTCATCCCCGTGGGTGCAACCTCCAACACCAATAGGACCATGATAGAGTGGGTGATCCCAAACCATAGCCCCTTTACCACCAGGTGATGTTACTACTGGTATATTAAAAGTTTCAGCGAGCTGAATAAGCTGGCTATGCGCCCCAGATCGATTGACCCCTTTACCCGCAATAATCAAAGGATTCTTTGAGGCATTGATAGCATCAACTACTCTGTCGATATTCGCTAGACTTACTAGAGATTCGCGTTCGGGAATTACAATATTGCACTCTTCCAATCCTTCTGTCTGTACATCAAACGGCACACAAAGATGAACAGGCCCACGTTGGTTAAGAGCAATTGAAATCGCATGATTAAAAATAGTACTAAAGTGATCACCGCGTTCAATAAGTTTACTGAACAAGGTGGCAGGTCTGAACATCTCCGCTAAATCAGCTAAGTAAGAGGAAGAGTCCTGACATTGGGGGATTCCAAGCTCTTTAATAGATTGGTGGCCCGTAATAAACAGCACTGGCAAGTTGTTGGCTTTCGCATGTGCTGCTGCTGTAAGCAGGTTAGTTCCGCCTGGACCAGAAGTACCAAATGCTACGCCTAGATTACCAGTTTTCAGCGCGTATCCAGCTGCTGCGAATCCGGAGCTGGATTCATGTCTCCCTGGAATAAATTCAATACCATAGTCTACCATCTTAAGAACTACGGGACAAATCGATTTACCAATGATCCCAAAAGAATGGGTCACTCCGAGGTTACGTAGTGCTTCCGCCATATAATCTGCGACTGTCTTCAAAAGATACACCTCACAAGTTGATTAATATTTATTATGTTATTGATCTTTCGAAGTGATCTGATTGATCAATAAACTCAAAAATAGAAAACCTGTGCTCCGAAAAAGGGCACAGGTTGGTGGCGTAAATCGCCGTAAAGACTGAACAATAGTTCAGCCGTCCCGGGTCCTTAGCAACCTGGCAATCATGGCCTCAGAGTAAAAATGAGGCTGTAGATCCATGGTTTTGCGTCATCCTCTTTCGAAGATTTTGCCTATATTAATTTAAAATTTATAAGAAGAATTTTCCTTTACAATATATTCCTTGGGATCATCCTTTGTCAATATATTATCGCAAATTAACTCGAATTTTGACGAAAGTCTTGTCAAACCTATGAAATAATAGAAAATAAACCGTCCCCTAAGACAAACTTAGAGGACGGTTTATGGCTTGGTTTATTCGTTATGCAAGTTGTTTAAAACTTGAAGATATGGATCGTTTTCTGTAGATTAAATACGGCTTGTGTCATTTTCTCAGTTTCTTCTGCGACGGACTGCAGGGCATTAATTTGTTCATTCATTGCAGCCGATACTTCTTCGGTGCCAGCAGCAGTTTCCTGAGTGATTGCAGATATATTTTCTATTGCACCTGAGATTTTCAAGGCACTTTCCAGCATAAGATCACTTTCAGAAGAGAAGGAAGAGATCTGCTCGGTAATATACTGCACACTTTGTACAATTTGAGCAAAGATATGAGCAGATTGAGTGATCATCTCATTCTGTACCTGTACGACTTCTTCGTTGATAGCGATATTGTCAATCGCTTGTTTAATATCAGTTTCAATGCTCCGAACTAAACCAAAGACTTCCTTTGTTGAAGCCGTTGATTCTTCGGCAAGCTTACGGACCTCCTGTGCGACTACTGCAAATCCTCGACCATGTTCTCCGGCACGTGCTGCTTCGATGGAGGCATTCAGCGATAACAGGTTAGTCTGTTCAGCGATCTCAGTGATGGTCTTTGTGATCATCGTTATTCCGCGAGCATTATGAGACAAGGCCTCGATAGTATCCGCTACTTTTTGAGTAGCCTGGATGTTTTTGCGCATGCCTTCAGCTTGAGTATCTACGGATTGGCGCCCTTGTTCAACTAGTTCTAATGTATGTATTGAACGTCTGTTCATTTCTTTCGTTGAGTTCGTATAATTGGAGACTTTATTCTCAATATCTTTAATAGATTCTGTCATTTCAGCGATATCCGTAGATATTTCATTTGCCCCAAGAGCTAGCTCATTTGACGAAGAGGCTACCTGTGCCATGACAATTTTCAAGTTCTGATTCTTATCTTCGATTCCACGGCTTGCATCCATAACCTGGCGCGTGATCTGCGATGCTTCTGTCAAAATCTTCTTGAGCTTGTCAATCATAGTATTAAAGGAACGACTTACGTCCCCCATAGACCCGTTCTCGTCAGCTCTACTAGTAAAATCCCCTTTAGAAATACTATGAGATACATTCGCGATGTCATCAAAAGAAGATGTAAGCGTTCTCTCGATAAAGCGGGCCACGGGTAAAGTTAAAGCAGCAAGAACAACGATTAGAACAATACCCAAAATAATGTTGCCTAAGATCATAAAAGTAACTAAAACAGGAATGGCAAATAGTGCGGCAATGAGATAACATCCGGCAACAATTCTTTGTTTTAACGGAAGTTTATGCATCCAGTTCATTGGTATAATGTCCTCCTTATTAATATTATGTATTGGTGTTATTATATGGGATTTAAAGGTGATTGGTCTATAGTAAGAACTGACATAAATCTTCTTTTAGGAGCAGTTCTTTAGATTTCGTGTCAAAAATCCTCATAAATAGCGGAAATTTTTGTGATAGCAGACTTTACCATCTCTAAAAGTTCTTGTGGTGAAAGTACAATAACTGAGGGACTAAAAGAAAGGATTATCCGGCAGGCAGACTCGATCGTATTAAATTCGGCATCTACGTTCACCCACTCTGCATTGCTGGTTGGCTCTATCAATTGGACAGAGACGAATCTTTCTCGCTGTAATTCTTTTAAGACAGATGTTCTAACCCTTAGCTTTACTTGATACTTTGGCAGTGCTGCTTTAAAGGCCATGGTGGACTCTTCCCAGTACTGTTTTAAATCAAAGTCATCAGGTCTTTTAAACCCCTCATGAGTCTCCTCAACGTTAACTAATCTGGACACACGAAAGGTTCTTAGTTCATCCTCGCTTTTGGCTACGACATACCATACACCGCGTTTTGCAACCAACCCAAGAGGATCAATGAAACGGACTGTAGTCTCATTACTCCGGAGATAAGTGATTTTAACTTTACGGTCCTCCCAAAGTGCTCCCTGCAGTACAGAAAGGAACGGATAAGTCTCATCTGAAGGATGCCAACTAGCACCATCAATATGAATACGCTCGCTTAGGTGATGTGCTGGGTTACTAGTTCGGTGTGAGGATGCAGCTTCTAGTTTGAGAATAGCGGAAGAGAAATCGTCTTGTATCCCCAGATCCTTCAATATAGATGCGTCAGTGGACAGAAGCAGTGAACCAATCTCTTGTGGCTTCATTCCCGTTAGGGAGGTTCGGTACCCTTCAGTAAGCATCCAGCCTCCTTCACGGCCACGTTCAGCTAAAATGGGTATCCCTGAAGCACTTAATGCTTCCATATCACGAAACACAGTTCGTTCTGATATCTCGAGTATTTGGGCCAGTTCTCTAGAAGTCATTTTTCCGCGATTTTGTAACAGAAGCAATATAGATAACAAACGGTCGGCTCTCATTAGGCTATTGTGCCTCCTCGAATTAATTATTGGACGATCACCATTAATCTTTTCTAAATCATGATTATATTATATATGTCAGTTGATGTCATATATACGGGCTATACTTATAAAACGTAAGGAATGATCACAGAATATTGAAATCCGAATTTATGTGGAAAGGGTTGAGGGCTATGACATTGAAAGGGAAGGTCGCTTTGGTTACCGGGAGCAGCAGAGGTGCAGGGAGGGGAATCGCTTTAGAATTAGCAAGAAGAGGCGCTTTTGTCTATATTACAGGGAGGACCACAGATATATCCGCCACAGAACATACTAAGGGGAGTATAGATAGTGTACTTAGAGAAATAAAAGAGAGTGGGGGTTCTGGTGCGGTAATACGATGTGACCATACGAAGGATCAGGAAACAGAAGCAGTGATCCGTCAAATCGCTGAAGAGAAGGGGCGACTCGATATCTTAGTTAACAATGTATGGGGAGGCAATGATTTAACTATTGAGCAGAAGCCTTTTTGGGAGTTACCTACAGCTCATTGGGACAATATGTTTAATGCCGGTGTGAGAGCACAAATGATCACAAATTATTACGCAATCCCCTTCATGCGCAAGGCAAAAACTGGTGGTCTAATTATCCATACAACCTTCTGGGATCATTATAAATATTTAGGCAACTTTTATTATGATCTTTCTAAAAATGCACTTTTACGTATGGCTTTCGGATTGTCGAAGGAGTTAAAGGATGACGGTATTGCGGTTATTCCACTTTCACCTGGATGGATGAGAACAGAAGCGGTTCTAGAAACCATGAATACAGATGAGGAACATTGGCAAGAAGTTGAGGAACTGAAAATGAGCGAATCGACGAGATATATTGGTCGAGCAGTGACTGCACTAGCCGCTGATCCAGAGGTTATCTCTATGTCCGGTGAGCCGCAGGTGGTTGGAAAGCTTGCTGAAAAGTATGGCTTTACTGATATTGATGGAAGGATAATCCCTTCGTTCATAATATAGGAAGAAAAAGATTCGTTAAATTAAAGAAAGGCCATTCCAGTACGTTCTGGAATGGCCTTTCTATATTATAGATTAAAGAAGGATGATTTCTTCAGCAGTATTAATTTCTGGTAATCCAGCGAGTTTCACAAGGACATGCTTAGGAACAGCTTTGTCAACGGTCAGCAGCATGATTGCAGCACCTCCAACAATTTTACGTCCTACTTGCATGGATGCGATATTTACATCATTCTCGCCAAGCAATGTACCCACGAGTCCGATAATCCCTACTTTGTCGTTATGGGATACAAAGATTTGATGACCTTCAGGAGCAATATCAACAGGGAACTTATTCACTTGAACAATTCGTTCTCCATAGCCTTGCAGCAGGGTACCGGCAACAAGATACTCTTGGTCACGATCAGCTTTTAGAGTAACAGTAATCAGATTGGTAAAACCTTTTGTTTTAGAAGCTTTAGTTATTACTACGTTCACATCTCGTGTTTTCGCTAAATGCATGGAATTTACAATATTAACGTCCTCTGCAAAGTGGCGGGAGAGCACGCCTTTTACAATGTAGCGGGTTAGTGGTTGGGTATCTACATCCGAAAGATCACCGGCGTATTCCACATGGATCTCACGGATAGCAGCAGCTGCAATTTGGGTAACAAAGCTACCCAGTTTTTCCCCAAGCGTGAAGTAAGGTTGAAGCTTATTCATTACACTTGGAGCCACTGGAGGAATGTTTACCGCGTTAATGAACGGTTCATTACGCAGAATATGCAATACTTGTTCAGAAACATCGATCGCCACATTTTCTTGAGCCTCAATCGTAGAAGCGCCAAGGTGAGGCGTCACGATGATTTTTGGATGAGATAAGAAGGGGTGATCCGCTTGTGGTGGCTCTTTTTCGAATACATCAAACGCGGCGCCAGCAACGATACCGCTATCTATAGCTTCTACTAACGCCATTTCATCAATTACACCACCACGGGCACAGTTGATGATGCGCATGCCCTTTTTCATCACCTCGAATTGTGGGCGAGAAATCATATGGCGTGTTTCCGGAGTAAGTGGAGTGTGCACAGTAATGAAGTCTGCTCCGCGAACAACATCGTCTACGGAAGCCAATTTCACTTCCATCTTTTCAGCACGTTCAGCTGTTAGGAAAGGATCAAAAGCAAGAATTTCCATACCGAATGCTTTAGCACGTTTAGCCACTTCACTACCAATTCTGCCCATTCCGAGTACACCTAAAGTTTTGCCGCGAAGCTCTACACCAACGAATGTTTTTCTATCCCAGGTTCCGCCAATTGTTTTTGCATAAGCTTGTGGAATATGACGGGCTAGAGCCATCATCATTGCGAAAGCATGCTCACAAGTCGTAATTGTATTTCCATCAGGAGCATTGATTACAACAATACCACGTTTTGTTGCAGCATCGAGTTTGATATTATCTACACCAACACCTGCACGGCCAATTACTTTTAGGTTTTTTCCTGCTTCGATGATTTTGTCTGTTACAGTAGTTTGACTGCGGACAAGGAGGCCATCGTATTCACCGATAATTGCAATGAGTTCGTCTTCGCTGAGTCCTGTTTTTTTGTCAACAACTACATCTTCTGCGTCCATCAATTGCTGAATGCCCAAATCACTGATTGGATCCGATACTAATACTTTAAACATGGTTTCTTATCCCCCTTAAAGTTGAAAAGCTTTATATGTCGAGGACGCCTTTTTGGGCAATCCACAATACCTGAAGATTCACGAACTAGTAGAGAAAAAACATGTGATAATAGTAGATCAACGCGGTGTCGCATAAAAGAAGTTGTGTGCAGAAGTGCCGCGGAATCGGTAATTTTGGGCAAAAGGATAGTATAGATTAGGTATTTAGAAATTAAAAAAACTCCCGACCCCCATACTACTGCCGTAGTAAGGGACGAGAGTTATCTTCGTGGTACCACCCTAATTCACTGCAACTTGGAAGAAGCAGCCTCATTGGCCTGCAAAGGCCACACTGGTAACGGAGTTGATCCGATTGCACCTACTTTAAGGTTCGATACAATATCTCAGGAGCGCTAAAGACATCTGTGTGTCACCGGTTTGCACCAACCACCGGCTCTCTGAAGACTTCCAGAATCTTTGTTCCATCATCGTTTTTGATTGATTAATTTTTTCATAATGTAACACGGTAATGTAGATGTGTCAATAGGCTTTGAAAGTAAGCTTTCTTGAAGTGAACTTCATTTTTCGTTATGATTCAATGACTGGTTCTATTCATAAAAAAACGGGAGCTGTGGAATCGTCTCCTTGCTGTAGTACTGCTCTCGCCACTTCATAAAATCCTCTACCTGTATAGCACCTGTGGAAATAAGCAGGGTTACTGAGGACTGAACATCTGTAAGATTCAATGAACTGGCTGTACCAGAATGAATCAAATCGTCTATTTTTGCGGTAATGTCCTGAGGATCATAGGCTGCAAAAATTCCGCGATTTAACATCATATCTGCAATGGATGCGTTCTTTTGAAGAAGAGGCATTTTTTTCCACTGTATAAAGGACATGGTCTTAAGCTCACCAGCATCAGAAGGAATTTTCTGGTTTGTCTTAGAGCCCCACTTTAGCATAGAATCATAAAAGTTCTTTTGAGCGAGCAATCCGAATTTAACCGCACCGGAAGTATAAGGATCATTTTTCAGCAATTTTGCCGTCTCTGCACCAGATGCACTTGCACTTACTTCACCAGAAGCTTTTGAGAATAAGGTTAAGCTTTTGAGTATGTTTAGCTGTGATTGATGTAATAAGGGAGAGTCAGAAAAGATAGAGTCCTGGTTCACTCTTTCATATTGTTTATCTGCTAAAAGGCTAAGATTCTTCATAGCTGCTGCATTTACACGGGCATCTGTACTGCGTGCCAGCTTGTCCACTTGAGTGTTCCAATTCTGCTTGAATTCCCGATAAGGCAAAAATACGTTATGATAGAAAGTAACAAGATCCTTCTGTTGGTAAGAGCCCGTGAATTCTTCTAATCCATATCCATTACTGCTCTTTTGTTGCTCATATTTAGCTTCCGTTTTGTCTGCGCCAACCTTGACGCCTGTGAAAAATGCGGCGAAGGCGCAAATAAGGAAAAACAAAAAAAATAGAGTGTACAACATTTGTGTACGGGAGTTACGTTGGCTCATAATAAGTGCTCCTTTTTCTGGGGGAATTATCCTATGTATTATGTATTGATAGCAACATTATGGACGGTTTCTCTTTCGGAGCTGCCCCAAAAAATTAAAGAACAGGCAGGTCACGATGAAAAAATTCAAATTTGGCGAGATTAAGATAAAAAAAGTAGAGCCAGGTCAGTTAACAGACCGTCTTCTGCTCCTCAATCTCTACATAACTCAGGGGCTTACATTAATTATCGGTTTGATATGGATATTATTTCAGAAAAGAAATCCTTTTAAGCTATTAATTTTTCCAGAAAACGTACATTTTGTGGCATGGGGTCTTGGACTTGCCGCTGTAATGCTGGTAGTTGATTATTTATTGACTCATATTGTACCTGAAGAAAGTATGGATGACGGGGGAATAAACGACCTATTATTTCGAAATAGGCCCGTATGGCACATTGTTGTAATTGCAGCTATGGTATCAATCTGTGAAGAGCTTCTGTTCAGAGGAGCCATACAGTATTCCATTGGTCCTTATTGGACGAGTATTTTGTTTGCTCTTATTCATGTTCGCTATTTGCGCCACTTTGTACCTACCGGATGGGTTTTCTTAAGCAGCTATGGTCTTGGGTATATATACATTCAATCAGGAAGCCTATGGGCACCTATACTATGTCATTTCTTCATCGACCTTTTCTCTGGTCTGGTGATCCGCTACAGGAGGGAATCATGAGTGAGGAATTGAGCCGGTTGAAGTCTCGTCAGAAAAAGCGCAGTGGCGAAGGCAAAACTTCTGGCAAAAGTAAAAAAACGAATCCGCGATCGGAGGGGGCTCCTAGAAAGAGCAATCCTTCCCAGACAACAACGGCAACTTTATCAAGGAAAGCGCGCCGTCCGGCAGCTTCTGCGAAAGGATCTAACGCTGGAAACAATGAGCAGGAAGAATCTGTTCCATCACGTTCGAATACGTATTCATCAGAACGTGTTCGGCTTAGTAAAATGTTTGTTAACTCTCTGATTTTCATTTTTGTAATATTGCTGGTAGCGCTCCTATGGTGGGGAATCGAAGGGGCGCCGCCTTTGAGTACTTTATGGTGATTTTTTGGATTTGTGGATTAGTTGTGGTTGTGCTTTTGATTACGCTAATCATTGCAGTGATTATGTTAAGTAACGCCTTTCGAAATAGAATTATTACCGAGGAAATATTTTTGAAGTCACTCCCAGATGAGTTTGATGGATTTCGTCTCTTATTTATAACCGACATCCATCGCCGCCGCCTTCCAACAGCACTGCTGACTCCGTTAAAGGGAAAGGTGGGTGCTGTTTTATTAGGCGGTGATCTGACGGAAAAAAACAGTCCTCTGGATCGACTGACTGATAATATGACTTTAGTTACTTCTATTGCTCCAACCTATGTAGTACATGGCAATCATGATTATCGAGCTGATATTTCACTAGTTGATCAGATTATTCGGAGCAGTGGTGCAAAGCTGTTAATGGATGAGAATGTGCGTATTGAACGTGAGGGGGCTTCTCTTTGGTTAACGGGAGTGGATTTTCCGAAAAAGGGTGGCAACACTTCTTATCGTCCATTACCAGGATTAACGTCACGTGCTTCTTCAATAAATAACACTTGTCGTATCATTCTTGTTCACGATCCGCTCTGGTTGTCCAAACGCCAAAGTGTGCCAGCAGATCTGATATTAGCAGGTCACACGCATGGAGGGCAGGTCATTCTTCCTTTTTTGGGACAAAGGCATGTGGAAAATTTTTATCATAAATATGATGCAGGAATGTTTCATTGGCCAAGAAGAGATGGGACAGGAAGGGATGCGAAGCTGCTGATTAGCAGAGGGTTTGGAACCTCTCACTTGCCAATCCGCTGGGGAAGTCCTGCTGAGATGCACATTCTAACGCTCCGTAAAGAGAAACATTAGAAAGCTGTCCTTCTACATTTGAATGGGTGGACAAAAAAACAGGTAATCTCCTTTGCTTCAAGGGGATTACCTGTTTTTATTTATCCTAAATAGGAATTAGCGCATCTTAAGCTCAATGCTGCGAGGGTCTACAAAGCTATAGCCCTTGCCTTCAAGAGTAGTAAGCAGTTTATCCAACGCTTCAACTGTCCAAGGTAGTTCATGCATCAGAATATTACTGCCAGAATGCAATTGATCCGTCACATTTTTGATTAACTTATCTGTTTTTCCGGTTTCTTTCTCTTTCATTTCCCAGTCCAGTGATCCATTGGACCAGGTCATATACAACATCCCATTCTCAGCGGAAATCTTCTTGCCTACATCTCCGCCAGCACCATGTGGGGGACGGAAAAACTGAGGGACTTCACCGATAATCTCCTTGACCGCATTTTGAACGTCTTCGATTTGCTTTTTGACCTCAGTGTAAGACTTGTCCTTCAACACAATATGATCCCAGCTATGGTTGCCGATAATTCCTCCGCGGTTATGAATTAACTCTAGAAGCTCGGGATGGGCTTTAACGCGGTATCCATTTACGAAGAAGATCGCTTTGGCCTGATGTTTGTCCAGAACATCCATTAACGGATTGATCATATCCGCATCTTTGGGACCGTCATCAAAAGTGAGCAACACGACTTTTTTATTTGTAGTTTCCTCATTTGGGACAATGTCGTAATTTTTGTTCATATGGTACAGCAGTGGGATTTTAGCGGAGGCTTCATCCTTACTGGCTGTATTATTACTACCTGTAGTTCCTCCATCTGCTGATGCTTCAGGGGTAGGGCTGGCTGTAACCTCAGGCGAAGGCGCTGTAGTTGCTGCGCTCTGTGTAGCTGCCGCCGTAGGCGTATTCTTTGTGGTGTTTGTATCCTCGGCGGTCTTTCCATTTGCACCGCTGTTGCCACAGGCTGTCAGCAGTAAGGTAGCCAGTAGGAGCACTGATGTCATTTTACCCACTTTTTTCAACTCACTTTCTTCTTATTAGGTTGCATGAGCGGCAATCTTTCCGCGAACACTAAACATGATTTTACCATACAAGGAGGCTGGAAATATGAATACTTCGTCATTTTTATGTGGGGTGCTGATGGGCGTTGCAGCCAGTATGATTATGTCCAAAAAGCGGAATTCTCTAATGTCTTCGCTGGGGCAATCGGGCGGTTCCATGAGTGGAGCTGCAGATAAAGCAAAAGAAAAAATAATTGGTATGGCTACGACAGGGTTTGGAAACACTGCTGCTTCAAGCAGCAATGCAAGCAGTAATACAAGCAGCAATGCTCAAAGTAATGGTTCGAACAGCGGAACCTCTGAGCATAAATCGGAATCACCGGTTAAATCAAAAGAATCCAATCTCAAATTACTGAAGGATTTCATTCGTAACAATCCTGAAGTGAAGAGCGAAGTGGAGCAAATTCTTAAAGAAACGCATACTGCCATACCGGGATTGTAACCGTAAAGGACTCCTTCAGAATCATTTTGAGGATGAAATATTCCGCAGAATGATTCTTTTTTATATTCAAGGGCTTGAAAATGGTTTATGAATTAGAATAAGCTCTTCAGTAGTAGCAATGCTTTAAGAGGATTTTATATATTTATTTTCGTGCATTTATCTCTGCAAAATGATAACATACATACATAGTAACCATTTTTGGCTCATTACTCGGGACTCATCATACATTATAATAAATGAGCTTGCAAAAGGAGGATCCTGTCATGAGAATAGAGCGATTAAGTCAAGATAAGATACGGATTTTCCTCACTTTTGACGACCTGAGCGAGCGGGGCATCCAGAAGGAAGACATGTGGCAGGAAGTTCCCAAGGTTCATGACCTGTTTACGGAGATGATGGACCAAGCATATAGTGAACTAGGTTTTGATGCTACTGGTCCGCTTGCCGTAGAAGTTTTCGCATTGCCCGCCCAAGGCATGGTCGTTATAGTGACCCGAGGAAAATATGATCACCATCAGTACGGTGCGTCCGGGGAAGAAGAATTGCCAGAAGAGATTTACGAAATGGAAGTTACTCTTGAACAAAGCGACTCCATTGTATATGCATTCCGCGATTTCGAGGTTCTTGTTGAAGCGGCTCATGTGCTCATTGGTAATATTACTTCCCAGGGGAAACTGTATTCTTATAACAATAAATGGTATCTGTATTTCGATCCTAAGGAATTTGAAGAAACAGCGTTGTCAGGTCTTGTTGGCGTACTAGCTGAGTTTGGAGATTCCTCGCCGGTTACTGAAGCTGTTCTCGATGAATACGGGAAGACAGTAATGCCGGAGAATGCAGTCCAGTTATTGTGCACTCATTTTAAGCGTCAGGATTAAATAACATGATAGGGCTGATATGCATTATTTTAGCTGTTTAGCCCTATTCTTGTTCTTGATGGTATGGCGGTCATTCTTGAATTAAAGCTGTTATCTGCCTTGCTGTAATCAGCAGAATAAGGCGCTAGGGATATAGGGAGGTTATTCGGTGCTCGTGTTATCGGTTATTTCGTCGGCAGTAGCGCCGGGACTTGCTCTGCTGACCTTTTTTTATTTGAAAGATAAGTATGATCAAGAACCGCTTCATATCGTTATTAAGGTGTTCCTGCTAGGCCTTCTGATTGTATTCCCTGTTATGATCATTCAGAGAGGACTAATGCTGGGACTGAATGGCGGTCCTTATGTGGAGTCGTTTCTCATATCTGCTGGCGTGGAAGAATGTTTAAAATGGTTTGTGCTTTACCATATGATTTACAATCACACCGAATTTGACGAGCCATATGATGGGATACTATACGCCGTAGCGATTTCGCTCGGCTTCGCAACAATAGAAAATATAATGTACGCTTGGTATAGCAATGCATCAATCGGTTCCATGTTCCTGAGAGCCTTGCTTCCGGTTTCTGGACACGCTATGTTTGGTGTAATCATGGGCTATCATTTAGGGAGAGCCAAGTTCTCAAAAGGAGTTAAAACAAAAGGGATCCTGTTAATCTCTATCTTGCTTCCATGGTTGTGGCATGGGATTTATGACTTTATTTTGAGTACGACAGCTAACTACTGGATATGGTTTATTGTTCCTCTGATGGCTATTCTATGGTACGGAGGGATGGGGAAAGTGGATAGGGCGAATAGCCGGTCCCCTTTCCGCTTTCTGAAACGAGAAGAAGAGGTTAACCTATAATCGAGATGGACACACTTATATTCAAAGGATTGTTCCTTAGCGGGAGATTCCAGAGAGGAGAGAGGTGTCTTTTTTTGCGTATAAAAGTCCGTATACTTTGCAAACAATGCGGTGAGACCTACATATTAAGAGGGATAAAAGAGCAGGGTGTGATTCAAACCGGCTTTAAGCAATGCCTTTGTAGTAATAGCAGTGGCTTTGAAATTGAAGAGAGAGCATAAGCGCTATGCTATGCAAATTTGGAGTGAAATCCCTCTATCCAAACACTTTGGTCATATTCTGTTACAGGAGGGTGCATAAGACTCCTAGTTTATTGTCAAACTAACGCCAATAAGCTATCGAAAGGAGTCTTGTAGCCCTATGTACAAAAGATTAAGTGCTGTAATGTTCCCGCTGACTGCGCTGCTGTTAATTGGAGCGCTCGTGTGGGGTTATCAGGAGAATCAGGAGAAGAATGCGATCTTAATTAAGGCGGAGAACCAATATCAGCGTGCCTTTCATGATTTGTCTTACCACGTGGAGCGTCTTCATGGAGAGCTGGGAAACACACTAGCTGTTAACTCCGCTTCTAACGGGATGCACCGCAAAGGACTTGTTAATGTGTGGCGGATGACCAGTGAGGCACAAAATGAAATTAATCAGTTGCCACTCACATTACTGCCTTTTAGCAAAACGGAGGAGTTTCTGTCCAAAATCTCAAACTTTTCTTATAAAGCTGGGATTCGTGATTTCACTAAGAAGCCTTTGACAGATGGTGAATTGAGCAATTTAAAAGCATTGTATAAGAGCTCTGGAGAAATCTCAAAAGATTTGCAAGATGTTCAGAATAAAGTGATTGGTAGCCGCTTGCGCTGGATGGATGTTGAAACCGCATTGGCTACAGAGAATAAGGCAGAAGATAATTCGATTATTGACGGCTTCAAGTCGGTGGACAAACGTGTCGAAGGTTACCCTGACCTGGATTGGGGTCCTTCAGTTGCTAGCATTTACGATAAACGCTCTGTAAAAATGCTCGGAGGTACCCCTGTTTCAGTTGAAGATATTAAACGTAAAGCCATTAAGTTTGCTAACGCAGGCTCGAATGCTAAGGTAGACGTTAAAGAAAACGGCAAAAATACGAAGTGGCCTTCTTATACGGCTACAGTCAGTGGTTCGAATAATAAGCAGATGACCAGTATGGATTTCACTAAAAATGGTGGTTTACTGATCTCTTATTACGATAACCGAGAGATAGGACCTGCTAAGGTAACCCTAGAAGAAGCAGTTACCAAGGCGGAGCAGTTTCTTAAGAAAAAAGGATATCCTCATATGACTGCGGTTAATGCTGACCGTTATGATAATATCGGGAATTTAATCTTTGTAACGAGCCAAAATGATGTCTTGATTTATCCTGAGAAAATGACGATCCGTATTGGACTTGATACTGGGACAGCGGTTGGTTTTGAGGCTAGCGAATATGTCAATGAGCATAAGGACAATCGCAAGATTCCAAAGCCAAAGCTGACCCTTGCAGAAGCGAAGAAATTTCTGAATTCGGATTTCAATGAGAATTACCATCGCATGGCTTGGATTAAAAATGATGACTCCGTAGAAGTCTTGACTTACGAATTTGGCGGAAAGGTAAATGGTACTCAGTATCGTATTTATCTTAATGCGGACGATGGCATCGAAGAGTCCGTGGAAGAAATCAGGCCTTCTTCAGGCCTAGAACAAAAATGAGCAAACAGGGCGCATCCATTATTTGGATGCGCCCTGTTTGCTTTTTAAAATTCAAAATAATATTTATCTCATTGGGTGATATTCCCATGCTATAATCATTGTTAACTATACTGATTTGGCGGTGACATCTTTGTATCCTAAAATTAATGAATATCTATACATACAGGTTGCTTCCAGTGACGCTGCTGAAGCAGAAGTTGAATATAGATCGAGAATTGCAGAGACGGAGGACGACGCATTCCTCATTGAAATTCCTATGTTGGAGAGTAACGGTCGTCTGAAACGACTTTTTATGGGGGACGAGCTTTCGGTTTATTTTATTACTGAGGGTGGCATTAAAAATTACTTTAATACTCATGTTCTGGGGTTTAAAGAAGATGTAATTCGTATGGTCCGGATACAAAAACCAGAGGCGGATTCTATTTTCAAAATTCAGAGACGAAGCTTTTTTCGGGTAAATGCAGATCTTGAATTAGCTGTGAAGGATAACTTTGGAAAAAGATTCCTTGTACGTACAGATGATATCGGTGGCGGAGGAACGTCTTTCTTGGTGGATCACCAAGTGAAGCTCGAGGTGGGAGCGAAATTATCCTGCTGGGTTCTAGTACCTTATCGAAATGGTAGTATTGAGCATGTGGACTTTGAAGGTGAAATAGTTCGGATTAAAAAGCTTGAAAACGGGCGCCAATTGGCCATGCTGAAATTTGTGGCTATTACGGATAATGAGCGTCAGAAAATAATACGTTACTGCTTTGAACGGCAGTTTGATTTCCGCAACCGATAGGCATTTTTCTTAGCTCTATTAAGCGTTCTGATTTTGCACTGAAGTATAAACTGTGGTATAATTTTATAAGTCGCAGGCAATGCCTGCTTTTTTCTTGATAATATCATCAAGCATATCCATTTGTATGTGCTCCTTGATATTGCAGGAACGAACTTGACATCGCTAGATGCTTTTCTTATGAAAGAGTGTTTGAGGAGGAATGCCCCGTTGGATAGGCAGGGTACACATACTTACGACAGAATTAACGTCGCCATCGACGGACCTGCCGGGGCAGGCAAGAGTACTGTAGCCCGATTGGTAGCCCAGAAGTTGTCTTATATTTATGTCGATACAGGCGCAATGTACCGGGCAATCACCTGGTATATGATCCGAGAAGGCATAGAACCGGAAGATCAGAATCAAGTGAACCAGAAAGTTCACGATATGGTTATTGAGCTTATTCCGGAAAAAGACATCCAGAAGGTGCTGATTAATGGGGAAGACGTAACGCCGCATATTCGGAGTCTTCAGGTTAGCGGCCTTGTGTCGCAGTATTCGAAGATCGAAGGTGTAAGGTCCAGACTGAGTCATTTGCAGCGTCAGATGGCGCTTCGCAAAGGCGTTGTAATGGATGGCCGCGATATCGGTACGACCGTGCTGCCCGATGCCGAAGTAAAGATTTTTATGACGGCAAGTGTGGAAGAAAGAGCTCTCCGTCGTTATAAGGAATTGAGAGGCGCGGAATCGGTGACGCTTCAGCAGCTTGAACATGATATTGCACAGCGGGATCGTCTGGATGAAGGACGGGAAATTTCACCGCTGCGCCGTGCGGAAGATGCAATTCTTCTGGACACGACCTTTATGGATATCGATCAAGTTGTGGAGGCCATTGTATCCCATTGTAGATCTCATGTTGACGGGGAGAGAAATCATTTATGATTTATGTATTTTGCCGAGGATTGCTTCGCTTGATTTACGCAATTGTTTTCCCGCTTAAGATTGTGGGGGAAGAGAATGTGCCAAAGGAGGGCGGGGTGCTGCTCTGTGCCAACCATATTAGTTTGCTGGATCCGATGACTATCGGGATTAAGTTAGACCGTCAGGTAAAGTATATGGCTAAGGCAGAACTTTTTAAGGTTCCTGTGCTTGGCTGGCTCATTAACAAATTGGGTGCTTTTCCGGTTAAACGTGGTGGCGTAAGCAAAGAATCCATTAAAACGGCCCTTAACACACTTCGTGGTGGTAATGTCATGGGTATCTTCCCGGAGGGTACGCGTAACTCTGATGCCGGAGTTGCCAAGAAAGGTGCTGCAAGCTTTGCACTTCGAAGCGGTGCTGCAGTTGTTCCAGCCGCAATTGTCGGTGAGTACAAACCCTTTCGACGGATGGTTGTAGTCTATGGGGCTCCTATAGATCTCAGTCAATTTGCCGGTGCAGGAAGTGAATCTCTCGAGGCTGTTACCGATGTCATTATGGAACGCATCAATGAGATGAAGAAGTCGGGTATACCAACCGTTGGTTAAGGGATAAACGGAATCACAAATTTCGTCCTGTGCTATGATTAAATAACGGCATAGTCGCTATTTTTTGGAACATACTATCTTCAAGTGTAATTTGTAATACCAAGCAATGCTTGTTTTGAACTCTGCTATACGCAGGTTTAAATAAATGGGGTTTTGAATCGAGGAGGCTAATCACATGTCTGAAGAAATTAAAAATCAGGAAGCTACGGAGAGTAATGAAACCGTAGAAGCGGTGGAATCCGCTGTGACAGAAAATAACGGAGCTGTAGAAGAAGTTGCTGCCGTTAACGAAGAAGAAGTGACTAACCAAGCTGACTTGGAAATCATTTCTTTGAAAAAAGGCGATACCGTGAAAGGAACAATCGTCAAAATCGAAGATAACCAAGCTTATGTAAGCATTGGATATAAATACGACGGTGTGATTCCAATTCGCGAATTGTCCGCAGTACAACTGGACAACGCTGCTGCAGCAGTAGAAGTTGGACAGGAAGTAGAATGTAAAGTTGTTAGCATCAACGACAACAAGGAAAGCCTTGTTCTTTCCAAACGTGCTGTTGACAGCGAAAAATCATGGGAAGATCTTGAGAAGTACTTTGCTTCCCAAGAAGCTTTCGAAGTTACTGTGGCTGACGTTGTTAAAGGCGGTCTAGTAGCTGATGTTGGAGCACGTGGATTTATTCCAGCTTCCATGGTTGAGCGTCACTTCGTTGAAGATTTCAGCGATTACAAAGGCCGTACCCTTCGCGTTAAAGTGAAAGAACTTGACCGTGAGAACAGCAAAGTAATCTTGTCCGCTAAAGAAGTTCTTGAAGAAGAGTTCGAAGCTAACAAGCTTAAAATTATGGCTGAACTGTCTGAAGGTCAAATCATTGAAGGTACTGTACAACGTCTGACCCAATTCGGCGCATTTGTTGATGTTGGCGGAGTTGACGGTCTTGTGCACGTATCCGAAATCGCTTGGAATCACGTAGAGAAGCCTTCTGATGTAGTTTCTGAAGGTGATAAAGTACGTGTTAAAGTACTTAAGGTTGATCCTGAAAAAGGAAAAATCAGCCTGAGCATTAAAGCTGCTGCTCCAGGTCCTTGGGACTCTGCTGCTGGCGAAATCAACATCGGTGATGTTGTAACAGGCGTTGTAAAACGTCTTGTGAACTTCGGAGCATTCGTTGAATTGCTTCCAGGTGTGGAAGGTCTTGTGCACATTTCACAAATCTCCCACAAACACATTGCTACTCCACACGAAGTATTGAAAGAAGGACAAGAAGTACAAGTGAAAGTACTGGACTTCAATCCATCCGAGAAACGTGTTAGCCTGAGCATCAAAGAAACTGAAGAAGCTCCAGCACCTACTGCTAGACCTGAACGCAGCAACAGCAGAGACAGAGCTCCTAAAGAAGTATTGAATAACCCTAACGTTTCTCTAAGTAACGAAGGCCTTAGCTTTACGCTTGCTGAACGTTTTGGAGACAAGTTAGACAAATTCAAAGGTAATAACTAATCCTGCTTTTTGAATATACGGGTAAAGTAATCGGCGAGCCCTCGATACGGGGGTTCGCCGATTCTCTTTTTCCAGCGACAGAAAGATTTATTGGAACTAACATGAGTGTTAGCCAATTTTAATGTTTTTTGCTATGATGAGTATCGTAAGGATGACAGGAGGAATGAATATGGCAAGACCCGTTGTGGCAATCGTTGGGAGGCCTAACGTCGGGAAATCGACGATTTTTAATCGGCTGATTGGCGATAGATTGGCCATTGTAGAAGATAAACCGGGGATTACACGTGACCGGATTTATGGTATTTCAGATTGGAACGGTAAGTCGTTCAGTGTGATTGATACCGGAGGTATTGAAATTGATGGAGATGACACGATTCTGAAATCCATCCGCGTTCAAGCGGAGCTGGCGATTGAAGAAGCAGATGTTATTGTATTTATGTGTGAGGCGAAGAGTGGTGTGACGAATTCAGATGAAGAGGTAGCTCAGATTCTGTTCCGTTCAGGTAAACCGATCGTTCTTGCCATCAATAAAGTGGATAATATGAAGCGTGCAGATGATATTTATGAGTTCTATAGCCTGGGCTTTGGAGATCCAATCGGAATTTCCGGTAGTCATGGTACAGGACTCGGTGACTTATTGGACGCTGTTGTAGAACGTCTGCCGGAGAAAATAGATGATGAGTATGATGACGATGTCATTCGTGTAGCTTTGATTGGCCGTCCGAATGTAGGTAAATCCTCTTTAGTTAACGCAATTCTGGGTGAAGAACGCGTTATTGTTAGTGATATTGCAGGTACTACTCGAGATGCTATTGATACACCTTTTGAACGTGATGGACAACGTTATGTGCTTATCGATACTGCAGGTATGCGCAAAAAAGGCAAGGTATATGAGAACATTGAGAAATACAGTGTTATGCGTGCTATGCGGGCGATTGAACGGGCTGATGTGGTTCTCGTTGTAATTAACGGTGAAGAGGGCATTATCGACCAGGACAAGCATATTGCTGGTTATGCACATGAAGCTGGTAAAGCATCTATTTTTGTTGTGAATAAATGGGATGCCATCGAGAAAGACGACAAGACTATGCAGAACTTCGAGTCTAAGATTCGTGACCATTTCTTGTTTATGAGTTACGCACCGGTTGTCTTCTTGTCGGCTTTAACTAAACAGCGCCTGCAAAAACTGCTTCCAGTGGTTCAGCATGTATCTCAACAACATGCACTACGCATTACTACGCATCTGGTGAACGATGTTGTATCGGATGCCATTGCAATTAACCCTCCTCCAACTGACAAAGGCCGTCGCTTACGTATTAACTACGTAACGCAGGTTGCGGTGAAGCCACCGACGATCGTGGTGTTCGTAAATGACCCATCGCTGATGCACTTCTCCTATGAACGTTACTTGGAGAATAAAATCCGCGCGGCGTTTAATTTCGAGGGAACGCCAATCCGTCTCTTTACACGGCGCAAATCCGAAAACGAAGGTTAGGGGAGAAGAAGTGTGGCGCTTGAACTTCTGGTTATCGTTGTAAGCTATTTGCTTGGTTCTGTCAGCTTTAGTGTGCTGTTCGCCAAGCTACTAAAGGGAATTGATATCCGTCAATATGGGAGCGGCAATGCGGGGGCTACCAATACACTGCGTGTACTGGGAAAAGGCCCTGCGATAGCTGTGCTAGTTCTGGATGTAATGAAGGGTGTTGCCGCAGTTTGGTTAGGAACTTGGGTAGGCGGCTGGGGAACCTGGGTTGCTGCTCTTTGCGGAATCGCTGCCATTGTCGGACATAACTGGCCGCTTTACTTTCGTTTCCGTGGGGGAAAGGGCATCGCTACTACGATCGGTGTTATGGCCACACTGTGTTTATGGCCTGCACTGCTCGCTGGTGTCATCGCCATAGGATCTATCTTTATCACTCGTTACGTATCACTTGGCTCGTTGATTTTTGTCGCGCTGACACCAGTCTTTCTATTGTTGACAGGATTTACACAGCCTGTGCTCTGGACCAGTATTATCATCGCGGTTTTTGCCTTCTGGCGGCACCGGACGAACATTGTTAAGATTGTAGAGGGCCGTGAGAACAAGATAGGCTCAAAAGTAAAAGGAGGGAATCGTGTTGTCTGATAAAGTAACCGTACTAGTAGCGGGGAGCTGGGGAACTGCGCTGGCAAGTGTGCTGGCTGCGAATCACTCGGAAGTTTATCTGTGGACACGTAACTCTGATCAAGCTGCCGAGATCAATGGTTCTCATATCAATAGTAAGTATTTACCTGGGATTTCCCTGCCCGCAAACATCATTGCAACCACCGATATGGAGACCGCAGTTTCCGGTTCTAAAGCGGTTGTTATTGTAGCCCCATCTTCAGGTATGCGACAGGTTGCTCGCAGTCTGAAGCCGTTCTGGAAGGATGAAATGCTATGCGTTCATGCTACGAAGGGCTTTGAGACTGAAAGCAAGAAACGGATGTCGATCGTTATTGCTGAAGAACTCGGCTGTGACGAAGGGCAGATTGTCGTTCTCTCCGGACCGAGTCATGCAGAGGAAGTAGTTCGCCTGTGTCCTACTACAGTTGTTGTGGCTTCACCTGATGATAAGCGTACTGCTGAAGCACAGGAATTGTTCATAAACAATGATTTTCGTGTATATACGAACCGTGATCAGGTAGGAGTAGAGCTTGCCGGCGCACTAAAGAATATTATTGCACTCGGTGCAGGTCTATCCGATGGTCTTGGGTTTGGGGATAACGCTAAGGCGGCGCTTCTGACACGTGGTCTGGCCGAGATTTCCCGGGTAGGAGTCGAGCTTGGAGCGAATCCATTGACCTTTGCAGGGCTTGCAGGAGTTGGCGATCTTGTAGTGACTGCTACGAGCCAGCACAGCCGTAACTGGCGTGCTGGCTTTATGCTCGGGCAAGGAAAACCACTGGATGAGGTGCTGGAGTCGATGGGAATGGTTGTCGAAGGTATTCGTACCACGGAGGCTGCTTATGCCATTTCCATCAAGCTAGGGGTCCAAATGCCTATTACAGATCAAATTTATCATGTTCTTTTTAAAGGTAGAAGTCCACGTAGTGCTGTTGAAGCTCTGATGGGCCGTGATCGTAAACCTGAGCTTGAGGCGATTTCTCAGGAAACTTGGGAGCAGTGGCATTCCTGATCCTGTTCACCTTTTTCCGCAAATTCTCATATGTTGTATTGGGGATTGACGGAGGAGGGATGAAAAGTGAGCAGAGATTTTTCCAAGGATGCATTGAACGCCATTAACAAAAAGGCGGGCAAGAACATTACGGAAAGTGCCGTCAAAAAGCTAGCCAGTACGGTCAAACCAGGAACTACGCAGAATGAAGCCCAGCTCCGCCAGTTAATTAAGCAGGTGTCATCGATGGCGAAAGTGCCGGTCAGTGAAGCTACTGTGCAGGAAATTGTTAATGCCGTCAAAAAAGGCGGCGCAGGTTCCGGCACAATGGAGTCTTTAATGAAAATGATGCTTAAAAAATAGCTTTAGGTTGGGTGAGCAAAAGGTTCAGAATCCATGAGATTCTGTTATCTTTTGCTCTTTTTTTATTTATTGGTAAACTCTCACAGCTAAAATATCTTAATAATAATATATAAAAAATGATGTTTTTTTACAGAATAGGATAAGGTCATGATATAATAATCCCTAATATATTACAGGCGAATGGGGGCTTTGACCTTGGATCCGATGACAAAAATGTGGTTGTCCCTGATTGCAATGCTGATTATGGGACTGTCTGTATTTCTAATAACTTTTGCTCGGAGCAAAACAAAGGGACTGCTTAAAGCACTGCTGTCTATCCTTGCGTTTATCATCATGTTAGTTGGCCTATTGGGCGGAGTTGTTTCGATTATGTAAGCAGTTACATAATGTTAAGGAAGGAAGTAACATCATGAAATCGCAAAATGGCGTCACCGTTATATTTCAACCTGAAGGTCGTAAAGCTGTGGTAAATCGCGGTATCTCGTTACTGGAAGCAGCTCGTAAAGCCGGAGTGACGATAACCACACGCTGTGGAGGAAAAGCAGGCTGTCTGATGTGCAAGGTTAAAATTGCGAATGAAGAGGCCACAGCGCTGAGACCGCCAGGGGATATTGAACGACGTAAGCTTGGAACTACGTTAGAAGAAGGAGTGCGTCTGGCCTGTCAGGCTGCCGTATGGAGCGATGTGACCGTTCAGGTGCCAGAAGATCCACTTAAGGCTGCTGTACGCCGTAAGCTTGAAGCTGCGCGGCGTGGGGAAGAAGATGAGCTGTGGTAGTGTTAGATTGTCACCGTGGGAGGGACTCGGTTGGAGTTTATACGCAGAAAGAAGAAACTAAAGGCAGGAGCAAGACTTTTTCTAGTAGTGGTGTCAATCACTCTTACTCTTTCGGGATGTCTGTATCCCGGAGAAGAAAAGCGTGCTAGCGTTAATTATCGAGAAAGTGTTAAGCGGATACAAGCAGCCGTTGATGATTTTCAACAGGAGGAAGGTGTGCTTCCGATCCTTAATGCGGATGAAGCCACTCCAAGATATGAGAAGTTCCGGATTGACCTAGGCAAGCTGAACAATAAGGGATATTTGGAAGATATTCCGGCTACGGCTTTTGAACAGGGCGGAAGTGCTTATTTTCTTATATTGAATGAGGAAAGCGATCCTGTTGTTAAGGTTATGGATCTTGTCACCGTCCAGAAGGTGAATGATGTGCAGCGTCAGATAAATCGTTATAAATCAGCTCATGACGGCTCTTTGCCCGTACTTGATGAGCTATATCCAGGAGTTTACACCATTGATCATAAGAAGGCAGGTACAAGCTCCATATCATTAACTAGCGTCTATTCCGGTCAGAATCTTGATTTCATTATGGATAAGGCTGGAACGGTCTACGTAGATTATGTCTTTGATATTATAGCTGCCATCGAAAAGAATGGTGGAGAACATGACAAGAAAAAGGACCTGCGACTGGATTTGGAGGAAGCTTCGTATTACGTGCCCGTGAAGTCTTTACCGTATCTATGGATTAACAATCAGCCGGTTCCGCAGCCTCCTAGCTAAAGTTAAAGAACGCCTAATACTTCGGATATTTTCCGAAGTATTAGGCGTTTTTTTGTGTCTTAACAGAAACTTAACGGTCTGTTATAAATCGCAGATGGAATTAAGGCTAAGTTCAATAGCACGTAAGACTCGAATGCTAGAATGAAGGTAAGAAAGGAGATTCAGTTCAGGCTAGAGATCAATCATGAAAAATTCGTAATCATTCAAAATTAGTGAAAAAGGATGTTGATGACATGAAAAAAAGATTCATATGGACGCTTTCAGCGGCATTACTCCTGACCCCGCTTATTCCAATAGGCGCAATGGCTTCCAGCAGCGTAGTTGCGGTTTCTTCTAAACCGCTAGAGAAGCTCGCTTCTGAGAAAGCAGCGCTTCTAACTGAACAATATGGGATAACCAGCGTGCAGTATGCCTTGATCGACAATGGAGTGATCAAAGTATCGGGACAATCAGGAATTAACGACATAGAAGGAAAAATCCCTTTAACGAAGGAAACCATCTATGGCATTGGCTCTACGAGCAAAATGTTTACCGCCTCAGCAGTCATGAAATTAGTGGATGAAGGTAAAATCAATCTCGATACACCCGTTGTACAATATATTACGGATTTCATGATGGAAGATGATCGTTACAAAAAGATTACTCCGCGCATGTTGTTGAATCATTCATCAGGTTTTCAAGGTTCGACTTTAGCTAGTGCATTTCTATTTGATGATCCAGATACGTACGTACACGATACGCTGCTAGAGCACTTGTCTACACAGAAATTAAAGGCAGAACCGGGAGCTTTTTCAGTGTATTGCAATGATGGGTTTACGCTCGCAGAAATTCTTGTAGAAAGAGTCAGTAAAATGACTTTCACGGAATTCATTCATCATAATTTTGCTGTACCTATGGGTATGAACCATACCATGACGCCACAAGACAAGGTAGATTCAAGCAAATTTGCAGGTCTTTACTCTCCTGCCTTCGAGGGCCAGCTCCCGACGGAGACGACCAATGCTATTGGTACAGGCGGAATCTACTCTACTGCTGAGGATTTAGTCCGATTCTCGGAAATCTTTACTGGGAAGCGAGCAGATGTACTCTCAACCAAATCAGTACAGGCCATGGAGCAAGAAGAGTATAGAAAGGGATTTTGGCCCAAAGATGACGGGGATAATTCTGCTGACTACGGACTTGGTTGGGACAGTGTACGATTATTCCCTTTTAACGATTATGGTATAAAAGCTCTTGTTAAAGGAGGAGACACACAGATGTATCATTCCTCCCTCGTCGTGCTTCCAGAACAGAATATGGCTGCAGCAGTCATTTCCTCGGGGGGGAGCTCCGTAATTAATCAGCTGCTGGCAAGTGAACTGCTCCTTCAGGCGATGAAAGAGAAGGGCGCAATTAAAGAAATCAAGCCAGATAAATCATTTGGCAAGCCAGTTAAGGCTGACATGCCAAAAGACCTTGTGAAGTTCGCAGGTTATTACAGTGCGCTTAGCAGCCAATGGAAGGTAACTATTAAAGGCGGGGAACTCTTTTTATCAGGAACGACTGCCCCGGAACAAAAATTTATTTACACCACAGATGGAACTTTTGTTGATGAGGAAGGCAGCACAAAGGTTAATTTTGTTAAGGAAAGTAACGGACGGACTTATTTGTGGATGAGTCAGTATATTTCGGTTCCTGAATTAGGCCAGCTTGCATTTTCTGAATACAAGGCAGAGAAATTGGAAGTTGCAGCATTGAATAAAGAAACCGCAGATGCGTGGGCAAAAAGAGAAGGTAAGTCATACTATCCAGTCAGCGAGAAATTCAGTTCCATCACCTATATGAACATGATTAGGCCAACAATACAGACAAGCGAAGGTTACTTCAGAGATATGAAGATAACAGGTCCAAATACGGCTCAGGGCCAGCACGAAATTCCTGGCATCGCGGGCCGGGATACATTGGATATTCTTTTCTATGCAAAAGAAGGCATAGAGTTCTTTAATGCGGCTGGAACCTTGTATATGAGTGAAGACGGCGTGATGCCGCTGTATAAAGGCAAATCGTCGATAACTACGATACAGGCGGATGGTTATGCTAGATGGTTCAGCGTTCCTGAAACAGCAGCTGGAAAGAAAATGGTAGTCAAGATGCCGGCAAAAGGGGCTTTTATGGTATACGATGAAACGGGAGCCCTTGTAAATAACACGGTCATAAGCAGTAAAAATGAAGTTGTACTGCCTGAGAAGGGCTATATTGTATTTGCCGGGAATGCCGGATCTTCTTTTGGTATTGCCCTAGTGAAATAGTGAGTAGAATGAAAGCATTCTAAGCTTCCAAATATTCTATAATTTTCTTCATGCATATCCACTAAAATAGTTCTATCAATGAATCCTACCTCATATGATGAATGAGTAAGCTTCCGGGCGTCAGACGCCTTGCGGCGCGCACAACTGATTTTTAGAAATTACATTGCAAAATGCGCGATTATGGGTCATAAATTCGTTCCGGATACATATGATGATACTAGTCCAAATGCATGTCCGAGCATTCGGAGTTTAGCGCGGGGCCAGTACGTCCCGGTCGAAAGCAGCTAGGCTTCGGGCGGGCATACGATAAGTCCGGTGGATGTCCTGCAAGGGTCAGATTACCGGCGGAACGCGAAGTCGATGCTCTTCAGGCATTTTTTCTTCGGAGTAATATGAGGAGGGGATCTCTTTTGGAAAAAGTGGATATTTTCAAGGACATTGCCGAGCGTACCGGCGGAGACATTTATCTTGGCGTCGTCGGCGCGGTTCGCACGGGGAAATCGACATTTATCAAGCGCTTCATGGAAACAATTGTCCTGCCTAACATCACGAATGAGGCAGATCGGGTAAGAGCTGTGGATGAGCTTCCGCAAAGCGCAGCAGGCAAAACAATTATGACCACTGAACCTAAGTTCGTGCCTAACAGCGCAGTGCAAATCAAGGTTGCGGAAGGGCTTGAGGTTAATGTTCGACTGGTAGACTGTGTGGGTTACGCTGTAGAAGGCGCTAAAGGCTACGAGGATGAGAATGGACCAAGAATGATCTCTACACCTTGGTTTGAGGAGCCAATTCCTTTTCAGGAAGCGGCAGAGATCGGGACCCGTAAGGTCATCCAGGAGCATTCAACGCTTGGTGTTGTAGTAACAACAGATGGTACGATTGCAGAAATTCCGCGGAACTCGTACGTGGACTCTGAAGAACGCGTCATTGCAGAGCTGAAGGAAGTGGGTAAGCCATTTGTGCTGGTCATTAATTCGACTCGGCCGCGCAGTGAGGAAGCACAGCAGCTCCGCAGTGAGCTAGCCATCAAATACGATATCCCTGTCATGACGCTCAGCGCAGCAAACATGACTGAAGAGGACGTAACCGGTGTACTTCGTGAAGTATTATACGAATTCCCTGTTCATGAAGTGAATGTGAACTTGCCGAGCTGGGTCATGGTGCTTGGAGAGAATCATTGGCTGCGTAGTAGCTATGAAAACTCCGTTCGCGATACGGTAAAAGACATTCGCCGCTTGCGGGATGTTGACCGGCTCGTATCTCAGTTCACAGAGTATGACTTTATCGATAAAGCTGGCCTAAGTGGTATGAACATGGGTCAGGGTGTAGCAGAGATCGATCTGTATGCCCCAGAAGAGCTGTATGATCAGGTTCTGATGGAGGTAGTAGGGGTTGAAATCCGCGGTAAGGATCACTTGCTCCAGCTGATGCAGGAATTCTCACACGCGAAAAGAGAGTACGACCGTTTCTCGGAAGCTTTAGAAATGGTCAAGACTACCGGTTATGGTATTGCTGCTCCTTCGCTAGCTGAAATGGCGCTAGATGAACCAGAGCTGATTCGTCAAGGCTCTCGCTTCGGGGTTCGCTTAAAGGCCACCGCGCCATCAATTCATATGATTCGTGTTGATGTTGAATCTGAGTTCTCACCAATCATTGGTACAGAGAAACAAAGTGAAGAGTTGGTTCGTTATCTGATGCAGGATTTCGAGAACGACCCGATTAAGATTTGGGAATCCGATATTTTTGGGCGCTCCTTGCATTCCATTGTGAGGGAAGGTATACAAGGCAAGATCGCGATGATGCCGGATAATGCACGCTACAAATTGCAAGAAACGCTTGGCCGGATCATCAATGAAGGCTCAGGCGGGCTTATTGCAATTATTCTCTAACTTAAATTTAAGCAGATTGGAAGAGTGGGAGAGATCCCACTCTTTTTATGCGTAAAAATAATGAAACTTGATTCCTAGTTCCTATAATAACGGTGAATCTGACTCAATTTATTTCTGAAAAGAAGAATTAACCTGGTCTTATAGGTCTATAAAATTAGATAGCAATTGGATGTTTATGCAAGTGTAGATGATAATTTCTACTCCTTTTTTGTCTAACTGCTTGAATTTATGGATGGGCTGTATTACTATAAGTTTGTTGCGCTTCAAGGTCTATGGGCGCCAGTGTTCAGTAATAAACGGGATTATCACGTATATTTTACGTTTAAACGGAAACAGTGTATGATACCGGAAATTTACTCAGGGAGGTGAGAAAACATGAATAAATCTGATTTGATCAATGTAGTTACAGAAGCAACTGAACTTCCCAAGAAGGATGCTACTAAAGCTGTAGATGCGGTTTTCGAAGCAATTACAGAAGCGCTGCAAAGCGGTGATAAAGTACAATTGGTTGGATTCGGAAACTTTGAAGTGCGCGAACGTTCCGCACGTAAAGGCCGTAACCCACAAACTGGTGAAGAAATCGAAATTCCTGCAAGCAAGGTACCGGCATTCAAACCTGGTAAAGCGCTGAAAGACGGAATCAAATAAAGATTTCTACATATCAATCCCATAGTCTTTTTAAGTAACAACTATGCCGCCCTCCAAGGCGGCATTTGTTTTTTGGAATAGCATGGGCTGTACATTAGGTTTAGAGGAGGATCAGCGATGACGGATAAAAATACGAGCGAAAATCCGCTTCCGACAGGTAGCGACTATATTGTGGTGAAGGCTAAAGAAAATGGCGTTCAAGTCATTGGGCTAACTAGAGGTACGGATACACGCTTTCATCATACAGAGAAGCTAGACAAGGGTGAGGTGTTGATTGCCCAGTTTACCGATCATACCTCAGCAATGAAAATTCGCGGAAAAGCTGAGATTTTAACGAAACACGGACAATTGGAAAGCGAAAGCTGAAAAGCAGGCATAGCCTGCTTTTTTTCAAAATATAGTAAGGGTGAATGATCATATCCACAAAAAAGTGGGTACTATGGATAAGGGGGGCGTGTCCATGAACAAAGCCTGGTTGATTGGTGCCGTATTACTCTTGACTGCGACCTCTGCTATTATTTTGCCGAAACTGGCAGACTTAGACTCATCCGTACAGCAGAGAAATGGGACAGTGGAGACTTTTACCGGCAACCATAACACAGTGCTTGACAACGACAATCTTGTTGATATTCTGGGCGCTCTTCCGTTGACCTTACCCATAGATAGCGTAGGCTGGGAAGATCATGTTCTGTCACTGGATCTGAAAGTGAGCGGGAACGATCATGAACCTGAGGAACTCTATCAAAATATGGCTCAGGCTATATCCTTTGCCATTCAAGAAACCTCGAATGTGGATCAACTTCTACTTCGCATTGTGGTAGAAGATAAATGGCTTGGTAGCCGCCGGCTGCTGTTAGCCGGGGATATCAGACGTTCTGAGTGGTCTTATACGCTGCAAGATGAACTTCAGTCTGCGGGTAATCATCCTATATCGGATCGTCTCAAAACGGGCTTCCGCATTAGTGAAACCGAGCTCTGGAAGAAACAGTTCATTTATCCTTGAATGGATTAAAAGAAACTCAGGCGTACCACAGTGCGTGACAAAAAAACATGTGATATAATAGACAAGATTGTGAACAAAATGAATTATTATTATGTCAATGGCTTCGGAGGCTGAAATGAAACCGTACTGCATACCGCAACTGGCTAAACCCTACACCGACTACGACATGATTCAGAAGCATACGGATTTGCCGCCGTTTTCTGATGGCCGGGGTCATTTGTTATATATTTTTCTAAATCATGCTTCTTCTGCAAAAGGAAGTGCCGGAGAGTTGTACACGCTTGTGACAGCGCTTGTTCAACTAGGTCTGGATACGCATGAGGTCATTGACCGTTCGAATGATAGACGGGGGGGAGACCCTATGCGTTCCCGTCAATTGAAGGTACTGGCTGGCGATTACTTCAGTAGCTGGTTTTACCATTTGCTTGCAAAGAGTGATCAGATCGAGATGATTGGAATCTTGAGTAAGGCGATTGCAGATTTCAATGTCTTGAAAGCGAATCTCTACGTGAAGATGAGAGGCATACGTCTTTCGGCTGAACAATACTTGCGGCACATGGTACAGCTGAATATGCGGCTGTTCCTTTCTTTTACGCCTATGATTGAGAACTCCTTAGTGGAGTTGTGGGAGAAACTGCTGGCAGAATTCAGTCAGTGTGAGACCGTTGCTATTGAGCTTCTTCGTAGTGATAATCCTGCGAATGCAGGGAATGGTTATTGCTACTGGAAGATGATGGAGACTGCAACGGAGGAAGAACGCAAGCAACTTCAAGACCTGAACCTTGATCAGAAGGAATGGAAGATGCTGAAAATGAAATATAAATGTGATTCGCAACTGACGGACAAGCTTCATCAATCGCTTCAGTCTATTCAGGGACTATTGCAAAGCGTTAATGACGAGAGTTTACTTAGAGAGCTAGAGATCGCGCTGGATCGTTTTCTCCTGCAGATGAAGGTCACAGGACAAGCAGCCGTGGAGGGTTAAGGGATGACTATGGAAAAAACGACAACTGCTGTAGGTGACAACAGCAAACCAAAAGAGCAGTTTGTACATTCCGTATTTGAGAGTATTGCTGGAAAATACGATTTGATGAATGACATCCTAAGCTTTCGCCGCCACAAGGCATGGCGTAAATTCACGATGAAGAAGATGGGGATGAAGCGCGGGGATTCGGCCGTTGACCTATGTTGTGGAACCTGTGATTGGAGCATCGCTTTGGCGGAAGCCTCGCAGACTGGCAATGTAATCGGACTGGATTTCAGCGCAGGTATGCTTGAAGTAGGTCGCCGCAAAGTGGAAGAGCGCAAGCTTCAGGATCGTATTTCCCTGGTGCAGGGCAATGCTATGGAACTGCCTTTTGAAGACAATGCATTTGATTATGCAACGATTGGATTCGGACTACGCAATGTGCCAGATCCTGTTCAAGTGCTTAACGAAATGAAGCGGGTAGTAAAACCTGGTGGAATGGTTGTATGTTTGGAGCTATCCAAGCCGATGAAACAGCCGTTTAAAGGTGTATATTTCTTTTATTTCCAGCGTGTGCTTCCATTGCTTGGTAAGTTATTCGCGAAAAGGTACGAGCAATACAAATGGCTGCCAGAATCGTTGGCAATGTTCCCAGACCGGGAGCAACTGGCCACTATTTTCCGTGAAACCGGACTTCAAAAAGTGGAATCCTTCCCCTTGACCGGAGGCATCGCGGCATTACATATTGGGCTCAAGGAGAACGGGAATGTTTAAGAAAATCGGTATCTTTTTACAAATGATTAAGTTTGAACATACGGTATTTGCTTTACCCTTTGCCTTTATGGGTGCTTTACTGGGATCCGTTGTCATGAATGATAGCCTCCCATCCTGGAGTCAAATTGGCTGGATTGTAATCGCTATGTTTGGAGCACGCAGTGCAGCTATGGGATTGAATCGATTGATAGACCGAATCAGTGATGCCAAGAATCCACGCACAGCGGGAAGAGCGATTCCTGCAGGGTTACTTAAGATCGGTGAAGTTGTCATTTTTATAGGCATTTCGTTTTTCTTGCTCTTTTGGGCAGCCTTTAAATTAAATCCTTTGTCAGCTAAACTGTTACCTATCGCTGTATTCCTTCTTGTTATCTATTCATTCACTAAGCGCTTTACATGGGCATGCCATCTTATCCTCGGCCTCACCATTGCGCTTGCACCGCTGGGCGGCTGGGTAGCTGTGACCGGTAGTGTGAATTGGACTTCAATGGTATTTTACTTCACAATAGTGTTTTGGACGGCTGGTTTTGATGTTATATACTCTTGTCAGGATGTTGAGTTTGATCTTAAAGAGGGCTTGAAATCCATTCCGGTGCGGTTTGGGGTCCAGGGCGCGCTAGTTATTGCTCGCGTGTTTCACATTCTCACGGCGATTGGATTCGTATCGCTGTTGTTTTTGACGGATTTAAGCTGGTGGTATGTAGCAGGTATGATCCTCGCTTATATTATTCTTTTTTATGAGCATTATATCGTATCTCCGAGTGATCTCAGTCGGTTACAGACAGCTTTTTTCACTATGAACGGCGTGCTGAGCATCGTGGTGTTCTCTTTCACTTTGATTGACTTGGTGGTGCATTTCAAAAAATGACGCTTACTAAACCGAAAAACTTCGTGGTTGGAATTACAGGGGCAAGCGGTGCTATCTATGGTATTCGACTGATCGAAACGTTGCTATCGCTGGGCTACTCCGTTCATTTGGTAGTAAGTAATGCGGGCTGGCGCGTTTTTAAAGAAGAACTAGGTTATATCGCATCAGACCGGGAAGGCTTTTTGAACGAAAAGTTCAAAGGCTATCCCGGTTCTCTACTTTATCATCCTGTCGCTGATATCGGTGCATCTATTGCAAGCGGTTCGTTTCGTGTGGAAGGGATGATTATTATGCCTTGTTCCATGGGAACATTGTCTGCGGTTGCTAATGGAACCTCCGACAATCTTATGACTCGTGCTGCTGATGTTATGCTTAAGGAAGGACGTCCGCTGGTCCTTGTTCCTCGTGAGACACCTCTGCATGCTATTCATCTTGAGAATATGTTGAAGCTGTCCCGTCTGGGGGTTCGGATCATTCCGGCAATGCCGGCGTTTTACTTTGGGCCACAAAGTATGGATGATCTGATTAATTTCATGGTGGGTAAAGTGCTTGACAGCTTTAATATTGAACATCAATTATTTCGCAGATGGGGGGATTGAAAGGATGGAGAATAACAGCCACACCATCATAGGCAAAATCAGCTATACTAACTCATGGCCGGTATTTCACAATTTTCATCCCTCTGCACTGAAATATCCGGCAGAGATGGTGAGTGAGGTACCTGCCATTCTTAATCAGGGGATGAGTCGTGGAACGATTCATGTGGGTGCATTATCCTCTTTTGCGTATGCTGAAGCCAGCGATAAGTTATTGCTGTTACCTGATTTATCGGTAAGTGCGGACGGTCCTGTGAGGTCAATATTTCTTTTTTCTCGGGTGCCTCTTGCACAGATAGGTTCCGGCACGATTGCTGTTACGAACACTTCTGCAACATCGGTAAATTTGCTGAAAATTTTAATGGAAAAGGCTTTTGGCAATAAACCAGAATATATTAGTGCTAATCCTGATTTGGATGCCATGATGCATCAAGCAGATGCCTGCTTACTCATTGGTGATCATGCGATTAAAGCCTCTTGGCAGGATCAAGGGTATATCGTTACGGATCTGGCGGAGCTTTGGAAAGAATGGACGGGCTTAGGGATGACCTTTGCAGTCTGGGCAGTGAATCGAAAAGCTGCGAATGATAAACCGGAAGCCATTGCGGAGATTGCAGAAGCTTTTGCTGAGAGTAAACTGCGGGGGCTAAGTGATTTAGATCCTATAGTACTTGCAGCCTGTACGACAATTGGAGGGACTAAGTCTTATTGGGAAGGGTACTTTCGCAATTTATGCTATGATTTTGGAGAAAGGCAGCAGAAAGGTCTGAACCTCTATTTCCGCTATGCCTATGAGATGGGTCTGCTGCCGCAGGCAGTGAAGATGGAGATTTGGAGTCATAAACTGTTGACACGGGTGAAAGAATGAAACGACTGCAAATATTCGGATTACTGAACAGAGACATGGATCAGATTGAAAAAGATTTGTACCGTAGCGTACAGGGTGATGACGACCTACTAACTGAGACTTCTCTGCATTTATTAAAAGCTGGCGGTAAAAGATTGCGTCCCGTATTCGTTTTGATGGGTGGGAAATTTGGTAAGTATGATCTTGAGAAGCTGAAACGTGTGGCGATACCGCTAGAACTCATTCATAGCGCTTCACTAGTTCACGATGATGTCATTGACGATGCAGAACTGCGCCGAGGTGAACTTACTGTTAAGGCCAAATGGGGCGATAAAATTGCCATGTACACCGGGGACTACATATATGCGAAAGCACTGGTGATGACGACGGAGCTGAAGAATCCGCGAATTCATCAGATTTTGTCTAAGGCCATGATTGAAATGTCGATCGGAGAGATGGAGCAGATTCGTGACTTCTTCAACAGTGAGCAAAGTGTGCGTCATTACCTGCGGCGGATTCGCCGCAAAACAGCGCTGTTGATTGCAGTCAGCTGCCAATTGGGTGCACTTGCTGCTGAAGCTGAACCAGAGGTGGCTCGTCTACTTTATAATTATGGATATAATGTAGGGATGGCCTTCCAGATTCGGGATGATTTACTTGACCTCTCAGGCACCGAGAAGCAAATCGGTAAACCTCCTGGTAGTGATATGCGGCAAGGGAACATCACCCTCCCTGTCATTTATAGCCTGGAAGATGAAAGATTGCGAGCTCCGCTTCTTGAGGAGTTGAAGTCTATTCGTGAAGGGCACAGTACAGTAGGGCGTGCTATTGATCTTATTCTTTCTGGAGACGGAATTGCCCGTTCTGAGGAGTTGGCTTCGCGTTATATCGCGAAGGCACTTGCTGCGCTAGATCAGTTGCCTAACAACAAGACTAAGCGTAATCTGCGCGATATTGCCTTTTTTGTAACAGGCAGAGCTTATTAGTATTTTGGTGATCGTGAAATTAAACGTTTCCAGAAGGCGCGGTTTCTGTTAAGATAGCGTCAAAACAACCCAGCTAATGGGAAATTGGAGAGTGCCTCTATGGAAAAGACGTATCTGATGGTCAAACCGGATGGAGTACAACGTGGATTAATTGGGCGTATTGTCTCACGCTTTGAAGATAAGGGCTTTAAGCTGGTCGCTGCAAAGCTGATTACAGTCAGTGAAGACCAAGCAAAAAGACATTATGCGGAGCATGCTGGCAAGGACTTTTTTGCAGAGTTGGTTTCTTTTATAACTTCAGGTCCTGTGTTTGCAATGGTATGGGAAGGTGATGATGTTGTAGCATTATCCCGTACGCTCATTGGTAAGACGAAGGTAGGAGAAGCCTTGCCGGGTACGATTCGAGGCGACTTTGCCAGCCATACACCGCTTAATTTAATTCATGGATCTGACTCGCCTGAAAGTGCAGAACGAGAAATTGCTAATTTCTTTACTCCAGATGAATTGAATCTTTATAGCAAAGAGATCGCAGTCTGGATGTAGGAGCCAAGCGGGAGGCGGGGGATTAACATGTCTGATCGTAATGTTGCAGCATTAACAGCAGATTCAGATTACATCGGGTTTATTCATCATGTTAAGCAAAGCACCGGAATTGATCTGGCTCAATATAAAGAAGCGCAGATGAAGCGGCGTTTAACGACTCTTCGTGTGAAGAATGGATATCAAACCTTTAGTGATTTTTTTGCCGCAATGATGAAGGACAAGGAATTATTTTATGAATTTTTGGACCGAATGACGATTAATGTTTCCGAGTTTTGGCGGAATCCGAATCGGTGGGAAGTACTGCGAGATATCATTCTTCCTGATTTGCAACAATCTGGCCGCAGATTGAAACTGTGGAGCGCTGCATGTTCCACTGGAGAAGAGCCCTATACGCTGGCTATGATTTTATCGGATAAGAATTTATTGGGACAGACTGGCATTCTGGCTACGGATATTGACGACGGTGCGCTTTCTAAAGCAAAGCAAGGTTTGTATCTGGAACGTTCTTTGAAGGATGTGCCTAATGATGTTGCTGCGCGTTATTTTAAACCCGAGGGTCCATTATTCAAGGTTAGCGACACACTTAAGAAAAACATAGATTTCCGTAAACAGAACCTACTGCTGGACAAGTTCGATGAGGGTTTTGATCTTATCATTTGTCGCAATGTAATGATCTATTTTACTGAAGAGGCGAAGAATAAGCTCTACCATAAGTTTTCGGCTAGTTTACGTCCAGGCGGGTATTTGTTTGTAGGCAGTACAGAGCAGATCTTTACGCCAGCGCAATATGGCTTTGAATCGACGGAAACCTTTTTCTATCGTAAAAAATAAATACTTCTTGCTCCTTCATCTGTGTACTTTTTTAGGTATACTTTCGCTATCGTTCAGTGATACTGGGTAGTAGAATCTGTAAGCTAAGCGAAAGGATCGTTAAACTGATGGACAAAAGCAAGGTCATTGCCGCGTACAAACGAGGCTTTATTACCGTTCGTGAGTGCGGGCAAATTCTCGGTGTAGAAGAAATGCAATTGAAGCGCCTTCTGCAACTGGAAGAGCGTAAGTCTACATTTCCTTCAACAAGTCAGCGGATCGGAAGCTAACAATTGCCGGACCGAGCCGAGGAGCGCCATTTATACTCTATTGAGTATGAATGGCGCTTTTTCTTTAAGTCAAAGCGCATTCATTTTGCCGCGAATGGAGTCATTTTGGGAAGATCCCTTTCTTGTCAAAGAGGATTGCCTATACTATAATGAGCAAAGATCATTAGGATTTTAGCGGTTTACAGTTTAAAAGTATAAAAGGGGGAACGCAGCATGAGTTTGCGCTATTTAACAGCGGGGGAAACGCACGGCCCCCAGCTTACGGCCATTATTGAGGGATTGCCAAGTAATTTGACATTGGATTTTGAAGAGCTTAATTTTCAATTACAGCGTCGACAAAAGGGTTATGGACGCGGACGTCGCATGCAGATTGAGAAAGATACGGCACAAATTGTAGGTGGAGTGCGTCATGGCTATACTACAGGTGCTCCAGTAGCCTTGATAGTAGAGAATAAAGACTGGACTCACTGGAAGAACATCATGAATATCGAGCCTATTCCTGGCAGTGACGAAGAAAAACGCCGCGTAAATCGGCCGCGTCCTGGCCATGCAGACCTGAATGGCGGATTGAAGTACAACCATACGGATCTTCGTAACGTACTGGAACGCTCCAGTGCTCGCGAAACAGCAGCCAGAGTCGCATGTGGCGCTGTAGCGAGACAGCTGCTTGCAGCTTTTGGCGTGAAGGTAGCAGGGCAAGTTATTCGTATCGGTGAAATTGAAGCGCCTGCTAACGATCTGCCTATCGATGAGCTGATTGAGCGGACAGAACAGTCCTCTGTCAGAGTTGTCGACAAAGAAACGGAACAGAAGATGGAGGCTTACATAGATCAGATTAAGGAAGAGGGCGACTCCATCGGTGGAATCGTTGAATGTATCGTCGAAGGACTTCCCGTCGGACTTGGCAGTTATGTACAGTCTGACCGGAAGCTTGACGGAGCAATCGCTGGGGCGGTAATGTCGATTAATGCATTCAAAGGCGTTGAAATTGGCATTGGGTTTGAAGCTGGCAAATTGCGTGGATCGCAAGTCCATGATGAAATTATGTATGAAGCTTCTAAAGGATACTACCGTGCAAGTAATCGCTTAGGTGGTTTTGAAGGTGGTATGACTAACGGCATGCCTGTTGTAGTTCGCGGTGTCATGAAGCCGATCCCTACCCTTTATAAACCGCTTCAAAGTGTGGATATCGACACCAAAGAACCATTTACAGCGCAAGTCGAGCGTTCGGACGCTTGTGCGGTTCCAGCGGCATGTGTTGTTCTGGAGAACGTAGTGGCTTGGGAAATCGCAAAAGCATTTCTTGATAAGTTCGGTGGCGACTCCCTGGAAGAAATTAAAGCGAACTATGAAAATTACCTATCACAGCTGGAGAGTTACTAATTATGCGTACAATTAATGTAGATTTAGGTGACCGTTCGTATCCTATTCTTATCGGTAGCGGATTACTAAAGGACATTGCCCATTATTGTGCTGAGGCTGGATTTTCGGAGCGTAGTCCACTGTTAGTAGTGAGTGATACTGAAGTAGCACCAAGGTACCTGCCAGCTCTTGAGGAAGCTTTGCGTTCTCACGGTTATACAGTGGTTAGTCACATAATGACGGCAGGTGAAGCCTCTAAATCATTAGCCGTGTATGAAGAAGTTATGACAACCGCGATTCAAGCTGGATTAGACCGCAATTCAGCGGTTTTAGCTTTAGGCGGCGGAGTGGTTGGCGATTTAGCAGGATTTGTAGCAGCAACCTATATGCGTGGAATCGGGTTTTTGCAAATTCCGACGACGATTCTAGCTCATGATAGTAGTGTGGGTGGTAAAGTGGCTGTCAATCATCCATTAGCCAAAAATATGATAGGGGCCTTCTATCAACCGTCAATGGTACTCTACGATTTGGACACACTACGTACTCTTCCAGCACGGCAAGTTTCATCAGGTCTGGCTGAAGTGGTAAAGCACGGTCTCCTCGTGGACAAAGAGTTCGCCTATTGGTGTCGTGATCATGCCGAAGAGCTGCTAGCGCTGAATGTCGAAGCCTTAGGTTATGCTTTAGAGCGTGGCTGTGCAATTAAGGCAGATGTAGTGGCGAATGATGAGCGTGAGCATGGACTTCGGGCGATATTGAACCTTGGACATACGATCGGACATGCCATTGAAGCCGTTGGTGGGTACGGTGTGTTTCTGCATGGAGAAGCGATTGCGATTGGGATGGCGGGTTCAGCGCTATTGGCTGCGAAGCTTGGGCGGGATGCTTCTATTTATGAGGATACTGTATCTATGCTGACCGCGTTGTCACTGCCTGTACGGCTTCCTTCCGAGTATGATGAAGATGAACTGATGGACGCTATGATGCATGATAAGAAATTCAAGGAAGGCAAGATGACCTTTATCGTGCCTGATGCCATAGGCTCTGTAAGCATTGTGAACGATGTGCAGGAGTCGCTTGTGCGAGAGGTTCTCGCAGAGCTTAAGAAGGAGGGAAGACCGTGGTAAACCGAGGAATTCGCGGAGCAACAACCGTGACTAAGAACGAAGAGGCAGAGATTTTACGTGAGACCGTTATACTGCTGCGGGAGATCGTAGAACGTAATGATGTTATCGCTGAGAATATAAGCAATGTCTGGATTACGATGACCAATGATCTGGATGCTACATTTCCTGCAAGAGCGATTCGTGAGATTGAGGGCTGGGAAATGGTTCCACTTATGTGTTCAACGGAAATCCCGGTTAAAGGAAGCTTGCCGATGTGTATCCGGTTGATGGTACAGATTAATACAGATAAATCGCAGCGTGAGATTCGCCACGTTTATCTGAATGAGGCTCAGAAGCTACGTCCTGATTTATCAGAGAGTAAGTCTTAATTGTAGTTGTGGGTTGTCAATGACCCTTGTCATCATGTATAGTGTAGTTAGCCGAGTATAGAAGAGTTTAGTTTAGTTGAGATGAGTATAGTTGAGCAGAGTGCGAGAAGTTTTTTTAGATTAGCATGTACCGTGTAAGCAGAGTCTTTATTTTGATATGCACTGAAGTCATTTATCATCAGTGAAATATCTTATTTAGGGATAAGTCTGTAGACACTACATAATAATGCTGATCTATGCTCAAAAACATATACTTACTAACACAAACCCTCTACTTCGGTAGAGGGTTTTTTTGTATTTCGGAACCATTCATATATCTAAGGGGGCATCTAACAATGACGAATCCAAGTGTTCAAGAGGTGATAAAGCTGTCGCGGGATTATAATCTGATTCCTGTTGTAAAGCGACTGCTCGCAGATATGGAAACACCTATCCGGTTATTCCAACGTTTCGCTGAACGTGATCGTGCATTCTTGCTCGAAAGTGTAGAGGGTGGAAAACAATGGGCACGGTATTCGTTCATCGGTAGCGATCCCTTTTTGATGATATCCGGTAAAAAGGGTGCAATTAACGTAGAAGCAGGCGGAGAGAAGAAGCAACTATACGGAAAGCCGATTGAGGAGCTTAAAGCGTTACTCCGTTCATACCGTAGTCCTAAGCTTGACGAAATGCCTCCATTTACTGGAGGGGCTATCGGATTTTTCGGATATGATCTGCTTCAGTATTATGAGAAGTTACCTCAGCATCCTGTGGATGATCTCCAAATGGATGATATAAGATTTATGTTTTGCGATCGGATCATTGTTTTTGACCATGTGAAGCAACAGATTCTGCTTGTTGGTAACCTGCATGTAAAAGACGGAGATACAGATTCGGATATCCGATCCAATTATGAAAGCCTGAGTCGTAAGCTGGAGGCAATGGCCGAAGATCTACAAAAAGAAGGCCCTAAGGAAAATGTGAATCGCCGCAGCATTCCGCAGGATATCGAGCTTGGAGAGATTCATTCTAACCTCACTAAAGAGCAGTACATCAACAATGTAGAACAGGCGAAAGAATATATTCGCTCAGGCGATATTTTTCAAGTGGTATTGTCACAGCGGTTGCATATTGAAACGGAAGTTTCTCCATTGCATGTATACCGGATGCTCAGAACTCTTAACCCCTCTCCTTATATGTACTATTTAAAAATGGACGAGGAGATTATTGTTGGCACATCACCTGAAGCGCTCGTAAAGGTGGATGGAAATCGTGTGGAAACAAGGCCGATTGCTGGAACTAGACCAAGGGGTGACAGTGAAGCATCAGACCGGGCGTATGCTGCCGAGCTCTTGGAGGATGAAAAAGAACGTGCGGAACATTTGATGCTTGTTGATCTGGGTCGTAATGATCTAGGGAGAGTATCCAAATTTGGTTCAGTAAAATGTGATTCCTTTATGGAGATTGAAAGATACTCCCATGTCATGCACATGGTCTCGAATGTGTCAGGCACGCTCAGTGAGGATAAAGATTTCTTTGATGCTTTCCTCTCCTGTCTGCCAGCCGGTACCGTCTCAGGTGCTCCTAAGCTGCGGGCCATGGAGATTATCGCTGAACTTGAACAAGAGGCACGTGGTGCTTACGCTGGGGCTATTGGCTATCTGGGATTTTCAGGAAATATGGATTCATGTATCACCATTCGTACCATCATCTTCCGGAAAGGTCGTGCGTACGTACAGGCCGGAGCAGGTATCGTTTGGGATTCGGTTCCCGAGAAAGAGTATGAAGAAACGGTGAATAAGGCGAAGGGCATGCTGAAAGCTATTCGTATGGCAGAAGCTATGTTTCCATCCGAAGTGAAAGAGAAACAAGTTATCAACCAAGATTATATGTACGAATATACCCCTGAACAAGTGGTTTGATTTTATATAGTAACTCATTAAGGCTGGGAGGAAAAATATTATGGATGCAACGACATTAATTCAATCAGGAATCGCCGGACTGATCGAAGGCAAGAATCTGACACGTATAGAAGCAAGGGAGATAATGGGTGCTATAATGCTAGGAGATGCTTCACAAGCACAAATTGGTTCACTGCTGACTGCTTTACGAATTAAAGGTGAAACCGTGGAGGAGATTACGGGTTTTGCAGAAGCCATGAGAGGGTTCGGCACATCCGTACTCACTGATCGCGCACGCTTGTTAGATACTTGTGGTACGGGCGGTTCCGGCATCCATAAATTTAATATTTCAACCGCCTCAGCGATTATTTCATCAGCGGCTTCTGTAAGAGTTGCCAAGCATGGAAATCGCTCTGCTTCAGGCAGAGCGGGAAGTGCGGATGTACTTGAAGCCCTTGGCGTAAACATTCATCTGAATGCAGACCAAGCCCGGGAATGTCTGGACCGTATCGGGATTTGCTTTTTATTCGCCCAAATTTATCATCCTTCGATGCGGCATGCCGCAGCTCCTCGTAAAGAGCTTGGTGTACGTACGATCTTCAATATGTTGGGTCCTCTTACGAACCCCGCTGGAGCTGACCGTCAGCTCCTAGGGATTTATGACCGGAATAAGACGGAGACGGTGGCTAATGTACTGAAGGAGCTGGGTTCCAAGCGTGCAATGGTTGTAAGCAGTTCGGATGGTCTGGACGAGATCAGCATCTCAGCCTCTACATTAGTGTCTGAACTAAAAGAGGGTGTAGTGACCACTTATGAAGTTACTCCGGAGGGATTAGGTCTTAACAGACATCCACTTGAAGCAATTTTGGGTGGAGACGCAGCTGAGAACGCAGCAATTATTACCTCTGTGCTCCAAGGTGAGATCAATCCCTACCGAGATATCGTGTTAGCTAATGCAGGAGCATGTATATATGTTGCGGGTCTGGCAGATACCATGGCCGAAGGCGTCGAGAAAGCTAAAGAAGTAGTGGATTCGGGTAAGGCATTATCCAAGCTGAAACAGCTTGTTGTGATGACGGAGGAGCTTAATTATGTATCTTGATAAAATTGTCGCTACAAAGATCAAAGAGGTGGAGGCGCTCAGTGATAGTTTTTCTCTAGCTCAAGCTGAACGTGATATAGCAGCACTCCCTCAGACTAGAGGCTTTCGTAAGGCTTTGACCCAAGGGAAGAAAAGGGATATGGGTTTGATTGCGGAGGTAAAGAAGGCATCCCCTTCAAAAGGGCTGATTCGTGAAGATTTCGATCCTGTTTCCATTGCAAAAGGTTATGAAGCAGGCGGCGCTGATTGTTTATCTGTTTTGACGGATACGGATTATTTTCAGGGCAGCGCTGCTTACTTGCAGCAAGTGAAGGAAGCTGTAAATCTGCCGCTGCTTCGTAAAGATTTTATTATCGATGAGAAACAGATTTATGAAGCGCGTATTCTTGGAGCAGATGCGGTGTTGTTAATCGTTGCTATTTTGACACCGGATAAACTGTCTCATTTCATAGAAATAGCTACTGGGCTTGGAATGGATGGATTAATCGAAGTCCATGACCGGAATGAGCTTGCGGTGGTATTAAGTACAGACAAGATAACACATCCTAATATTCTGCTGGGTATTAATAATCGTAATCTGCGTACCTTTGAGACATCCCTAGAGACAACGGCAGAGCTGGCAGCGCTAGTACCTCAAGGGGTTCCTGTGATCAGTGAAAGCGGAATTGCAGGGCCAAGTGATATTGACTACTTAAGAACGACTGGCGCTCACGGGGTACTCGTAGGGGAATATCTAATGCGTCAAGCAAATGTAGAAGAAGCGGTAAATGGACTGCTAGGAATGCTTCCAAATGGAAAGGACCGTGTCCGGCATGGCTGAGACATTGGTAAAAATCTGTGGACTTCAGGACGTTGAAGTGCTAAAATCTATGGTACACTTACCGCTAGATTATATAGGATTTGTATTTGCACCTAGTCGTCGCAGGGTCACTCTGGAGCGTGCTTCAGAACTGATTGCTGAGCTTTCACAATGGAAGACTAGGGAAAATCCTAAAGCTGCTGGGGTTTTTGTTAATCCGGAACTGGATGAGCTGAGAGAACTGCTCTCTGTAGTATCACTAGATGTCATTCAGCTACATGGACAGGAAAGTCCGGCCTTTTGTCAAAAGGTTCGGCAAGCCTTTCCACAAGTTCAAGTATGGAAAGCATTGTCTGTTGCTGATAAAGAGCGTGATGACGCTGATAACAAATATACATTGGAACAATACGCAGGCTTCGTTGATGCTGTATTGTTAGATACTTATGATCCTCAGCAGAGCGGCGGCTCAGGGCGCACGTTCGCTTGGGAGAGGTTGCCTCATTATCAGGAAATCGCGCTACGAAATGGTTTGCCGTTATTTGTGGCTGGCGGACTTCATCCTAATAACGTAGGAGAGTTGCTAGATACTTATTCTCCGTACGGAGTAGACGTATCTAGTGGAGTAGAGAGTGAAGGCGTTAAAGATATTATTAAAATGACAGCTTTTGTGGAAAGGGTGAAGCAATCATGACACAAGTACCGGACCAGCATGGACGTTTCGGTTCATTCGGAGGGCGCTTCGTGCCCGAAACTTTGATGACTGCATTGATTGAGCTGGAGGAAGCCTATGAGAAGTATTCGGCAGACCCTGCTTTTCAAGAAGAAATAGATTATCTTTTAAAGCAATATTCCGGACGGGAGACCCCACTGTATTACGCGGAGCGCCTAAGTAAACATCTGGGAGAAGCAAAAATATATTTGAAGCGTGAAGATTTGAATCATACGGGTGCTCATAAGATTAACAATGCCATTGGTCAGGGAATTCTGGCTAAAATAATGGGTAAAACCAAGGTGATCGCTGAGACTGGAGCTGGTCAGCATGGTGTAGCTACGGCTACGGTTGCAGCCCTACTTGGTATGGAATGTAAGGTGTTTATGGGGGAAGAGGATACTCGTCGCCAGGCACTCAATGTATTCCGTATGAAGCTGCTTGGTGCTGAAGTGATTCCGGTTACATCCGGATCGCGCACCTTAAAAGATGCCGGCAACGAAGCGCTTCGCTACTGGGTTAGCAATGTGGAAGATACTTTTTACATTCTCGGTTCTGCCGTAGGCCCACATCCTTATCCGATGATGGTTCGTAACTTTCAGCGGGTTATTGGTGATGAAACGCGGCGCCAGATTCTGGAGGCTGAAGGAAGACTGCCGGATGTGCTTGTTGCTGCAGTAGGCGGCGGTAGTAATGCTATCGGTATGTTCTATCCATTCGTAGAGGATAAAGGCGTCGGTATGATTGGTGTTGAGGCAGCAGGCAAAGGAATTGATACACCATTTCATGCGGCGACGATGAGTAAAGGGACTCATGGCGTATTCCAGGGTTCGATGAGTTATCTACTACAGGATGAGCATGGTCAAGTAACAGAGGCTCATTCCATCTCCGCAGGTCTGGATTATCCTGGTGTAGGTCCTGAACACTCCTATTTAAAAGATATCGAACGCGCAAAATATGTTCCGATTACGGATGCAGAGGCGCTCGATGCACTGAAGCTGCTATGTGTAACGGAAGGTATTATTCCAGCTTTGGAGTCTGCACATGCGATAGCCCATGTTGTGAAGATGGGTCCAACCCTTACCAAGGATGATATTGTTGTTATCTGCCTGTCAGGCCGGGGAGATAAAGATGTGGAGTCGATCATGGCGTACACAGAAGGGAAGGGAAACGAATGACAACCGAAACTACAAACCGAATGGATTTGGTATTCCGGAAGCTTAAAGCTGAAGAGCGGACGGCATTAATTCCTTTTCTGACGGTTGGAGACCCTGATCTGGAGACTACGCTTGCCATCATCGCAGAACTGGAGACGGCAGGTGCAGATATTCTGGAGCTAGGAGTACCTTACTCTGATCCGCTAGCAGATGGTCCTGTTATTCAGCGAGCGTCTGCACGAGCTCTGCGGGGGGAGGTTCACCTGCGTACCTGTATGGAGACCGCGTTAAAAGCTCGTCAAGCCGGAAGCGGCTTGCCCTTTATTTTGTTTTCCTATTACAATCCTATCCTGCAAATGGGGCTGGATACATTTTTCGCAGAACTGAATGCTCATGAGATTAGTGGACTTATTATTCCAGATCTTCCTGTCGAGGAATCAGAGGAGATGCGCCGCCGCAGTAGTGAGGTTGGCGTTAATCTCATTCCACTAGTTGCACCGACCTCAAGTGAACGTATTGCGAAGATTGTCTCAGGTGCGAGTGGGTTTATCTATTGTGTATCCTCGTTAGGTGTGACAGGGGAACGATCCACTTTCCATGCTGATGTAGAGGGATTTATAGACTCCGTGCGTCAAGCAACGGATCTGCCAGTAGCTGTAGGATTTGGGATCTCAAATGGCGAACAGGTTGCCCGTTTTGCTCAGATTTGCGATGGTGTGGTGGTAGGTAGTGCCATTGTTCGCAAAATAGAAGAGGTCATTCCGTTGCTCGATAATCCCGCTACACGGAATGAAGGGCTGTTGCAAATTCGAGAATTTGTGGCACAATTAAAAAGACCATAACAGTGTCATTTTGACCTGTGTATAGTGGAGTAATCAACTATGGAGAGCGAGGACTATTCATGAATCCAAAACCGAATATAGTTAATCTCCCTGTCTACAAACCAGGGAAACCTATAGACGAAGTTAAGAAAGAGCTCGGCTTAAGTGAGGTTATTAAGCTTGCATCCAATGAGAACCCGTATGGAGCTTCCCCGAGTGCTAAAGAAGCTATTCTAGCAGAGCTTGATAATCTTTATCTATATCCAGATGGATCGGCCGTTGAGTTGACGGCAGCACTTGCCAGCCGTCTTGGTGTGAATAGCGATAATATTATTTTTGGCTGTGGCTCTGATGAGATTATTGCACTTATTGCTCGCGCCTTCTTCTTGCCGGGTGATGAGACACTCATGGCTGATCAGACCTTCTCTGTTTATAAGAGTAACGCAGATATCGAAGGTGCCGTGTCCATCGAGGTACCACTTGTAAAGGGTACACATGATCTGGATGGGATGCTGGCCCGTATTACGGACCGTACGAAGGTTATCTGGATCTGTAATCCAAATAACCCAACGGGTACAATTGTACCAGAGGAAGCCTTGATTTCTTTCCTTGATGCTGTTCCTTCCCATGTAATGGTTGTCCTTGATGAAGCGTACTGTGAGTACGTAACAGATCTTTCTTACTCAAACGGTATCCAATTATTAAATCGTTATGCGAATCTGGTTGTGCTTCGCACATTCTCCAAAATTTATGGCTTAGCTGCATTGCGTATTGGTTATGGTGTTGCTAGTCCTGAAATTATTTCATTGATCAACAAGGTACGCGAGCCTTTCAATACCTCTCGTCTTGCGCAAGCGGCGGCTCTGGCTGCCTTGAATGACCAAGAATACGTAGAGGAATGCCGTCGCCTTAATAGCGCGGGTATTGTCCAATTACAAGCTGAATTCAAACGTCTGGGCCTAGAATCCTTCCCTGCACACGGGAACTTCATTATGGTAGATGTTCGTAAGCCAGCTACAGAGGTTTTCGATGCTTTGATGCGTAAAGGAATCATAGTAAGAGCAGGCCATCAAGTTTACCCTACTTATATTCGTGTTACTGTTGGGTCGGCAGAGCAGAATACAGCGTTTATAACCGCTCTGGAACAAATTCTTATAGAGTATGGTGTGCGCGCCTAGTAGTAAACAGCATGACTAGACTAAAAAAGGCAGGTAGTTCAAAGAACATGACGACAAAAATAGCTATATTCGGTGTCGGTCTGATCGGAGGCTCACTGGCCCTTTGCTTTAAAGGCAAGGAGGGCCTGACCGTCGTAGGGCATGCCCACCGTCCTGAATTCGTAAGTAAATATATAAGCAGAGGTGTGGTAGACCATGCCACGCTTTCTGTTGAAGAAGCAGCACTTGATGCTGATTTCATTTTTTTGTGTGTACCGGTAGGGATGTTAGAGGATTATCTGCAGCAATTAAGTAAATTGCCTCTAAAACCCGGCTGCATTATTACAGATGTAGGAAGCACGAAAGCTAGTATTGCCGCATGTGCGGTCTCCTTAGAAATTCCTGGAGTACATTTTATCGGCGGACACCCAATGGCAGGATCAGAGCGATCAGGTGTTGAGGCAGCTTCATCATTGCTATTTGAGAATGCCTATTATGTGTTGACGCCTCCTCCAGGCGTACCAGACGAGGCTTATCATGCACTGGAGTCTTTACTACACCACACAAGAGCGCAGATTGTACGCCTTGATCCAGAACGCCATGATGAGATTGTAGGTGCCATTAGTCATTTACCGCATATTATTGCTGTTGCTTTGGTAAATCAAATTCGTGCCTATGACGATACTGACTCCTTATATAGTACGCTAGCTGCAGGAGGCTTTCGGGATATCACTCGGATTGCTTCCAGTGATCCTATAATTTGGCGAGACATTTTGCTGAACAATCGTTCCGTAATGCTTCGTTTATTGAAGGATTGGAACGAGGAAGTTTCTTCTTTTGTTCGTCTACTGGAAAGTGAAGATGGCGTAGGAATTGAAGAGGCCTTCCAAGAAGCGAATGGCTTCCGCAGTCAGTTGCCTGAACGGCGTAAAGGCATGATAGCACCTTTATTTGACCTACATATTGATGTACCGGATCATCCGGGGATTATCGGACGTATTGCTACTGAGCTGGGGGACCAAGGCATTAACCTTAGCAACGTACAAATCATCGAGAGTCGTGAAGATGTGCCGGGTATTATGCGCCTATCTTTTCGTCAGGAGCACGATATGGAACGTGCGAAGGTGCTTCTGCAGCAGCACGATTATACCGTATATGTGTAGTATTAAGGTTCGCTCCGGGTCATTTTCAAATCGTAATAAACAGCAAAAACAGCGATTCTCATGTTATTAGAGAATCGCTGTTTTGTTATTCTGGCTTGTTGGTTGCTAGCTTCAACATCCCGCCGTCAGTATCGTCATCAGTACCACCTTTGAGGCAGTCTTTCGGACTCCACTGACGCTATTTCATTTGGAGAGGTTAATATTGGGTGTTTTTCTTGCCAGTTGCTATGCGGTCCGTTAACATCCCAAAAGTGGAATAATGCTGCGCTGAAGGTCAACTGTGTCCGATAGCGTCTTCGTACGTGCCAAATGTTATTGGATCAACGATGAAAAGAAAGGGGTATTAGCCAATGTAACTTGAGTTTATTTCGTCGTAACTATTTCGGCTATCTAAAAAACGATTTCTTGCTGCTCCTATACCGACTAAAAAGAGAAAGACCGAAGCTCCAATTAGAATGAAAAGAGGCAGGTTCCAACTATTTGTCGCATCATGGAGATATCCTATAAGGGCAGGGCCGATTGCGGCAAGCAGATATCCGATCGATTGTGCCATACCAGACAGTTCCGCCGCTTGCTGCGCATTTTTAGTACGTAAACCGAAAAACATCATGGACAAGCTAAAGGCGCAGCCTCCACCAATTCCGAGTATGATGATCCACAACAGAATGATATTGGAGCTTCCGTAAAGCAGTCCGAGCGTTCCCGTCAAAAGCAAAAGGGTTGTGATGACCACTAACGAACGTTGACTTGACATTCGCCCAGCAATAACGGGGACAATAAAGGTAAAGGGAAGTAGCGCTAACTGCATTATTGAGAGATACCATCCTGATTGGCTTGAGTCAATGCCTTGCTGCTTTAAAATTTCAGGCAACCATGCGATCAGCACATAGAAAATCATGGACTGCATACCCATAAACAAGGTTACTTGCCAGGCAAGAGGGGAACGCCAAACATTCACATTATTGCAGACCATCTGTTGACTCGTCGAGGTTGTTTGCTTCGTATGCTTCCTTAATTGAGGCAACCAGCAGAGGATCGATACAAAGCTTAGGATCCCCCATATTCCCAACGCTCCCTGCCATTTTATACCTACGTTTGCGGCTAGCGGTACACTAAATCCCGATGCGATCGCTCCAGATAAACTCATTGAAATTCCAAAGATACCAGTCATGGCACCGATTTTATTAGGAAAATTACGTTTGATTAAACTTGGCATTAATACATTACAAACGGCAATTGCAAATCCAAGAATTGCAGTTCCAATATACAGATTTGCAGCGCCAGATAAAGAACGTATTACAATACCAACAGTCAAAAAGATCAGGGCAAACAAAATTAAAAGTTCTACTCCATATCTGCGTCCTAGTTTTGGTACTACAGGCGATAATAAAGCAAAGGTAAGTAAAGGGACCGTTGTTATCAGGCCTGCAAAAGTATTGGAGATATGAACGTCTTCCCTTATGAGACCTACTAAAGGACCGACCGAGGTTAAGGGAGCACGTAAATTTGCGGCAATAATAATAATGCCGAGTATTAGCAGCCCTATTGATGATGATAAGATTTTTTTATTCGGCATTCTTCATTTCCCCTTCCAGAATTAATGTGTACTATTGGTTTTCTGCTGATTGGAAAGCTATAAAATAATATCCGCGCGGACAATGAAAGTATATTATAGTATACTAAAATTAACAATAAGTATTTTATAGTTAACTTTATAGAGAGTATCCTATCACTTGAAGTGCTTATATTAGTAAAAAAAACAACTCTGAGTTTCCATAAATAATGGAAACTCAGAGTTGTTTTTTATAAGTGAAATTTTTGGCTTTTAGAAACCATACTTTAAGGAGATATGGAGCACTGTTTCGCTATTCGTATGATTGGTATAAGAGTGAGGGCGATCAGCACGAAAACTGATCGTATCATATTGATTCAATATGTACATCTCACCATTGACCTTAATTTCAATGGAACCAGTCATTACTGTCGCAATTTCAGTTGTATTCACATGATGACCTTCAGGGTGATATGAACTATTTGGCTGTAAGTAAGCCCGACACATTTCAATATCGTTGCTTACGTTTTTAAAGACGGGTTCAATGATCCAATTCTTTTGATCATTAGAAAACCGAAGACCTTCGCCTGCTCGATACAAACTAACAGGGTCTTCAGATTTGAACAAAGCTAATAGGGGTAAAGATAGGCCTTTTGAAATTTTCCATATAATCGCCAAAGTTGGATTTGTCTCACCGCGTTCGATATTCCCCAGAGTAAGTTTACTTACGCCCGTTAATTCTGCTAAGTCATCTAAGTTCATGTTTTTTTCTTTTCTGTACTTTTTCAAGGCACCGCCGATTTGTAGTACAAGTTGTTTTGATTCATCGATTTCATTCATTTCATATTCACCTCAACAAATAACTTTATAGCTAGTATATTGTTTATCTTGACTCTTTTCCATACCTCTTCAAGTGGACGCAGACGGGGTAATAGATGACTGTGGGGATTTGTGGAAGCTAATTCGCTGGCTATAGTAAATAACCTATTATAGATCATCTAACAAAAGGTAGAGCGCTTTCAGAACAAAAAAAGACCGCTTACAAAGTAAGCGGCTACAGTTCACAATAAATTGGAACCGTCTAGTATTTGGATAGGAGTGGAGAGAAACCATACTGTACTTTTATTATATGTATACGTTTACATTTTGTCAACAGTTTATTAAAAAGAGATTAAAGTCATATTACAGTGATCAAAGTCTTATTGACGGAGTTAATGTTCGTTTATAATCTGTTGTCAGGTCTTGCTGACGAGATTACTGCTCTGAAGTCTATTAATGTCATCCTATGAGAATCTGTGATACAATAGATCTGGTATATTTCTAGATTCGTTATAAAATTTATATGCTCTAAGAAATATGCCATTTTTCTTTTTATATTCATCACAATCATCATGCCTTAATTATTGGGTGTTTGAATATACATAGGTGTATTTCAAAATTGAAGAACGGATAATTTGCACGTCATATATTTTCCCTAAAATTCCCACAAGGAACGTTTGTCTTACATAAAAGGTCGACAATATCGTTTCTTCTTGTAATAAACTAAAAAGTTGCAGTAAACCAGCGCAACTTTTAAAGCCCAAACCGGTATAATAAGTACGGACCGGACGGGAAAAGACGTGCAAGGGCGAGGAGGGCCAATCTCACCATGACGGATTCCCAGTTGATCCAGGAAATCAAACAAGGCAACACAGAATTATATTCAGAATTAATGCGTCGTTATCAACGAAAAATATTGGCATTTGTATATCATATGCTTAGAAACTCACAAATGGAGCTAATTGCAGAGGACCTTTGTTCGGAGACTTTCTACAAGGCATTCCGTAGCTTGCATTCCTTTCGAGAGGTAGATGCTTCCTTTTCAACGTGGTTGTACACTATTGCTCGTAATACCGTGCTAAGTGAGCTTCGTAAGAATCGTGCCGGAAATGTATCCCTAGAAGAGAGTGGATATACTCCAGTTGCACCGTTTGAAGTAGCGCCTGAGCAGGCTGCATTGCGTAAAGAACGGATGAACTTGGTTCGTGAGGCAATTAATAATCTTCCGGAGAAACAACGCTCTGCGCTAATCCTGCGTGAATACGATCAGATGGATTATCAAGAAATTGCAGAAATTTTAGATCAGAGTGTGAGTTCCGTGAAATCATTGTTGTTTCGTGCCAGAAGTAGTGTGAAGCTTCAACTCGAATCCTATTTCAATGAGCCTGAAGTTGAAGAGCAGGTTGAGAGGGTGTAAGGCGAATGAATTGCAGGGAAGCGCAAGAATGTATTCCGCTCTTGTGGGACGCTCCCCCCACACATCCTAGGCGGATTTTGCTCGAACAACATATTGCAACTTGTCCTTACTGCGCTGCTGAGTGGTCTCTGTGGCAAGAGAGTAGCCAGCTTATGCATGATTTGAAAGAAGAGATTAGTGAAGAGCGTGCAGAAGTTATAAATGTTAAAGTTATGGAGCGGATTTATCTAGAGAGTCCTTGGTTAATGCCAGGGGATGGGAAATCCGCAGGGACATCTGCCATTGTTCGTCATAGGCTTAGTCTCTGGATCGCTTGCTTCCTGGCGGTATTTTTGTCCAGTGTTCTTTACTTTACTATGTTTAGAACACCTGCTGATATCACTGTGGCTCAAAGTGGAATTGTAGAGACAGGCGTTGCTGGCTCTATGGAATGGACATCCACTTATCCCATTTTAGGCTCTGAAGGTGGGATTATTGAACCGCTTGTGGTAAATATGGGACCTACTCATCCTCAATATTGGATGATGTTATCCATGCTTGGCGTGGGTTTTGCAGTGTTTTCGTTAACCCGGCTGAATCGATATCGCAGATCATAAAGGGTCTATTGATGTATGACTTAGCTATTGCAGTATATAATAGTGTTAAGAACGATGTAGGAGTCCCTTTATGTAAAGATAAGGGGATTTTTTGTATTATAATACGCATAAAAGAAGACTTTTTATTTCATCCATGTTACATTAAGAGACAAATACTTGGGTGAAAAGGGGGAGGCAATATGCTAATCGGCTTGATACGCCATGGATTGACGGACTGGAACGCAATTGGAAAGATACAGGGGCAAAGTGATATTCCGCTTAATGATGAAGGACGGATGCAAGCTGCTATGCTTGCTGACCGCTTATTACAAGAGCCGTATCGCTGGGATTATTGCATTACAAGTAACCTTTCCCGGGCAGCAGAGACAGGTAGGATTATCGCAGATAAATTAAATGTACCGTTACTTGATCCGGATGATCGGATCCGGGAACGTGCCTACGGACAGGTTGAAGGACTTACTGCCGCTGAGCGTGAAGAGAAGTGGGGGAAAGATTGGAGTCAGCTTTCGCTTGGTCAAGAAACTGACGAACAGCTTCAAGCGCGTGCACTTGCCTTTATGGAGGATATTTCTGCGCAGCATCCCAATCGCAACATACTAGTCATATCTCATGGAGGGTTCCTCGCTCAACTGTATACTGCGTTTTACAAAGATAAGTATTCTGAGCGGATTGGGAATTTGTCCCTGACGATTTTGGAGAAGAAAGAACGGGAATGGAACCCTATTCTTTATAATTGTACTCGCCATATCCTGCAAAATCAGCGTTAACCCGTGCATCGGGTTATTTTTTTTGCGCAAAGGGGAATAAAAAGGGCTGTATTTCCCATAATGGTAGTAAAACGGTGAGGCGATAAAACATGAATCTGGCGGATATGCTCACTTATGCAGATATTGGACAGCTGACCGCCATAGCGGGACGCTACCGGTGTGAATGCAAGCAGAATTCCAAACATGACTTGATCCAGAGTATTTTGATTATGCTTGGAAGCAGAAGTTTTATGGAGTCTCATATCCGGGAATGTGCTCCGGAGGATCTACGGTTTCTGAATACATTACTTTTTGATGAACGCAGCTACTTTAGTCTGGAAGATTTGTTGGCAGTAGCTAGGCAAGCTTCTTTTGATACCCAAGAAGGAAAGACCGGGGGTTTCCGAGAAATGGTTTCTCGTTTCAAAAGCGGAGGCTGGCTCTTTAGCGGTTCTTCCCAGCAAACGAGATATTTGTTCCAAGTGCCCAAAGACTTGAAAGAGCGCTTTCGTGAGACGATGAGCGCACATATCAAGGATAAGGTTACGGTTAGCTCTGAACCAGCCATGTATCGAAATGAAGGAGAATTGTTATTAAGTGATCTGGTTATGCTTCTGAGATATATCAAGGAAAATGAGCCAGAGCTTAATCAGGAAGGGGCAATGTATAGGCGGTATCAGCAAGGAGTGATGAATGCACTTCATATTCCGGAGGATCTGCTTAGCAAAGGCGGCTGGAGATTTGGTTATGGTAGGGCATGTGAGCATTATCCACCTAGATTAGCGCTCCTGTATGATTATGTTCGTCACCGCCGCTGGATCACTGAAGAAGGTTTTCGGTTAAGGCTCACGGCGACAGGAGAGGCAGTGTTGGCCGATGGGAAATGTGACTCGTTGATGCAGATATTCTCTTTTTGGTTAAAACTATATAAGGGGGCTGTACCAAACCTGCCTTCACTGGTGTATTGGGTAAGCATTAGTGCTGGGAATTGGGTGAACGTACCTTCATTAGTGGATGGTATAGGGTGGTTAATTAAACCTTTCTATTATGACAATGCTGCCTCTATTCTGGAGCAACGAATTATTCGGATGATGGTGCACCTTGGGATGCTAAAATTAGGGGAGACCACCACTGGTCTCGCTGTGATGATGACGCCGTGGGGGATGGAGATAGCCGTGCCTAAACATCTATAGCAGTATGGAGGCATCAAGCCAATGCTTATGGGGATTACATATGTAGATGTGGACTGTACTTTGGTTGTTGATAGGACAATAAATGAAGTATTGATCAGAATGGGTAAATATGTAGAACGTAGACAGGATTGTTGAATATGATTTAGTAGGTGCCGTCACTTTTGAAAACGAAAACAAAATCATCTTGATGGATATCAAAATATTAAAGCAATAAGGATCTCTTAAACAGCGGAGGTGTATCGAATGGACAAAATGAAGGCTACGTACGAAGTGATGCTAGGACTTGCGGCAGAAATGGTGTGGGATGAAGCGCTGCGAAAGCGTCGCTCCGACATCTTGCACCGTGAGATTGACACGGCGCTGGCTACAGGAGATAAATTAGCTTTCCGAAATCTTACAGAAGAACTTAAAAGTTTGGCATAAAGAAATGCGCTTAGCGCATTTCTTTTTTTATGTGCGCCCAGCATGGGCGCTATCTATA
>NZ_NFVA01000285.1 GCF_002264395.1 Paenibacillus sp. VTT E-133291
TTCCCTTGAGAAGGCCTATAAAGAAGGCCGCGTGAACCTGCTGTATCTGCCGGACTTTGATGTATTTACGAATTATCTTAAACAAGTTGGAACTGTCACTGCGAATACCTCCGCTGTTGAGGGCCGCATTGTGGACCTGAAAGGGGCACCACTGCCGGAGACAACTCCAACACCAGTGCCAACACCAACACCAACAACTGAGCCAACAACAGTACCAACAACAGTACCAACA
>NZ_NFVA01000065.1 GCF_002264395.1 Paenibacillus sp. VTT E-133291
GGGATTTATACCGTTCATTTGGCTGGATTCGCGCGATCCGTGCAAATCGAAAGCATTTTTGCCCTTCTTTCGCTCCATTTAGGCCATTTCCCAGAAATCTAGGGCATTTTTGCCCCTATTTCGCTCCATTTGGGCCATTTCACTCAAATCGAGAGCATTTTTGCCCTTCTTTCGCCCCATTTAGGCCATTTCCCAGAAATCGAGAGCATTTATGCCTCTCTTTCGCCTCAGCAAGGCCATTTCACTCAAATCCGGGGCATTTCTGCACTCTACTATCACTCACAACCTTATCTGCCATCCAGATTGCCCAGTCCACGAAGTACGCTGCCTTCTTCTTTGCGTCCGCTGTTACCGGCAGCAGACAAAATACGTTCAGCCATACGGCTGAACGGCAGTGACTGCACCCATACCTTGCCAGGTCCGCGCAGTGTGGCGAAGAACAGGCCCTCACCGCCGAATAGCGCGGTTTTGACACCATTTACAAACTCAATATTATAATCCACTGATGACGTCATAGCGACAAGACAGCCAGTGTCCAGCTTGAGCGTCTCTCCCGGTTCAAGTGTGCGTTCCATAACGTAGCCGCCAGAGTGTACGAATGCAAGACCGTCGCCTTCCAGCTTTTGCATAATAAAGCTCACCTCCAAAAAATCCAGTGCACAGCTTGCGCTGAAATTCAATACCGATCGAGACGCCCTTCGCCGCACAGAGGAATGAGTCCTTTTGACAGATCACTTTTCCGGCGTATTGCTGAAGATCAAGCGGGATGATTTCGCCTGGATATGGAGCAGCAAAGGTGACACTTTTTCGTCCATAAGAACCACTGTGTGTAAAGACGGTCATGAACAGGCTTTCCCCAGTCAGCAGACGCTTACCGGCACCCATCAGCTTACCCATCAGTCCGCTTCCGCGCGTCCCCCCACTACCATCACCAAAAATCGTCTCCATCGTAATTTCCTGATCCATCATCATGAAGCTTCCAGCTTCGGCAATTACACTCTCTCCGGGGTCAAGCTGCACCTCCACACACTGAATTTCCTAGCCCATAATGACAAAATCAATCTCGTGAGCACTCATCCCGCAGTCCCTCCTTATTATTAATGTCACCAAGTGACTCTTCGAATGAAAATTAATACACGCGTTGTGATTCACGGTTTCGCCAATCATAACAACCCATGTTATTCGCCTATATCCAGCAAAATGTAAACCAAAATTCTGGCTGACCTTAATCGTAGCATCCCCGAAAAATACAATTTACACCATCTGCCATCACCGCATAAATTGTTTCTTTAACAGGCATATAAAAGAGTGATCACACCAAAACGACTGCATCCAACATGATGAATACAGTACCTTCTTTGACTCCCACATCCACTGATCAGCAGCGACAAAATATCGTCTCCTCCACTCGCGCCGCCATTTCGCAGAATAGTCTCCATATGCATGATGATTCTGACATATTCATTGCGCTGTTTTTCTTATTAATATCCAAGTTTTAACCATTACTGAATCAAGAGTTTCTCTTGTCAATGCTTGATAATATGTTACAATACTTTTTATACTTAAACGTTTATTTAGTAGTCTAATTCTAATGATAAAGGTGAAAAGAATGAAACCACAATCGGAATATGCAATTCTGCTATACTATAAATTTGTAAAAGTGCCGGATGCAGAACAATTCGCTCAGGAGCATTTGGCTTACTGCAAAGAGCTTGACGTAAAGGGACGAATTCTCATCTCAGATGAAGGCATTAACGGGACACTGTCTGGAACGATTGCCCAAACCGAGCAATACATGAAGGATTTGCGCGCAAATCCGATGTTCAGCGATATCGTCTTCAAGATCGATGAGGCAGATGGTCATGCCTTCAAAAAGATCTTCGTTCGTTATAAAAAGGAACTCGTGACGTTCCGGGTCGAGGATGAACTGGACCCCAACGTGATCACCGGAGAGCATCTGGCGCCTAAAGATTTCTATGAAATGATGCAGCGAGATGATGTGGTAATTCTGGATGGCCGTACCGGCTATGAATTCGATCTGGGTCATTTCCGCGGTTCCATCCGCCCTGAAGTTGACAGCTTCAAAGAATTCCCGGACTGGATTCGTGAGAATATGAGCGAGCTAAAAGATAAACCAATCCTGACCTACTGTACAGGCGGAATCCGCTGCGAGAAATTAAGCGGGTTTATGATGAAAGAAGGCTTCCAGCAGGTGTACCAGCTGGATGGTGGGATTGTGACTTACGGTAAAGACCCTGAGGTACAGGGACAACTGTTCGATGGAAAATGTTATGTCTTCGATGAGCGGATCTCCGTACAGATTAATCATACCGATGATGATATCGTTGTTGGTCGTTGCCATCACTGCGGTCAGCCCGCTGACAAATTCATCAACTGCGCCAACGATGCTTGCCATCTACAGCATATTTGCTGTGAGGACTGTGAAAATGAGCATAGTGGACATTGCTCGGACGAATGCGAAGCTATCACGAATGCAGTGGGCTAAATAAGAGGGACAAGTGGTCGCAAATGTCTCTTCACGATTTAAAGACAAGCATAAGAGAGTCTTAAGTTAACAAAAAGGTGGCGCACAGGATTAATCCAATGCGCCACCTTTGTTATGAGCGAAACGTCCAAGCAACGCCCCTGAGATCACTTATTCAACAAAAAAAAGTCAACCAGAAATTCTGGCTGACCTTATATATAGTATATCCCCGAAATAAGCTGTTTATACAGTCTTATTCACATTACCGTACCATCATGCGGTTTACGCAGCGTAGACTGAATCTTTGGCGCCTTCACTAACTTTGGTTTACCTAAAGAGGTTGTAAAGGTGATCACATAACCTGCGACGACTACCGCCATCACCGTATACATCGTTTCTCTAACAGGCATATAAAAGAGTGATAATGCCAGAACGATTACATCCAACATGATGAATACTGTACCTACTTTAATTCCCTTCCATTCACTGATCAGCAGCGACAAAATATCATCTCCACCACTTGCGCCGCCGCTTCGCAGAATAATTCCCGCGCCTAAACCTGTCAGTACGCCAGATAAAAGGGCTGCTAATGCCAAGTTGCCCTGCAAGTTGATGACCAAACCGGAATAACGTTCCATGAGTCCGTAAAAGATTGTAAAAGCTCCTACAGAAACAAAGGTGTTGCATACGAACGTTTTCCCTTTGAACATCCATGCAATCAAGAGTACTGGAACGTCTAGAAGCAGAGTTGAAATTGAAGGTGATATTCCTAATACGTATTTGCCGAGAAGCGATAATCCTACGAATCCGCCCTCAGACAAATGGTTCTGAAAATTGATGTGATAATAAGCAAATGCAAGCAAAAATGTTCCAAACAAAATGACTGTCAACCGGAGCAGTACATTCACTCCGTAATTGTGGTTCCTCATACAGGTCTCCCCTTATCGTATATGGCGGCTAAACGTCCCACCAACCTCTACGACGGGTAAAACCGGAGGTATTGCTCCTTCGCATATATATACTCCTTCCCCTCGCAGAGGCGGTTCGTCGAGTAACAACGGTTCACGCACCTTCTACAGGGAAGCTAAGTATAAGACAGATCATAACGTTTCCAAATCGTCCTTTGGGGAATCGTCCTTCGGGGACACATGGTATCCTGATCCTTTCTGTAATTTAATAAGTTCTGAATACATTATACCACGGAGATCCACTACTCTAAACACTTCACTATAAAAATAGGCAGGAATCACTCCACGGTACGCAACAAACGATTGACTGTTTCGCGTCTCACACCGATCAATTGTCCAATTTCCTCCTGTGTCAAAAGCTCTGTTAGTGCTGCGCCATGAGAGTAGTCATTGAACCAGCGGGTTAACAGTTCCATACGTTCTGCGGGTGTTCCAACCGTAAGGTGATCTAGCCGAGTCTGCATAAAACGCACCTTCTCTTGAAGCAACATAGCGATTTCCATCGCTCGACCTGGCTCATCCCGTACCTGTTGATACCATTCCGCTGAAGGAACTGCCTCCACCTCGCTCTTCATCATCGCAACCGCTGTTCCATGCGCCTCCTTTGGCGAAATGAGTGAATGATGGGGAACCATCTCACCAGGATACAAGATGTTGAACAACACCATGTTCCCATTTTCATGAAGCCTTGTTACCTTGAACAGCCCACTTTTCACCTTATATAAGAATTCGCAGCTGTCCCCTTGACGGAACAAGACTTCCCCCTTGTGCAGTATCATCTCGCTCGCTCCTTTGCCCTCTTGTTATATATATATTTTCAATTATACAAAAATAAACCTCAATGAAGGAGATTATTCTCGCAAGGGCTGGGGGCATACGTGGTCAACGTTTAGGTAAGAAGAATCGCCTTCGGCTTCTTCTTAGGGACGATGATCGTTTCTGCAAAAATAGAAGAATAGTTTTTAGCGTATGCATAAAAATTCTTATATTTCAAAAAACTGCCGAGTACCAGAAGAAGCGTCTGGCACCCAGCAGTTCAAATTATTTATTTTATTACTTTGCCTCAAGAGGTTTCTTCCATAATCCGAGCATTAATCCGGAAATAACAGATCCGATCAGAACGGCCAGTAGGAACAACAACGCATGACTCGAAAGCGCGGCTACAAAGATCCCACCATGCGGTGCTGGAACGTTGATATTCCAAAACTGAGTGAGACCACCAGCTACGGCTGAACCTAAGATACAAGAAGTCAGAACACGCAGTGGATCGGCAGCGGCGAATGGAATCGCCCCTTCTGTAATGAACGATAAGCCCAATACATAGTTTGTTAACCCTGATTTACGTTCTGATTCTGTAAATTTATTCTTGAAGAAGGTAGTAGCAAGGGCTATTGCAAGTGGAGGAACCATACCGCCTGCCATTACAGCCGCCATCATAAATCCGTTAGTATTTCCACTGGTAGTGAATACCCCGATGGCAAAAGTGTAAGCCGCTTTATTGAAAGGACCTCCCATATCAATAGCCATCATTCCACCAAGAACCAGACCCAGAATTACTGCATTAACCGTTCCAAGATCGTTAAGCCAATTAATGAGCCCTACGTTCATCCAGCTAAAGATCGGATCGAACAGGTAATACATCAATCCACCGGTAATTAATAGACCAAATACCGGATATAACAGAATCGGCTTTAATCCGTCGAGCGTTTTTGGCAGACCCGCAAACACTTTGCGCAGACCGATAACAACGTAACCAGCCAAGAAACCTGCAGCCAGACCGCCGAGGAATCCAGCATTGGAATTCAAGGCCATATAACCGCCAACCATACCTGGCATCAGAGCTGGACGGTCACCGATACTAATCGCAATAAATCCAGCAAGAACCGGAATTAGGAAATGGAAGGCACCATCACCGCCACCAATCGTCTGCAGCAGCTGGAATAGAGGGTGATTCTCTCCACCAACTTGTTCAATCAGGAAGGAGATCGCCAGCAGAATACCACCGCCGACTACAAACGGCAGCATGTGGGAGATACCATTCATCAAGTCCTTGTATATTTTACTGCCGATACTGCCTGATTTCTCTTTGGACTCTCCTTCATTACCACTACGACCTTCATTATGGTAAATCGGTGCATCGCCGTTCATTGCTTTGCGAATGAGCTCTTCCGATTTGCGAATACCGTCACTAACCGGTCTTTGCAGTACTGGCTTGCCATCAAAACGAGCCATTTCCACTTGTTTATCTGCTGCCACAATTACACCACTTGCACGCCGAATCTCATCGGGTGTTAAGATGTTTTTGGCACCTTCTGAACCATTTGTCTCTACACGGATATTAACTCCCATTTCCAGAGCCTTCTTCTTGAGCGCATCTTCAGCCATAAAGGTATGCGCAATTCCAGTAGGACAAGCAGTAACAGCTACGACGAATGCTTGGGAATCTGGGTTGCCGACGATTAGCTTTTCAGGTTCTGACTTCTTGGCAGCTTCAGCAGCTTCGCTCTCTTTCTCCTTGGCTTCCCCTTCGGCCTGCTTCGCATCGAACAAGGCGGATACCTCATCTGGAGTTCGGGTATTCATCAGCTGTTCAATGAACTCACTATCGATCAACAGTCTGGACAGCGAGGCCAATGTACGAAGATGCATGTTGCCCGCTCCTTCTGGGGCGGCAATCATAAAGAAGATCCGAGCCGGTTCATCATCAAGTGATTCGAATTCCACGCCCGTCGCACTTTTGGCAAACACAACTGTCGCTTCATTCACCGCTTTAGTCTTGGCATGTGGCATTGCGATACCGCCACCAATCCCAGTACTGGACTGCTCTTCACGCTTCAGGATCATCTCTTTAAATAGAACAGGATCATTGATACGACCACTTGCGGCAAGACTGGCAATCAATTCATCAATTGCTCCTTCTTTAGTGGTTGCTTTTAAATCCATAATCATTGTTTCTTTTATCATCAAATCCGTAATTCTCATTTCTTCCAACTCCCTTGAGTACTTTGAATGCTGTTAGCTTACACTTCTGAGATGTTGATCAGCGGTCTCAGTTGCTCAATGAATTCTCTATCTGCCAGGTCATCAGAGAAAGCTGTTGCGCTGCCTGAGGCAACACCTGCACGGAAAGCTTCCATTAAATCTCCAGTCAAAGAAAATGTGCCAACGAATCCAGCGATCATAGAATCGCCTGCGCCTACAGAATTTTTTACTGCTCCTTTTGGAGCATTGGCGTGGTATACCCCCTGTTCCGTAATGAACAAGGCACCTTCACTAGCCATTGAAACTAACACATGCTTCGCGCCAGCTTCGAGCAGCTTACGACCATAAGTAATAATTTCTTCCTTATTCTCTATCGTAACGCCGAATAGCTCTGCAAGCTCATGATGATTAGGCTTAACGAGCAACGGCTGATGAGGAAGTGCCTTTTTCAGCGCTGAACCTGTAGTATCAATGACAAATTCGGCCTCTCTTTGCTTGCATACAGATATCAACCTGTCATAGAAATCAGCACCCAGTGAAGGAGGAACACTTCCGGACAATATCACAACATCGCCTGCATTCAGAACAGCCATCTTCTGTAATAATGCCTCTGCCTCCGTATCTCGGATGACAGGCCCTGCACCATTAATCTCCGTTTCCTCTCCATGCTTAAGCTTGATATTAATTCGGGTATCATCAGAAACAAATACAAAATCACTTGAAATCGACTCTTTCCGCAACCATTCCTCAATATATCGTCCAGTGAATCCACCAAGGAAGCCTATAGCTTTATTCTGAACCTCAAGCTGATTTAACACGCGTGATACGTTGATCCCTTTACCTCCAGGAAGCTTCAAATCACGTTTCATCCGGTTCAAGCCACCTAGTCTCAAATCTTCAACTTCCACGATGTAATCGATGGAAGGATTAAGCGTTACTGTATAGATCATAATTATCCCTCAATTATTTTGGTTTTCTAAGCCATAGATTACCGGCTAAACATGCGGCAAATGTAATTTCTCCAAACGATCTTACAATGATTCCATACCACTCAAATTAAAACATTTTCTAACCGTAGAACAGCCTCCACCTAGGGTCATACCAGCGAGAAATCCACACCCATTTGCGTAATCTCACGGATGAACTTGTCAGATGCACCAGAATCAATAATGCAGTGATCCATTTCCGTCACGTCGGCAACCTTACAGAAGGATACTTGACCGAGCTTGCTATGATCAGCCAGAAGAATTACTTGCTTTGCAACCGAGATCATCTTACGCTTGGTCGCTGCTTCAAGCATATTAGGTGTAGTGATTCCTTCTCTTAAGTCTAATCCGTTGGTTGCAAGAAATGTTTTATCCACTCTTACCATCTCTAAAGAGCGCTCAGTCATCGGTCCTACAAAAGCCAATGTATCCGGTCGCAACATTCCGCCTGTAATTGAGACTTCTATATTGCGACAATCCCGCAGTTCATTAAGCGCCATAATTGAATTGGTAATGACTTTTATATTAGAAAAAGCCCTTAGCTCTTTAGCAATCTGTAGCGTTGTGGTTCCAGCATCCAGCAGAATAGCATCGCCTTCCTGAATCATCTCTACAGCCTTGCGTGCTATCCTCTGCTTCTCATCCAACAATCGATCTTCCTTATCTGGATAAGCCGCCTCAAAGTTAACGCTCTGCAGGGATACTGCCCCCCCGTGCGTTCGTTTCAGCAACTTGGCTTCTTCAAGCTCTTTCAGGTCACGGCGCACAGTAGACTCCGATACGCCCAGTTCCTGACTTAGCTCCTGTACCGAAGCTCTTGAATTCTTTTCCACAAATAGCACGATTCTTTGTTTTCTTTCTTCCTCAAACAACATCGTGGTTCGCTCCTTTTTATTTACAGTGCTGTCCCATTTATTAAATGCGCTTATCTTTGGAATTTCATGACCATTATTTGATTATATATGACTGTTATTGATCATTTGTGCTCGTTTATGATTTTAACAGCGTTTTCATCATCTGTAAAGCGCTTTAACATTAAAAATGATGCTTCGGGAAAATGTAATAAATGGAATGATTTCATCCTACGTCCAAGGTGAAACAGGCCCATTAGAAAATTACATACCAATTGCCTATCTCATCACTGGAGTTTAAAACATATTAATACTACATATAGGAAAAAGCGGGTGATCAGAAATGGCCAACGGAAGAAACAACAAAAAAATGGGCGGTAACAGCAACACTAAGCGTAACGGAAATAGTAGTGGAAATAACAACGGGAACGGCACCAGTGAGGAAAATGCAGAATTAAGCGCTGAAGATTATGAAATCATTGCTGCCGCACTGGCCACTTTAGGGGAATTTTTTGCTTTTTTATCTCTCGTCAAGGCGAGACAAGTTACGAAGGAAACCGGAGGCGAAATTGAAGTGCCAGAAATATTCACCCTATCCACAAAGAAACCTTCTAGACGGAAGTTAAGATAATCTACGAAGCCCCCAAGAATCGAAATGATGATGTTATGGTTATGAGTTGTGACCTCTTACTTGGCGTAGCCTTAGCCATATGAACACCCTCCACGGATATGCCAAGAACTACCTAAAGGGGAGTAAACCACATTTTTGAATCAATACATGTGAATTAGGGTTATTAAACTACATAGATTATTATTTTAAACTTGGGGGATGTTCCTATTGCAACAACAGAAATATTTTCGGACAAGTCTTGCTATTATCGCTTTTTTACTTATTTTGTACTTGGGCTCCAAAGTAATGTTTCTATTCGCACCACTGGCTGCCATTATCAGATTATTACTCGTTCCTATGGTACTATCAGGTTTCATGTACTACTTGTTACGACCTTTAGTAAGGCTTCTTGAGAAAAGAAAATTAAACAGGGCCTTCTCCATCCTGCTCATTTATTTCCTGTTTGCCGGATTGTTTATCCTCTTCTGGATTTTAGTCTGGCCGACGCTGCAAGAACAAATTCAGAACTTTATTGATAACACTCCTTATCTCGTTGAGGGACTACAGGATCAGTTCAATGCATTAAAGGATAATCCGACATTGTCACGTTTTTTCCAAGGGGACTCCGACATAGCTGCCCGTATATCAGAATATCTTAGCGAGGCTATTACTTGGGTGACCAATTCGATGTCTAATTTGATCGGCGTAGTTTCCAGCATTGTTATTCTAATCGCTACCTTGCCCATCATTCTGTATTACATGCTAAAAGATGACTATAAGCTATCACCAAAACTTCAAGGCTTAATCCCTAGAAAATACCGCAAGGAAGGTAAAGAGATGTTCGGGGATATCGACAGCGCACTGAGCAGTTTCATTGTCACACGCGTGGTGCTAAACGTCGTACTCGGTATTATGTTGTATATCGGTTTCCTTATCATAGGTCTCCCTTATTCGCTATTGCTGGCAATCATTTCAATACCGCTCAATTTCATTCCTTATGTGGGTTCTTTCCTTGCGGGAGTCCCCGTAGTTATTGTTGGATTCATTGAATCACCCACGATGGCCATATGGTCGCTGGTCGTCATATTCATTGCACAGCAAATCCAAGATAATGTACTCTCACCGATCATTTACGGCAAATCATTAGATGTGCATCCACTGACTACGGTCCTTCTTGTTCTTATAGGTGGGGATTTTTACGGTATTATTGGTGTGCTTATTGCGCTGCCCGTTTATATGATTGCCAAAATAATTTTTTTACGAGTGTATGAGATTATTGTTGCAGATCGAGAGGAAGAGGCTGAGCCTCTCAAGCATGAGAATCTATAGCACTTACGACGGAATGAAGTTCCATTAATAAAAAAAGGTACGTCTCCGATTAGAGATGTACCTTTTTGTGCTTCTTTATAGGATTACTGAAATTAACCTCGTAAGGAACGAACTACAAATATGTGATTGCCTTTCATAAGGTTCTGTCCATCTTGAAGTGTAACTGAACCTTTGGTATGCGAAATGATGGTCGTATTCAGAGCAATCAGCCGATCTTCTTTCCAGACACTTACAGCCGATTTAAAATATACTGCATTATCAAATTGCTGCCGTTCCCTCATCACATAACCCACAGAATGCAAGACTGGAGGCAGTGCTCTTTCTCTAGGAGCCAAAGCTTTGATGACCACAATATCCCGAAATGGCACAGCAATTTCCTGATGACCGATGACCGCTACAGAAGCGGAAAGATCCCATTTGCGCAGAATGCCTTTCATGATCGTGTAAGGTTCGTCGCCGCAGTACATGATAACCGGTTTACCAACCCAATGCTTCATAGCTCCCTCCCCCTTCCCAACATCCCATTAGCTATAAGTCCGAAATGAACCAATCGATCCCTTTCATTCCCTTCGACTCCAAAAACTGATTAACCTTCGAAAAAGGTCGACTACCGAAAAATCCACGATACGACGAAAGCGGGCTCGGGTGTGGAGATTGAATCACCTCATGACGACTTTGGTCTATGAAGGCGCCTTTTTTTTGCGAATGACTTCCCCATAAAATAAAAACCATCGGCGTAGTTCTTTCATTTAACTTCTTCATTATGGTGTCTGTGAATGTCTCCCAGCCTAGACCTTTATGAGAATTCGGCTCTCCCTCACGTACCGTTAGTACCGAGTTGAGCATAAGCACTCCCTGTTCTGCCCATCCCATTAAAGAACCATGATTTGGAATCGGAACACCGATATCCTCATTTAGCTCCGTATAAATATTACGCAGGGAAGGGGGTATACGCACCCCCGGATTTACTGAGAAGCTTAAACCGTGAGCTTGTCCCGCTCCATGGTAAGGATCCTGTCCCAGAATAACGACCCGTGTCGCGCTATAAGGCGTAAGCTTTAACGCCGTAAACAATAATTCTTTTGGCGGATAGACTGTGTGTTCCTTATATTCACTATCTAGCTTAGCCATTAGCTCCAGAAAATAGGGCTTTTGCATTTCATTCTGTAATACCTCATCCCAATCGTTTCCAAACATCCCCAATTCTCCTCCTCTAGCCGAAACCCAGAGCCTTACTGCAACTATTTCCGACCATAATCTGCTTTGATTTCGCCCCACTCTTTGGTCTGCCACTTTAGCACTTTATTGTCATATGTATTGGCTTGCAACCAACGTTCTGCCCGATCAATAAGCACCCATATTTCCTCTGTTGAAGCATCGCGTGGCAAGGTTGTAGCCACCTTCTTCTGCTTTACCCATTTCATTGCATTCACAGAGTCACTGTAGACCGTTCTATTACTTCCCTCTTTCTTCAGGAGCGCCAAGGCATGCACAATCGCTAAAAATTCACCTAAATTATTAGTGCCCTTTTTAATCGGCCCACAAGAGAAAATAATATCTCCAGTTTGTGTATCCACGCCTTTGTATTCGACAGGACCCGGATTGCCACGCGTACCTACATCCACAGAAATACTGTCGTAATCGATTTCCGCTGAAGTCTCCACTGTAGCGCTTCGTTTAAAAGAATTTGTCCCCTTAGATTTAGCCGCACTGGTTGCCGATGCCCCAGTTCCCCAATTGCCTTTCCAACCTGCTTTGTAAGCCGCATCTGCTGCCGCTTTAGATTCATAAGATTTATATTTAGCTCCGGTATAATGATCCGTCTGCGCCTGACATTCTGCCCAAGTGCTATAGACTCCCGGTTGCTTGCCTTCCCATACTACATAATATTTCTGTTTAGCCATTGGTATAGCTCCTTTTCCGCCTTAACTTATTGTAATCTAAAATGCTTCTTCACCAAAAGCAGAATGTTATTTTTCGTGAATTTCTTCGAATAATTCATATTTTCCAGGTCATACTATACGCCAGAGATGTCCAGGCCTATATTACCATTTGTAGAATGATCGGTAAATATTATTGTGTCCACAAGCAGAAATACCTTCAGCGTCCCTCAAGGACGGTAAGCGTTTGTGCTTACACCACATTAATACTAACTAATCAGTCTATATTAAGCTCGTAGGATATCAGTACAATTACTCAGGGAGGTTATACAGATGAGAAAGATAGCAAGCGTAGCCGCAGTATTTGCAATTGTGCTGTTGGTCGGATGCGGAAACTCAACCAATAACAATGCCAACGTTACCCCTACCGCCACTACTACACCTGGTAACACCAATAACGCTGGCAACACTAATAACACCACTGATGCTGTAACCTCAGCGTCGGTAGTAGATAATGAAGAGGCCTTTAAAAAGGCTATCAGTGCGGACGGTACTTGGATTGCTGCTACGCTGAAAGACTTAACCTTCACCGAGGATCTCGTGCTGGACGGACAATTCACGAATAAAGATGAACCTGCTCGAAAAATCGCTCTCTACACACAAGATGCAGATCACAATATCACTAACTCTTATAAACTAACAGCACCAAAACTTACGATCAAAAGTAAAAATGCCCGTATTCAAGGCGGCACATTTATTGGTGATGTGTACGTAGAAGCGGAAGGCTTCAGCTTAGTAAATGCAACGGTTGAAGGGAATGTTTACTTCACAGATGCTAAGTATCAATCCACCTTCGACACCTCGGATCAAGGAAAAGTTACGGGTGTTACAGAAGTGAAACAATAAGGTTGTCGCTCAAGCGGAAGCAGCTACACCTCTTATATTTCAAAAAAATGCTCTCCAGTTCTATCAGACTGGAGAGCATTTTTTTTATTATTCCTGATAAAATCCATTTTTAAAAAAGTGATACCATCCATCAACTTTTTCTAATGGCATTACCTTTAACTTCTTCAAGATTTCCCTTGTAAATTCCAATGCCGCCGTACCATTTGCAGTAATGATATCGTCACTGGAAACGGTCTGTTTTTCTAAAAAATTTGCCTGTCCTTTATAATTAGGAGCGAACTCTTTTAAGTAATCTAATGAATTTCCAGTGTGAGGAATGTTATCTAAATATCCATGTTCTGCCAAAAAGGTTGATGCATCGCATATAGCAGCTATAGGAGTTCTATTCTGTATACAACTTTCAATCACTGGAGTAATCGCTGAATTATCTTTCCAGCCCGTACCCCCAATTAAAATTAACATTTCAAACTGGGAGGGGATATTGTCTAGATGATAATCTGGAATAACAGTAAATCCGCCCATAGATTGTACATTGTCGCTATTTAAAGAAACTGTCTTCACTTTGTATTCACTTTCTGGCTTGTTTAGTTCGGCACTTATATAGCCAGCTTCCCAATCCGCATATCCATTAGAAATAAAAATCAATACTTCTTTTTTCATTTACTGCCCCCCTCAAGTTTCAACAACGTATCTGCAACTTCCCGCCCGTTAACCAACAATACAATCCGATGTTCCCCGGGATAATGACGACGAGTGGTTAAATTCGCCCAACGATGCGTCCGTTTACCTGACAGAATTGTACCCCCAGGTACTGTTTTATCCGAAAGTAAGAAAGATTTACGAGAGGTTCGACCTGTAGCCTTCACGAAATAGATGCCATATTCTATTCGAACACGGGCAGGAGTTCCTTCACAAACTTGAAGTTTGTATTGTAATTCAGAGTCTTCTCCAATTCGCAATAGGGTAGGATCAATCGTGATAGAAGCACTCGTTATTAGGGGTGTTGCTTCATCTGTTTGCTCTGCATAACCGAATAAAGCCATAATCTCCGGATTCGCTTTACGGATTAAAGAACGACAACCATGCCGCACAATCCAGTCCGTGAGGGCATTTGTCCCTATCCAGCGTCGAGCGGTTTCAAGCACCACCTCGGGGTGATCCTTCGCAATGTCGTTCAAATTGTTGGCTACGCTCTTGCGCACATATAGGGAAGAATCCGCCTTAAGCTGCTCAAGTACAGGCAGCACCGGGGCTGGATCAAGCTTAAACATCGGGAGCGCCTGTCCCCATGGCAGACGAGGGCGACAACCCTCACTTGCTAACCGGCGCACATGCTCATCGGGATGTTTGGACCATACTAGCATTTGCGCCATCATCCGCTCCGGTTCACGCAAGAGAAAGGGTCTAACTGCAAACTCTGCTGACGACTTTGGTGTGAACCTTTCCAGCGCCTGCATAGATAGCTCCCAATGCTCAGCCCCTTGACCAAATACCTCTACAAAATCCGGAAAGATCAAGTATGGAAATCCCACACAATCCTCAGTAATAGCTGTCAAAATCGCCAGCGCATCCTCATAAGGAAGCTGTAAATGATTTCCCAATGTCTCTGTAATCCGCCGCATCCTTGCCTTCAGTTCGAGTGATTCCCAAGGTTCCGTCATAGCCGACATCACAAACGCATCTGTGTCAAATACACTATGTACACTGCGAATCTTTTCGCCGAAATAATGCAGAAATTGTTCATTGTACATCGCTTTTAAAGGTTCAGCCATGGTGTATCCCTCTTTTTCTTCTATAGATCATCAGATTTAATCTGTAATGGAATCGTAGCACACCCAATTTGACAACAGTATGTCAACTTCAGCCGCTCCCTAAATTAAGAATATCAACCTGCCTTGTCTTGAGATTAATAATGCGACTTCTCGTATCATTGCTCGAAATATAAATAGGTTCTCCGGTAGCGTCAATCCAATAAGAGATGGGAATCGAGATGCCACAATTTCGGTAAGATCCGTCCGCATGGCTTGTCCCCATAATCATCGTGTTATATTTCACGGCAATTCTAGTGGCTTCCTCGATCCATAATGCAAACTGTTCTTCACTGAACATGCCTACCCCAATCGGATGCGCGATGAAATCCAACGACTCTGCTTGCCCCTCCAAACCAACGTATCCTTGCAGCAGTTCCACACATAGCAAATAACCAAACCTGAGACCATCCGTTTCCACTATAGACGGGTGATACAGCTGTTTATCCATCGGAGATTTGGCTCGTTCCAAAATGATGTCCCCGGAAGGATGAATGATTAGCGCTCTATCCTTATTATTACTGTTCCTATATCCTGTAATAATCAGCTTGTTATACGTTTTGGCTAGTTCACATAAGGTCCTCACACTGGCTTCATCTGCAACATAACCTTCCGGATACAACACCGCGTCAAAAGAATCCGGTTCTTTTAGTTCCTTCAAAAGCTGCTCCAAATGGGGCTCATGATTGGGTTGAGCTACAAGTAATCTCATATTTCCCCTCCAACGGTTAATTAATTAGCACCTTCACCTGTTCTAAGCTTTGCTCTGCACGACTGTTCAAAGCTCTCTTATCTTTAAGGCCAAGCTCCTTAAGCTCATGTCCAGGGTCAATGACCATCGGCTGTGAAATTACATTTTCGAGGATTTGCACAGCAACTTTACAGGCCCCAAATAACAGCTCCTTTGAGATCACTTGTTTATGGGAGCCAATAATTCCAACCAGTTTCTCTGTGTAGATCAATCTAACCAGGCTATCCGCACTCATCATATTCCTCGAGGCAAAAGAAGATACCCTCTCCACAATCCAGCTGTCTTGATAGTTTCTCGATAAAGCGTCTAGTGCATTAATTGCATCCCAATCTCGGATCGACAACTGCCCGGCGTACGCCAAGGCCATTTCATTGAGCCATTCTATCTCTTGTTCTCTAGGAATTTCAAAACTCTTATATTCCTTAAGGAAACCTGCCTTATGCATATCCAAAAAATGACCCAGAAATTGTGTGTATAACTCCTTGGCTCTTTGTAGCTGTTCTGTCATTTGGCGATCATCCTTTCACTACATAAATCATATCCGTCCGCAGGTTTCTTTTCAAACCAGACCAAATTTCGCATATTTTTGACCCAAATCAAGTAATTCCTCCTCAAAATCATCCGCAAATCGTGGTAAAATAGTTCCTTAGGATTATTTATATTCATAATGTTGAAGATATCACCGGAGGGAATACCATGCCACATACACTTAATAAAAACATTGATTTTTTTATAGCCGCTTTATCCCAAACTTATATCACTGCCCTGCAGCTTGATCCTGATGGTATGTATTCTGAGGTAGCCTCAGGAATTGTTGAACAGTTCTCCGATAAACAAGTACGGCTAAGAAGATATGACGGCTCTGTATCACACTATGCTAGGGACAATACAAAATTCCAGCGCAATAAAGGTTAGGCGAGAATGCATGCCAAAAAGACGTGACTGGAGAAATCATCTACAATGATCTTTCCTTCAGTCACGCCTATGCTTACTCTATATCCTGCTAGTTAAGTATAATCCATTCCCCTTCGGCATTCGCTGACTGTACTTCCGCCTCTATGATTTCCAAAGATTCGGCTGCACTTTCCGGCGTACAAATGACAATAGGCTTATCTTGAATAATCGCATTCAGGAAATAGACCAGCTCTCTATAGTAACCCGCATCCGGCGAAAGCTCCACCATAAAGCCTGCTCCATTATTAGGATTCACCTTGACTTCACTACCATCAAATACAACATTTCCTCGCTCGAAGTTAACCCTGTACCCCATGTAGAAACCAAAGTCGCCCTCCAGCGTCCAGTCCACCTGAGCATTGATCACCTTTGCGTCCTTATAAAAATAGTGTGTAGAAGCTATGTCATAGCCACTTCCCGGCAGAACGTTCCGTCCTAAGGTCGATACTTTATCCGGTCTGCCGAACAGATAGTTAATCATATCCGTATCGTGAATATGCATATCCACAATGCATCCACCGCTTAGCTTCTCATCCAGAAACCAATCTTTAGGAGCCCCTGAACCACGGTAGAAATACCCTTCCGTCACTTTACCAAATTGCTCAGTTTCCACAACTTCTTTCAAATACTCATACCCTGGCCAAAAACGAAGGCACTGTCCGATCATCAATTTCTTTCCACTGCGCTCCGCTGCTTCTACCATTTTCTGCGCTTCTACTGAAGTTCTAGCCATCGGCTTCTCACAAAAGACATGATATCCTCGTTCCAGCAGCGAACAAGCCATTTCAGCATGCAGGTAAGTAGGAACTGCAATATCGATCATATCCAGTTCCTCATTCGCTATCATTTTCTCCAGATCATCATAGAGACTGTAAGCTGTTAAATCATACACTTCCCGAGCGGTACTCATATTGCCGTCCGCCTTACCATCTTTTAATTCCTCAATTCGCAAATCACAGATAGCTTTCAGGGCGATGGGATGTCCCTCTTCCGTTAAGCGAACATAATTATCAAAATGCATCCGGCCCATAAATCCAAAACCAATCAAACCTATTCTTAACATAGTGAAGCCTCCCCCGCTAAAGCTTTGAAAGTGGTACGTCCGAGAATGGCATCCATAGCTGCAGAAGTATTGAAAATAATTTGCTCCGTATAATGTGTGTATGACGGTATCATTTCACCGGTAACATAATTGTTGTATCCAATATCTTCAAGCGCTTTCATAACTGCTGGATAATCCACATCCCCGGCGAGCAGATCAACAAATCCGTGAAGCCCACCAGCCGTCCGACGGTAATCCTTGAAATGCACCTTCTTGATTCTATGGCCTAGAATCCGTATCCATTGCTCTGGATAACCGGAATGCACGATATTCCCAACATCAAGATAGGAACCTACATAACTGGAACCGACCGTATCAATAAAAGTACGTAATTCAAGCGGAGACAGCAAGAATTTATTCCACACATTTTCGAGACCAATAGAAACGCCCGCTTGCTCAGCATCCTTGGCTAAATGACTAATCGCTTCCAGTGCTCTATCATAAGCTTTTTCATAATCAACAACCTCACAGCCCTCGATGAAATCCACACCAACAGCGCCAGGGATGACAAGAATCGTATCTACACCAAGCGCAGCCGCCAGCTCCAGTTGCTTTTTGCATACGTCGATTGCCTTGGTTCGATTCGCTTCAGATTCACTAGTCATCGCATAAGACCAATATAGCCCTGTTGCCAATCCTGCGATCTCTAGACCTGTTTCATGAATGGAATCACGAAGAATACGCGCCTCCTTCTCAGTGGTTTGCAGACCAAGCTCACCTGACTCGTTCAAGGACAGCTCGATCCCTTCAAATCCAGCAGCTTTGGCTAGACGTACACATTCTTTAATTTCTGTTCCTTCGCGAAACGACCAGATGTTTATTCCCTTTTTCATTTGAGCCCTCCTCAAATTTGTTGTTTTCCGTTTTTGACTCCCTAGACTTAGATGTACTTCTATCCTTTATTTATTTATATTATAATAGATTCAAAGTTCGATTTATTTAGGAAAAAAAGAGACTTTTTGCATTATTCCGATATGTTCTATTAAACATCAAGGAGGCAGTGCCATGTCTGACAAAGATCCCTCTTATCCACTTAGAAAACAGGTGCCCTCTCGTGATTGGTCACCCGGAATTCACTATGCACAATTGCAGACCCTTCCTCCTTGCACCTTTCCAAGAAGAAGGCTATATGACTACGAGTTACTCTATGTTCGCCAGGGCAAATTATTAACAAAGATGGATACGGTGGAATACGTACTGAACGCTGGGCAGCTAATCTTTCTCTCAGCTGGGGTATATCATCAGAATGCGATCCTGTCGGATTCTGATACCAAGCTTATTGGTATCCATTTTGATTTCTTTGGGGAATCCATTATTACACATGAGGAAGATATGGTAGTTAATGAGGAAGAGGTAATGGATGATAAATTCGCCTTTGAAGCCGTGACCGCTCCTTTCATGCCATTGTCACAAGAACCGATCTACTCTCCGCCTCCCGAATGTGTTCATGCCATGGAACAACTCGTTCATGAATTCACCATGCGGCCTGCTGGCTATGAGTGGGTCTGTAGAGGGCTACTACTCGGCATTCTGACTTCGCTGCTTCGAACGCAAAACTCCCGGGATGCTGCTAAATCTTCGGTTCACACCGAGCGGCTCAGAGCATTAATCGATGAGATAGAAGAGCGGTTAGCAGAACGCTGGACCAATAAATCCATGGCCACATCCATGAATATGCATGAGGACCACTTTGCCAAGCTCTTTCGTGAGGTCGCAGGTATGCCCCCCGGGGAATACCTCCGCTCGATCCGGCATAGGGAAGCGCGTAAGCTGCTGCGGGAAACGGATTGGCCGATTGAACGGGTGGGCGATCAGGTCGGTTATCCCGATATCCATTATTTCAGCAGGGTGTTCACGGCGAATGAGGGGATTTCTCCGCGGGCGTATCGTAAGTTGTCCCGGATTCTCTAGATACGGAAACCCCAGAACATCTCAATCCAAGTAAGAAGAACTCGCCAAAAACATTGCGGTTGATGGATTCATGCTTATCCTTAAAAAGCAAAAGCCCCCTTCCCTGAAAAATCGAAGAAGGGGGATTCCTTTAATTGCTATCGAATCAGCTAAACTTTAGGGAGGTTTTCCCTGATTAGTAGTCTAATGACCAAAAATCCCGGACTTTCAGGGAGAAATTCCCCAATTACTCTATCGAAGCGGTACAATTCAGGAAATTTGGAGACAACAGCGGCCGGAAGTCCAAATATTCTCCGTAGCTACGACGGACTCCTTAAATGTATGCCCTCATAGAATTCATATCCAGCCACACACTTTCCATTCCGTTCAATTCCAGCTCCAGTCTCATATCATTCTCCATCAGGATCGTCGTCTTCTGGGTCTCCGCTGTGTTATTCACTGCACAAAAGCGCCCAGTCTCAGGGTAGGCATGACACTCTACATTCGGATTCACTGAGAACCAAGAATACAATTGATCCTCTTGATGTGCAGCCCAAAAGATCGCCCGGCTCAATAATCTAGTATTCTGGATACTATACGGCAGCCCTGCAATATAAACGCCTCGACCATCCCCGACTGAATTCACAGCAAGATTGCAGCTTTTGTCCTGCACATCCAATATTTCAGCGCCAGTCTCTGCTTGATAGATCATGGTCATCCCTTCACCATAATCGATGTCGCCTTCCAAATCTTCCGTAATGAAATGCTCCTTTACTGGCGTTACCTTAGGCTTATTAACGCTTGCTGTAAAACCCATTTCCTTTTGAACACCTAAAATTCCTGCCAGTTGAAAGAGAACCCCTTGATGCTCATAAGCCGTTGGATCACCAATTCCAATAAAGCCGCCGCCTTGATGCACCCATTCGCGAAGCGTTGCCACCACTTTCGGGTCGCTCCAGTGATCGTCACCACTCCAAGAAGTATGAACATCACCCGCATTAATAATCACACCGATACTAGGATCAATCCCGTGTTGCCGAATATCATCAAAGCTTATAAATTCAATGTCGAAAGGCAGTCCTGCGAGCGATTCCAGTGCCCCTATGTAGGAATAACATCTTTGATTCCATAAAGAGTGAGCCACCTGATGTGTCTGCCAAGAACGGATGTAGCCCCAAGTATTAAGAATCGCCACTTTAAACGAAGCTTTATATGGCTGAGTCCCTTCAGCATTTGCATGAATGCCTTTAAACTGAGCCGCGATCTCCGTCACATGATCAATGAAATTAGGGAATTGGTACGCCAGACTTAGATATCCGCCATACCCCATTCTTCCAACCGATTTACGCATAAGTGCCCGGCGACATTTTATCCAGATCGGCATGGACTCCCCAACAGGATCTCCACCTTCAAAGAATACATCTGGGAAAAAGTAAGGATAGAAACGGGCTTCAGTATCCTTAATCGGAATATCCGCGATCATACGGGTCGTAACCCCATCTCCGGCAGCCCCAACCACCGCATCTAGCCCAATCTCGGAAAAATATTTACCATAAGGCTCTGTGCCTGCCCAATGATCCCCAAAGAACATAATCGCTTTCTTACCAAAATCATGCACCATATCAACACATTGTTTGGCATAACCTGCAATGAATTTCTGATTAAATTCCATCCAGTCCAAATACCTTGGCGTCGGATTCTTAAACGGTGTGTTATATCGTCCCTGATCCACAAAATCTTCCGCAGTCAGACGATATCCATAGGCTAGTTCAAACTGATCTAATGCTAATGGACTTACGCAGCTTAGATAGCCAAACCAATTAACTTGCTTCTCCTTACCTTCCTTATTAAAAATCAAGTCGAAATTATAAAAGAAGGTAGTAAAACGAACGATATCAGTCTTCGGATGCTTTGCTAGCCAATCTTTCAGCACCTTCAATACCTGCTCTTGAGCCTCGGGATAACGAACATCCAGTGGTAAGCGATGCTCTTCCGTCCAGTTATTCGTGATGTGATTGTACATAGAGACCGGTTCCCAAATCTGATAGGCCAAGAAACTGACGGTATATTTGTGAAACTGTTCCGCCTGCTCAAGCGTGACGATCCCCTCTGCGTAACTCCAATGTGCCGAAGGTACTATTTCTCCTGTGGTCCGGTTTACAACCTGCCAATATTTTTTAATATCTACATCTATGTTAGGAACAAATTGATCTGCAAAAAAATCTGCCATAATATCGATGGTGTTTACCTTCGATGTCACAATAAATGGTGCAGACATCAGATAAATCTGCTGTCTATACTGTGGATGCTGCTTTGCCCACTCGTTGTCCTCACGCACCAGACATAGCGTTGAATAGATTTGCAGACCCATATCAAGAATGTCCTGCGATAGACTCGTGCCATCACTGTCACGTACAGCATCTACGCCCCATCTCTCTACAAGATCAGCTATGACCTCTTCCATTCCTGTTTCACCAGGTAGTGTAAATCTTCCTTTATCCACACAAATTCCCTCCATGACTTTGTTGTTCAGCCCTTAATTCCGCCAGCGCTTATGCCTTGGAGCAATTGTTTTTGTCCGACCACATATAGGAGAATCGTTGGAATGAGTACCAAGATCAATGCGGCAAATAGTGCGCTCCAATCTGTAGCATACCTTTGAACCTCAAACAGATTGGCTAAGCCCACCGGTAATGTTTTTTTGCTATCCGTCTGAATTAGAACTAATGCCAGTGGATACTCATTCCAAAAGCCCATCGCTGCCAGCATACAGACCGTTACAATTCCTGGCTTAGCCAGTGGCGCAATGATTCTGACGAGTACCCCTGTATTCCCGCAACCGTCAATCTTAGCGGCTTCCTCATAATCTCTAGGGACAGATCGTAGAAATCCGCTCAACACAAAGATCGCAAAGGGAAACTGAAGGACAGCATAGATCAAACCGAGCATCCCGCGATTGTCCAGCATCCCGAAAGAATTCACTTGAATAAATAAAGGGACCATAATATAAGAAGCTTGAAGAAAGATACAGGCCATATAAATATTAAGAATCATTTTAGAACCCCAAAACTTAAATCTTGTTAATACATAAGCTATAGGGACTACAAAAATAACTAGAATCGCAGTTGAAAGCACCACTAGAAAGATAGAATTCAGGAAATAACTTCCCATCTTGGATTTCTGAAAAGCACGTACATAATTATCCAAGTGTAAGGCTTGTGGAAAGGCAAAAGGATCGGTTAAAAATTCCGTGTTGCTCTTAAATGAGGCTAAAAGATTCCATACAAACGGATATAACAAAACAATGGTAGCCACAATCAGAAACAGCCGAGTGATCCAATTGATAATGTTCATTTTTATAAGACTCTGTTGATTACTATTCACCCTTCTCCCCTACCCTTCTGCTCGATTTGTAAGTAGTCTGGACAGAAAAGAAAGGGCAAAGGCAAAAGCAAGCGTAAAGATTGCGATCGCCATGGCATATCCAAAGTTCGCATTTTGGAAACCTTGCGTGTACATGTAATGGAGTAACACAGTAGTACCACCTGCCGGCCCACCGCCAGTCATGATAGTTACAACTATAAAGCTTAAATTGATCGTACCCGCCAGGGACAGCACGAAGGTTATACCAATGATTTCTTTTAACAGTGGGATCGTAATGCTGATAAGCTTCCGGAAATACCCCGCACCATCAATGGTCGCCGATTCGAACACATCCGCAGAAATCCCATCAATAGCAGCGATATACATCACCATATAGTAACCAACCGCCTGCCAGATCAGAGTGACCGCTACGCACCATAATGCAGTTCGGCTATCCCCAAGCCAAGTCATAGTCAGTTGATCCAGCCCAATACTTGAGAGAATATTGTTCAAGATTCCCATGTTCGGATGAAATACAAAGGACCATATGATCCCGACTACCGTCAAAGAGATAATGCTGGGGAAAAAGAATACCGTCCGGTAAAAGCCTCGCTCTTTCAGCTTCGTCTGCGTCAATAGAAAAGCAAGCACTAAGCCAAAGGCTAAGGTAACCACCGGCACGACCAGCATCAGCTTGAACGTATTACTAAGCGCTTTTAGGAACATCTCATCTTGGAACATATATTTATAGTTATCCAGAAAGATAAACTTGTTCTCATCACTCATCCCGGTTGCATCCGTAAAAGACATAAAGAATGCCCGAAAGGTTGGAATGATCATAAATACGAGAGTCAACAGTAGCGCTGGAATGGTACATACGGCTATGAATAGCTTCGGATTTTTAGTTTTCGTTGACTTAGTCTTTATTTTTCTGTTTCTAGGAGCTACTTCCGTTAGTTGCATCTCAGACATCTTTCTCACTCCTCTTCATGCAAAATGCATCCTGTTCATAAATGTCCTTATCCATTCTTAACAGGATGCATTGGCATGAGATGCTATAAATTATTTACTAGCTGCTTTCTCTTTACGAATCTGTGCAAAAGCTTTTTCAACATTATCCATCCATTGGTCAGTGGTCATTTGACCTGTCATGACTGGCGTCATCGTATTTTTGAACATTTCAGTGACTACACTAACCTTGGAGCCCTTCGGTAAGGATTGCCAGCCTTGCAGAATTGAAATGGAACCATTATAAGCCTCAAACATGTCATATACACCTTTGGTCAAGTATGGCTTCGACAGCTCCTTCGCACCGTTAAGTGCATACGCACCATTAGCTTTTTCCGCGAATAATTTAACGGACTCATCCGTATACAGGAACTTCAAGAATTCTTTAGCCAGCTCTGGATTTTTAGCTTTTGCTGGAATGGAGAATTGCTCATAGCTGGAAAGCACGTACTTCTGATCCCCTTTATTAAATACAGGCACAGTGGTCATCCCAAATTCAAAGCCATTCTCTCTAGGCGAATCCTTCATTTCATTTTCCATCCAGTTGCCGTTTACGATAAACAACGCTTTCCCCATCATCATATCGGTCTGCGATTGGGTATGATTCAGGGCAACCGTACCATCCATCAGATATCCGTCTTTAGATATTTTGTAGAAAATATCCAATACTTTTTTGATCGTGTCGTTCTTAAATGATCCTTCCTCGTAAGCAAATACTTTATCTAACGTTTCTTTACCACCCGCACTAGCAATGGCAGGATACAGGATTTCTTCCAAATAGTCCGGATAGATGCCTTGGTAAGTGAACAACGCTCTTTTCGTTTTCGTTCCATCTGCATTGACCAAGAAGTTCTCTTCTTTTTTCAGCTCATCGCCTAAAGCAAAGAACTCATCCCAAGTCTCAGGAACACTCCAGCCTTTTTCCGCGAACAATGTTTTGTTGTAAATCAAGCCCATCGGTCCAGCGTTAAAAGGTGCCAGATAGATCTTCCCGTCTTGATACGGCTGAAATCTTGTGCTGTCCAGCATTCCTGGAAGAATCATATCCTTTAGCGTCTCATCTTTATCTAATGCTTTGCTTTCGAATACATCACTGATATCTAGGAGTCCTTTTTCTTTAATGAGGGACAACATAATCCCACTTTGCTCTGTGTCCGTAACAGATAGGAAGTCAGGAGGATTACCGGCCACAATCTGTGGTCTGATCACTTCACCAACCTTAGGGTTGATCGTCATATTCACTTTTACCCCTGGATAAGTACTCTCGAATTTGCTGACAATTTCATTCCAATAATCGGCGCCATATCCTCCTTGGAATACAGCAATACTCAGTTCCTTGTTATCAAATTCCTTCTTAGCATCCTCTTTAGAAGTATTCTCAGCGTTCGTTGTACTTGTGGCTTGCGCGGTACTTGTAGCTTTTGTTGCATTCGAATCATTTGAAGCAGCAGGTTTATTCGTGCTATTCCCACAGCCAACCAACCCTACACCTAGCAGCGTAACCGCTAATAACGTACTCATCGTCTTTCTCATAAACGCCCTCCTTAAGATGTTCTTGCTATCAATCCAATCACAGATTCAATATTGAAAACGCTTTATCTGATAACTTAAGTATAGAAGTGTTTACGTTTAATTTACATTTACAATACAAACGTACCTATGTATTATTTTATCCATCTATCATTCAGGTTTCAGATATACTTATTCATCAGACTCACATGACTTGTAAACTTAGCAGTTAAAGGAATGGATAATACTAACGATTCCATAGATTATTCTTGCTTTTCGCCCATGCATATATATTCCATTCTTCTTTTTATGTTAACTTGTTAGTAAAGGATATCGAATGGGAGGTCATCCACCTGAGTCATAACAAAGGGAAGCGGTATTTTCCTAGTCCCCCACAAATCATACGAAAAATTAAAATTCAAAATCGCTTAACCGTTATCTTCTTAATCGTTTCCGTGATTCCCATCATCTTTATAGGTTTCTATTCCTATACTATCTACTCCAAATCCATTAACAATAAATTAAGCAAATCTACCTTTCAGGCTTTGACACTGCTCAATCGAACGATGTTAAGTGAGCTTAATAACTATCAATATCTTGCCGGATCTGTTTCTACCAATCCTATTATTCAGGAGCGTTTAACGGCAGCGCCTAATGAACCCGCCCCTAGCAATGCTACTATAAACCACGCTATGGACAATGTGTACAGAACCATTTATCCGGGATATGTTCAGAACGTTCGGATCATAGACTCCAAGAACGAACCGATCTATGAACTAGGCTATGATGGCATTCCCAATCCAAAATATGGAGAAATCATGAAACAGGTAGATCTTAATGCCCCTTATGACAGTCTTAATTATGTAAAAAGCTATCGTGCTTCCCATACGATTGTCCTGGGGCGTAAAATTTTTGATCAAGAAGACATTGGCGTTCCATTAGGTTATGTGTTTGTTTTTATCGGCGGGGAGTTATTCTCAAAAGTCATTCTTTCCAGTGTAGACTTAGGAACAGGTTCTAATCTGCTTATCATGAATAGAGAAGGAATAGTGATGTCCTCGAACCTTAAGAGTACAACACTTGGTGAAGCCTATGATAAAGGTCAACTTTTCAACCAAATCAAAGAACAAGAGTCACAGAAGAACCATTCCTTTCAAGGCTTAGTCAATGGCAAAATGCATCAGATCTCCTATATCAATAATAATCAATTAGGCTGGTACATGATTTCTACGGTTCCCTTCTCTTATATTAATTCTGAGACAAGTAAAATCACCACGGGACTCCTTATCGTTGTCAGCATCATGTCCTTTGTATCCTAATTATCATCGTCTTGTATAAAAGTATCCTGAAGCCTATCAAACAAATTATTGTCTTCTGTAATCAAATTTTTTATGGCAATTTATCCAATCGTATAGAAGATCACAGTAACGATGAGATGGGTGTTCTGGCAAATAGGATTAATAGTATGGTCAGCCGGATTGAGCAACTGATAGAGGATCAACAGAAAGATCAAAAGAGGCAGCGTTCGCTTGAATTACAAATGCTACAATCACAGATTAACCCTCATTTTTTATTCAACACTCTAAATTCCTTGCGATGGCTCGCAATGATTAACCAGGTTCCCGTGCTAAGTGATGGTATCTCCTCTCTCGCAGAATTACTGCGAAGTACCATCATCGATCAAGATGAGGAAATAACCATCAAACAGGAGCTTAATAATCTGGACAATTACTTTGCCATTCAAAAAATACGTTATGCTGATCGATTTGACGTTGAATATGATCTAGATGAATCGGTCTTAGATAGTCTGATCCCTAAACTTATTCTGCAGCCGATCGCTGAGAACGCTATCATCCATGGGGTTACGGATATTGGAGGAAAGGTTCTTATTCGCATTAAGGTTTACGCAAAAAATGAATACACACTTGTTATAGAAATCATTGATAACGGAAAAGGCTTTGACACGAAAAAATCGGAAAAGGCTGATACCCTGTCCGGTATCGGAATTTCTAATGTAGCCGATCGCATTAAGCTTCAATATGGTGAGAGCTACGGACTATTCATCACAAGCTTAGTGGGTCAAGGCACCTGTTGCCGCCTGATGATCCCCAAACAAACCTACGAAGAAGATAAGGGGTGATACTAGTGTATCCAATGTATAATGTAATGCTGGTGGATGATGAACCTATTGTAAAAGTCGCGCTCAGAACCATGATTCCGTGGGAAGAGCTTGGATATATGATCTGTGCTACAGCCTCTGACGGAATTGAAGCTTTAACCCTTGTCGAGAAATTTAATCCCCATATCATCATTACAGATCTCAAAATGCCTAATATGGATGGTTTGCAGCTGATAAAAGAACTGAATAACAGAGGGTTTGCAGGAAAAATCCTGGTGGCAAGTAACCACGGGGAGTATGAGTTGGTTCGCGAAGCATTAGTTCTTGGCGCTGTAGATTACATGCTTAAGATTAGTATGAAGACTGCGGACCTCATCCAGTTGCTGGAGAAATCCACGCACCTAATTCAAGAACAGCTTCAGTCCAAGCAGCAGCTAGAGACACAATCTCAGCTATTGCAACACAATTTAAAGAGTGTAAAAAATGCGATTTTAAAAGATTATTTTACCGACCCCTATTATGATATGAACCAGCTTGAACAGCAAGATTCTATAACACTCGCTTTTAGTGAAAATAGCTGCTATTTGTTCTACATTACCTTTGAGCAAAATAGCGCCAGCCCTAGCGAACGGAAAAATCAACTTTCGGTATCCTTCATTGAAAACATCATCTTAGATATCCTGGAAACCGTAGATCAATTCGAAATTATTCAGCTTGAATCGAATGCATTGTTGCTGCTAATCTCCACTGATACCTTAGATAATCAGCAAATTATCCGTACCGACTTTATCCATAGAGTCATCCAGTTGATCAAAATGTATATTTCCATTACCCCTACCATTGTTTATTCCCAGAACATTAGAGGATACGCTGAGGCGAAAGTAATGCTAGAGCGATGTAAAGAATCCTTGGAAATCCAATTTTACAACGATATAACGATTATTGATCCCGAGATTGTCCATTTAAATGATACGCTCGATTTCGAAAACGTTCATGAGTTCTCTACAAATTTAATACAGGCCTGGAAACGCTCCGGCGTTGAAGCCGTTAATCAAGCCATTCATAATTTCCTTGAGACCTGCAGATCGAAACAAATAAAGCCGGCTGAAGCCAAAACATTCATCGTCAATTGTCTGCACTATCTTCCATTATGCGATGCTCACATTATCGTTGAAGATCCAAAGCTTTTGAAAACAACTATTGAGAATATTGCAAATAGTAAGCGAAGTGCTGAGATTCTAACGCAGATGGAGCTTTTATTTCAATTATTCACCCATCAAAAACAACAGATTGTGACTACCCATAATAGGGATGTTAAACAAACCATTGATTACATCAATGCAAATTATCAGAAAAAGCTGACCTTATCTCTGATTGCCAAGCAGGTCAACTTAAGTGAGAACTATCTATCCCGAATCTTTAAAGAAGAAGTCGGCCAAAGTATCATTCATTACATTAATACCGTAAAAATGGAGAAGGCCGCAGAGTTAATTCTAAAGGGCAACCCTTATGTCAAAGAGATTTCTACGCAAATCGGTATACATGATCAATTTTATTTCACCAGACTTTTCAAGAAGCATTTTGGTGTTAATCCGAGTGAATATAAAGATTATGTTCAAGCGACGCTTGGCTCAGGAAATTAAAGATCATTTCTTTTACGACGAAAGGCCATTGCTGTAGATCAGCAATGGCCTCTTTTTTTGGTTTACATCACTTTCCGAAACAATTCCTTGTTTAATCGCTCCAGCTGCAGAAGATGATGACGATAGTGCATTTCAATAAGCAGGAACCATTCCTCCGCGCATAGTCCACCGAATCGCGGATGAGATACGGTATTAAGTTTGGACGCTTTTTCAAGAGACGGTTCGACCTCTCTCATTCTTTGGATGACTGATTGTAACCCTTGAATTAATTGTTCTTTGCTCTCCGGCTGCTCCGGTGTATATTGGGCAGAAGGCGGAACCTGAATACGAATGGGTGGAAAGCTTCCTTGTGCAAATATAGCCGCACCATCCTCGGTTTTCCCTACATGAGATATTAAGGGATCTTGGCTTGGCGCCAGACATTGATCAATATTACGAAGCTGCATATACAGTGCCGAGTTAATGAGATGTTGAACCATCTGTCCGATGGACCACTCGTTTTCACTTGGCTTTTGCTTCAGCTGTTCCAGATTGAATCGCTCTAATGCATGAATATAGTATGTCGCAGTTTCTTCAAAACGTTGTAAGGCTTCTTTAGTTGTAATCATCATATTTCAGCTCCTCTAGTCATTAATTATCCAAGTATACAAAAACGCTACTGACAGCGTTATGTCAGTAGCGTTTTAACATTATTTCCAGCTCGTTTCTAACTTGATGGCGAAAAGATTCCGGCTCTAGCACAACCATGCCGCCTCCCCAGCCCAGCACCCATTGCAGCAATTCCGCTGGCTCTCGAACTCGAAAAGTAACCAGTAAGCCTTCCGCATGCTCCTCTATAGTTTCAATATAGAAGTTGTTCGATTCCCTTACCCTATCGGCTATGTCCGAATGGACTAAGATAAGCACATGAACGTTGCGATCATCAGGAGGTTGGTATACCTCCAATTGGAAATCCGCTGGCAGTATGAATTTATCTTCCAGATCCATAAGCTCCCTCATTCGGGATAACCGGAAATGACGGATGCCTTGACGCAATTCACACCAAGCGACGAGTACCCATGATCCTTGATGAAGCACAAGTCCGTAAGGAGCAACCGTACGAATACTTTGACGGTTCCCATCGGCTTCGGCGATTCTTTTGGAATAACGAAATCTTATTTTCCTCTCCTCCAATATCGCTCGACGAATGGCTTCCAGACATGCCTTTTCTTGTATTGGTGCTATATCTGCTGCGGATGCAAATAAACGAAAACTTTTGCGGATCTGTGACGCTTCACTGCGGATGGCTTCTGGAAGGATAGCTTCTATCTTTGCTTTAGAGCTTCTAGCCTTATTGCTATAGTGGGCATCAAACCACTGCTCGATAAAGTCAGTCCCGATAAGCAATGTCACTGCTTCGTCCAGCGTGAAACTAACGGGTGGCAGGAAATACCCCTCGATTAAGGAGTAGCCCTGCCCTGGCGCTCCTATTATGGATACGCCCGCTTCACTCAGTGCCTGAATATCCCGATAGATAGTTCTCACACTCGTTTCAAACGTAGCCGCCAAATCCTCCGCCCGTAACATTTTATTTCGCTGCAGTTCAAGCACTATAGCTAACAATCGATCCATTTTGTTCATACGGCGCTCCCTCTATAAATCCTTTTTATATTAGATATCACAAACATTAATTTCACTTATATCGCTTAAAAGGGTATAGTAATATAGGATAAAAACCATTACTTATATAGAGAGTATACCCTTATAAGAGGAGAGATTGTATTGGAAAGAGTAGTTGGAACAGTGGTGCGCGGACTTCGCGGACCCATCATTAACAATGGGGATAACATAGAAGAAATCGTAGTTCAGACCGTATTGAATGCTGCAACAATCGAGGGTTTTAAGATAGAGGATCGCGACATTGTAACCGTAACAGAATCCATTGTGGCTCGGGCACAAGGAAACTATGCGACCATTGATAATATTGCTGCTGATATTAAAACAAAATTCGGTGATGAGACTGTGGGTGTTATTTTCCCTATTCTTAGCCGTAACCGGTTTGCTAACTGCTTGCGTGGAATTGCCAAAGGGGCACAAAAAGTAGTCTTAATGTTAAGCTATCCATCGGATGAAGTAGGCAACCATCTTGTAGACATCGACGAATTAGATGCTAAGGGTGTCAATCCATGGACGGATGTATTAACTGAGGCTCAGTTCCGTGAACATTTCGGCTATATTAAGCACCCATTCACAGGTGTTGACTATATCGAATATTATAAAAGCTTAATTGAAGCTGAAGGTGTGGCTTGTGAAGTCATCTTCTCCAACAATCCGAAAACCATTTTAAACTACACAAAAAATGTATTAACTTGTGATATTCACACACGGTTCAGAACCAAACGAATTCTCATGAGCAATGGTGCTGAAAAAGTATTTGGTCTGGATGATGTTCTTACACAATCCATCGATGGCAGCGGCTTTAACGAAGCTTATGGTCTGCTTGGCTCTAATAAAGCAACAGAAGAAAGCGTAAAGCTATTCCCTAATAACTGCCAACCTATCGTAGATGGTATCCAAGCAAAAATTAAAGAAATTACAGGTAAAACTGTAGAAGTAATGGTCTATGGCGATGGTGCATTCAAAGATCCGGTCGGTAAAATATGGGAACTGGCAGATCCAGTTGTATCCCCTGCCTATACTGCAGGACTTGATGGAACGCCAAATGAGGTGAAATTGAAATATTTGGCCGATAACAACTTCTCTCATCTTCGTGGTGAAGAGCTGAAACAAGCCATTTCTAAATATATCCAGAATAAAAATGAGGATCTGGTTGGTGCGATGGAAGCCCAAGGGACTACACCTCGTAGATTAACGGACCTGATTGGTTCATTATCTGATTTGACTTCTGGTAGTGGAGACAAAGGAACACCAATGATTTATATTCAAGGTTACTTCGATAACTATACAAAATAATATAAGTACAAAAAAGGGAGCCTCTTAACGAGAGCTCCCTTTTTTGTACTTTGCGTTTTATAGATTAGGGAATTTCTCCCTAAAATTCAGAGATATCTGATCATTAGGCTGACAATTAGGGAATTCCTCCCTATAATTCAACTGATTTGGTCGTGAATTTAGTTATCCCCCGATTTTTAGGGAGGAATTCCCTGATTCGATTCATTTAGAGGAATGATCGGCTTTTATTAGGGAGATTTTCCCTAATCTAGTCACTGGTATAGATAGAACTAGCCAAGTATATCGATGCACTCGCTTTAAATCAAAATAAACCTTAAGCCGAGTCGGATGAATATCCGTGCGGTTTAAGGTGTTTTTTTAACTTTTTACTTATCCTTAATTCCAGATCTCTTCCGCAATCTCTTTAATATACGCAAGCTTGCGCCATTGCTGCTCCTCTGTCAGGTGGTTACCTTCTTCCGTAGAAGCGAATCCGCATTGCGGGCTCAGGCAAATCCGGTCCAGATCAACATATTGCTTTGCTTCTTCAATACGCTTCAGGATATCTTCCTTGCTCTCCAGCTCACCAAATTTGGAAGAGAACAGACCAAGCACGACCTGTTGATTGTCTTTTAGGAAGCGCAAAGGTTTGAAATCGCCCGCCCGTTCCGTATCAAACTCCAGATAGTAACCTGAGTAGTTATTGATGTTCAGAAGTGTTTGCGCGATAGGTTCATAACCTCCGCCTACTCCAGCATAAGTAGAAACATAATTGCCTCGGCATACATGTGTCGTTACAACCAGATCTTCCGGCAGACCGGATACTACTTCTTCGTTCAACTTCGCAAGCTCGTTCGCATATTCAGCTACATTCACACCAACCTGATTCATAAATGCTATAAACTGTTCGTCGCACAGAGCTCCCCACGTGCAATCGTCGATTTGAATGCTGCGGCAGCCCGCTGCATAAAAGGCAAGAATTGACGCTTTGTATGCTTTGGCAATATCCGAAATTAGCTCTTCACGATTCGGGTATAATTCATTCGTGCTTTCCTTATTTTCTGCCCGATCCAGCTCAAACAGGAATTGCGCAGCTGCAGGAATCGATTGACGCGCAACAACGCCCTCGCCTGCAGCGCCTTTTAAGAATTCATAATGCGCTACAAAAGGGTGGCTGCTGTAGCTTATTTTCCCGGTCAATCGGGCTGTTTCTGGTCTCGACTGCGCGCCGTTAAACTGGTAGCCTTGATCAATAATAGTCCGCTCTACACCATCAAATCCCCAGAAGAAATCGAGGTGCCACCAAGAACGGCGGAATTCGCCGTCAGTTACAGCTTGAAGGCCTACCTCTTTTTGCTTCTGCACTAGCTTAACGATTTCTTTATTTTCAATTTCCTTCAGCTGCTCAGCGGTAATTTCGCCGTTTTTGAATTTTGATCTAGCCTCTTTCAACGCTTGAGGGCGCAGGAAGCTGCCAACAATATCATATCGAAATGGAGTAACGGTTCGTTGTTTAGGTTCGGTTTGAGTGCTCATATATTAATCTCCTCGTAAAAAATTATTAAAATTAATATAGCATATCCGATGGCCTATACCGTTACACCAATGAGTTATGGCAGGTTATAAGTATTAGCTATACCTAAAGAATAAACGTTTGTGTAGGCTAATATTGCCCGAGAAGACCTTTCTTCATGGCTATTTTCTCGCACCGCTCAAACACAAAGAGCCCTAAAATCAAATACACTAGCGAATTTAATAGTAATACGCCATAATCTGATAAGGGCAACTCCGTTAGCGTAAGATTCTCTATCATCACTGTTCTTACCATATTCACGCCTTTGACGAATGGAGCAAACGCCAGAAATGGTGCGACAGATATCGGAACAAATACAAGTCCCATCAAAACGAATTGGAAAATCTGTAAAAATGCTTGAATTTGTTTCACGATAACAGCCAAACCAGCAATCATAAAGCTGACCCCCACCATACTTATCATCGTAACTATAATGATTGGGATCGTAGTCATAGGATTTAAGCTCAACCACTGCCCGGAGGTCAGCATCGCACCAAAGAGTAAAAGGATCATAATAACAGACTGTAAGCCCAATTGACTGATGATCCGCGTGAGCATGATTTTCCACACGCCCAAGGGAGACATATATAACTGTTCTAACGTTCCACGCGTCGCTTCTGTGATTACCGAATAACCAATAAAATTCATCGTCATCATCGTTAAGCTCCAAAAGACCACACTTACAATGGAGTATTGAACATTCGTATCAAAGCTGGCCGGATCTCCTATGAACATAATTCCAAAAAATGCAGCCAGAAATATAATATAAAAAGTGGCTACTAACGCAATCGTGTTCGGTAGATAACGTTTCATCTCAATATATTCCTTACGAAAATTCGCATTAAATAAATGGAGCCATTTCATGAGTTCTACCTCCTTTCACAATCTGAATAAACACTTGTTCAAAATCAATCGTAATACGATCAATACTTTCCACCATGGTTCCTTCCTCTTTCAGGAGATCAAACAACTCGTAGATATCCTGCCCATGCTCTAAGTTCACTTCCACAATCGTTTCATGAGAGCTTGCTTTATAAGTACTTAAAGGGAATATACTCAACAGTTTATTCTCCTGTTCTAGGCTTAATTGCTCACCCAGCTTAATGGAATATGCCCTTGTTTCAAATAACTTAAGTAAATTCTCCACCCTGTCATCAATCACAACTTCACCTTTATTAATGATAATGGCACGGTCACACAGCTCCTGAACGACGGGCATATCATGTGAGCTAATAATGATCGTACGTCTTTCTTCCCTTACTATCGTTTTTAGAATATTACGTAATTCATAACTAACCTCAACATCCAAACCGAGCGTTGGCTCATCCAGCAAGATGACATCCGTATTAGCTAATAACGCCACAGCGATTGCCAGCTTTTGCTGCATCCCCCGGGATAATCCATTAACCAGCTCATTCTCCTTTTCTTTAAGATTGAATTGCCCTAATAATTTCTCTGTTTGATCGACTATTTGCTTCCGAGAGTACCCCCGGTTACCTGCAAAATATTCTAAATTTTCCCGTACGGTAAGACGCCAATATAAATTCCGGTTTCCCTCTAATACAGCACTAATATGCTCTAGCGCTTTCAGTCTCTTCTTGCATATATCTAAACCATTAATGGAAATAGAACCCCCATCCGATTCTAACAAACCACAAAGCATCTTTATTGTTGATGTTTTCCCAGCCCCATTGGGGCCCAATAAACCGAGAACCTCACCACGATTTACATGAAAAGAAACATTACGAACGGCATGTATTTTCTCTTTCGTCTTTCTTTTCGCATAGACCTTGCTAATCCCCTGTACCTCTATAATTTTCTCCACCTTATAACCATCCTCTCCCGTACGATTTTTAAAGAGTGATTCCATTGTTAAATTCATTTTATTTTAGAATCTAAATTTAGATAACTGGCTCCAGATGGATACTTTCTCCGTCTGGGGGATGAGAATTGGGTATGGGATGGGTAAATTTGATTTTAAGGTGCTGGTAATCGGAGGGGTTACTCTACAAGCCGGATCCTTCGCAATGTTCGGATGAATGAACTCAGTATGGGGATGGTACTTTATTCTCGATTCCTATGGCATAGTCACTACTCGGCATCAAAAGGTGCGGTTCGCGAACCTCAGCCTAATAACAACTATGACAGCCTTTGAAATTTATAAGGGCTGTCATTTTTTACGTAAATAAAACAAGCTACAACACCATTAAAAGATCCATATGAGTAAGAAAATAACTGCAATGATTGCCACCACAATTAAAAGATTGGTCACTTCACTCCAAAATCCGGGAACGCCTTGTGTATGATATTTCTGCGCATTGACATCATGGTTTGCTTTATGACCACCAGGGTCCGTCGTATTCGAACTAGGTCCTGGATTAAAAAAGTCTGACATAGAAATCAACCCCTTCCCATGATTACCAACCATATTATACCAGTATATTTCCTTTTTTATTAATAAATCACTTAGCTCCATTCATTTGAGAATAAAAATAAGGTAAGTGTTTCTTTGATAGAGCTTTTTCGATTAGTTCTTGATCGTATCCATATTTTTGCAGTGCAGTAATAATCGCTTGTGTCCTGTCGGACCGTTGTCGTCTTAAATTAGATTCCAGTTGTATTTCTAGAGGAACCGTAGGAATAGTGTACCGTCCGATAGTTACATTCTTACAATGGTTCCAAATGAATCGCCCACCTTCCCATATCCCATCACCATCCATAGAATCAGGAATTCCCGCTGAGTTAGAGATATGAACGACTTCCACTTTGAATCCATTGATAATCCAACTTCCCTTTGTCCACGAAAAGCCCGAAGAAAAGGTCTGAGTGTATGCAGGTTCTTCTAAAGAGGATAACCAGTTCTCCCCATGAGGAAGTTCACATTTGTCTATCAGGGAATATTCCTTCAGAAGTTCTGCAAATTGTGCAATCCCTTCTTTATTTTTAGTATAAATATCAACGTCTCCCGGAGTCATTTCACAGCCCTGTAAAACCGAACCCACCGAGCCAACCAAGATCCATTCTAATTTCGAATTCACTTCCGATGAAAAATAAAGCTCACATACCTTTGACAAAGCTGTTTCCCAGCTGTTCATAATTTCACCCCAAATTGACTAGTAAGTTCGAGTACATGAAACCTTAATAACCTCAGATGCGTTAAAGAACTATACAAATTCACAGGAGGTTTTAAAAATGAGATACAGTGCTGCTGGCGCGCGAATAACCTGTCCTTGTTGTCAAAACGATACCTTTGATCTGGATTATAAACTGCTTAACACAAGCGGAGCATCATTTCTAGGATTTGACTGGGCAAACAAAAACGCTGCAATCCTTATTTGTAAGAGATGCACCCATATCTCATGGTTTATGGAAGAACCAACATCAGATAATTAAACACTACCAGATTCTTCTACATCCTCATTATAAAATATATCTTTAGACCATGTGTCCTTGAGCTGGATGCAATTGTTCTTATGTATCCAGTTCAATACCTCTCGATACCCATCCTCAATTATCTTAATGCTCTTTAGATATCGCTCCGAAATATTCTACTACTACCTCACGAAATTCCAGAGCAGCTTGCGAAATATACCGGCTCTTGTGCCAAATCAAAGCAATCTCTCTTTCCAATTCATGATTCTCAACTTGGAGATATTTGATATCTTCCCGTGAATTCCTTGCCGTACTTGGAATGAAGGCTAAGCCAATTTCAGCTTCCACAAGCGCACTAAGCCTTGCAGGTTCATCCCCCTCATATACATATTTAGGCACAAATCCAACCGATTGGCACACAGAGTCTATTAAATCCCGAGTTCCATAACCACTCTTAACCCCGACGAACCATTCATCTCTCAGCTCTATCAAGGATATGCTACTTCGATTAGCCAACCGATGCCCCTTTGGAACGGCTACAAGGATTGGATCGATAAATACGATTTGGCATTCGATATCGTCCCCTTCTATAGGTGGTGAGGACAAACAGAAATCCACCTCTCCTCTATCCAAAAGTGTGATCATTTCCTGCGTGGTCAGCATCTGCACATGAAATTGAATATCAGGTCTCTTTTTTCGAAACTTGCGAAGGATATTGGGTAATGTGCTCGCGGTGGTCACCGCTAATTCAAGCGTGTTATGTTCCGGGTGAGATAAATCACTAAGCTCCTGCTTTCCCTGCTCCAATTCAAATAAAGCTCTTTCAGCACGGCGAAGGAATCGTCTGCCGAACTCATTCAATCGCAGCTTTCTCCCTACCCGATCGAACAAAGGGACCCCAAGAGCCTCCTCCAAACGTTGAATCGTTCTACTTAGGGATGATTGAGTAACATGTAGATTTCGTGCAGCTTCAGTCATATGCTCCAAACGAGCTACTGCGAGAAAATATTGCAATTGCAGAAGTTCCATTTCACGCCTCCATTCATTCCTTCAAATCAATGAGATCATAACATAAAATGCGTTGGAATGAATAAACGAATTCAAGTACGATGAAATTAATAAGTAATGGGAGGCTTCATAATGAGTGTTCGCAGCAGGTGGTTAATGATTTCAGTGGGTTTAGGGATATTATTGAATCCTTTAAATTCTTCAATGGTTTCTGTTGCTATTCCAAGGCTGCAAAATGTATTCCAGCTTGACTATACAGGTGTTTCCTGGATCATTTTTTCTTTCTACATTGCAAGTAGTGTCGCTCAACCTGTTATGGGAAAAGCCAGCGATTTATTCGGCCGGAGGAAGATATTTCTTACTGGCCTTGTCGTATCCTTCATTGCAGGCTTATTAGCTCCAATATCCCCGAGTTTCGGGTGGCTCATCGTGTTCCGGATTGTGCAAGCCATTGGAACAAGCATGATGGTAGCCGTTGGAATGGCCATTGTACGTATTCATATTACGGAGAAACAAGCGACAGCGCTGTCTGTTTTGTCCATATTCCTGTCCGGAGCGGCAGCCATTGGACCCTTTATTGGCGGGGTCATCATTCACTGGTGGGACTGGCCCGCTATCTTTTTCGTCAATATTCCATTCGTCGTGGCGAGCTTTCTTTTATCTTGGAGAAATATCCCTAAGGACGAACCGTCAACAACCGTTACCCGCGGGATATCCTTTCGAAATTGTTTTAATTTGATGGATGTGACAGGAATCCTGCTCTTCACGATGGGACTGATCGCCTTACTTGTTGGATTGCTCTCAGCCAAATCATCCGGGCATGTCGCATTAGTAAATGTTATTGCCCTACTAACAGGAATCGCTTTGTTAGGAGTATTCGTCCGGCATGAGTTAAAAGCGGAGTCACCCTTTATTCCTTTGCGTACCTTTACCAAATATCCGGCGATGACTTTGGTTAATATTGAATTTATGCTCGTTAACGTACTTTTTTACTCCCTCTTTTTCGGGATTCCATCTTATTTGCAAATGGTACGGCATGTCAGTGAGTTCCAAACCGGGATTCTCATGCTAACGCTAGGATTATGCTCGTTGATTACTGCTCCAATAGCAGGACGCTGGATCGATAGATCTGGCCCCCGGCCAGCATTGCTGGTATCCGCAATACTAATGACATTGGGATCGGTGTGGCTTGTCACATTAAATCAGACTTCACCGGTTATCAGTGTATGTGTGGCATTGGCTGCCTTCGGGATTAGCAATGGGTTGAACAATGTAGGTCTGCAAGCCGCTTTGTTCCAAAGTTCTCCAAAAGAAATCATCGGTGTAGCATCGGGCTTATTTAACACATCAAGATATCTGGGAACCATACTATCTTCCTTGTTGATAGGGATAATTATGGGAGAAAAATTCAACTTTGAGGGATTTCAAGTCCTTGGGATTATGCTCACGATCATTGCATTATCTTTGGTATTCATGAGTTGGCAGCACCGGAAGTCGGGGGAGTTCAGTAGAAGTTAAATTGATTAATTACTAATAAGTTCGCTGATTTCTTCATAAGTCATTTCAGTTGTCACTTTCGTTAACTAAAGTTTTCATTCAAACACCTCCAAATTATGGGGCTTGCCTAGCACTAGTATATGCTAAAACAACCCTTAAACAAAGAAAGTCTCTATGACCATTCTGAACTGTGACCCGTAAGATGGAAACTT
>NZ_NFVA01000078.1 GCF_002264395.1 Paenibacillus sp. VTT E-133291
TATTTCTCGCATAAACGCTTACCGTCCATTTGGGACGCCGAAGGCGTTTTTGCTTGATAAAGAATTTATATATATAATGGTTTTATGAAGGGAGAACTTCCCGTAGACGTCCTGTCTTCTCATAAACATCCTGAAACAGACGGGAGGGTTGATTTCGAACCGCTGGCTTAGGAGCTACGGTCTCATAGGGCCCAACAACTACAATATTATTAATACTTCCCTTGACGACAGCACCATCCTTAATAATGGCGCCTTCACCAATAATGGCATTTTCAATCTGTACTCCACGTCCAATGCGAACGCCAGGCATAATAACGCTTTGTTTAATTTGGCTCATTTTTCCAATTTCCACACCATTGAAGATTACAGAACGTTGCAGGCTGCCTTCTTGTGTGCAGAATTCATTCACGAGAGAGTCCGTTGATGGCATCTGAACACGTGGTTTATGAACAGCAAGCTTAGTCCGGCGAATCCGGCTATACATCGGCCAATGAGCTTTGTCGAGCTTCATGCCATTGTTTTTTTGCAGAAGATCCATATGTGCTTCCCAGAGACTACCCACAGTACCAACATCTCTCCAATATCCTTTGAAGCGGTAAGCGAATAAATCATCATTCTGATCAAGCATTGTTGGTATAACGTCTTTACCAAAGTCATGACTGGAATTCGGATTAGCTGCATCCCGCAACAAGTGCTCCTTCAGATAAGCCCACTCAAACAGATATATACCCATAGAAGCTAAATTACTTTTAGGTACTTTTGGTTTTTCCGCAAATTCAGAGATTTTCAGTTCCTCATTTACGTTCATCACTCCAAAACGGCTAGCTTCATCCCATGGCACCTCCATGACGGAGATCGTGGCTTTTGCAGCCTTGCCAACATGATAATCCAGCATTTTGCGGTAATCCATATGGTAAATATGGTCACCGGACAGAATAAGTACATGCTCTGGATTACAACTATCGATATACTCAATATTCTTATAAATCGCATCAGCTGTTCCTGTATAGCTGTCTCTGCCTTCAACACCGGAAGGAAGCAAGGTGACACCTTTATCCTTTTGACTATGTAAGCCCCAAGGTTCACCTTCACCGATGTGATCGTGCAAGGATTCAGCTTCATATTGCGTAAGAACACCTACTGTATCGATTTTAGAATTTACACAATTACTTAGTGGGAAATCAATAATTTTATACTGTCCACCGAAAGGGACTGCAGGCTTAGCCATACTGGAAGTCAAGGGAGCCAATCTGCGGCCTTCCCCTCCTGCCAAGAGCATGGCGATACAATCTTTTTTGTTATTCATTTGTTATCCCTCCCATTATTTTGTCAATGCTTGTTATATAAACGCACGACAAGCACTTGAAACGACATAGGTGAAGTATATTGCTGTGTAAAAAGAAAAATTACAATTAATATTTCTTTATCAGAAAATCTTTTGTTTTCACATCAAATCATTTTCAAAATGGTAATATTCGGGTAATCTAATAGGTACAAGCATTCAAAAAGGTGGTGTAGAATTGGCTGAAATCGCAACAATCGATACCCTTCCGTCAGCTGCTGATATTTATTTGTTCCATGAGGGCACCAATTTTCGCAGCTATTCTATGCTGGGTGCGCACACTGCCGCTGAAGAAGGCGTTACGGGCGTGCGCTTTACCGTGTGGGCTCCTCATGCGACATATGTAGGACTAGCTGGTGATCACAATGGCTGGGATGGAACGCAGGACATGGACTCGTTATATAAGATACCCGATTCAGGATTTTGGAGTCGCTTTTTTCCGGGAATAAAGCCGGGAACTTTTTACAAATACAGAATTGTTGCCAGTGATGGCTCCAGCTTTCTCAAAGCGGATCCATTTGCCTTCAAAGCTGAGGTTCGACCGGCAACTGCATCCGTTGTTACGGATCTCAGTGGTTACCGTTGGGGAGATGCTGCATGGCGGAGAAAGAGCAAAGCTCCGTATCATCAACCGCTGAACATTTATGAGATGCATTTTGGAACTTGGCGTCAAAAAGAAGATGGGGAATTTTATAGCTACCAGGAAATGAGTGAAATATTAATTCCTTATTTGGTGGAAATGGGCTATACCCATGTAGAGTTTATGCCACTTGCTGAGCATCCATACGATTTATCTTGGGGCTATCAAGGAACGGGGTATTTCGCAGCTACGAGTCGGTATGGTGAACCCCATGAGTTAATGTATTTAATCGATCACTTGCACCAAGCTGGCATTGGTGTCATTCTGGATTGGGTTCCGGCCCATTTTGCAAAGGATGCACATGGTTTAAGAATGTTTGATGGCTCGCCACTTTATGAATATGCAGATCCAATGTTGGCGGAGAAACCAGGCTGGGGGACTCTTTCGTTTGACTTCAGCAAGCCAGAGATTTCATCGTTCCTCATTTCTAATGCGCTCTTTTGGTTTGAGTATTATCATATTGACGGGATGCGGGTAGATGCGGTTACCAGCATGCTTCGTCTCGATTTTGAAAAACAGGCTCATCAATACCGGCGTAACGTGAATGGGGGTCTGGAGAATTTAGAGGCCATTAAATTTATTCAGAACCTGAATAAAGCGATATTTCAGTACTATCCTAAGGCATTGATGATGGCAGAAGAATCCAGTGCGTGGCCAGGAGTTACAGCGCCAGCTCATGAAGGGGGTCTCGGTTTCAACTATAAATGGAATATGGGATGGATGAATGATACTTTGGGCTACATAGAACATGATTTCTGGGGTCGCCCTCATCATCATAATTTATTAACATTTCCAATATGTTATGCTTATGCCGAAAATTATGCATTACCGTTATCACATGATGAGGTTGTACATGGCAAGAAGTCGTTACTTGACAAAATGCCAGGTTCTTATGAGCAAAAGTTCGCAGGACTTAGGCAACTGCTCGGTTATCAAATTTCCCATCCCGGAAAGAAACTCCTGTTCATGGGAGGAGAATTTGGACAATTTATCGAATGGAAGGATCAGGAGCAGCTGGATTGGCTACTGCTGGACTATGACAGCCATCGTGGCATGCTAGCTTACACTGCTGCACTTAATAAACTGTATCGCTCGGAGAAAGCCCTGTGGGAGCTTGATCATTCCCAAGAGGGTTATCAATGGATTGATGCAGATGACAATGAACAGAGCGTGATTTCATATCTGCGTAAAGGCAAGAAGCCAGGAGATACGTTGCTGTTTATCATCAATTTTCAACCTGTCCAGCGTCAACAGTATCGTATAGGCGTTCCACGCCCAGGAATTTATGAAGAGCTCTTTAGCTCAGAAGATGTAGCGTTCGGAGGGTCGGGTATACACAACTTTCCTCAGAAGAGCAAAAAGTTAGAATGGCATAATCAGGTGAACAGTATAGAGCTAACATTACCGCCTCTTAGCTTCCTGGTGTTTAAGAAATCGTCACGAGTGGGTAAGAGTAAAGAGGCAAATGAGTCATAGATTAAAGAACGAATAGAGAATCCGTACACTTTAAAGGGGGAAATAATCATGAAAGTTTTATTTGCCGCAGCTGAAGCTCATCCATTTATCAAAACGGGTGGTCTGGCCGATGTCATTGGGGCATTACCTAAAGCGCTGAAGGGTGCCGGGGTGGATGTACGAGTGATTTTGCCTAAATATCGTGGGATTCCAGAAAAGTTCACTTCAAAAATGGAGCCTTTAACAGAAGTGTATGTGCCAATCGGTTGGCGTAATCAATACTGCGGGATCGAGCATATGGTTTATGACGGTATCCCCGTTTACTTTATCGACAATGAATATTATTTTGGACGGGACGGAATCTACGGATATATGGACGATGGAGAGCGCTTCGCGTTCTATAATCGTGCGGTGCTGGAGTGTCTGCCAGCGATTGATTTTCAGCCGGACGTCTTGCATTGCCATGATTGGCATGCGGCTGTAATCCCCATGCTGCTACAGGGGCATTATCGACATGATCCATTTTACAAAGAGATGCGAAGTGTATTTACTATACATAACCTGTTGTATCAGGGCGTGTTTCCTTATGAAGTACTTGGGGAGTTATTGGGTCTCGACAGTAGTTATTTTCTAGGGGTTGAGTATTACGGAAATGTGAATTTCTTAAAAGGAGGCATTGTATACAGCGACCGTGTCACCACAGTAAGTCCAACCTACTCGGAAGAAATTCGGACACCTTATTATGGTTACGGATTGGATGGTCTGTTAAATGCGAGAGCGGATGTTTTGAGCGGTATTGTGAATGGAATTGATACAAAAAGCTATAATCCTGCAACAGATACAAGTCTTGTTACCCGTTACCGTTCTAATCTATCTAAGAAAACGGAGAACAAATTAGCCTTGCAGGAGGAATTAGGACTACCTGTGGATGCTAATATTCCGATGGTAGCTATGGTTACCCGTCTTGTGGATTCCAAAGGCTTAGATTTGCTTACTCGTGTATTGGATGAACTGCTTTATAATGATGACATTCAATTTGTACTGCTAGGAACGGGGGATGAGTCCTATGAGCGATGGTTCAGGGAAGCGGCTTGGCGTTATCCGACAAAGCTATCTTCGCAAATCCTCTTTAATGATGCTCTCTCACGTAAAATATATGCTGCTAGTGATATCTTTCTTATGCCTTCCAAGTTTGAACCTTGTGGCATCAGTCAGCTTCTCGCTTTGCGCTATGGCAGCATACCCGTTGTGCGGGCAACCGGTGGCCTGAATGACACGGTTCAACTTTATAATGAAGAATCCGGTGAAGGGAACGGCTTTACGTTCAGCAACTATAACGCCCACGATATGATGTTTACACTTCGCCGGGCGATCTCGTTATACAAGCAGCCAGAACACTGGAAAAAGATTACGAAAAATGCCTTCGCTGGCGATTATAGCTGGAATGTATCGGCTCAGCAGTACATTGATATTTACAATGAAATTACGGAATAAAGATTCATCAGATTCTGTTATAGGTTAATAAGGGAGTGCGCTGAAGTATGACTCATACTTTAGTGTACTCCTTTTTTTGATGAATATTATTAAGGGCATTTTGCCGCATGATTTGGTTAAGATAGGGAATAGTAAATACGTATAAAATTATATAAAAATTGAATAAATTGGAATAAAAGGTCTAAGAAGAATGAGCTCTTTGCTGTGAAACCCATTAAAAGGAAGTTATTGTCACAATTATGCCTTTGCATATTCATGCGTTCTGATTTATAATAAGTCGGTCAAAGGGACTACTAAGATTTTTTTTTCATATGAATAGGGGAGAGATAGAAATGAACAAATGGGGTAAACTTAGTTTAGCTATGCTATTAGCAGTAGGCCTGTTGTCAGGCTGCGGTCAAAATAAAAATGATAGTGATACCGCTGCAAGTGGAGATGCAACTAACGGTGGGGCTACTAAGAAGCTTACGATGGGCACAAGTGCAGATTTTCCTCCTTACGAATTCCATAAGGTAGTAGACGGTAAAGATACTATCGTGGGCTTCGATATCGATATTGCTAAGGAAATTGCTGCCGATATGGGTGCAGAGCTTGTGATTAAGGACTTGCCATTCGATTCACTATTAAACGAATTGTCCAGTGGAAGAGTAGATATTGTAATTTCTGGACTTAGCCCGACGGAAGAACGCAAAAAAGCTGTTGATCTTTCAGACATTTATTACAAGGCGGAGCAAGCGATTGTTGTGCGCGAAGCGGACAAAGATAAATACGCCACTATGGATGCTGTAAAAGGTACAAAGATTGGTGTACAAACCGGATCCATTCAAGAAGAAATTGCTAAAGGGATCGAGGGAGCGAAAATCACTTCGCTTGGTAAAATCTCCGAAATCGTTCTACAATTGCAATCCAATCGTGTAGATACTGCTATCATTGAAGGACCCGTCGCCAAATCATTCGTTAAGAATGTTCCTGGTCTTGTAATCACTGATGCTAAGCCAGAAGTTGAGGATGACGGTTATGCTATTGGTATTAAAAAAGGAAACAAAGAGCTACTGGATCAAGTAAACAGCACACTGACACGTTTAAACTCAGAAGGTAAAATTGATGAGTTTGTGACGGCAGCTAGTGAGCTTGCAGATAGCACGAAATAAAGAAGTAACGTATTTTTTTAAAGGCTGCTTAAGTAAATTGTATGTGTATACAGAAAATAGCGGCAATAAGCTATTTTCTATTTTTTTGGAGATGGGAGGATAGAATATGGACATTAAATTATTTCAAATGGCTTATGATTATCGTGATTTTTTCCTGACCGGTTTGCAGTATACCTTACTGCTTGCTGTTCTGGGTGTATTCTTTGGTTTTATTCTAGGGATTATCGTTTCCTTGCTACGTATGTCCAAATGGGGTGTGCTTCGCTTCTTGGCAACAGCCTGGGTAGAATTCCTTCGTGGTACACCTATGCTTGTACAACTGTTTCTCATCCATTATGGATTGGCTACGTTTGGGATTGAGTTTACACCGATTCAGTCGGGTGCAATTACCTTATCCATTAACAGTTCTGCTTATCTTGCAGAGATTTTCCGTGCGGGGATACAGGGTGTAGATCGTGGACAAATGGAGGCAGCCCGTTCGCTTGGTATGAAGCAAGGGATGACTATGCGTCATATTATACTCCCTCAAGCACTTAAGAGTGTTCTTCCGGCCATCGGAAATGAATTCATCACTATTATCAAGGAATCATCCATTATTTCTTTTATCGGCGTAACGGATTTGATGTTTCAAGCCCGAACAGTTACAACGATTTCTTACGATGGTATGACACCCCTAGTAATTATCGCATTTATGTACTTTGTGCTGACATTTACGCTATCGAAGATTCTGGGTAGACTGGAAAGGAGGCTGAATACCGATGATCGCCGTTAAGAATTTGCAAAAAAATTATGGGAAGCTGGAAATTCTCAAGGGAATTGACTTGGAGATTCATAAAGGTGAGGTCGTCGTCGTTATCGGACCGAGTGGATCGGGTAAAAGTACCTTTCTGCGCTGTTTGAATCTCCTGGAGCAGCCAACTGGTGGCGAAATCACTTTTGAAGGTGAATCTATTACCTCCAAAAAGCACGATATTAATGTCACGCGTGAGAAGATGGGAATGGTATTTCAGCAATTTAACCTCTTTCCTCATAAAACAGTTCTGCAGAACATTACACTAGCACCGATTAAGGTAAAAAAACAGCAGCAGTCCGAAGCGGATAAATTCGCAATGGAGCTGCTTAAGACAGTAGGCCTTGAAGATAAAAAGGATGCTTATCCTGCTCAGCTGTCCGGAGGACAGAAGCAACGGATCGCGATTGCCCGTGCGCTGGCGATGCAGCCTCATGTGATGCTCTTTGACGAGCCAACCTCAGCCCTTGACCCAGAGATGGTCGGTGAGGTGCTGGAGGTTATGAAGAAGCTTGCAGAAGATGGGATGACTATGGTCATTGTTACACATGAGATGGGCTTTGCCCGCGAAGTGGGCGACCGTATTCTATTTATGGATGGCGGCGTGATTGTAGAGCAGGGTACACCTGCACAAGTATTCGGCAATCCTCAGCATGTACGTACTCAGGATTTTTTAAGTAAAGTGTTATAAATAAGTCAAATTGTAGCGGCGCTCGGGCAGGTTATCCGGGTGCCGCTTTATTTTTTTAACAGTTGCGTGATTTGAGGATATAATGGACTGAGTTCATTTATTTATGTAAACCATGTATAATAGATGGTCAATCAACTTGAAAAGGAGTACATACATAATGAGAGATGATCTGCGCCGGATCGGCATTATTGATATTGGTTCTAACTCTATACGTCTTGTAATCTATGATACAACGCCGGAGGGAGGCTATAAGATCATCAAGGAGTGTAAGTACTCTGCGCGTCTTAGTGAGAAGATTACGAAGGAAGGCCGACTGGAACAGAAGGATATGGAGACCATAATTCCAGTCTTGCGCCAGTTTAAAGAGATCTGCAATGCTTTTGAAGTGGAGACTATTCGCGCAGGGGCTACAGCGGCAATCAGAAATGCAGCTAACTCCAGTGAAATTATTGCCTTTTTGTCAGAAGCATCTACCATTCCAATTGAGGTTATCAGTGGCCATCAGGAAGCTTACTTTGGTTTCTTGGGTGTTATAAACGCATTTAATGTTGAGGATGGCTACGTCATCGATATTGGTGGCGGGAGTACTGAAATTACACTTTTTCGCGGGCGGCGATATCAGCATAGCATTTCCTTTCCGTTCGGAGCGGTGAACACCAATCTTATGTTTGGTCAAGGCGGGAACTGGAATGGAGAGCAGATTCAGAAACTTGAAACCTATGTTCTGGGGAGATTGGTTGAACATGATTGGCTTAACGCAACAGCAGGCCTTCCGTTGTTTGGTCTGGGAGGCACGGTTCGTTCTTTAGGGAAGCTGGATCAAAAGACTAGAGCCTACTCTTTACCAAACTCTCATGGCTACACCATGGCCAGTGAGACGATTGAGCATTTTATGAACACATTACCATCAATGCCTTATGATAAACGTAAAGATTTAGACGGGTTGTCTAAGAGTCGGGCAGATATCATTGTGTCCGGGTTGATTATTTTTCATACGGTATATCAGTATATTGGGGCTAGCCAGGCTGTAATCAGCGGGGAAGGGCTCAGGGAAGGTATGTTACATGATTTACTGAAGCCAGAGCAACCGGTGCGGGACAGTGCGCTTGAATACAGTTTAAATACGATCATTCGGTTTGATATTCGTACCTCTAAACGGTATTTAGATCATATTAATAAGCTTGCGCTAAGTCTGTTTGACGCGTTCAAGGATGAGGAGAATAAAGCTGAACACGAGATGTTAATTTATGTATCCATCATGCTACATCGAACGGGGTCTAACATTAACTATTATCAATCTAAACGGCACACCCTGTATTGGCTGATGAATTCACCGATTCGTGGACTGACACACCGCCAGCTTATCCTGTGCGCGTTGATTGCCTCGTACAGCACAAAAAGCCGGAAGCAGAAATTGTCCCAGATGTATAAGGACATTTTGCTGCCTTCCGACGAAGAGTGGATTCATAAGCTCGGATCGCTTGTACAGCTAAGCATTACACTGGACAGCACCGAGATCGGGATTGTAAGCGGCTTGAAAGCTAATTTACACGGCAATACCCTTAATCTGGACCTTGAGGGCGCTTCAGCGCTTCTGATTGGTCTAGAGGACATTGAGAACGCCATAAAAGCATTTAAGAATGCTTGGACTGTGAAGGTTAAACTCGATTTTCCTTCCAACGTGTAACATCCATTGCTGCGAACTGGCTCCGGAAAGGGGCCTTTTTGTCGTCTGCTTGCTCGTAATATCCATTAGGCTGTAAGAAGCTTGCCTTCACATTATCTTTAAGGGATAGTTCAAGAATCTTAACAATTTGTTTGCGAATATTGCTGTCTCTTACCGGACACATCAGCTCGATCCGTCGAGTTAGGTTTCTTGTCATCCAATCTGCACTGGATAAATACACCTCAGGATTCCCGCCATTTTCAAAATAGTAAATTCTTGAATGTTCCAGAAAGCGGTCGACAATACTGCGAACCGTAATGTTTTCGCTCAAACCTTCAATCCCCGGACGAAGACAACAAACCCCCCGAACGATTAAATCGATAGATACACCAGCCTGTGCGGCACCATATAAATCGTCGATGACTTGTTGATTAGAGAGTGAGTTCATTTTGGCAATGATACGTGCAGGTCTTCCAGCTGCAGCATGCTCCGCTTCACGCTTCATCAATTTTTGTAAGGAAAGGCTCATGTCCGTTGGAGCTACAATGAAGGAATTCCAGTCAAAATCAGCGGAATAGCCCGTCATTTGATTAAACAGCTCTGAAGCATCAAGTCCGATATCGCTTTGAGCAGTAAATAGACTGAGATCCGTGTAGACTTTGGCTGTACTGTCATTGTAGTTTCCTGTGCCTACATGTACGTAGCGACGTAGCTCTTGACCTTCCTGACGGACAATCAAGGTAACTTTGGCATGTGTTTTGAGTCCAACAAGACCATATACAACATGACATCCGGATTTTTCAAGTTGACGAGCCCAAGCGATGTTGCGTTCCTCATCAAATCTGGCTTTTAACTCAACAACTACTGTTACCTGTTTTCCGGATTCAGCAGCATTAGCCAGTGCAGTAATCAGAGGAGAGTTACCGCTAACCCGATAGAGTGTCATCTTAATAGCCATTACTTGTTCGTCCTCTGACGCTTGAATGATAAAGTCCGTCATCGCATCAAAGGATTCGTAAGGGTGGTAGACCAGCACATCTCGCTCACGTAATACCTCGAAGAAATCCTCGTTCTCTTCAAATTCAGCTGGGTAGACCGGCTCAATACTTGGATAGTTTAAGTAACTAAAGCCCTTAATACTGCCGGCGAAGTTACGAAGGAAACTTAGATCTAGCGGACCTTCAATTTCGAATACGAAATCTTCAAGTTCAAACTCAGCTTGCAGCTGTTCCAAAGCATATGGATGAATTCCTTTTTGTACTTCAAGTCTTGCTGGAACACCGCGGCGACGCTTGCGCAGCTCCTTTTCAATCTCTTCCAGAAGATCCTCGGCCCCTTCTTCGTCGATCGTGAGATCAGAGTTGCGGGTCAAACGAAATTCACTAACGGCAACCGGCTCGTAACCACTGAATAAAGTTTGAATGTGATGACGGATGACATCCTCTATAAATACGAACTGCCGTTTCTTACTGTTAGATCGGTGTGGTAGTGGAATACATCTTGGCAGATTTGATGGAATTTGCAGAATAGCAAAAAAAGGCTCTTCTTCAAGGCCATTCTTACGAGTAAGAACAACTGCTAAATAGATAAATTGGCTATGAACGAGTGGAAACGGTCGACTCTGATCTACAGCCATTGGCGTAAGTACAGGATAGATGATATCCCGGTAATATTGTTCTATGGACTGTTCCTGTGCATGAGTGAGATCCTCATAATCCACAAAAACGATACCTTCTTTATGCAAACTCCGTGAAATATCACGGAAAATCCGGTATTGGTCGGCAACAATTTTGGTAACTCGTTTGATGAGACGTTTGTATAGCCCGGAAGGGGTGTAGCCAGTGAAATCTTTTTTAGTATAGCCTGCCCGGATTTGATCTTGAATTCCTGCCACTCGAACGCTTATGAACTCATCAAGATTGCTTGAGACGATAGCCAGAAATCTAGCCCGTTCCATTAGCGGATTATCGGGGTCTTGAGCTTCTTTAAGCACGCGTCGGTTAAATTCGATCCAGCTCAAATCTCTATTGAGGTAAGCAGTGGCTGGGCTGCTTTGGTTGTTTTTATTCTCTTCTGTATTCATGGGACCTCCAAATATGATTCGTGTCTATATCTATTCTATTTATCATATTCTATCATTCTACTATTGGATAAAGCATGAAATGTTAACGCTATGTAAAATATTCGGGAATTTTATATGTTATTTTTTAAAAAAATGTGTATGAATCTTTAAATTTAGTTTACATAATAAAAAATATGTTAACCAGCACCTCCAAAAATGACAATATTGAAACTTGATTTTTCATAATGGTAACAATTACATAAGCACAGGTTACAAAATTGTGATATATTAAGTCCTGTCAGTTTTACAAAAGACTGCAACACACCAAGAAATCACACACGGGATGTACATAAGTACTTAAAATGTACACGAGCGTATACGGAAGTCATACCGTTCACGCCCATCTAATGAGGAGGCAATTATGAAAAACAGATTTAGAACAATTAAAACCCTTGCTGCAATTATGGGAATCAGTGCATTATTGCATGCTGTTCCAGCTCATGCAGACAGCGTTCATATCGCTAAGGATGGCAACACGTTTTATACTTTATCCAAGCAATATAATGTAGGTATGAATGAATTAATGAAAGCAAACCCAAAGGTTGCAGCCCTTAACATTTACGAAGGTCTTGAAATTACTATCCCTAGTAAGATGCAGGCTGAGTCCGTAACTACAACTGACAAATCTCCAGTGATTACACCAAGTCTGAATGTAAACTCAGAGTCGAAAACAGTTGAAGCATGGGGGAAGTCGTTTAATTATGACAAATCGATTCAAGTCAAAGCTTCAGCTTATTCTTCTGCAAGCAGTGAGAATGGCGGATGGGGTGCAGTAGATTATTTCGGAAATCCTCTCAAGATCGGTACTATTGCTGTTGATCCAAATGTGATTCCTCTTGGTACCAAAGTATTGGTGACAGGGCATTCACATGATGGATTGCCTAAAGATGCATTCTTAGCAACGGCAACGGATGTGGGCGGTGCTATAAAAGGCAATCGTATTGATATCTTTATTCCTGGTAGCCAAAGCTTTGTATCATCATTTGGTTATCAATATGTACAATTATACATTGTTAAATAGATAGATAAAAATAGAGAAAATTTTAATTAATAAAGAGATATGAAAAGTTCTAAAATAAGGTTACACAGGAAACGGAGGGAGTCCTTAGCGGCTACCTCCGTTTTTTTTAAGTATAGAAAATATATATTTGTGGGTGTTTTATTTACTTTTGGACACCTGTAGTAATTGAGGAACGGTAACGAAAGTATAGCCCCGCTTGCGCATAATCGTGATTACTTCAGGTAAAGCCTGAATCGTTCCTTGTAGATGACTACCTGGACCACCTCCACCGTGCTGAAGAATAATCGCTCCTCTTCCAATATGGGCCAGAATATTATTTCTGACTTGGTTTTTGGAAAGTCCTTTCCAATCCAATGAGTCCACATTCCAATTCACGAGCGTATAGCCATGGCTTTTCGCCCATTTTAGCTGCTGTTCACTGATATCCCCATAGGGTGGGCGTATTAGTCGTGGTTTATATCCGGCCAAGGTTTGTATAATATCCTCGGTTTTTATGATTTGTGATTGAAAATCATTCATCGCAAGCTTCACAAACTGAGGATGATTATACGAATGATTTCCAATCGCATGTCCTTCTCTAATCATTCTTTTCACCAAAGCCGGATGTTTTTTTGCTCTGCTTCCCACCACAAAGAAGGTTGCTTTGACATTATATTTTTTTAGGACGTTTAGCAATTGGGGGGTGAATCTTGGATCAGGAACATCATCAAAAGTAAGTGCTATGACTTTATTCCGAGGTCCACTAGTCTTAAAAGTCTCTGGGTATTTGTGTAACAGCTGACTTAATGTAAGACCTTTAGCGTTTTTAGTGCTGTTAAGCGTCGAACTATTTGTAGCAGCGCTACCTGCTGAAATGGCCGTATCTTCCTCTGAAACGGGTATACTTGGTGTTTGTTCTTGTGGAATCTTCTGACTCTGCACGGATGCTGACGCAACCTCTGAAGAATAGGTTGGAAATAGCATAGTTATGATTGTTCCTAATATTACGAGCAGTTTCTGACCTCTCCGTTGAAAATACATCCCCATCTGCCTCCTTTACAACCTGATCACCGTCATATTCTTAATTGTTATCCCCATAGCTGGGTAGATTTATGCTGTTGACCATACAGTTTGCGTTAAGATTTCTTGAAGGTTCCAATGCATGTATACTAATAGAACGGGGAATTCCCGAACCCATTATAGATTACGGAAGGGATGGAGACATGAATGTCTGATTTGTTTGCACCGTATGAATTGAAGGGATTATCGTTGAAAAATCGTATTGTCATGCCGCCTATGTGTCAGTATTCGGTGGATAAAGGGGATGGCATCCCTAATGATTGGCATTATGTTCATTATGTAAGCCGTGCTATTGGCGGTACAGGATTTATTATCGTGGAAATGACTGGCGTTCATCCAGATGGTAGAATCACTAATCGAGATACAGGAATCTGGAATGATTCGCAAATTGAGGCTTATCGTAGAATCACAGATAGTGTACATGCATATGGATCAAAGATCGCTGTTCAATTAGGACATGCGGGACGTAAAGCAGTCGATGCTGAGCCGCCGGTGGCTCCATCAGCCATTCCCTTTGATGCTAATTCCAAAACGCCACAAGCTCTTTCTAAGAAGGGAATTTTAGCGTTGATTGAGGCTTTCCGTGAAGGTACACGCAGAGCTGTGGATGCAGGATTTGACACGGTCGAAATTCATGGTGCACATGGTTATTTAATTCACCAGTTTCATTCTCCATTGACGAATACCAGAGATGATGAATATGGACAAGATCCTGCGTTGTTCGGAGAACAGATAGTTAAAGCAGTCCGAGAAGTGGTTCCTGTGGACATGCCATTGATAATGAGAATATCTGCGAAGGAATATGTAAAGGGTGGATATGATGCTGAATACGCTCTGGATATTTGCCGACGGTACAAGAATGCTGGAGTGGATCTGTTCCATGTTTCTTCTGGAGGTGAAGGTCCTATAGGTTCAAATGGAGGGCCGGGTGCAGGCCCTGCTTATCAAGTGGATCTGGCAGAGTTTATCCGTAGTGAATTACAAGTGCCTGTAATTGCAGTGGGGCGGCTTGAATCCTTTACTGAGGCACAGTCCATCGTCGCAGAAGAACGGGCAGAGCTGATAGCCGTTGGCCGTGGGATGTTGAGCGATCCCTATTGGGCTTTACATGCGGAAGAGGCACTTGGAGGCGTACGTAATATACCCAAACCTTATGAACGTGGGATCTGGAAAAAGAGATAGCTCGCTTTGAATGTGAAGTTTGTCACAGATTTTATGCTCCTTCTAAGGCAATCTTAATAAAGATAAAATTTGAAGGAGCTTGATAACGTGGGGATGGTTTTAAGTAACGATCGGCTAACTGACGGAGTGTACCACCTTAAAGTTGAAACGAATAGCGGCGGTGAAATGGGTCAATTCTACATGTTACGGGCATGGGGTGCTTATCCGATCCTTTCCAGACCGTTAAGTATACATGAAGTAAAAGAAGATAGTGTTGAATTCTTATATCACGTAGTGGGGGAAGGCACTGAAATATTTTCACGGTTGACTCCTGGTGACTCAGTGGAGCTTGAAGGGCCTTTTGGCACGGGATTCCCACAGGTGGAAGGCAAGGTTGCGCTTATTGGTGGTGGAATCGGAATAGCGCCGCTATATTATTGTGCAAAGCAGCTGCCTAGTAGTGATATCTTTCTAGGTTTTAGTCGCGAAGCTTACCGGACAGAAGCTTTTCGTCCATTAGCAGCCGAGCTTACAGTAGATGTAGGCGGATTTATTTTGGATCGTGTGGATTTTAGTCATTATGAGCATGTTTTCGTCTGCGGCCCACATCCTATGCTTAAGGCTGCACAGCTTAAAGGGTTAGCGGCTGAAGAGGCGGGTAGCAATACAAAAGTTTATCTCTCTCTAGAGAATCGAATGGCTTGCGGTATTGGAGCCTGTCTTGTTTGTAGTGTTTCTTGTCGTGATGGTCAGCGAAAAGCCTGTGCAGACGGACCCGTGTTCCTTTCTGAGGAGGTGATTTTCCATGACTAAGATGAGCACAACAATTGCAGGCGTTCATTTTAAGAATCCAATTGTAATGGCTTCAGGAACCTTCGGCTTTGGTCGTGAATATGGAAAGCTGTATGATGTTTCCTCGTTAGGTGGAATCTCAGGGAAGGGGCTCACCCTCCATCCCAAAGCAGGTAACCCTGGCACTCGAGTATACGAGACAGCCTCTGGTATGTTGAATAGTGTTGGATTGGAGAATCCGGGGGTATCCGCGTTTTTGGAAAAAGAATGCCCTTATTGGGAAACACTCGATACAGCCCGTTTGGTGAATCTTGGGGGCGGAACGCTTGAGGATTACGTACTTGGAGCAGAAATGATCCAGCGTGATGCAGATCTTCGATCAAGCGCAGGTAAACCAGCTGTTGATATGATTGAGTTGAATATTTCCTGTCCAAATGTAAAAGAGGGCGGAATTGCATTTGGAATCAAGACTTCAGAAGCGCAAAAGGTAGTACAAGCTGTTAGGCGTGCCACTAAGCTACCACTTGCGGTAAAGCTGTCTCCAGGTGCTGAAAATATCGTTGAGATGGCTCAAATGTGTGAGGAAGAGGGAGCAGATGCTGTCTCGCTGATTAACACCATTTCCGGGATGAAGATCGATGTGCGACGGAGAAGTAGTGTATTTAATAACTTATATGCCGGATTGTCCGGACCAGCGATTAAACCAGTTGCTTTGCGTATGGTGCATCAAGTCGCACAGAACATATCTATTCCAGTAATCGGAATGGGGGGCATCACCACAGCTACTGATATTATTGAATTTATTATGGCAGGTGCTTCGGTAATCCAAGTCGGAACCTACAATTTTATGAATTTGAGAGCAGGCAGCCAGCTTGTTGAAGAACTTGAGCAATTCATGGTTCAAGAGAATATTCAATCCTTAGATGAAATACGTGGCATTATATAAAGTGGAGTAGTGAGGAGATACTATTGACTTCAAACAAGATTAACCCTGAGGATATTGGGCTGACGGCGACGCCAGTCGGACGGGATCTCTTACTCGTAATCAGTGGTGGTGTTAGTCATATTGGAGCGGCAAGTACTGCGTATTTGAATGGAGAGCGGGTAGAAGTGCAGACCTCTGCCGTTCCTCATCATAAAGAGCATACGATAAGTGAAGATATTGCGATCAGGGTAGCTAAGGCTCTAAATAGGACCGTCACAGTTGTGATGGGGATTCATTACGACGATCTTTCGAAAGAAGGCATTATGAAGGTAGTAGAGATAGTAAATAATAAAGTTAATCAATATTTAGCGCAACAAATTTGAAACGGAATTGGCAATTCTGCGTAAAAGATATCAAGTGAGTTTTTAAATTATCTTTTGGAGGAATGAAACCATGTCTATATTTAAAAGATTGCGCGATTTAACAATGTCTAACGTGAATGCGATTATTGACAAAGCAGAAGACCCGATTAAAATGACGGATCAGTACATTCGTGATATGACCGAAGATTTGGAAGATGCAGAAAAAGCAGTAGCGGCTCAAATCGCTATTGAGAAGAAGTTCAAGCAGCTGTATGAAGAGCAGGAAGCGCTTGTTAACAAACGTACGCAACAGGCACATGCTGCAGCTCAAGCTGGTAATGTTGACCTTGCTCGCCGTGCTCTGGAAGAAAAGAAGGCTGCTGAAGCTAAACTGGTAGAATATAAAGCAAGCTTCGACCAGAATAAAGCATCTGCGGATAATCTTCGCGGGAAGCTGGACGAAATGCGCAAGCAGCTTACTCAGATGAAAAACAAACGCGAAACCTTGGTTGCTCGTTATAATGCTGCCAAAGCTCAAACTGAAATTAATAAAGCAATGAGCGGTTTCAGCTCTGATTCCGCATCTGCTGGCCTGAAACGTATGGAAGACAAAATGCTGCAAGCAGAAGCTCAAGCCGAAGCCAGCAACGAGATGAGCTCGGGCAACAAATCACTTGATGATGAGTTCGAGAAGTTGAACAAAGATCAAGCAGTAGAAGATGAATTGGCTGCTCTGATGAAACAATACGAGAAGCAATAACATTTGATCTTAGCCGTTTCACGGCTGATGTTCACAGGCGAAGGGGAGACAGGACTATCGTTTCCTCTTCGCTTTATCTATGCTTATGACAGCATGCAAAATGAATAAGCGGGGGCTATAGAATGGATTTCCATATCCTGGTGTCCATGGTCGTGTGGACAGTGAGCGGCGCGGTGTTGCTGTTTGTGCTGATGTTCGTAGATTCACTTTTCACTCGATACAATGATTTAGAAGAGTTAAAGGCTGGAAATATGGCAGTTACTACACGTTTTGTAATGAAGCTATTGGCACAGGCATTCATTTTATCATCATCGATAGCTGCTTCTAACAGTCTGCTAGATGCTTTGCTGATCTCGATTGTATCTTTTTTTCTTTTGCTTATATTGGAAAGAACGGTCCGTCTCCTCTTGGCTAAATGGGGGAATCTGGATCTGGATCATGGTACACAGCTTGGCAAAATCGGGTACGGCTTATTATCAGGCTCACTGCAAATTACGGGAGCTTTAATTATTTCTGCATTTATGTAGGGGGAACGATCAAGTTGAGTATATGGAAACGTATAGGTAATCTTTTCTCCAAACCAGCAGCTCAGGAAGTTCAGAAAAGTATGCTTAATTTGTCTCCCGGAGACATCTGTGAAGTATCGCTCGTTACCTACGAGGTAACCGGCAGGACCCATAATCGTGGACGAAATGCGGTAGTACTGACATTAAGAGATGGTAGTCAAATTGCCTATTTGCATATTGAGGAGCGGGAACAGCTGCAATATGGTTTGTATAAACCAATCGATGGGCGATTAGATAATCCTGCTGAAGTTCCAACAACACTTGAACTGGACGATTATACTTATTTTCTGGAGGAAGAATATGACGGATATGTCGCTGTAGCTGGTCAAACCCCTTTTATGAATGGCGGAGAGCAGCATGTGTGGCAATATCAGTCAGATGACTCTAGACTCCTGCGTGTGGAATGGCAACATGGACGCTTTATGCTTTATGAAGGAGAAAAAGTAATTCCTGGAGATGTAAAGGTTATCAGAGCATCCTAGAATTGAGTTGTAGGAGATGTGGTCTTATGACCGCATCTTTTTTTGTACAACTTTGTGATGAAATAGATAAAGGATTTTGCAGTTCTGCTATTCATTTTACTTCTGGTTGGCTCATGTTAAAATAGTACCTATTGTACTGCAAAAACAGATGATTTAGAGCGGAGGTAAGGTATGAAGGATCATAAATTTCGGAGAACAGCGCTTCAAGTAAAAGAGGCACAGGCCAAAATAATCAAATTTGCTAATCCGCTAGAGTCACAGGAGGTCTCATTGAATCAGGTCTGTGGACGTTATTTGGCCGAGGAAGTGATTGCGCCACATCCTTTCCCCGCGTTTAACCGCTCTAGCATGGATGGATATGCAATTATTGCAGCAGATACAAACCACTGTGTAAATGGACAAGTCGTATGGTTAGAAATGGTAGACAATATTCCATGTGGCGCTGTGGCATCGGTAGACATCACTTCGGGAACAGCAGCAAGGATAATGACTGGAGCACAAGTGCCGTCAGGGGCAGATACTGTGGTTATGCTGGAAGTAACGGAGACACGTGAGGAGGAAGGAAAGACTTACGTAGGTATTCGAAAGAAGCAGGAAGCGAAGTCTAATATCACAACAATGGGGCTGGAGTTAAGCTCTGGTGAGCTAGTGCTGCCAGCGGGGCGATTAATCTCTGCGGGGGATATAGCTGTTCTGGCGGCGTTTGGCATACATACAGTGAAAGTCTTTCGTCGGCCTAAGGTAGCTATCTTTGCGACAGGAACAGAGCTGCTAGAGGTACATGAACCACTACAGCCTGGCAAAATTCGAAACAGCAACTCACCCATGCTTGAAGCTTTAGTCAAGGAGGCAGGTGGTGAGCCCGTGATGCTGGGATCTATTGTGGATGATCTGGAGCTGGCTCGAAGTAAAGTACAGATGGCGCTGGAAACCTATGATTTTGTAATCACTACGGGTGGAGTATCGGTAGGAGATTATGATATTATGGGCGATTTGGTTCGTGAACAGAGTGGAGATATGCTATTTAACAAAGTGACGATGCGTCCGGGGAGTGTAACCACTGCTGCTGTTAGAGGCGGTAAGCTGCTGTTAGCTCTATCAGGTAATCCAGGTGCTTGTTTCGTTGGTTTTCAATTGTTCGCACGTCCGGTTATCAGATTAATACAGTGTGCATCACAGCCTTTCTTACCAGAATGGAGCGCCACACTCGGTGCAGATTATAACAGAGTGAATGACTTTACCCGATTTGTTAGAGCGCGATTAGAGATCCGTGAAGGCAGCCTTTATGCCATTCCAGCAGCGATAGACGAATCTTCCGTGATGGTCACGATCAAGGATAGTGATTGTCTGATTGTTGTTCCACCAGAGGAACGAGGCTTATCTGAGGGTGCTAAAGTGACTATTATCAAGCTTCCGGGAGAAATACGCGGATAGGATAAAGGTAAAATGCTCTATGATATTAACAATTGGACGGGAGTAGCTAATTATCTAATATGCCAGCGATATTATTTATAACATTTCAACATATGAAAAATTCACAATAGAAAAGCCAATAATTCAACATAATGCTACTCTGATCAGTCTTTCTAAACCATGTAAAAAGAGAGCCGGCCACACCTTTTCCATAAAATTCGGATAGGGTATGGCCGGCTTTTTGCAAAAAAAATCAACTATCCAAACGGCGTTCAATCGCCTCAGACATCGTTTTGTCCGTGAGATGAGCATAGATCTCGGTTGTTTCTGTCGAAGCATGCCCGAGCTGTTCTTTCGTTTTATAAATATCGTTTTGCAGGTAATAGTCTGTTGCAAAAGAGTGACGAAGCTTATGTACCGTTAGATAGGGCTTACCAAAGCGTTTTGCATATTTAATAATCATTTCTTGAATGGCTCTTTTGGTCATGCGTTTGCCTTCTTGCCGTCCATTGGGCAAAGCGATAAATAAAGCTTTTTCCCTCTTTGGTGTTTTATAACGGGATTGACGAAGGCTTAAATAAAGAGCTAAATCATCTTTAGCTTGTTCTCGAAAATAAACAGGGGTTTTGAAGGTTTCATCATTGTTCCCTTTTCGGGTGACATAAATCAGCTTGTTGTTAACATCCAGATCATCCACGTTTAGATTGACTACTTCGGATACACGAAGACCAGAATTCAGAATTAAGCTGGCAATACAGGCATCGCGTTCACGATTTAATTGAAAGGAGTAAAAGGCCTGCTTGTTACCTTCAACATCTCGTCCATATCCTTCGAAAATGTACCCCACGAATTCCAGCAGTTCCTCATCCTCTAGAATCTTGCCCTTTAATTTAGCAGCAGTGTCCTTAGGTTTATGCGTTCGTTTTACTTCAACCTTGGCCATAATGTTACGCTTAAGCAATGGATAGAAGTTCTCGTCCTCAGCGATCTGACTTAAATAATGAAATAAAGAGCGTAATGCGGACAGCTTACGGGACACGGTTACACGTGTATTGGTTCCCTCAGCTCGGGTAGTGAGGTGCAGGCGGTATCCAACAATACTATCCATGTGCAGGGTTTCTAATTCAAGCAATGTGATCTCTGTGTTGGAGCTGGCCTGTGAGAGACCTTCAGCACGCAGCCATCCGAAAAAGGACTCATAGTCCCGAATATACTCCAGAAGGGTGGATGGGGATAGATCAGGTCGCTTATAGTCAATAAACTGCTGAACGAACCAAGGCATGAGAGGTAGCTTTAGATCCAGTTTTTTACGGTCATCGTTCTTTTGAACGCTCATGTGATTCACCTTTTCCATAGTTTTCATATCATTTCTTCCTTCTATCTTATCATGTTTTGTTCTCCAATAGGCTTAGATCAAAGCTAATCACAAGCGATGACCTTGCTCCTGAATCAACTAAGTTATATGATGTGAAGTAAACATAAATGTCAGAGGTGCACCTAATGGAACTTGGAATGGAGCTGGTTCCCAGAGAGCGGAAACAGACGATAAGCAAATTAATGCAGTTTTACCTATATGATTTCACCCGTTATTTGGAGCTTGATGTAGACCAAGATGGGATATATCCTTCGTATCCGGGACTAGAATCTTTTTGGAGTAGTGGCAACAATAAGTTCGCTTATTTGTTTAAAGTGGACGGGCATATTGCTGGTTTTGCACTTGTAGAACGGTTGTTGCGTAATCCCGAAGGACAGTTTTATATGACTGAGTTTTTTGTAATGCAAAAATATCGACGGAGCGGCGTGGGGACCTGGGCCGCGCATAAATTATTTGATATGTACCCAGGCGACTGGAAGGTGTCACAGGTACGCGCGAATACGCCTGCCCGTAATTTCTGGCATAGAGTGATTGGAGAGTACACCAATGGAGAATTTAAAGAGCGTTTTAACCCGCCACAAGGAAATCCGAGTCAATACTTCAATACATTAAATAATAATAGGGTTAATATTTGAATGGGAAATAGCGATATTGTAGTCATCAAAATCAATGCTTATTTTACCGTTCAAGAGATTTACACATATTTTGTTTACGTAATAAATATTATGTTAACTAATAATGAATAACCCACAACCTCAACGGGATTGTTGGGTTATTTTTGTTCAAAATACCCAAGCAGAGATGGGGATTTAGCATATCTTATGATGTACTCAATTACAAAGGAGGAGTTAAAATGGGCGAATTCGCAGGAGGATACGGTGGATTTACTAACACAGGAGCTATCTTGGTTCTGTTTATCCTGTTGGTTATCATCACAAAAACTCTTTGTCTGTAATCCTTTAACTTCATGAATAAGGTTTCCGCCAGTCGATTTAGACTGGCGGATTTTTTTATGCCTGTGTATGTGATTAAAGGGTGGAGGATTTGCCTGTGACTTACTATATAGAAAATAACTGTATACCATAATATATTTACAGTGTTCAATGATTAAACGATGTTCAAATTATAAGGAGACGTCAAGATGACTAAAGAACAACGGCAATTGCGTGAACGTGAGGAAATGAAGAAAAGGATATTACAGGCTGCGGCTTCGTTGATATCTGAGGAGGGTATTGACAAACTATCCATCCGCAAAATTGCAGAGAGAATCGAGTATTCTCCAGGAATTATTTATCATTACTTTCAGGGGAAAGATGAAATTGTAGTGAGATATTTGCAACAGAAATATACAGATATGGTTGACGGGCTTCAGTCTGTACAACGAAAGGCAGAGCATGAGCTGCCACCAGAGATGCTTTTGAGACAATCACTTGAGCAATGGATCAGGATGACCCTGTCTACAAGTGTAGAATACCGTAATGTAATGCTGAACGATACACCGGCTGTCCTTAGTTACACAGCTGTTTTATTTAAGGGAGCTGCACAGGAGCGTAAAGCGATTGGTATGCTCTGTCAATGTCTATCTAGGTTCGAATCGAAAGAACTCCATAAAGACTCTTCAATAGAGCTTACTGCTCAAGTGATATGGAGCGCTGCGTTCGGATTAATTATGCGTTTGATTGTGGAAAAGGATTTGCCTGAAGAACAGGTCGAAGCACTGATTTCTTGTTATTTGAATTCAATGGTTTCAATAGCAACAGGGATATACATGAGCCTTTAACACAGTAGGAAGATCAGAGAGTAGGGAGGTAGCGATTAGAATGAAGACTATCATTGTGTATACTTCTAAATATGGTTGTACAGAGAAAGCTGCCTATTTATTGAAACATCAGTTGGGCGATGAGACTGAAGTAGTTAATTTAATGCATGCCAAAGAACCTACACTAGAGCCATATGATATTGTCATCTTAGGTGGATCTATTTATTTTGGGAAAATACAAAAACAAATGATGGAATTTGCTTCAAAATATCAAAATGAATTAGGTAAGAAGCGCGTTGGATTGTTTATTTGTGCAGGAGCGAAGGGGGAGCAAGCCACACAGGAATTGAAATCTTCATTTCCAGAGGGGTTGTATAACCAATCAGTTACAAAAGAAGTGTTCGGAGATGAGATTTACGAAGAGAAGATGACTGTATTAGATCGAATGGTTCTGCGAGTGGTAAAAGGGAAAAACAAGAGTGTAAATGGATTATCGAAAGAGACGATAGAGCGTTTTGCACTTGCGATAATGAAGCGGTGAATGAGTGTGGAAAATAGACTCCCTAGAATTAGTTAACATAAGTATGATTATGTTAACTAATTCTTATCTCTGATAGCAATCATTATAAGTTCAGAGAGTGCGTACTTATAAATATAATTCTGTGATTTCATCATATGAAAAATTCACAATAGAAAAATCAAAATCCTGATCATACCTTATGCACTATACATCTACACTGCAACACATAATCACCCTATTAACAAAACCACTGGAAAAAGGGTACTACACTTCCTCATACATTTATACAAGATTTTTTTCAATACAAATAGCTAGTTCTATAGCTTGTATGGCATTATCTAACTCAATTATTGATGAACTATCCTCGATTAGACATTGGAGTGCATACTCCAAACTTTTTTGATAGGGATTAGCTGGTTCTAACAAAAGATCTAGTTTACCTGCAGCGGTATATTCAATTAATGAGCTTTCAACAGCTCCATTCATGTTGTCACTCTCTTGATAGACAAGTTTACCCTGTTCAAAATATGCCTCATAACCTACCGAAAAAGGATAAGTGGCCGGCATCTGTGAAGACACAATGATCTCTGCGTACCTATTAGATTGTTGAAAAACAGCGCGTACTATGGCTTGATCACTTTTACCACCATCAGTTCCCCAAACGAAGTTCGGTTCTATAGACCCCAGCATCCAGGTCACAAAATCCAATTCGTGAATCATAAGCTTTGTAGCGATAGCGTGTAGACCGAGGTCACCCCACAAGGGAGGCGTTTCTCTTTTTAAGGTGAGAGATAAAAGCTTTCCATATTTCTCATTATGAGTCGTTTCATAAAGATATTTGAACGCAGGATCGAATTTAATAAACTGGTTGACGAGAATTCGCGAATCATACAATTGTTCGGCTTCTTTCATCGCAAGGGCATCTTCTAGGTTGAAGCAAACGGGTGTCTCACAGAATACATGTTTCCCATGCATAAGCGCATCGACAGCATATTGCCTATGTAAATTAGAGGGCAAACAGATGTCAATTACATCGATGGTGGAATCGAGCATAATATCGTCAATATGAGTAGTTATCTCAACGCCTAAAGCTTGTTTTAGCTTCTGCAGCTTAGCTTCGTTCCGACCAAAGATAATTACTTTGTCTACTCGATCCATCGCCGTCCATAACTGCGCATGATAAGCTCCGAATCCAGTTCCCAATATGCCTATATTCATGTGTATCAGCTCCTTTAATGTAATGAACTAATCATAACCTTCTATTGTTGACAACAGCTTGGCAAGAATTATGATGTATACTATAAAAAAGAAAAACTTGGAGGCTCCCCATGCGCTTGCATCGTTTGATAGCGATTTTATTATTAGTGGAATCAAGAGGGAAGATGAAGGCCAATGACTTAGCTGAAGCCTTGGAAACTTCCGTACGTTCTATCTATAGAGACATTGACGTACTTGCTGAAGCTGGAATACCACTGTTATCCACGCCGGGACCGAATGGTGGCATCTCCTTGATGGAGGGGTATACTGTTAACCTAAATCAGCTTCATGGGGAAGATGTAATCAATCTATTTCTAACAGGAATGGGGATTCATACTAGTGGACATACAGATTCCGGATTAAAGCTAAAGGCAACCCTCTTGAAATTAGAAAAATCATTACCCGCTTCCTATCAAAATGATATCCAGAAGGCACAAAGACGTTTTTATTTTGATGATACGCCTTGGTGGACAGAACGCTTAGAGATTCCATGTCTGGAATCGATTCGAACTGCTGTTTGGAGATCCAAGAAACTACAGATTGAATACCACAAGATTAATGGAGTCATTTCGATCAGGAAAATACTGCCCTATGGTCTAGTTGTGAAAAAAGAAGAGTGGTATCTTATAGCCTACTGTGAAGAAGTCGAACAAATTCGTACGTTTAAATGTGAGCGAATCGCCTCTACGCAGCGTATAGACGAAGAGTATGCTATCCCTCAGGACTTCTCTTTAGAAGGGCACTGGAAGCAGCAGGAGAGGGGATTTAAGCAAACTTGTAAAGAGGAAGAGATATATCCGGTATTGATTAGAACGAATAAGAGCCGAGAGGCTTCTATACACGGACTGGAGATCATGAACAGGGTAGAGGAAGGAGATCAAATAACCCTTACTGTAAATATGTTTAGCTATGATAGTGCATGTACAAATGTTTGGGGGATACTTGGTCAATCCGAGATTGTGGAACCTTTGAAACTGAGACAATATGTGAAGGCTCAGGTGAATTTGCTACAGGGGATTTATAATTATCATAATTTCGTTTGAAAAGGGACCGTTTTATCGCAGAGTCTGCAATGAAACGGTCCCGCTCCTTAAAAATGTAAATAGCTCAGTCATTAAGTTTACATAATTAAAAATATGTTAACTAATGTCTCTTTTTTCTTCAATGACCTTTGTATTTATTTATCCACGTAAATTGCTTCTAATTTTGGTTACTCACTTGCTTTATCTATTGTAAATAATTTTGATAATGATCTTCTATGTTTAGATCCGTCTCATGGTGCAGTAAACCATCCAAAACATGAATTGCATCTCTTGATTTAGTATGAATAATTTTTGTGTAGTAAGAAGAGAATTGATCACTCGTAAATCGATAGATAGTAGCTCCTTTTCCAGTACCGTAATGTGGGTTTGCATCTGCATTTGTGAAATTACAAATGTGTCAAGGGCTTCATTATATAGAAAGCAAACGGAAGTAAAAATCTATTAGTTTAACAAAATGTTCAATATGTTAATAAATCAACATTCAAACTTAATAGCTAACCCCTTTACCATCAAAGGGTTGGCTATTTTTAGTGTACCCGAAATGGGCTGGCTATCCCTTGGTGGTGACAATCGACTTGTATTATCCACTTTCAAAATATCGGATAAATTAAAAATTATGTCACAAAACAGCTCTTTGAAATGTTATAGGGGTGCAGTCGACTGATAAATAAAAGGAGGTGAGCTTATGGAGGAAATAGATATTGGAAGAAGGTTTGTTAATGGCGGAGAAGATGAACTGGAAGAGATAATCAATCTCTATGGTGAAAAACTCCTTCGCTATGCAACGGCGATTCTATGTGATTATCATGAAGCAGAAAATATTGTACAAGAAGTCTTTCTTTCAGCCTATCAAAATCGGAATATTTTTGATGGCAATAACCTATCCGCATGGTTGTACAAAATTACATATAATCGCTGCTTAAATCAACTAAAAAAGCGTAAGATCCATTATTTTCATGATATTCGCAGTGAAGTAGTTTTACCAGAGAAAGATAAAGGTTTGAGTGATGAGATGCTTCGTGCGTTACAGAAGCTTAAACCTATGGAACGTGCCTTGTTATATGGGCGGATTATGGATGGGCAGAGTTACGAGGAACTATCTCAGCTTACAGGAAGTTCTCCAGCTGCATTACGCAAACAATATCAACGGGCCAAAGATAAAATAGTTAAATATTTTAATATTGCATATGGTAGAAAGGAGTCTAACTATGGGCAAATTTGATATGGACGAAAAACATATACATGAAATGTTTTCCCAAATTACGGTTGATTCAAGTAAACTTGCAGAACAGGTTAAAAGCCGATTGTATGAAGGTAGTACTGACATGCCTGCTAGACACCGCAAACGGTGGACAAGGTCAACAATTGCAGCTATTGCGATATCGTTCGTATTAGTTACTAGTGCAACTGCTTCATCTTTAGGGGATTTTGATTGGTTCATAAAGAGATTTAATCCTGATTTTGGTAAGATTGTTGAACCAGTAGGAGTCTATAGTGAGGACGAAGGAATTCGCATGGAGGTTATCGGTGCACAGAAATATGATAATAGAGCGATTATATACCTATCTCTTCAGGATAGAACAGGTCAAAACCGATTAACGGAACAAACTGATTTTAGAGACGGATTCACTGTAAAAATACATTCACCAACAAACGAGGGAGCCAAAAGTGGAGACGAAAGTTTATCAGCCCGCATGTCATGGAAACAAAAAATGCTTAATTTTAATAAAGATACGAATACCATTTATTATGAGTTTAATATAACGGCTGATCCAGACACACCATTAACAGATCCGTTGGAGCTTGGCAGTTTCCTTATTTATTTTAACGAAAAAGCCTATGAAGACGAACCCATTTCCGTATCCCTTACAGGAATTGAAGATGTAGAAACGATTCCTGTTGAAAAAGCACAGATTTTTGGGGGGAGTAATTTACCAAGTAACCTTAGTTCATTAACAGAGGCACTTATGCCAGGCGATTATGCTTCCATGCCCCATGGTGAAAAAGATCAATGGGTTTCAAATATCGGTATTATAGATGGAAAATTGCATGTGCAGACAGGGAAAATTTTTAACAAAGAGTTTGGTCCTAGTGATGCCATGCTTTCTCTAAAGGGTCCAGACGGTAATTTAATCTCCAATGATTATAGTTTGGTATTTCTCAGTGATAAGAAAAATAACCTTCTTGATCTTGAAAAAAACGATTATGATGACGCTAAGTATAAATATGAAGAATTTGTATTTCCTGTAAGCTGCGAAAATCTTAGTAAATACACTCTTTATTATACTGGTTCCGTTTATTCTGGGGTTGAAGGCAACTGGAAGGTGGCGGCAAATTCAAGTGATACTACTGCCAAATTACGTACTTGGAAAAATGATATTTCAGTTGAAGGTCATCTTTTTGAATATATAACCCTCAGTCCTTTAGGATTACAAGTAATCGGTACCTATAAAGGTGAGAATTTCATGGTCAGTGATATGCTACTTGAAATTGAAACAGTAGACGGTATTATCCCATTGGAAGGTGGTGGAGGAAGCCAAAACCCTGATAAACATACCTTCAATTCAAGTTGGGATACGAAAGCGCCTTTAGATATTACCAAAGTTAAAGCAATAATTATAAATGGCACTCGAATACCGGTTAAATAACAAGATAAATAATGTCAGCTCCTGATTCTTTTTGATGCACGGTCACATCATTGTAGTGACCCAAAAGAGATGGGCTGCAAATCAAAGGTTTATTTTAACATCTAGTAAAGTGGAGGATCTCAACATCCAATGTGGCTACGTTGAGTAAGTGGACACGTTAATAATTCGAGTTGGATTACTTATCATATCTTATCTGAATCGATAGACAATCTGTATACGTTGTACTGATAAATTCAATTTATGCAGAATAAGGGAAAAATAGAAAAGAAGCATTGGGCTTTATGATATAATGTGGTAAAATCTTCAACTCCAAAAATGCTGAGACTATCCCACATGTAGCGTCATCTTTCAGAGAGAATATCTCTCAAATAACCGTTGTTTCCGGATTTTCTGGATTTGAAGAAATCCCAAGAGGAGGAAAACAGAAATGAAGAAGAAGCTTGTTACGACTTTATGCGGTACCATGATACTTTTAGTGGGCATGGGCACAGGTGCTTTCGCGAGCTCGCATCTCCAAGAAATTAAAGCGTTGTTAAACGGAGATTTAAAAATCAGAGTGAACGGGGAGATTACCCCTCTCAAAGATGGCAATGGCAAAGTGGTGCTTCCCATCACTTATAATGGAACTACGTATCTTCCGGTACGATCTGTTTCTGAGCTGCTGGATGTTCCGGTGAATTATGACGGAACAGCCAAAGAGGTGATTATTGGCGAACAGCAGGCAGGCGTTCCCGTGAACCAGGAGGATTTCAACACCAGTCTGCATACCAAGGACCCTGCACTGACCAAATACGGTGGCAAGAATTATAAGGAAGTTCTGTACAGCGCACCTAATTCCAATATTAAATATACCGCGCTCAGCCCTAACGGCAAATATCAGAAGCTTGTTCTGCAATTCGCTGCAGTCGGTAAGGAAGTGGAGTCTCTTGAAATTAGGGATAATGACAAGAATGTGCTCCTTAAAAAAGTAGAGAAGATCTCGCCAAATAGTGATCTCCAGACGATTGAGGTAGATATTTCTGGAGTAAAGAACATCGCAATAAATGTGATACAAGCTGTTGACGGCGGGTTCATTATTCCGCTGGATACTTCAATTTACAAATAAGATTAAGCAGTGAAGCCCACAATGCCGGTATAGGCGTAGTGGGCTTATTTTCACGTGAGATTATATTAGATTTTTTCTCGTTCTTTTGCATTGAAGAGATTTAAATCCATCCTCCGTTATACGTGGACAGGCTTACAGGGTTTGTGTCGTCGGAGTGTCAGAAGAAAATAAAGTATTAGACTCGATTAATTGTAGTAACGTAAATAGAAATATTAACTTAGGCTTTAAATCTTAGTATAAATTATTTAATATATTGAGGATAAAAGCTTTCGTTGAGGGTGTTGTTGTGAGAGTACAAGAAGTAATTCTTAATGAAAATAAAAAGAGATATTTGCTGTTGGATGCGGTAGGTGTTCCAGTTGTTCCTGTGATGAATTATTTAAAATACCTGGATCAGACAGGTAAAAGCAACAATACACTGAAGACTTATTGCTATGCATTAAAACAGTATTTCACTTATCTTGAAGAGCGGAAGATAGATTACAAAGAAGTAGGAGTTAAGGATCTTGCTGACTTTGTAGGGTGGTTGCGTAATCCGTTTGAAAGTGGAAAAGTTACCCATTACAACAGATTGAAGCGAAAAGAACAGAAAAATCAGTGAATCTTATAATCACAGTGGTAACAAGCCTATATGATTACTTTTTCCGTATTCAAGAGACCAAAACGATATGTAGGTAAACTGGTAAGACAGGTGAACGGGAATTGTATGTTTCGCAGGGACTTATGGATTTATACGACGACTACCTATAAAACGTGATTGAAGATCATGATATCGATACGAGTTTCGTATTTGTTAAACTGCGGGGAAACCGTGTTGGACAACCGATGAATGACCGTGATGTTCGCGCCTTATTTAAAGTACTGTGTAAGAAAACAGGGATGCACATCCACCCTCACTTGCTGCGGCACACGCATGCAACAATATACTACCGTCAAACGAAAGACATCAAGCAAGTGCAAGAACGATTAGGGCATGCAAATATTCAAACAACTATGAACATGTATGTCCATCCATCGGAAGAAGATATACGTGAGAATTGGGAGAAAGCTCAACATGCATTTCAGCTTGGCAATATACAATCAAAGGAGGTAACTGACAGTGATGTTACAGAATAAAAAACATATGAAAGCGGATAGGTTGAATTATAATCGGCTTGAACAAGAGATCTCCAGCTATCAAGAGCGATTAGTTCATGATGATGGGTCCGTATCGTTTCACAAAATAGAGAACCTCTATTTCATGACTGAAAATACTTGGAGTGTAGATGTAATTGGTTCAATAGCTAACTTTCGGGATCAACGAGACAAATATAATCGATCAAATAGAAATATTCGATTCGAATTTAATAACCCATGGGTTAATCTTGAAGACCATACAAAGAGTGGATGAGTCAATTAGGCGACTTGTAAAAGCCAAAGAGAGCATCAATTTTAATAGTGTGGCAACGGATGCTGGCGTAAGCAAAGCAACTCTCTATAATAATCCTGAGATACGTGGACGCATTGAATCGCTTCGTCAGCAGCAAGCTCAAGTGCCAACACCAAAACAAATCAAGCGAGAAATGGATGAAAACAATAAGGACGCCATCATTGCTTCGCTAAAACGTAAGATGAAGAAGCTCGAAGATGAAAATAAAAAATTACGAGAACAACTTGATTTTTCATATGCGGAGGTTTATCAGAGGATTTGAAAGAATGTATGTTGCCGCCCTATTCAACTAACGGGCAGGATAATGTAATATTCCATAATGGGTTGCATGTTCAGTTCTTGGGTAAATTAGCTCAATAATTTCTATACATAAGATTATATACGGTATAATATGTAAATATATTTTAAATGGTTGCAGCAATTTTAGGACCAATAC
>NZ_NFVA01000082.1 GCF_002264395.1 Paenibacillus sp. VTT E-133291
GTTTCACACTATACATTATCCTTATATTTCCCGCAGATTGGACTTGAGAATGCCAAATTTGTACAATTGGGTATAAGTTAAATGTAAACTATCTCGATAAGGAGAATATAAGCTCATGAAGGAATTGAATTATCCGAAGGTGTTTATGCTCTTGGCAGGTCTGTCTGTGGCGACATTGGCCGTATATCGTGTAGTGTCACTACAGACGGATTCGTTTTATGCATTTTTACTCTGGAATTTATTCCTGGCTTGGATACCGTTCCTGTTCTCTATGGCTGCTTATGAACTGGATAAAAGGAAGATAGGTGGCTTGCTGCTTGTTCCGCTAGGCGTCGCTTGGCTGCTGTTCTTTCCGAACGCGCCTTATCTCATGACGGATCTGGTGCATCTAACGATAAGAAAAAGCAGATATATCGTGGATGGCACCATTCAGAATCGGTATTGGTATGATCTGGCTACCCTCTTATTGTTCACTTGGAGCGGCTGGTTGACTGGATTCTTCTCTTTATACCAGTTCCAGACGGTTGTTTACCGCAAAAGCAGCCTGCTCTTCTCTTGGATATTCGTACTCGCAGCATGTGTACTTGGGGGGTATGGGGTCCTGCTTGGCAGAGTCTACAGGCTGAATAGCTGGGACGTACTGACGGACCGGCATCAGTTGTACCAACTGGTTATGGACAGCTTGAATCGACAGTCGGTATTTTTTAGCTTGTTCATTGCGTTTGTATTGCTGGTCATCTACGCTACGATGTACTGTTTGTTAAATGGTCTTGGAACCCGTGAAAAAGGAAGGGACGCCAAGCGTATACGTGGTTAACCCATAAATTCCGGATCAAATTGGTATTGCTTCAGATCTACCACACCTTTTTCATTAAAAATAATCCCTTCCTCCTGCAAATAAAGCTTCTGGAGGGAGTTGGATTCATCTTCGGTCAAGGCGATCATTCCTTTGGCGTTGATAACCCGATGCCAGGGAAGTTTATATTTTCTACTCATGGAGTGGAGGATACGAACCACCTGCCTTGCGCCTCTTGGTCTTCCTGCCGCACGAGCAACGCCTCCGTAAGTCATCACTTTTCCTTCAGGTATAGATTGTATGATACGAATCACTTGTTCTGTAAATGGTGTCATAGGGAGCTCCTATCTCTTATTTTCATCAAATTATACCAGATGACCCCTACAATCATAAACATTCAACATGCTGCTGATAAAGCGGCTTTTTTTTATTTTAACGGATGGAGCTTACTCTCCTTTGCAAAGAAGTTGATCCCTTTTCAGTATAATTTTGGCGGATAGTATTTAGTGAGATGGGGGATAATTTCTAGGAAACTATTGTGACAGGAGTGACTACTGTGGAGAAAAAGGCAGCAGATGGTAACCGCAAAGATTCTCAACAAAATACGACCTCTGAGCAGACTCCGAGTACGTCACTAGATGAAATGATGAATCTGTTTCGGCAAATATTCAAGGATGATGGAACTCTTAGGATAAGGGTGCTAAATAATATCCATAGTGACGGCATCCGCTGCGGATTAGTCTATGTAGACGGAATGGTAGACAGGGAAATGATCCAGTACGGGGTGATAAAGCCTCTAATGGATTTTGATTTTACGGCAATGGATAGCGGGAATACAGCCGAAATGATGGAGAAAATTCGGACGCTGGTTATTAACATTAGCGATGTGGTCTGCTCTACGAGTTTGGATGAGATGGTTAGCGCGGTCGTAGCTGGAAAAACATTATTTCTGCTGGATGGCTTTGCTGGTGCGCTTAACATTAGTGCGCAGGGGTGGGAAACGAAGGCCATCGCGGAGCCTGTGACGGAAAAAAGTGTCAATGGTCCGCGAGAAGGTTTTACAGAGTCACTGCTTGTAAACTTGACGCTCATTCGCCGAAGAGTGCAAAGTCCGGACTTAAAGTTGATTTTTGGCCAGGTCGGGGTCCGCTCCAAAACACAAACTTGTATTTGTTATATCGAAGGGTTGGCCTCACCGGAAGTTGTTAAAGAGTTGCAAGAGCGAATTCAACAGGTGGATATAGATGTTGTATTGGATACGTCTGTTCTTTCAGAGCTTATTCGGGATGAACCCTTCTCACCCTTTGAGATGACGGGGAGCACAGAACGTCCAGATTCTGTAGTAAGCAAAATTATGGAGGGCAGAGTTGCCTTATTAATGGAAGGCAGTCCTTATGCAATGACAGTGCCCTACTTGTTTGTGGAGAATTTCCAGGCTAGTTCTGATTATTATATTAACTATTACTTTGGTTCATTTAATCGAATGATAAGGGTGCTAGGAGCTTTCTTGTCTATTAGTATCCCTGCTTTGTACGTAGCATTGGTTACCTATAGTCAGGAGATGCTGCCTACCATGTTGTTGCTTAGTATTTCAACGTCGAGAGTTGCCGTTCCTTTTCCGACTGTAGTGGAGGTCTTGTTCATGCTAACGATATTTGAAATTCTGCGCGAGGCAGGAGAACGAATACCGACCTACATTGGTCAGGCGATTAGTATCGTAGGTGCGCTTGTATTGGGTCAGGCGGCTGTGGAAGCGAGGATAGTTAGCGCACCTATGATTATTGTTGTGGGTTTAACCGGAATTATGGCTTTGCTTAACCCTAGGCTGACGGGTCCTTTAATCGTAGTAAGGTCGCTGCTGCTGTTTGCTACCTTTTTTCTAGGATTATATGGATATTTTTTGGGTGTGATCGGTTTAGTTATTCATTTGATGAGTTTACGTTCCTTTGGCGTTCAATACATGCTTGGAGTAGGTTCTATTCGCCCGCAGGATATTAAGGATACAGCTATAAGGGCGCCGTGGTGGCATATGTATCTGCGTCCAGCGATGATTGGTGCTCGTAATCGAAAGAGAAAAGCGACAAATAAAGTAAGGAATCGGTCATGAAAAAAATCAAAAAAGGTTTGCTAGCTTGTATATCACTATTACTTCTGGTCAGTATCTTGGGCTGTTGGGATTACGCTGAAATTGAAGACAGGGCGGTTGTAGCAGGCATTGGCATCGATAAAGATTCTGACGGGAAGCTATTAGCAACGGTCGAAATCGTGGATACGAAAGAGGGGATGAAGTCTAGTCAAGCGGGATATAAGATGGTTAGTCTTTCAGGTAAAACGCTGTTTGAAATTGTGCGAGGCATGATTTCAATCACGGGAAAAAAATTATTCTGGAGCCATTCCAAGGCGATCATTATCAGTGAGGAGGTAGCGAAGGAAGGGGTTGTAAAAGTGATTGATTGGTACAACAGAGATACAGAAACTCGGTCGGATGTTTATGTATTTGTTTCTAAAGAGAAGACGGCTCAGGAAGTAATTAATTTGAACAGCTCAACAGAAACGATTATGTCTTATGGTCTTGCCCAGCAGATGATGGTTGAAAAAAATGTAAGCACGGCTCCAGTTGTTGAAATTTGGGACTTCATTGAAAAGCTTGAAACGCCGGGGGATTGTGCGATAGCTCCTCTTATTTATATTCACGAAAAGAATGGTCAGAAGAATCCGCGTGTTAGTGGAACAGCTATATTCAAAATGGACAAAATGATTGGTAAGCTGAGTGGCGAAGAGACCAAGTATATGTTGTTTGTTAAAGATAATATTAAGGGAGGGGTGTTAACCGTGAATAACGAAGAGGGAACCCCCGACTTTACACTTGAAATTTTCTCTAATAAAACAAAAGTAAAGCCTGTTTGGGTAAACGGCAAGCTCCAATTACAGATAAATACGTTCACACATACCGGGCTTGATGAGGTAATGACTACTGAAGGATTCACTAGTCTAAATAGTAAGAATGTTATAGAAAAGCGTGCCGCTAAGGAATTACAGAAGAATATTCTCTCTGTAATTAAAAAGGTGCAGCGGGAATATCATTCCGATATTTTTGGATTCGGAGAAATTATCTTTGAGAATATGCCTAAGACCTGGACCGAGCTAGATAAAGATTGGGAGCGGGAATTCTCTGATCTAGATGTGGTTGTAAATTCAACAGTAATTATTGAAAGCAGTGCTCAAAACTCAAGATCTATCCAGATCCATCAAGAATAGGTGATTAAATTGGCTGTTATCGTTGTGTTAATCTACTTTTTTGTTGTATTGATGGATCCTTACGGACTATTAAAGCAAGGGATGAAACGGGATTTTTATGTGTGTTGTACACTATGTCTGTTTTCTTTCTGTATTGCTTTTGCATTGGCCATGAAATGGCAGCTTCCTAGTCCTTCACCTTTCATAGTCAGCTGGATCAGCAAGTTATTTTAGTTACAAGTCCAAGAGGAGATTTAAGCATGAAAAGAGAGATTATACCCACAGGGCATTCTATAAGTATTGTTGTTCTATTTATTATTGGGACTTCACTATTCATGGGACTGCCGGGGAAATCGGGCAACAGTAGCTGGATTGCTTTACTTTTTGCCATATCGTTAACGGTTCCCCTGCTTTTTATCTACGCGAGATTTCATGTGCTTTTTCCGGCGAAGGATCTATTTGATATCTTGATCACCGTATTTGGATCTATCCTTGGAAGAGTAGTTTCTTGTATGTATATATGGTACGCGCTGCATATGGGGGCCCTGGTTCTAAGGAATTTTGGAGAATTTAGTAAAACAGTAGCTTTGACTGAGACCCCTATGATTGCACCCATGTTATGTATTGGACTGTTATGTATCTGGGTGGTTAAGGCAGGAATTGAGGTGATTGGAAGATGTGCTAAACTATTTCTACTGCTGCTTTTAGCTGAGATTTTTTTAATTGAAATCCTAGCCATTCCCAAGCTCAAGTACCACTATTTGAAGCCTTTTCTTGACAGTGGATGGTCACCGGTATTGGCAGATACATTGGGATCATTTGCTTTTCCTTTTGCTGAAATTGTTCTTTTTATGGGAGTATTTAGTCATTTACCGGCAAAAGACTCAGCCAAAAAGATACTGCTAAGCGGATTACTGATTTCTGGCGGAGTGATCTTGCTTGTTTCACTGCGGAATTTGCTGATTCTCAATCCTGATATTGTTCAAAGCTTATACTTTCCCTCTTATGTAGCAGTTAGTCGGATTAATATCGGGGATTTTTTGACCCGAATGGAGGCATCATCCGCACTTGGATTTGTAATCACCATATTCATAAAGGCCAGCTTATGTTTATATGTGGCTAGTGTTGGAGTCGCTAAATTATTCAAACTGAAGAGCTACCGATCCGTTGTGCTTCAGCTGGGATTGATTATGGTTTATTTCTCTCGGTTTATCTTCAAGGATATTATGGAGATGCAGCATTTTGCCTATACTATTTATCCAATATATGCGCTTCCTTTTCAGGTGATTATTCCGTTGATATTGTGGATTTGTGCTGAAATTAAGGTTAGTAAAAGTAAACATAAGCAGGTGGCATCACAGCAATAGACCTACTTTCGAACATTCCTGATCTCTAGTAAAGATTAGGAATTCTTTGATTTTAAAACTAAACATAAGTTAGCTATAATGATAGATATATAGAATGGTTGTTTTAGAAAAGAGGGAAACAGGTATGAACGTCAGCAACATCATTATGTCCTCTTATTGGGGTAGAGAGGTTAGACATAAATATATTACTCAAGGATCTAAGACACTGGCTGTTATTTTTCCGGGTAAAAATTACTCGGCTGAACGCCCTCTGCTAGATTATGCGGCCAAAGCTGCTCGGGAACATAATTGCGATGTCCTGCTGCTTGAATATGGCTATCAGAGTGCTAGAGTAGGTTTTAAGCGTGATGAAATGATTATTCTCATTCAGGAATGTAAGGCGGCCATTGCATCTCTTCCTGATTACAAAAAGATTCTATTCATTAGCAAAAGCGTGGGTTCGGTCATAGCAGGGAGAATTGCAGAAGAGCTGGAAATACAGAAAAAGACGTCTCATCTATATATAACACCATTACCTGAGGCGATCCCTTTGATACAGCAGAGTCGTGGGACTGTAATTTATGGCGGAAGCGACCCTTTATTTAGCGAACAGCTATCTGGTGAAATTGATGGGCTTCATCATTTAAAAGTGTATAGAATCGATGATGCTAATCATAGCCTTGAGGTGGAGCAGGTCAACGAGTCACTAGCCATTCTGCTTGTTATTATTAATTTTTATCATGAATTTTTCCGTGATGCTTTAAATACATAACCTTTGGAGGATGCTGATTATGATTTTGGAAGCTGCGATGCTGCAAGTGAAGTCTGGTTTTACTACTGAATTTGAAAAAAGCTTCAAGGAGGCCTCAAGCTTAATTTCTTCGATCGAAGGCTACATAGGGCATGAATTGCAGCATTGCTTGGAGGATGATCATAAATATCTTCTGCTTGTGAAGTGGAGAACGCTTGAAGATCACACCATAGGATTCAGAGAATCCAGCCAGTATCAGGAATGGAAGGCGCTGCTTCACCATTACTACGATCCATTTCCGGTTGTTGAGCATTTTACCCGCATTAATCTGGACTAAATGGAGGCTGCTGAATGAAGGCGAAGCTTATTGGGAAAGGCAGAACAGCGGAGATCTGGCAGCATGATGATCAGAGGATTCTTAAATTGTACCTGGCGGATGTTTCAGGGCAGAATATTAGCCGAGAATATAAGATCAGCCAGTTTGTGCACTCGCAGGGCGTCCGGACACCGCAGCCCTTTGAACTAATTTCTGAACAGAGTAGACAAGGAATCGTTTTTCAACAAATTCAAGGTCCCTCCCTGCTAAAGGTGATGGGTGAGAAGCCTTGGAAAGTTGCCCATTATGCCAGAATGATGGCGGGACTTCACTGTGATTTGCATAAGCTTGAACCTACAGAAGAAATTGGACAGCAGAAGGATATGTTGAAGTGGAATATTATGGGGGCTCCAATGCTTAGTGAAGATGAGAAGTCAGCCATCCTGAGCTATCTGGAGAAGTTACCACAAGGAACCCATTTATGTCATGGAGATTTCCATCCTGACAATGTGCTTATGGATGACCAGCTCTGGGTAATCGACTGGATGACAGGTGTGGCGGGAGAACCAGCGGCCGATGCTGCTCGATCTGTAGTGATGTTCAGTATGGGAGCCATGCCCCCTGGAGCCTCTGCCTTATCGAGAATGATGATAGGTTTTATTAGAAAGAAATTAACCAAGGGATACATTCGGGAGTATCTCCGTTTATCAGGTCTCGCCTATGAGGACATAGACCGCTGGATTTTGCCAATCGCTGCCGCGCGTCTGGTGGAAGGACTTCCGCCACCGGAGAAGGAGCTTCTGGTAAAAGAAGTGCGTAAACGTCTGCAGACCTTAACCGTGGGACTACCTTGATCCTGACTAGAAACGGAGTGTGCTCCATGACCATCTATATTGCGCTGCTGCGTGGCATTAACGTCGGCGGCCACAAAATCATTAAGATGCAGGATCTGAAGACAATGTTGCAGTCCCTTGGTTTTCACAATGTACGAACGTATATTCAGAGCGGCAATGTAGTGTTTGAAAGTGATGAGGAATCGGAGAGTCTCCTTAGCGGAGTCATTGAACGCCAGATTCATGAGGTTTTTGGTTTTGAGGTCTCTGTTATGATTCGTACACTGGCTGAGATGGAGGAAGTAATCACTAATAATCCCTTTCAGCTGACCGACCCAGAGGCGTTCAAAAGATGGTATGTTTCTTTTCTGCCAGCAGTGCCTTCAGCTGAAGCACTAGATAAGCTGCGTATTTATGAGGAAGGACCGGATAAACTGCGTTTTGCCGGCAGAGAGATGTACGTATTATATGAGATCAGCGTGAGCCAATCGCCGCTTTTTAAGGTTTCTTTTGACAAAATATTAGGTATGTCTGTTACAGCACGTAACTGGAATACAGTGAATAAGCTCGTTGCTATGGGCAGGATGGAATAGTCAATTTTAAAAACAGAAAGGCTCCACATTGTGGGGTCTTTTTTGCGTTCTGGGGGCCTTGTATATTCAGCAAACATTCAGCTTGGACTCATTGAGAGTTAAGGTAAGGGTGAAATAATACACCTACAGAAAGATTGAACCGGGGGCACAGAACTGCCGGAATACAGATGATCAAAGGATAGGAGTGGATGGAGATGAGCAGGGTCAAAAAAATAAGCTCGGATCTTATATTGTGGCTCATTTTATTACTTGCCGCTTTTTTGTACGGGTATGGAGTTTGGAATGACCACTATGTGAATACATACTACACCACCGCGGTGGGAAGTATGCTGCAGAGCTTTCATAATTTCTTCTTCGCTTCACTGGACTCCGCGGGTTCAGTAACGGTAGATAAACCACCAGTTACCTTTTGGATTCAGACACTTAGCGCGCTTATCTTCGGGCTGCACGGTTGGAGTGTGATTTTGCCACAGGCACTTGGCGGCGTGGGCTCCGTGTTACTTGTATACCTGCTGGTGAAGTCTACCTTTGGCAGAGCGGCAGCACGTATAGCAGCTCTAGTCATGGCGACTACTCCGGTAGCAGCGGCAGTCAGCCGGACGAACAATATTGATGCACTGCTTGTATTCACCCTTCTGCTCGCGGCATGGTTTCTATTTAAAGGGACGAAGAGCAACAAGATGGGTAGCCTTCTTACCGCATTTGCGTTAATCGGTGTTGGTTTTAACGAGAAGATGCTACAGGCATACATGGTTCTACCGGCTTTTTATTTCTTTTATGTCTTAGCTGCCAAAGTGAACTGGAAGCGGAAGACGGGAGTATTGGCCGCCTCCACAGCAATTTTGCTTGTAGTCTCCTTATCCTGGGCAGTGATCGTGGATTCGATTCCCGCCAGCAAACGGCCTTATATCGGCAGCAGTGGTACCAATTCAGTGCTGAATCTTGCTTTTGGGTATAATGGCGTGGCCCGATTAACGGGGGATCGCGGGGCAGGTGGTGGTGGCGGTGGAATGCCAGGAATGAATGGCGGCGAGACGCCGAACATGAATGGTGAAATGCCAGCTATGAATGGCGAGATGCCCAACATGAACGGGTCAGGCAGTAATAGTGGCGCTGATGGCGGACGTGCAGCATTTTCGGGCCGGCAAGGCACAAATTCGACCTCGAATAGCCAGACTGGTGACGATGATGGAGGTGCACCAGGTCAGCCTCCTAGTGGAACAGACAGTCAAGGTCGGCAATTTGGTGGCGAGGACGGCGGGCGAGGAAATCGCGGCGGCATGAACGGCGGTGGAAGCGGAGGCGGAATGTTCAATACAGGAACAGCAGGTCCACTGCGCCTGTTCCAATCGGAGCTGTCAGGTCAAGCTAGCTGGATGCTGCCTTTCGTATTGCTAGGCATCATTGGATTATTCGCCAATCTGCGGAGAAAGAACTTTACCCAAGCTCATAAAGAGGCTCTCTTCTGGTTAGCGTGGCTGGTGCCAGTTATGGGATTCTTCAGTATCGCAGGATTCTTCCATCAATATTATCTGGTGATGATGGCTCCACCAGTTGCAGCATTAGTCGGTGCAGGATGGTCGAAGCTGTGGACGCTATATCGGGAGCACTCTGGTTGGCTGTCTTGGCTATTGCCTGCCGCAACGCTGGTTACTGCAGGGTTCCAGTGGTACATTGTTCATCCTTATAACGATACGATTGGCAGTGGCTGGTCCATTGGGATTTTAGCTGCAGGCATAGTGGTTTCGCTGGTCCTGGTAGTTCTTAAAGGTTTTAAAAAATCCTTTATTTATACGACAGCGACAGGTATTGCAGCCGTATTAGTATTGTTAGTTGGGCCGCTTTACTGGGCAGCTACTCCCATAACTTATGGTTTAAACAGTCAAACCCCTGAGGCAGGCCCGAGCAGTAGTGAGGGTAGAGGGGGAATGGGCGGCAGTCCCAGCAATTTTGGACGTAATAGCGCCGCAAGTGCGAATGAGAGTCTGTTGTCCTATCTGGAGGAGAACAATACTGGGGAGCCTTATCTTTTTGCTACATTGGATTATGGCACAGCAGCTCCATATATCGTTGATAAGGGTGCCTCGGTTGTTATTTTGAACGGATTTTCTAACTCAGACACCGTGTATACCCCAGATACCCTAAAGGCGTTCGTAGAGAGCGGAAAGGTGAAGTACTTCCTGATCAATAGCGGTGGTATGGGTGGTGGACGCGGGGGAAGCTCCGAGTTGACGACTTGGATCACAGAGAATGGTACAGAAGTTCCAGAAGCCGATTGGGCAGGAAGCGATGGAGGAAACAGCGGGACATTATACAAGGTCACTGTAAACTAGGCGAATGTTAAGCATATGAAGCGTGTTATGAGATAGATCAGGCACGCTTCATTATTCAAATTTAAGGAGGAGCTGCTCATGAGTACCCACGTGCGCTATTCCATTATTATACCGATGTTTAACGAAGAGGCGGTCATTCAAGAGACGTATCGACGTATCAAAAAAGTAATGGGCTTAACTAATGAAGTGTATGAGCTGATCTTTGTGAATGACGGCAGCACAGATAATTGCGCCCAGATGATTGAGGAATATAGCTACTGGGATGAGAGTGTGAAGCTGATCGACTTGTCTCGTAACTTTGGACATCAGATCGCTATTACTGCCGGAATGGATTACGCCCTAGGGGATGCAGTTGTCATTATTGATGCCGATTTACAAGATCCGCCGGAACTGATTCTGGACATGATTACGGAATGGAAGCAGGGGTATGAAGTTGTATATGCCAAAAGGATAAAGCGCAACGGAGAATCCTTATTCAAAAAGTGGACGGCCAGCCTCTTTTATAGAGTGCTACGTTATTCAACCGATATTTCAATACCTGTCGATACGGGGGATTTTCGCCTCATCGATCGTAAAGTCTGTGAGGAGCTCAAGCGCCTGCCGGAGAAAAATCGATTCGTACGCGGTCTGGTCAGCTGGGTCGGTTTTCGGCAAAAAGCCATTGAATATGAACGCGATGAACGTCTGGCGGGAGAAACAAAATATCCGCTGAAACGGATGATTAAGCTCTCTCTGGATGGAATTACTTCCTTCTCTTATAAGCCGCTGAAGCTGGCAGGATACCTTGGCGCGTTGCTGTCGGCCTCTGGTTTTCTATATCTGATGTATGTGCTATATCTGGTGATTTTTACGGATTCAGTCGTTAAGGGCTGGGCATCGATGATCGGAATCACACTGACCTTTAATGGTTTTGTGCTCATTATGTTAGGGATTCTGGGTGAGTATGTCGGTCGGATTTATGATGAGACCAAGGGACGTCCGCTCTATATTGTTCAGGAGTTCTATGAAGGCAAGAAGCAGCAGGATGCTCGTGAGCAGCAAGCTCTACACAATCGATAAATACAAGGGAGGGATTCGTTGTGAAGATTAGAAAAGCGGTTATTCCCGCCGCGGGTTTAGGCACTCGTTTCCTGCCTGCAACTAAGGCTCAGCCCAAGGAAATGCTGCCCATTGTGGATAAGCCGGCGATTCAATATATCGTAGAAGAAGCTGTTCGATCCGGCATTGAAAGTATCATTATCGTGACGGGGCGTAACAAGAAATCGATTGAAGATCATTTCGATAAATCAGTGGAATTGGAACAGATGCTTTTGGAAAAAGGAAAAGAGGAGCTGCTTCGTGAAGTCCAAGCGATTAGCGAACTGGCCAGCATTCATTACATTCGGCAAAAAGAGCCGCTAGGACTAGGTCACGCCATCCTTTGTGCGGAACAGTTCGTTGGCGATGAGCCGTTCGCTGTTCTGCTCGGTGACGATATCATGGTCTCGGAGGACCCGGCGCTACTGCAAATGATGCAATTGTATGAACAAGAAGAGAAGACCATCGTCGGTGTTCAGCAGGTACCACGGCAGGAGGTTCATAAATACGGAATTATTTCATCTAGCGGTTCACTACAAGGTGTCCATGAAGTTAAAGGTTTGGTGGAGAAGCCCTCACCCGATACGGCACCTTCAGAGCATGCGATTATGGGACGTTACATTTTGGAGTCTTCGATATTTTCAGTGCTGGCTAACCTTGAACGGGGAGCAGGTGGTGAATATCAACTGACTGATGCATTGCATGAGGTATGCCGTACTGAAGGTCTGCTAGCGCTGGATTTGATCGGCAGACGTTATGATATTGGTGATAAATTCGGCTACATTCAGGCTACGCTGGAGGTCGGATTGATGCGGGAGGAGTTGCGTCCATTACTGGTTCCGTATTTGCAAAAGCTGGCTGCTAGTCTGAAGGAAAGTGAAGAAGTGGGGGCGTTACCTTGGGGTACACGCTAGTGATTGAAGGAGACTGTTTCAAACGACCATAACATCGTCATTCGGCGGTGAGATTAGGTTGATTTGGGGCAGTTTTTTTGCGTGTCGCGTAAAGAGAGTGAGCAGATAAGTGTACTTTATACAATTAAAAAGTGTATCATTCAACTACGTATCGACTTAGTTGCACTTGATACACTTATTTCTTCGTAATCCAACGGAAATACACTTTTCGACTGTCTTTAGTTGCACATACTACACTTAAAAAAGTCATAGGGGTGCTAAAGTATGAAATAGCTGCACCAAGTGCAGTTATATTTTGCGATATAAAAAATCCGGAGGACAGATTCCTAAGAATCGTCTCCGGATCTATATTTTCAATCATTGATTAAGCCTTTAGCACATCATGATCAACATAACGCGCGCCATTTAGCTCGCTAATCACATTAATGGCTACCTTCGCGCCATCGCCTGCCGTAATAATGGCATGTACACTTACTCCGGCAACGGTACCTGCAGCCCAAATGCCTTCAATATTTGTTTTGCCTTCTGGATTAACAGCGACTACTGTTTTGATTCTTGGTTCTGTACCATCCTTAGTTTCCACACCTGCTTTGGCGGCTAGATCGGTAAGGGCACCTGTTGCTAGAATAACATGTTTGGCTTCATAAATGATTCCGTCTTCAGTTTCAATGACGAATCCATTGCCGCTGGAAGTGAGGTTAATCGCTTGTTCTGCTACCAGCTCAGCGCCGAATTTGACGGCTTGCTTATGTCCGGTTTCTACGAGATCAGGACCGCCTACTTCGGAAATTCCATAAAAATTTTCAAACCATCCTCTACGGGTCATGCCTTTATCATTGTCGATCAGCAGCGTTTTTTTGCCCGCTTTGGCGGCGAACAGGGCTGCGCTTGCACCGGCAGGACCGGCTCCAATTACGGCGATTTCGTACATTTTTTTGACCTCCTAAAAGTTTTGTGGAGCAAAACTCGCTTCGAAAGCATAGGCTTAAGTTTTGCGGAGCGACGCTCCTTAGAATGGACAACATAGCAAAACTACTTCGTAAGCATGGGCTTAAGCCTATCATCTATTATAACGATTATTACTCTCTCTTGGCTAATCCTTCCTCGCAAGGAAGGGTAACTCTGAACGTTGTTCCCTCACCGAGGGTGCTGCTTACAATAATCTTGCCCTGATGTGCCTCTACGATAGACTTGGTAATAGAAAGGCCGAGTCCTGATCCACCATATTTTCGTGTACGAGAGGAATCGCTGCGGTAGAAGCGATCGAAGATATGTGGGATATGCTCTGGAGAAATCCCGCAGCCGTTGTCTTGCACCGTTAGAATGGCCTCATTTCCTCTAGCATATAAAGAGAGATGAATGGTGCCAGATTCTGCATCCGTATGCTGAACCGCATTGTGGAACAGATTCAGAATCACCTGTTTGATTTTATTGGGTTCATATTTACCCTGGATGCCATACGAGATATCAAAAGTAACCTTGCGCTGATCCGCTAATAAGAGCAGATGCGGCTTCATTTCGGATATGACCTCACCGAGCAGCAGATTCGTCATCCGCAGTTGAGGGGCGCCGTCCATCCGAGCGAGCAGCAGTAAATCCTCCACCAGCTTATTAATCCGTTTCGATTCGCCATGCATGCTTCGCAATGAATTGTATAACTGTTCTTTATTATCCGCAGCGCCTCGCAGTAAGACCTCTAGAAAGCCATGGATCGAGGTCAGCGGCGTTCGCAGCTCGTGAGAAGCATCGGCAGCGAAGCGGCGCATCTGTTCCTTGGCTTCCCGTTCATTATGAAAGGATATTTCGAGACGCTCGAGCATACCATTGAATGAATGAGCCAGCTTGTCGATCTCAGTCTGGCCTTGGTTCATTGGAAATCGGATATCCAGATTACCGGCATCAATGATCTCGGCGGACTCTCCCATATTTGACAGAGGGACCAGCGTCTTTCGAAGGGCAGGCAAGTATAGGAAGAAGCCAGCCAATAAAGCAATCACTGACAAGCCTGCGTAGATCATCAATTGCTGTAAGATTACATCCGTAAGAGGTCCGGTATTCACACTCATTTGGAGTAGCAATCGAGTATTTCCAGGTCTATAGAGATTCACGAATATAGCCAGATGTTCAGTGCCGTCATCGGCCTCTACGAGCTTATAGTTTCCTGTTGCTCTATCCGTGATATGAGTGAGCAGATTATTGTATTGCTCATTCGTTAATCTAGGCGCGGCTGAATCAGATAAAGTCATTTGCTGTAAGTCTCGGAAGGTGCCATCCGCGCTATAAATAGCGAGTGTTGTATGGGCATCCAGCAGGAGTGGACGCCTATTTTCACCGGTTCTTTGACCATTTGGAATTTTATTCTCGCCGTTTCTTTCCCCCGGCAAATTGCCATTAAACTCGGTGTTTCCCTCATTTGGAGTTGTGGTGTCCTCGTCATAGGAATTGAAAAAGTTGAAAAACATTTCACGGGGAACAGAACGTATTTGCGCTTCCATAGACTCTGCTCTATTGCTATATATGAAATCCCGCATGAGTATATATTGTAATACTCCGATTAGCAGCAGCAATCCTGATAGAATGAGCAGCGAAATGGCTAGCAACTGCTTGCGCAGAGAACGTGGTGCAGGCAGCTTACGAAACCATTTAAAGATGCGCTTACTCATAGATCTACCCGGTAGCCTGCTCCCCGCAGGGTACGGATAATACGGTGCTCCTTATCTCCGAGCTTCTCGCGAAGTGAACGGATATAGACCTCAACGATATTTTCCTCACCACCAAAGTCATAGCCCCACACTTTATCAAGAATCATGGGTTTACTTAGTACAAGGCCGTGATTAATAACGAGATACTGTAATAACTCGTATTCCGTGGGGGAGAGTTCAAGGACTTCTTCCTTGAAGCGAATTTCTTTTCTACGGCTATCAATTCGGAATGGACCGCAGCGCACCTCGCCGAGCAGACCTGGAAACTGATTGCGTAGCCGCGCTTGAATTCGGGCAAGCAATTCGTCGAAGCTGAAGGGCTTGACCATATAATCGTCAGCGCCAATAGTGAGACCCTTGACTCGATCGTCCACTTCATCCTTTGCAGTTAGCATAATAACGGCTAGTTCCGTCTCTTCTGAGCGAAGGTAATGACATAACTCGAATCCATCCATGCCAGGCATCATGACATCTAGGATGGCTACATGTGGCTTGAACTCAGCAGCTACCGAGATGGCTGTGATCCCATCGGGTGCGGTTCTGACTTCAAATCCTTCGTTAAGGAGACCCAGCTCCAGAAATTGTAGTATATGAGGCTCATCATCTACTAGCAGTAGTCGAACGCCTTGAGCTGCTTTCATCATAGGTACCTCCAAATCAGTGATAGATAGCTACATTATGACATATCCGGTTGAAAGTTTGCTGAAGATCCGTCCCTTTGCTTTACGTGTAAAGGAGTCTTTTCTTATTTCATGATGTTTCAAAGGGGTTAATTTAGTTATAAGTAATATTAATGTGTTTAATAACAAACAAGGTTAAAAAATCCGGATTTTCGAAAATGTGATAAAGGGTTTTGACGGCGGATATAGAACACTTTACAATAAGGATAATCTCCTGATTTTGGTGAAAGTTACCCGTTTTAGGGAAGATTATTCGACCGTGTTATATTTCCTTCCACGTTTTTCTCATCTTTGTCCATCTTCCTATCAAGGCTCATTTCTTTCAAGTGTATTTCTTGTTCATTCACTTCTTTTTGGAACTTCTGTTCATTCAACCTGTGCTTGCTGAACTTCATATTACCCATAAGTCAAGGGAGGCTTTTCCATGAAGAAAAAGGAAATGGTAGCCATGCTATTGGCTGGAGGCCAAGGCAAAAGATTGAAAGGTCTAACCAAATCGCTTGCCAAGCCCGCTGTTTATTTTGGAGGGACCTATCGGATCATCGACTTCCCTTTAAGTAACTGTTCCAATTCAGGTATTGATACAGTGGGTGTGCTGACTCAATATGAGCCACTCATACTGCATTCTTACATCGGAGTAGGCAGCGATTGGGATTTGAACCGTAAGAACGGCGGGGTATTCGTGCTGCCACCGCATGAACGTGAGAATGGAAGCAGTTGGTACCGGGGAACAGCAGATGCGATTTATCGGAATCTTAAGTTTGTGGATCAGTTTGATCCAGAGCATGTTCTTATTCTATCCGGAGATCACATTTATAAAATGGATTATCACGCTATGCTTCAATACCACAAGGAAAGAAACGCTGATTGCACAATTTCTGTCATTGACGTTCCGCTGGAGGAAGCAAGCCGATTTGGAATTTTGAATACCGAGGAAGATCTAAAAATTTACGAATTTGAGGAAAAGCCCGCTCAGCCAAAAAGTACATTAGCTTCTATGGGGGTGTATATCTTCAAATGGGAGGTTCTCCGCAAGCATCTACTGGAGGATGGAGAGAATGTAGGATCCTCCCACGATTTCGGCAAGGATATCATTCCTTTAATGCTGGAGGACGGAAACTCCTTATTTGCTTACCCTTTTGAAGGATACTGGAGAGATGTAGGTACAGTAACTAGCTTATGGGAAGCGAATATGGATTTGCTGAGCGATACCCCGCCACTTAATCTAAATGATCCCAGCTGGCGCATTTTTACACGTAATCCGAATCAACCTGCCCAATATGTCGCCCCTGGGGCGAAAGTGTCAGGCTGCATTATTAATGAGGGCTGCATTGTGCATGGAGAAGTGAATCACTCGGTTCTCTTTTATGGTGTAGAAGTGGGTGAGGGAAGTGTAATTACGGACTCCGTGATTATGCCTAAGGTCAAGATTGGCAAAAATGTACGTATTCATAAAGCGATTATTAGTGAGAATACGGTAATCGACGATTATATGGAAATAGGCATCGAACGGGAGAATGAGAATGAAATTCTGCTGATCGACAACAAAAGCAAAAAACGTAAATCAGCTGTAGCCAAAACCATATAATCAAGCTAAAACGCCTTTGGCGTCCTTCTAGGGACGGTAAGCGTTTATGCGAGATTTATAAGGATAAAGTATATCGTGAAACTTATACTTTCTTATAAATTATAAGAGGACGGTGGATTCCGATGAAGCAACTCATGGGTGTAATTAATCTGGATCATGAACTTGACAAACTAAATGAACTCACTTATTTCCGCTGTGGTGCAGCCGTACCTTTTGCAAGTCGTTATCGGTTGATTGATTTCGTGCTTTCTAATATGATGCGTGCAGACCTGGAGAGCGTTGGCCTGTTCGTCCGCCGTAAATACCGTTCTCTAATGGACCATTTGGGTGACGGAAAATCTTGGGATATGAACCGCAAGCATGGAGGATTATTCATTTTGCCTCCAGACTGGAACGATCCTACGGATACTTCTCTCGGGGACTTACAGCATTATCATAACAATCTGGATCTTTTTAAACGGGGATCTGCTAAATATATCGTGTTTTCCGGCAGCCAGCATATCAATACAATTGATCTTCAGGATTTGTACAGTTACCATCTGGAGAAGGGTGCCGACGTTACAGTAGTGTATAAAAAGATTGAAGAACTGCAGCCAGAACATGATCTATGCCAGCGTATTGAAGTAGACGAAGAGAATAAGGTGACTAATATCCATCATGAGAAGGACCATCCTAATTTATATCTGGATATCTTCATTATGGAGAAAAAACTGTTCTTGGAGCAGGTGGAGCATTGCATTGCGCATGGAGAGAGTTATTTTTTCCGTGATGTGATTCAGAAGAACCGACATAAATTTAATATCGCCGCATACGAATATCATGGCTATCATGCCGTAATTAATTCATTAGAGAGTTATTATAAGAACAGTTTGGAACTGCTCCAGCAGGAGAATTACTTCAGTTTGTTCAAAGAAAGCCCGGTACAGACGAAGATTAAATATGAGGCTCCAACAAGGTACTTGGAAAGTGCTAATGTCAGTAATTCGTTGGTGGCGAATGGCTGCATTATAGCTGGAACGGTAGAGAATAGCGTGATCTTTCGTGGGGTCCAGGTGCGTAAGGGAGCGAAGATCATCAACTCAGTAATTATGCAAAAGTGCGTCATCGAAGAAAATGCGGTCATTGAGAATGTAATTATGGATAAAGACGTACATTTGAGTAAGAATCGAATTCTTGTTGGAGATAGCAAACGTCCATTCGTCATCGCCAAGAGCAGCAAGATCTAACGACTGGATTAGATGCACAAAGCAGTATTAACCTGTCTGATCTGATGGCACAGTCTGCTGCACTTCTAATAAAAGCATTTGTCAGGAGGACCTACTGTTGTTTAACGATAAAGAATCTTTCAAACAGGTATTCCGTGAGACCCTCATTGGTAAATTAGGTAAACCGCTTGAGGAAGCCTCGAATGCCGATGTCTATAAAATACTGGGCAACATGATTCGTGAGAACGCCGGAAAAAATTGGGCGGAAACGAACCAGAAATATAAGCTCGATAAAGATAAGCAGGTTTATTATTTTTCAATGGAGTTCTTGATCGGTAGGCTTTTAGGGAACAATCTGCTGAATATGGGTGTACTGGAAGTAGTACGTGAAGGTTTAGCGGACCTTGGCTTTTGCTTGCAGGATATAGAGGAGGAGGAGTCGGACGCTGGGTTAGGGAATGGAGGTCTCGGTCGTTTGGCTGCCTGCTTCCTGGACTCACTCGCTTCCCTGCAATATGCGGGACATGGCTGTGGTATACGGTATAAATATGGCCTGTTCGAGCAGAAGATCGTTGATGGGTATCAAGTGGAACTTCCTGATTACTGGCTGCAGAATGATAATGTTTGGGAAGTGCGCCGCGAAGACAAGCAGGTTGAAGTTAGGTTCTGGGGGACTATTGAGACCCGCGAAGAGAACGGACGGCTCGTATTCGAGCATACGCAATATGAGGCTGTTCGTGCAGTGCCTTATGATGTCCCTATCATTGGTGCAGATCGCCGGCATGTGAATACATTGCGTAACTGGAGTGCAGAATCCATTACCCATCCCTCTAGAACCTTTGGTTCTTTTGGCGGGACGGATTATCATAAGTTTCTGGAGTATAAGCGTTCTGTAGAATCCATTTCGGAGTTTCTGTACCCAGATGACTCTCAATACGAAGGCAAGCTGCTTCGCCTGAAGCAGCAGTATTTCCTCTGTAGTGCGGGGCTGCAAAGTATTCTGCGTACCTATGCTAAGCTTGGGATTCCTATAGAATCGCTGCCAGACAAGGTTGCTCTTCATATTAATGATACACATCCAACGTTGGTGATTCCTGAATTGATGAGGATTTTGATGGATGTACATGGTTTAGGATGGGATGAGGCATGGAGTATCACGACGCGTATGGTCTCTTATACCAATCACACTATTCTGAGCGAAGCGCTTGAGAAATGGCCTATTCAAATGGTTAGGGAGCTACTGCCACGTATTTTTCTTATCATTGAAGAGATCAATGCGCGCTTCTGTGGCGAACTTATGAGTCGTTATCCGGGGGATCAGGATCGAATTGCGCAGATGGCGATTATTCATGATGATCAGGTTCGGATGGCTCATCTGGCGATTGTAGCGAGCCATAGTGTCAATGGAGTAGCGGCGTTGCATACAGAAATATTAATGAAGCGCGAGATGCGGCTTTTTAATGAAATGTATCCACACCGTTTCAATAATAAGACGAACGGAATTACCCATCGGCGATGGTTACTGCATGCCAATCCAGATCTGGCTAATTTGATCAATCAATCGATAGGGACCCGTTGGGTCAGCCATCCTCAAGAAATGATTGGCTTGATTAAATATTGTGAGGATGGTTCCTTCCAGGAACAAGTAGCCAATATAAAGCGCCAGAATAAGCTTCGTCTTGCAGAGTACATCTACAGCAAGCATTCCGTACATGTCGATCCTGACTCTATCTTTGATGTACAGGTGAAGCGTCTGCATGCTTACAAGCGCCAGTTGCTTAATATTTTGCATATTCTGCATTTGTACAATCAAATCAAAGATAATCCTTCGATGGATATGGTTCCACGCACGTTTATATTCGGAGCAAAGGCAGCGCCAAGTTATCATCTGGCGAAGCGGATTATCAAACTGATTAATACAGTTGCGGAGGTAGTCAATAAAGATCCGGATGTTAAAGGGAAGATTCGTATCTTTTTCCTTGAAAATTATTCGGTATCTCTAGCAGAAAAGATCATTCCTGCAGCGGACATCAGTGAGCAGATTTCTACAGCCAGCAAAGAAGCATCCGGTACCGGGAATATGAAGTTTATGATGAACGGTGCATTGACGGTAGGGACGATGGATGGCGCAAATGTGGAAATGCATGAAATGGTGGGAGACAACAATATGTTCCTGTTCGGACTTCGCGCGGAGCAGGTCATGGATTACTACCAGCATGGCGGTTATCATGCGCGTGATATTTACAACGGGGATAGTCGTGTGAAAGAAGTGCTGGATCAGTTAATCAAACCAGGACCTATATGTTGTCACGCTACGGAGTTTGAGAGTATCTTCCACTCTCTTCTGGATAATAACGATGAGTTTTTTGTCCTGAAGGATTTCGCCAGTTACGTTGAGACGCACGTCGAAATTGATCGGGCATACCGCAATCGGCAGGAATGGCTGAAGAAGTCCATTATTAATATTGGTCATTCCGGTAAATTCTCCAGCGATAACACAATTAGTCGCTATGCAGCTGAGATTTGGAACATTAGTCCAGTTCGACTGTAGGATCAACGAAAGGCTGTCTTATAAGTAGGTAACCCCTACAAATAAGACAGCCTTTTTCTGATGGGATATAAAAAGAAGAGATTGTTAGATAGCTTCCGATACTAAAGCTGCGAACCGCTCCAGAAACCGGCGTTCCTCATCATCAAAGCGATCCTTAAGCGGACTGTCGATATCAAGCACGCCAAGCAGGCGGTCATCCTTTAGTAGAGGAATAACAATCTCGCTGTTAGAAGCTGCATCACAGGCAATATGACCTGGGAATGCATGCACATCTCCTACTACAAGTGTGCGTCGCTCTGCGGCTGCCGTTCCGCACACCCCGCGAGAGAGTGGGATTCGAATGCATGCAGGGAGGCCTTGAAAAGGTCCGAGTACTAGCTCCTTACCGTCAAATAAATAAAAACCGGCCCAATTTGTATCTGGCAGGGCGTGTTTAAGCAGTGCCGAAGCATTAGCTAGATTGGCTATTGCACTGGGTTCGTCCTTCATCAATGCTTCGAGTTGACTTAGAACCGCTTCAAACTGCTCGCTGCGCGTTCCATCATAGGGCATAGCTTGAAACATGAAGCATCACCTTCCTTACTTTAAAGTCAATATGAAACCAGAACTGTAACTAACAACATAGTACAGCTATGCGGGGTACGTCAAGACACAACATTATTTTGTAATATTTTGGTGGGTCTATGATCCCTCAGTAGCGCTGAACCCTTAGGCTGATGTTTCCAATGAACTGTCATAGGGTAATGCAAAGTAAATACTGAAGGCTTTGTAGCCAGAAGGAGTGGAATATGCGCGCTGATGTACAGAACTTGTTCATAGGAATTCACATGCTTTATTGTGCACATGATAAAGATGTGACGATCTCGGAGATGCTGCTCGGACTGGAAGACATGGGGTATCGTGTAGGAGAACGCGAAGTGAAACAGGAATTGGAAAAGCTGACGCTGGACAACTTTCTGACTGCACATAGTGAAGGGTACAGTATTACTGGCACGGGTATTGAAGAGCTCAAGGATATTCGAGCCAAACTTCAGGTATTGTGTAGTGAAGTCGCGAATGGAGAGAATAGAATCGTTAATTAGGTATGGTAATTCAAAAGCGTCTGGATCAAGTGGTGAGTGTGCCGCCTGATCCAGACGTTTTTCACATATAAAATGTTAAAGAAATTAGAATTTTTAGCTTAAGGAAATACTTTTGAATGATGTATAATTGATAGGTTGAAGGGGGAGCAGAGAATTGTATCCATGCAATGGAGTGACACCTACACTGACCGGTAGAAGATTAAAATTATGTGCTATGACTACAGAGCATGCGTCAGCGTTATTTCAGGTTTGGTCTGATCCGGAAGTTACTCTCTGGCTGGGTGCACCGGCATTATCCTCTATAGAAGAGACGAAGCAGCTTATAGACCTTCTATCACAGATGGCTCAGGAAGAGGAGAGCTTACGTTGGAGTATTATTGGACCTGGGGAGGAAGTCATAGGTAGCTGTGGGTATAACCATTGGCAGCTTCAGGGGGCTTACCGTGGTGAAATAGGCTGTGATCTGTCGCCTGCCTTTTGGGGGCTTGGATATATGAAAGAAGCACTTGGTCTTGTACTCGATTTTGGTTTCAATATTATGGGCTTGAATCGGATTGAAGCGTTCTGTCATCCAGATAATATTCGTGCGGAGAGGCTGGTTCATACGCTTGGATTTCAGAAGGAAGGCTTACTGCGTCAATACAGGCAGATCGCTTCCGGCTTTCAGGATACTGCTCTCTATGCTTTACTGCGCGAGGAGTGGCAATCCACTTAATACATAAAGAGAGGGTTTGGAACATTGAAGTCAACAGGGGATTTAGAACGTAAACTAATATTAACAGGGGTACTGCTGGCCACGTTTCTGGCGGCCATTGAGGGGACTGTAACAGGACCAGCCGGGCCGGCGATTGTAGGCGACTTTCAGGGAATGCAGTGGCTGAGCTGGATATTTACTTCATATTTACTGGCAATGGCTATTACTACACCTATTTTTGGCAAAATCAGTGATCTGTTCGGACGCAAACCTGTATTCATGTGGGGAGCGGCTGTTTTTTTACTAGGCTCATTATTATGCGGCATATCTCAAAGTATGGAACAGCTGATCCTGTTTCGCGCGATACAGGGGATCGGTGCGGGTGCACTTATTCCAATGACCTTTACTATTATCGGTGATATTTACAGCATTGAAGAAAGAGCAAAGACACAAGGGCTGCTAAGCTCTGTATGGGGGATTTCCTCTTTGGTAGGGCCACTGCTTGGTGGCTATGTGGTAGATTACTTAAGCTGGCGCTGGGTATTTGTATTCAATCTTCCATTTGGCATATTGGCCATGGTATTTATTGCACGTTATCTGAAAGAAGAGAAGGTGCGTCGGAAGACACAAATCGATGTGGCAGGTGTTCTTCTGTTCGCAGCAGGCATGGGGGCTTTACTCTTTGGACTGTCCACTGGAGGACAGAACCTGGCATGGACTTCTCCATTACTACTGGCAACACTGGGTGCAGCGGTTATCCTGTTAATTCTATTTCTGTTTGTGGAGCGCCGTGCACCAGAGCCTATGCTTCCACTGAATTTATTCTCAAACCGTAACATCGCGGTATCAACGGGTGCTAACCTGCTGGTAAGTACCTTAATTATTGGACTTTCTACGTATATCCCCTTATGGGTGCAAGGCGTATCTGGAAAAAGCGCTGCAATCTCAGGTTTGCTGCTTGCACCAATGTCTGTAGGTTGGATGCTTGGGTCAATAGCAGGTGGACGGATGATTCTGCGCGCGGGTTCTCGCCGGACGGCAATGCTTGGGTTGATGATGATTGCTGCCGGAGCAATTGGACTGGTCTTCTTGACTGGAGAATCTTCGCAGCTAATACTCTTAGGCTTAATGCTGGTCTGTGGAGTAGGCTTCGGATACTCTTCTACGGTCTTCACGATTATCGCTCAATCTTCGGTTGCGTACGATCAACGTGGTGCGTCCACAGCGCTTAATGCATTTACCCGTTCACTGGGTCAGACCATTGGGGTAGCTATATTTGGTTCTTGGCTGAACTTGAATATTGATCAACTGTTGCGAAAACAACCGGATTCAAACGTAACAGGTGAAGATATTAATAAGCTGCTCGGCTCGCATACAGGAACTAACCTGTCTGGTGAAGTATCCAACAGTTTGCGTGGTGCACTTGAAGGAGGACTTCATTCACTATTCATCGTGATGGCAGTATTCGCTGTCTTATCACTAATTATATCTTGGGGTTTGCGAAAGGGTGTACCTTCGGTAGAGGATGCTACTTCTTCTTTGAAAAAGGCATAACTCATTCTCTAAATCATATAAAGAAGCCCGACCGGGTATTTACCGGTCGGGCTTCTTCGTGCGATAACAGCTTGTCTAACACATATGAAGTAAAAAGCAGCCTAGCCTCTAGCTCTATTTACGGGGAAGAGGGGAAAGCTTCTCAGCTTGCAGGCCCATCTTCTTGAGCAGAGTGATCATTTGTTCCTTCTCTTCATCATTTAGTCCGCTGAAAGCAAGATGAAGACGCTCTGAGTATTTCGGATACATCTCATTCATGAGACGTTCGCCTTCCGCGGTCAACTCCGCGAAAATCACGCGACGATCACTTGGACAAGGCTTGCGCTGCAAATAGCCGCGTTCTTCAAGCTTGTCGATTACGTAAGTCACGTTGCCGCTTTGTAGCAGCAGTTTGGCGCCAATTTGTTGAATGGGCTGTGGTCCCTTATAGTACAACACTTCCATGACGGCAAAGGCAGTAGGATTAAAACCTTCAATTTTGCTACCAGTAACAGCATGCTCATTAATGCTTTTAAAGGATTTGGCAAATACCCGGTACAAATGTAGTGTTAATTGTGTATCACGTTCATAAGATTGTATCATGCTTCTCCACCCTTTATCGTTAATCATGTGAACTCGTCGCACGTTCTGTAATCATATCTATTAGTGCACGGTTTACCTGTGCAACGAACTTTGAGATAACAATAGAATACGTGAAAGATCGGATGAAGAACATGTGATTTGTCACAATGAGCAACTTTTAATTATTAAAAATCAAACAATTTTTTGAATATGTTGAAATTGAATGTTTTTCACCTCAGTCTCTGAAAGGATATTAATTTCATTCCACGGTTCAAGTGCCATTTACGCCCCGAGACGGATGAATCTCATTCTCCAATATTTTACTATTATTTTATCGAGAAATAGTAATGGGGAGTGAAGGAAGGATGGAGGAACATCATATTCATGCTTTAAAAGAAAGTAAGTTAACCGCGAATAAGCCATTTATGTTGCTTATCGCTGCACAGCTTGTATCGAACATAGGAGACTGGTTGCATATATTGGCACTATTGACGATGGTAGGATTCAAATGGAATGCTACGCCATGGGAGATTACGGCCCTATCTTTATGTATGGCTGTGCCTCTGCTGTTAGGAGGTCCGTTTGCCGGCTATTTAAGTGACCGTTTCAACCGCAAGGCACTAATGATTGGTTCAGATATAGCCCGTGCAGCGGTGGTTATTTGCTTGGTATTTGCAGGCTCGCTGTGGCAGGTTTATGTGCTGCTGCTGGCTAAGGGATGTATGGATGTGCTGTTCTCTCCGGCCAAAAGCGGAAAGATTAAGGAACTTGTGCTTGTGGCTCAGATGGATAAAGCAATGGCGCTTAGCTCATCTATAGAGCAGATAACTAAAATTGTGGGTCCAGCGCTTGGTGGATTGCTAGTTGCAGCCTTCGGCATATCTGTTTGTTATATGATCGATTCTGCTACATTCGTTTTATCGGCGATCATTTTGCTTGGATTACCGCGTACAGCTGCAATTAAGAAGAAAGATACGGAAACAAGCGGGGGGGATACGGAGGTACGTAAATCCTTCCGCCAAGAAATGTCGGCAGGTCTGCAAGTGATTGCAGGAATGCCTGTAGTGCTGTGTGGCATTGTTATGTTGGTACTGGTGCTGCTAATGCTACAGATCGGAGACTCTCAGATTGTAACGTTATTCCGGGAGATTCCAGGTGTGAACGGAGATCTGCTGGGGTGGTGTGTAGCAGCCAGTGGCTTTGGAACCTTGCTATCTGCGCTGCTTGTAAGCCGATTAGGCAGTGGTAAGCATCCGCTTATTTTTATGGGATTAGGGGCTGTTATCATGGGCGTTGTCTTCTCGGGTGCAGGAATCGTAACTGCTCATGGCCAAGCGGGAATCTGGATGAACATTGCTTTGTTTGGGTCCTTCATGTTTGCTGGTGTGGGTGCAGGACTAGCGTTTATCCCCTTCAATTCAATGCTCCAGCAACGGACACCTGCGGAATACACAGGTCGTGTATTTGGAACCATTGGCAGTCTTACAAGCGCAGCTGTTATTCTAGGACCTGTAGCCGGTGGAGCCTTAGTGACAGCATCGGGGCCGGTATCTGCCTTTATTCTATCTGGTTTGCTTACAGGATTGTTAGGACTAGGGTTGTTAATGCTGCGTGGTAAAATCGAACGCAGGGATGAGGCGGCGATCAAGAAGCAGGAAGGAATAGCTGCGACGAATAACATGGAATTTGTAGGACAGACCTCCCTTTGATGGGAGGTTTCTTTTATTCGCTATTGCACAGGGCTTAAGTTATTATTGTGAAAAAAGCAGCTTGATTATTTTCAGGGAAAATATATAGTACGATTAGATAAGTTGCGATTGCCTCTGTTGATCATTTGAATATCATTCATATACGTAATAGAGAATGCAATTTATAATAGTACCTATTAGAAGTTTTAGGAGATGGAGAGTATGGAGAAGGTAGATACAATGATGGATACCGATAGCTACGACGACATTGTGCTCGATGTTGAGATCGATGAAGCTGGCTATGAAGCGGGAGATCCTTGCATATTCGATATTTCTTTTCAAGTGAAGCGAGGGCAACTGCTCGGATTGATCGGACCTAATGGTGCTGGGAAAAGTACAACCATTAAGACCCTGCTTGGTTTGTTGAAGAATACCAAGGCTAAGGTGTCTTTTAGTGGAGTTAATAAATCTTACGCTTATGTACCGGAGCAACCTGTGTTTTATGAGGATTTGACATTGTGGGAGCACTTGGATTTAGCGGCCGCTGCCTATGGACTGAAGTACGAACAGTTCGAAGAAACTGCAGAAAGACTGTTGAAGCAGTTTGGTATGGGCCATGTGCGCAATGATCTTCCAGCTGGATTCTCTAAGGGCATGAAACAAAAAATGATGCTAATGCTTGGCTTTTTGGTACAGCCGGATGTGTATATTGTGGACGAGCCGTTTATTGGTTTAGATCCTCGGGCTACGAAAGATTTCCTGCGGCTGCTGGAAGCGGAGCGGAAGCGTGGAGCTGGTGTATTAATGTCCACACATGTACTGGATACTGCAGAGAAAATATGCGATGATTTCGTACTGATCTCCGGGGGAAAGGTTGCCGCCTCGGGAACACTCGAAGATATACGCGATTATGCTGGGCTGCCGGAGGCGTCGTTGTTTGATTGCTTCGACGAACTGACATGAGTAAGCAGGGCAAGCGGGCATTTGCTTTTTCTAATGCCAAACAATTATTCAGACGGCGGCTATTCTCTCATTGGCGTGAGCAATCCGCTATTATCCGTACGGCGGCTGATTGGACCGTGCTCTTATATATTCTTATTCCCGGAGGTTTTCTGGGCGGGCGGTTGTATTATGGATTCTGGAATGAGGGGCTACCGGCTTGGAGCGAAAATTTGCCGTTTATGCTCATTCTTTCATTATTAGTACTTCTGATCTGCAATGGGGGCTTGGTGCTATTGTTGCAGGAAGGCGATCTATTATTTCTTAGACAAAGGCAGCGCTGGATAAATACGATCGTATTTCGAGGATTACTTTACAGCCTGATTGTAACATCGCTGAAGTTCGTTGTGGCTTTTGCACTGTTATTGCCTTTTCTGATTCGGGGATTTGAGATGACGTCATCGGAGGTGTGGGCGCTGTTCGCTCTGACCTTGGCGTGCAGCTGGTGTGTTAAGTTACTTGGACATCTTGTAAAAGTACAAAAGCATGGTTGGCGGCGCTGGTTGTGGCTGTTTCTGGCGATCTCCGTCCCGAACGCTATCTATTTCAGAGTAGCTAGCCTTTGGAGTGATCATCCGCTCTTCATTTGTCTCAGTGCGGTTGTATTTACAGTCGTTGCAATAATCGCCTTCCGTTGTCGCTTAGTGATGCGTGGGACATTTATGAACGACGTGCGCGAAGACTACAAGCAGCGAATGAAGATAGCAGCCATACTGCTTCGCAATGTTCTGGATAAACCTCGTCCGACTCGCCATAAGCCGTGGATTTTCCGGAAGTCACAGCCTTTGCTTAAATCAAAGACTGCCGAGAGCCGGTTCTCTGCGGCAGCGATTAAGGCACTAGTGCGGAATCCGGCCCATTTGAAGCTTTACTTTGCTTTTACAGCCGTGTCCGCTGTAGCGATCCTTATCATTCCATCGGGGTTCAAATGGCTGGGATTTGTAGTCTTAACATCGCTTATGACGTTTTGGCTGTTCTCTTTCTGGTCGTTGTTTGTTGGTGATGATTACATTGGGATCCTTCCGTTTACGAAAGAACAAAAAGCTGAAGCAGGTATGCATGCGGTCCCTATCTTATTGCTTCCCTTTACCATGATTTCCTCCGCACTGATCTGTCTCTCTTTATATGGATGGTGGGGGCTCATCTTGTTCATTCCGGTTGGATACATGGTTGGACTCTTTATCAGCAGAATATTTGGTACGTTCCGGCTGGGCAAAGATTGATAGATAGAACTAAAAACAGCGTGAATTGAGAAGCTTC
>NZ_NFVA01000030.1 GCF_002264395.1 Paenibacillus sp. VTT E-133291
GGCTTCATTGAATTACTTCGAACAAAACTCACTTCGTAAGCACCGGCTTTAGTTTTATGAGCATAGGCTTCATTGAATTACTTCGAACAAAACTCGCCTCGTAAGCATCCGCTTAGATTTATGAGCGCTTACTACGTTGAACTACATCGAATAAAACTCGCTTCGAAAGCATCCACTTAGTTTTGTGAGCGTTTCTAGAATTTCTTTGAACAAAAAGGGGACTGCCGAAGAATGCTCTCTTCAGCAACCCCCGTTGCATTTGTTCATAATGCGCTCAAGGCGTATGCCTTAAGCTCCCTATAAGCACTACTCAGCCAAGATGTATTGGTTAAGTGTAGCTCTCAGGTATTCTTGACGTCCGGATTGGTTAGGACGTGGGTTCTCATTGTTCAAAGCATATTCAGCCAAAGAAGCCAGAGTTGCTTTGCCGGACACGATATCCGCACCAACACCTTCATTGAAGCTGCTGTAGCGTTTGTCGACGAAATCTTCGAATACGCGGTCTTCGATCAATTTAGCAGCTACTTTCAAGCCTTTTGCATAAGTATCCATACCCGCGATATGTGCTAAGAACAGATCCTCAGGCTCGAAGGAAGGACGACGTACTTTAGAGTCAAAGTTGATTCCGCCTTTGCCAAGACCATCATTCTTGAGTACTTCATACAGTGTGAGTGTTGCATCGTAGATGTTCACTGGGAATTCATCAGTATCCCATCCGAGCAATGTATCCCCTTGGTTGGCATCAAGCGATCCAAGCATGCCGTTGATACGAGCTACACGAAGCTCATGTTCAAAGGTATGACCTGCAAGTGTAGCATGGTTAGCTTCTAGGTTCAGCTTGAAGTGCTTGTCGAGATTGTATTTTTGTAAGAATGAGATCGTTGTTGCTGCATCAAAATCATATTGATGTTTCGTAGGCTCTTTTGGTTTAGGCTCGATCAGGAATTGACCGTCAAAGCCGATTTCCTTAGCGTAATCTACAGCCATGCTGAACAGACGAGCAATGTTGTCTTGTTCAAGACCCATATCTGTATTCAGCAATTCTTCGTAACCTTCACGACCGCCCCAGAATACATAGTTGCTAGCGCCCAGACGTTTACCCACTTCCAAACCTTTCTTCACTTGTGCTGCTGCGTGTGCAAAAACATCAGCATTAGGTGTAGAACCTGCACCGTGCATGTAACGTGGGTTAGTGAACATATTAGCTGTATTCCACAACAATTTCTTGCCGGAAGTCTTCATGCCTTGTTCTAGGATATCAACGATAGTGTCGATGTTGCTATAGAATTCACGCAAAGATGCGCCTTCAGGTGCGATATCTACATCATGGAAGCAGAAGTAAGGCAGATCCATCTTGTCCATAAATTCAAATGATGCTTCAGCGCGAGCCTTAGCTTTGTCCAGACCATTCAATTTATTCCAGCTGCGAATTGCTGTTTCAGCGCCAAACGGATCAGAACCGCCAGCAGTTAATGTATGCCAATAAGCCATTGCAAATTTCAGATGCTCTTCCATAGTTTTGCCGGCTACGACTTCTTTAGGATTGTAGAATTTAAATGCGAAAGGGTTGGTGGAACGGCTTCCCTCGTAAGAGATTTTGTTCACTGTCTCAAAATAAGCCATTGTGTAATCCTCCTCAATTTGTGCTTCGCCCGCAAGCGTTTACAGGATCATCTTAACACATCTTTCGGACTTTGTATATTGGTTAAACAAAGTTTTGAAAAGTTTTTTATATCCATTTTTTTTGACCCTATCTAGCCTCCTCTCTCCGCTTCCCAAATATAGGAGAGCCCTGTTGGAAATTTCCCTCTAGACGCTATGTATTGCAATTTCCAGCACATCACTCTAGACTAAGTGGCATACAACAAATGGGAACAATGCCAAGCTAAAACGCCTTTAGCGTCCTTTTAAGGACGGTAATCGTTTATGCGAGAATTATAAGGAGAAAGTATACCGTGAAGCTTATACTTTCTTATAATTTAAGAAGGATGTGTGATTTGTGAAGGTTACTGGAGACCAAGCACTGGTCAAAAAAATAAATAAATCGATTGTACTACATACCATTCGAAAACACTCTCCACTCTCGCGCGCGAAGGTCTCAGAGATGACCGGACTGAATAAAGCTACTGTGTCCAATCTGGTAGCCGAGCTGTGCACGCAAGAATTGGTAACTGAAGTCGGACCTGGGGAATCAAGCGGTGGCCGCAAACCATTAATGCTGCATTTCAACACGATGGCTGGTAGTGTAATCGGCATAGAATTGCGGGTAAAGCAACTAACAGCGGTCTTATGTGATCTGAGCGGGGGCATTCTTTACGAAAGCGATTTCTCCTTAGAAAACCATGATTTCCCTTACGTTCTGGAACAAATGAAAAAACTTATCTCAAGCTTGATTATCAATGCTCCAGAATCCCCTTACGGCATCGTCGGTATCGGAGTAGGTGTCCCCGGCATGGTGGATGAAAATGGTGTTGTACTCTTCGCTCCCAACCTTGGCTGGGAAATGGTCCAGCTGCGAGCGATACTGGAAGCTGAATTTTCAGTTCCTGTCACCATTGATAACGAAGCGAACGCAGGTGCACAGGGTGAACTCAACTTTGGTGCCGCACGAGAGGTAAGGCATCTCCTTTACATCAGTGCGGGATCAGGGATTGGATCTGGAATTATTATTGGTGGAGAGCTATACAAGGGTGCAAGAGGATATGCCGGCGAAACCGGACATATGACGATTGAAGCACAAGGCAAGCCTTGCAGTTGCGGGAGTCGTGGCTGTTGGGAGTTATATGCTTCTGAGAGAACTTATGATAATCCCGATCTCTCCCTCCCTGCACATACTACGCCAAAGCTGGTTCGATATGCAGCCAGCGGGCAAGAAGACGCTCTGCATCACTTCTCAACGATGGGCGAATATCTCGGTATCGGGGTGACCAATCTAATCAATAGCTTCAATCCCGAGCTTATTGTGATTGGTGGGGCATTGTCTGAGGCTGAAGAATGGCTAGGCGAACCGCTGCGCCGGGTTGTAGCTGAGCGTACTCTTCCTTACCATAAGCAGCAACTCGAAATTACATTCTCTAAGCTCGGCAGCCGTGGAACGATGATCGGCGCAGGTTTCTCTGCTGTTATGCATTTCCTGGGCGACATTCGAGTGACCCTATAGTCCATAACGGTAGGCGTTTTATGTGAGAAATATAAGAATAATTTATAGCGTGGAACATATACATTCTTATATTTTGAAATAATTGACGTAAAATTGACGCATTTGAGTGAATCAAAAGTGCAGTAAAAGGAACAGAAATCCTATATAATAAAGGTCAAGCTAGTGTGACATTTATCACTACAACCCCTTTTTTGAAATGGAGAGCGAGTCCATGACCTATGTTGATACGTCTGATATCTCGGCACAGATGTTCATCACTGTGTTGCTTTTTCTGCTCATTATTGCCCCTTTGATCAGCCTCGGTGTGCTCCGTTTTTTTCAAGCTAAAAAGAAATCAGGATTTATTCTTATTGGCAGCGGGGTTGCTGTATACGCGCTATTTCAGATCATTACATCTTTCACTCAAACCTAAATTCTACTTCTAGATCTACTTTCATAAAAATAGTCTGCGCACAGATGCGTCAGACTATTTTTTATATGCTAAAAGCTCACAACAAAAAAGACCGCCTCCTGACCGGAAGAGGTCTTTTACAATTCCCTTGCGGAAATCTTATTTAATTAAACAGTTGAAAGCGCTTTGTCGAACTGCGTTTTGTTCATGCCAACAATTTTATGCTCACCGATTACAGTTACAGGAATAGCTCTCACGCCCATGTCCCATACTTGCTGCGCAAAATCATCGCTCTGCTCGACATTGCGTTCTTCGTAGGATACGCCTTTTTCGCTTAAAAAGCTCTTCACCTGACGGCAATGCGGGCAATTTGTTGAGGTATATACAATTACTTTCTCCATGATATGACCTCCTATAAAAGATATACAGTGATGATATCAATGTAGCATTGAAGGCTTTTCAAACCCAATTATAGAATGACTGCACTGTGCTCCAAGCTTTCGATATATTTCTCAGCATCCATAGCTGCCATACATCCACTACCTGCTGCAGTAATCGCTTGTCTGTAACGAGTATCCTGCACATCACCACATGCGAAGACGCCTGGGATATTAGTTTCGGAAGTGCCTGGGTTCGTCATGATATAGCCATCCGCATTGGTTGTGATTTGTCCACCTAAGAAAGAGGTATTAGGATGGTGACCAATCGCAACAAACACACCGCTTGCTTCGATGATTTCTTCTTCTCCAGTCTCATTGTTAAGCACTTTTAGTCCATTGACGCCTCTTTCGCTCGAAGTCACTTCCAAAGGAGTACGGTTCAAGTTCCAGTCTACTTTAACATTTGCGCGTACACGATCCTGCATGATCTTCGAAGCACGCAATTCTCCACGACGATGTACCAAAGTCACTTTGGAAGCAAAACGAGTCAAGAAACCCGCTTCCTCAAGTGCCGAATCTCCACCGCCAACAACCACGATTTCTTTATTACGGAAGAAAAACCCATCACAGGTAGCGCAAGTGCTAACACCACGTCCCACGTTATCTTGCTCCCCTGGGATACCGAGGTATTTTGCTGTAGCGCCTGTGGAAATGATCAATGTATCTGTAGTAAGAACACCCATTCCTTCAACATTCAGCTTAAAAGGACGCTCTCCAAGTTCTACACTGTTCACCCAGCCCGTACGGAATTCCGCACCAAAACGTTCAGCTTGTTTACGCATATTATCCATCAAGTCAGGGCCCATGATTCCTTCAGGAAATCCAGGGAAATTCTCCACTTCTGTAGTTGTGGTTAATTGTCCACCGGGTTGGGGTCCTTCGATTACTAGTGGGTTCAAATTGGCACGAGCCAAATAGATAGCGGCGGTTAATCCTGCCGGTCCAGTACCAACAATTATTGATTTATACATATCTATGTCCTCCTTGAGCTAAACGGCAATGACGTCGCTTCTTATTTAAAATAATTATAATGTAGTGTTAATTATGATAACTGAAAGCAAATATGTCAATATGCCAGACTCCCAAGTCCCGAAACTATTTTGTGAACAATTTAATTTTAAGAAATATTATCTCAATAATCTTAGTCCATTTAGAATCACTAATATTGTACTGCCTTCATGACCTATCACGCCAAAAGGAAGGGCAATCCCTTGCACAAAGTTGCTGATCATAAGCACTGCGATCACAGTCACAGCAAAGATCATATTTTGTTTCACAATACGCTGTGAACGGCGTGCCAATGATATCGTGGAAGCAATCTCTTCTATATTATCATTCATTAGCACTACATCGGCTATTTCGAGTGCTGCTCCGCTCCCTTTCATGCCCATACCCATGCCTACGGTAGCTGTCGCCAAAGCTGGTGCATCATTCACACCATCACCTACCATAACGACGTGACCATACTTTTCACGCAATGCCTTGATATGCTTCACTTTATCCTCTGGTAATAGATCGGCAAATACCATATCTACGCCAGTTGTACCTGCAATAACCTGAGCCGTAGCCTCACGGTCACCTGTAAGCATGGCTACTTTAATCCCAAGTTCGTGCAGCTTCCGCACTGCGGCTTCTGCTTGTGGACGAACCGTATCCTGCAAAGCAATCATTCCGGCAATTTGCTCACCGTCCAGAATGATGGAGACCGTCTTTCCTTCTTCAGCCAACTGCTGCCGCTTAAGTTTCCAATGCTCTAGTTCAGGATTCATAGCAGATGGAGCCAGCTCATCGAGCAAATTAGACTTTCCTATTCTCCAAAGACGTCCGTCGATTTGACCTTCAATTCCCCAGCCTGTGATGGTCTTACTGTCCTCTACTCCCTGTAGCTCTAAACCTTCCTCTTCCGCTTTACGCACAATCGCTTCCGCCAGTGGATGGCGGGACATATGCTCAATGGATGCGCTAACCGTTAGCAACTCGTGCCGACTGTAGCCTTCACCTGCAATAAAATCAGTTACCTGAGGAGTTCCCTCTGTAAGCGTCCCTGTCTTATCGAATGCCACAACCGTTGTACGTGCCATATTTTCCAGATGGACCCCGCCTTTAAACAGAACCCCTTTTCGCGCACTTTTGGAGATGGCCGACAGCATCGCCGGCATTATGGAAGAGACCAAAGCGCAAGGTGATGCTACTACTAGAAAGACCATCGCTTTATAGAAAGTTGCGCTCCAGCTCCAGTCCAGCAAAAACGGTGGAAGTATAATCAGTGCCACTGTCGAGGCAACGACAACCCGTGCATAGATGGCTTCTAGTCTTTTAATAAAACGCTGCGAGTTTGGAACTTCCGTTTCTGCCTCTTCTACCATTTTGATGATTTTAGCAAAAAGGGTATTCTCAGCTGCTTTCGTTACCTCAATATAAAGGGGACCTTCTCCATTCACAGTGCCTGCAAAAACTTCGCTACCAGCACGTTTCTCTACAGGAACCGATTCTCCCGTAATGGAAGCCTGATCTACTGCCGATTCCCCCCGATATACTTTACCGTCTGCAGGAATCAAATCTCCCGGGCGCACAAGCAACAGATCTCCGATCACCAGCTGGTCGATATTGACCTCATTCATACTTCCTTTTTCAATGCGCATAGCCGTGGCCGGCTTGAGTGCCATCAGCGAGGAAATATCCTTTTTACTACGTTCCATCGTATAGCTCTCTAATGCTCCACTGAGTGCAAAAATGAAAATAAGCATAGCTCCTTCATTCCAGTACCCAATAGAGGCTGCGCCCAGTGCGGCTGCAATCATTAATAGGTTTACATCGAGATCTCGTTCTTTGACGAGCGTCTCTACGCCTTCCTTCGCTTTGTTCCAGCCACCAATCGTATAAGAAATGATATAGAGTGTTATGGAAAGAAACTCTGACCATCCACCAACTGACCAAGCAAAAAGCATTAGCAGTCCGCTGCCCAGAGCAGCCTGCATTTCAGAATTGCTGAGCATGGCACGCGGATCGAACCGACGCTTTGGAGCGCCTGGCTTCTTCATACTGCCAGAGATAGATGACTGCTTGGGTAAATGTTTTGATGTTGCTTGCATAATAATCGCCGTCCTTTAAAGTTTTGTGAAGCTTAACTTCATTTGATTTCTCTTCGAAACAAAACTCTCTTCGTGAGCATACGCTTTGTTTTATGGAGTTTTGCTTCTGCCAAATGAGAATGAGAGCCATTATTAAGACCCCTAAAATGACACATGCTGCCCCGGCTTAGCCGGGACAGCATGATTGATAACTATGGGTAGTGAGAATGATAATCATTGTTGCAATAGTACAACTATATTTCCTTAGTGCAACTTATATTTTAATCATACCATCAGAAATGAAAAAGTAAAGCCTATCTATTCAACTAACCCAAGAGGTCTGACCGCCGGTTTGGGCCAAGCACCACACGCCGGAAATCAATTTCAGCTACCCGCTTAGTGGCGTATTTTTCTTAATAGCTGATCCTCAAGCTGTGCCTTCGTTTCACGGGTTTTGGACTTTTCTCCGGCGGGGAAAGAAAAAGCTCCGCATGAAAACCGTTCTGAATCAGCTGTTCCAGTAAGGCTTGTCCATACAGCACTTCAACTTTGGAATCCGTAATTATTGCAAATTTGCTCACATTCTCTACGATTCCTTGTTTTAAGTCCTCTATTAATGAGTTAAATAAAGTTTCACCGATCTCAATGTCGTAAGAATGGTCAACAATCTTCTTCAGGGCAACTCTAAAATTTGCGGACATGCGCAGCGCCTCTTTTCAGCAGGGTGCTAATAGATTCGATCCGCCTCTTCCATTATCCTTTTTATGTAAATTAATAAAGGTCTGAAAGCAAATCGTCTGGAGCAAGACGATTTGACCCTGAAGACAGGATTTATAAATGAAACGCTCAACATGAAGAAGATCCCCCAACAATAAATTACAGTGAGCATTCAATAACGAAGAGCAGTGATCCTCTAATCATAAAGAGCAGTGATTCTCCAATAACGGCAGAATCCCTGCTCTCTTGTCTTTTTATCTTATTTAGAAGAAGAAGCGGCTTATGTGACAGCCGCTTCGTTGTTGTCCTACTGCCTTCCACCGGCGGCAGTGTCCAGTGTTTTCTGCTGCCTGGCGATCCAGATCAGACAGGCTGCTCTAAGCAGCGCTTCGGTCCGCTGGCCGGCGCTGCAAAAGATCCCGCTGAAGCCGATCTGATACAGATCGGCCAAAGCCGACGCCGCCGGAGTCCCCGCGGCGAGAACTACCGCCGCCGGCTTCACGCTCCGCACGGCGGCAAGGATCTCCCCCGCCGCCAGGGCAAAGCCCTCTGCGGCGGCCCCCTCCGGCGCGAGCTCGCTCGCTGCGCCGTCGAGCACTAGGAAATCGGCGATGCGCGCGATTTCCGCGGCGGCGGAGGGCGCCACATCGGGCGCGATCAGCGCCCCGATGCGGCACGCCGCCGCATAAGCGTGGCCGAGGGTCTGATCGGCCACGACCTCGATGAATTCGCGCTTTGCCGCGAATTCGGCTCCGCTTGCGGTGTAGGCGGCCAGCAGGTCCAGGCGGCAATCGCCGCCTTGCCGCTGGCTCTCCGCCACCGCAGTAAAAAGCGCTTCGAGCTGCGCGTCCTGAAGCGCGGTGAGCTTTGCGGGCTGCGTCGCAAGCTCCTCTGGATGCAGCAGCGTAACTGCTGCCCATTCACCATCCGGTGATTCCAGCAGCGCTGTCGTCGCTGCCTGCAATCGATAATAAATCCGCTGCAGCATTCGATTGGCCTGCAGCTCATCTTCACTGGATAACCAGTTCTCATAAAGACAGAACAATTCAGGTTCGAGCAGCCATTCCTCACTTCGTATCAGACAAGGGCCAGCTTGAACGGATCTTATTCCTTCCCTTGTTGCAGGGCGCTCTTCACGTTCTTCTCGTCCTTCACGCAGCACTAAGAAGGCCGACGGTTCCCCAGGCCGCTTAAAATAAGAACGGTTCAAAGGTTCTACGACATCCTTCTGCTCTACTCCGTTGATAAATTCTGCGGCAGCGGAGGCTACAGATCCGGCTTGGCTCATCTCCATCCCAACAGCCCGATCACTGGCCTTATACATGAACTTGAACGGGCGCTCTTCACTACTCCGAAAACCATCCTGCTGACGTTCACCCTTCATCTTCGCACCCACCCTTTATCTTTGGATTGCTGCCGGTACGCCTAGTACATAAACATCATGCCACCGACATCTTATTACCACACTTATAAATACGGGAACCTCACATGAAATATGCAAGCGTTGCCAAATCATATGAAGATTTAGCCTTATTAAATCACAAAAAAAAGGCATCGCCGCATAGCAGCAGATGCCTTCCTTGAACTTCATTGTTCTATTGTTGACTAGCCGCAATGGCCTGTTCCAGATCATAAATAATATCATCAATAGATTCCGTACCAATCGATAAGCGGAGCAATTCCGGGGTTACTCCCGCTGTGGTTTGCTCTTCTTCGGACAGCTGTGCATGTGTTGTACTTGCAGGGTGAATAATCAATGACTTGGAGTCACCGACATTCGCCAAATGCGAGAACAGCTTCACATTTTCAATCAGCTTGCGTCCCGCAGCACTTCCACCTTTAATACCGAAGGTAAGGATCGCTCCTTGACCTTTAGGTAAATACTTTTGCGCTAATTCATGAGATGGATGAGTAGGAAGTCCAGAATAACTTACCCATTCTACATCTGCATGTGCCTCCAAATATTGCGCAACCTTCAGCGCATTCTGGCTGTGACGCTCCATTCGCAAATGGAGGGTTTCTAGCCCTTGCAACAGCATCCAAGAGTTAAATGGTGAAATAGCAGCACCTAAATCGCGAAGTAATTGAACGCGGGCTTTGATAATATAAGCAATCGGTCCAACAGCTTCCGTATAAACAACGCCATGATAACTTGGGTCAGGCTCTGTAAGTCCTGGGAACTTACCGCTTGCCTTCCAGTCGAACTTACCACCGTCCACAATAATTCCACCGATGGATGTACCATGTCCGCCGATGAATTTGGTTGCCGAATGAACAACAATGTCAGCTCCATGCTCAATCGGACGCAGTAAATATGGACTTGGGAACGTATTATCCACAATCAGAGGAATTCCATGTTCATGTGCAATCGCTGCAATGGCTTCAATATCTAAGACATTCCCCTGTGGGTTACCAATGGTTTCTGCATACAAAGCTTTGGTTTTGTCATTGATCGCAGCACGGAAATTTTCTGGATTATCTGAATCCACAAAATGCACCTTAATGCCAAGCTTAGGCAGTGTTGTAGAAAAAAGATTATAAGTTCCACCGTATAGGCTTGCCGCAGATACAATTTCATCTCCAGCGCCCGCAATATTTAGAATGGAAAAAGAAATAGCCGCTGCCCCGGAAGCTGTAGCAAGTGCACCTGCTCCACCTTCTAGTGCTGCCAAGCGCTGTTCAAATACATCTGTGGTCGGATTCATCAGCCGAGTATAAATATTCCCAAATTCCTTGAGTGCAAACAGATCTGCTGCATGATCAGCATCACGGAACCCATAAGACGTGGTTTGATAAAGCGGTACAGCACGTGCGAAAGTAGTTGGATCAATTTCCTGGCCTGCATGAACAGTCAAAGTTTCAAATGACAGCTTACGGTCTTCTGACATTGGTATTTCCTCCCTTTATAAATAAGAATAGAAATCTTTAACAAATAATAATTGTACCCATTCTCTCATAAACAGCACCATTTGAAAAGAAAAAAATCTTATTATTCCGGTGTGAATTATTATATTTTGATTCATTCGAAGGAAACCCTGTCCGACAAATATCAGATAACGCTTTCAATAAAAGTCTTTAAACTAAAAAACTTATGAAAACCTATGTAGCTAGTACAGAATGTCTACGTAATAAAAAAGAATAGCGGCGAATAAAGCTTGTCCACCTCATCTCACCGCTACCGATTCACTTATCTTTTTATCTTCTATTAGTAATTGCTTTGGCTTGTTTCTCCCTTAGCAATCGCTACACCACCGCTAGTACCAATACGGCTTGCGCCTGCTTGTACCATTACTTGGGCATCTTCTGCACTACGAACACCACCGGAAGCCTTCACACCCACATTAGGTCCAACCGTTGCACGCATCAGCGCGATATCTTCCTTCGTTGCTCCACCTGTAGAGAATCCTGTGGATGTTTTTACGAAGTCTGCTCCAGCTTCAACAGAAAGCTTGCAGGCACGGACTTTTTCTTCCTCCGTTAATAAACAGGTCTCGATGATGACCTTAGTCAGTGCTTTACCGCGAGCTGCGTCTACAACTGCTGCAATATCACGTTTAACGAGCTCATCGTTACCATCTTTCAGTGCTCCGATGTTGATGACCATATCCACCTCACCCGCACCATTAGCGATTGCATTGGTGGTCTCGAATGCTTTGGTCTCTGTTGTCGAGGATCCAAGTGGGAAGCCGATAACTGTACATACTTTAACCTCAGGCGTATCCTTCAGCACTTCATGGGCAGTAGCTACCCAAGCAGGGTTCACACAGACCGAAGCAAACTTATAGGCTTTTGCTTCCTCTGCCAATTTAACGATATCTTCTTTCCGTGCATCTGCTTTAAGCAGTGTATGATCAATGATCCGCGATAGTGTAATTTCGCTCATTTTTGTCATTCCTCCATGATTTGGATAGTGAATTTTTTTCATCTCTGTAATCATACCAATAGAACTCTGCTTTGCAAAGTCGACTGGGTGATCAGAACCACCCTAACCTGGGTTAACTCATATAAATATATTTAAAGCAGGTCATTATTAACTCAATTATCTTTTCAAGTTAATTTTATAGCTTCTTGTATTTTTTAAAATATAAAGGATAATCCCCCTAAACTTTCCCATTAAAAAATACGATAATACCTATATAAATAGGTTTTTTAGCCTATTTATTGAATTTTTTCTTTTATCTACTTAGGAGGAGATTGATTTAAAATGGGAAACTTTAATTTCACCTCAAACGCTACAGCCCAAAAACTGAATGTACAAGTGGAAGGTTCTATGTCCACTGAGGACGCCGGGCGCTTCATTCAGGAGTACAATCAAATTGTAAGTACATTTGACCCGGCACAATACGAGATCATTTTAGATTGCAAGACATTAAACGTATCCTCGCCGGACACTCTTCCTATGCTTGAGCAATGCTACATACTGTATAAAGAATCAGGATTTAAAAAAGTAACCTTCATTATTGCCAAAAGCCCTGTCTTAAAAATGCAGCTAAGCCGAGTAGCACGGGCAACGAAATTAGAAAATTACGAAATTATTGAAGCATAGGAGGTTTCATTTGGGACATATAACCATCCGCCAAGCCGCTTATTACCATCCGGAGCATGTCGTATCTAATGATTATTATCTGGAGCATTTCCAGAGTATGGGCAAGGACATCAAGCGATTCCTAGAAGTCATGGGTCGTGACCGGAGGTACATCGTAAAGGAAAAGGATGAAAATGCCCTAACGATGGGACTAAAGGCCGCCCAAAAAGCGCTACAAGAAGCCAATTTACAAGGTGAAGATATGGATATGATCATGTTCGCTTCACAGACACCGGAATATACCTACCCTACCAATGCACTCCTGCTGCACCGTATGCTTCAAGGTAAACATCGGACCATTACGCAAGATTCCAATGCCAACTGTGCAGGAATGGTGTCTGCCGTGGAGCAGACAAGTCGTTATATGCAGGCTAATCCTAGCATCCGGTATGCGCTCGTCGTGGGAAGCGACTATAGCTCGGTGAACTGCAATACGGATGATGAAATTACTTACCCTAACTTCGGGGATGCCGCAGCAGCTGTCATTCTGGAGCGAAGTAGCGAGCAATCAGGCTTCATTGACTCCCTTTATTACACTGATTCTGAGGGATCTGAGAATATTATGTTCCCTGCTTGCGGTTTATCGAATATTTATCATGAGGACATTACACCGGAGCAAATCCGGATACGCTGGACACCCTTTGACGGTACAGTTTGTGTAAATGCGGCGGTTGCAGACATGAAGGAGCTTCTCTCAAGAAACGGCCTGACTACAGATGATATCTCTGCCTTCTGCCTTTCACAATTCTCTCTCAAAAATATCGAACTTATCCAAGAGGGTCTTGGACTAACTAATGAGAAATTCATCTATGTAGGTGACGAGTTCGGGTATACAGCTACAAGCAGTCCTTTTATCGCCTTTCAACGCGGCATCGAAGACGGACGAATCAAACGTGGCGATTATGTCTTCTTCTGGTCGGTTGGCGCGGGTTGGCAAATTCCTACAATGCTTTATCAATATTAATAGTAAAAAGAGCTCTTCTTCTATTGAAGGAGGGCTCTTCTATATTTTCATAATTTCAATCAAAATTTATTTAGTCAGGGATTGAATATCTACAAATGGAGTGGCTCCCCCTGTTACAGACGGCAGCACGCCATTCCATTTTTCTAACGCTTTCTCTTGGACCTCTATTTGCTTCAGCTGCACCAGCTCAGGAGTAACCTCTTGCTTCTTAAGTCTTAAGGATTCAGCCTCTGCTTGCGCCTGGGCGATTTTTTGCTTCGCTTCAATCTCGATCCGCCGGAGATCATTTTCAGCCTTCAGCGCCTGCTGCTGAGCGACCTGCTTCGCTTCAATCGACTGATTGAACGCCTCCGAGAATTTAAAGTTAACAATGTTAATATCGTTGACGATCAGGTCATATTTTGCCAGCCTAGCAGTTAAATGCTCACTGATCTCACTCGACACTACATCACGACGTGTAATCAAGTCCTCTGCTGGATATTTTGCCGTCACTTCCTTGACGATTTCCTGAATAGCCGGATTAATAATTACATTATCAAAATTACCTCCGATATTGTTCATCAGATTAAAGGCGGAAGCCTTATTTACGGAATAGTTCACCGCCACATGTGTGGATACGGGCTGAAGATCTTTTGAAGAGGCGGATGTATCGGTCTCCGCTTTCGTTACCTGCGTATTGACTTGAATCACCGTCTGAATAAACGGAACTTTAAAATGAATGCCAGGTGACAACGTATTGTCATTTAATTTACCAAAGGTTTTGTACAAACCTACATGCCCATATTCCACAGATACAAAAGAGTTCGCGCCAATCAACAATACAATGAGCACTGCTGCAACACCGCTAACTATTTTTCCCGGACGCAGCTGTTTCAATTTCGGATTCATTTGCATATTCATCCAATACCCCTCCTAGATTATGGATAATCATTTAAGCTTAATCGTCTATACGGAGTTTTGAGGGAATTGGTCGCAGGAAATATTTCAGCAGCAGTAGTCATGGCGTTACCGCTCTGGGATCAGTCCTTCTAGGGTCAATCGGAATCTTTTGCTCTGCTTGTCCCCGATATCAGAAGCTTCATATATTCCTTCATCTGTTAGCACCACGGAGTCCGCCTTCAAAGCATCATTAACGTAAGTTACCTCAGCGTGATCAACATTCCAGCGGTAAATGTAGGCACTCATCGGATTTCCATGTGCAGCTACACTCTCTATAGAGCCATCCCCATCAACATCCAGCTCATTGGAATGTCCGGTATCTATTTGCAGCAAACCCAAGGGGTTACCGCTCTCGTCGATTAAATAATAGTTACTGAGCGAGTTATTTGCTCCTAGTCCTCCGGTGATTTTCAACACCTTTTCGTTAAACAGCCGCACTACTTCTACCTTGATATCCTCCGGTTGACGATAATTATAAGTTCCTATCGCCCCTAGACTGTATTGTCCTTGGGATGTAGAAATTCCGGCATACACATAGTCTTCGTCACTAGCCATCGTATACACACTCACTTGGATTCCTCCGAAATCATCCAGCTTCTTCTCTGTAATCAAAGTAGCGCCTGTGGGTGGAGCACTAAGTTGAGAGACTACGGGGATTGTATCCACCAGCTTCCACTCCAGCTTTATGAGGTTAGCAGCGGTGTCTGTTGGCTTCGGTCTTAAGGTGTGGTAGCCGTTAGCCGATTGAGGGGGGGATGGGTCAACCTGATGTTGGCAGCCTGCCAGCAAATTAATTAGAAGCAAGGCTGTCAGCGTAACGGATTTATGTAAAGGAAACATCTCTTGGTCACTTCCTATCCTCTTTTTAAAATTTAATCTTTCATTAATCATAGATGAAGTTAGAATTTCAAATGTTACTTTTAGGAGGCGGTAGGGTTAATTTATTGTCTTTTGAGGGTATGTATCGATCAAATGGCTAAATTGGCATACAAAAAACCCGCATCAAATGCGGGTTTGAGAGGAAAGAATCAAGAGCCTAGCAGTTCACGCGCCAACAGTCGATACACCTCTAGACGTTTCTCCTGCGAATGCGGAATGCTGCATATCATTGCTTCTTGGAATCCATATTGTGCTTGTTCTTCTTGCAAACGTACAGCGATGTCTTTAACCGCACCAACCAAATGAATCTTGCGCCCTTCCTTGATTGACATCCGGTCAATTTCCGATAACGAAATGTTCTGAGCTTCTTCTGGTGTCAGCACCTGAGTAATCCGGCCCTTACTCATCATCAACCGAAAAATATCCTGCGGTAATGCTTCATACTCAGCTTCTTCCTTCGTTTCTGCTGTGGTCACCATATAGGATACACTGATCTCTGGTTTGTCCATAAAAATAGAAGGCTGGTAGTTATTCCTATAATGGTCCAAGATCTCATTACTCATCGCACCATTAAAAAATTGTGCGAAGGAGTATCCGACTCCCATTTGTGCAGCTTTTCGCGCACTATTGCCACTTGAGCCTAACAACCATACTTCAGGAAGCGCCACCTTCGTTGGAGCAGCGAGATTTTTGGCATATAGCTCATCTTCCGGAATCTGATCACTAAGCAGCTGCATAGTAATGCCAAGCTTGTCATACATATTATGCAGCATTAACTCGCGGCCTTCAGACAAAGCGTACATGGCGCTTGTATCGCCACCCGGAGCTCGCCCTACACCAAAATCAATTCTTCCCGGGGAAAAAGCACTTAACGTTTTAAATACTTCCGCCAGCTTAAGCGGAGAATAATGCATCATCATTACACCGCCGGTGCCGATTCGAATACGGTTGGTTTTGGCGGCTAAACGGGCAGCCGTTACTTCCGGAGCTGAGCTAGCAAATGTATTTCCGCCATGGTGCTCTGCCATCCACATTCTGCTATATCCCAGCTCATCTGCTAAAATAGCCAGTTCTTCTGCTTTATTCAAGGCACCTTCCGCAGTGTTACCGCTTGTCACGGGTGCCTGATCCAATATGCTTAATCTCATGCGAATACATCCCTTCTTTGGTTAGATGACCATTTTATTGCTGACCCATTCCTCTAAGGCTGCAATCTTATCTTTAAAGCGTTCACTACGCATTTCCTCCGACAACGAAGCAATGGTCTCCCGCTTTAATACAGCTTTCCAAGAGGATTCAGCTTCTTCCATCAGATTCGTTAACAGGCAACAGCTATCTTCTTTTTCTAAATCCAACATGTCTACCAAAATACCATTGGATGAGTACAGCGACTGCTGGCCTTCCACTGCCAGGTAAACGTCATATACACGAATATCTTCAGGTCTTTTCTTTAATTTAAAGCCACCTTTAATGCCGGGAACAGACGTGATGATGTCTGCGGTTACCAGCTTTCTTAACAGTTTCTGAAAATAGGTCGCCGATGCTCCGAGCTGCTGGCTAATCGCTTCTCCAGGCAGCACCGCCTTGTCCGGCAGCATGTTAAGCAGAACCAGTGCGTACACCGACTGTTCTACCCCTGTTTTCATATGCATGTATAGCACCTCGATTTACGTAAATAGCTTGATTAAAAATGTAGATAGTACCGTCCGCGTATAAAGCGGATAAACATTATCCACTTTATATTTTATATTAGATTGTACCAAAAGTAAAACCTTGCCCGTCTTCTCTTACCGTTAATATCTGCTATAAAAAAAAAGATCACGCATATAGCGCAATCTTTTATCAGGGTATCCGTTATTTTCTTGTATGTCCTACTGTATAGATAACCCCACCCGCTGAACCAGCTGTGAGCTCTGATCATTAAGTCCGGTAATGGTGACTTTTTTGCCATGCTCAGCATATTTGCTCATTGTCTTCGCTATGGCATGAACTGCAGATTGGTCCCACACATGGGAGTGTGAAAAATCGATAATAATATGATCCGGATCGCTATCGTAGGCGAATTCATGAATGAAGTGGCTTGTCGTGCCGAAGAACAGCTGGCCGGACACCGCATATGTTTTGGAAGAGGTTGCTTCCTGAACCGTTAGGCGGATCGAAGCTATTTTCCAAGCAAACGTTAAAGCACTTAACAGAACCCCAAACAAAACTCCAATAGAAAGGTTGTCCGTAGCCACCACAGTAACCACCGTTACAATCATAACGAGTGCATCGCTTAGCGGGACACGCGTTAAAGTTTTGAGTGAGCCCCATTCAAAGGTGCTGATACAGACCATTATCATTACGCCGACGAGAGCGCCCATCGGGATCTGCTTCACCACATCGCCAAGTACAATAATTAGAAACAATAAAAAGATCCCTGACACAAACGTGGACAGACGCGTGCGTCCTCCTGACTTCATGTTAACCATCGACTGGCCAATCATCGCACAGCCTGCCATCCCTCCGAAAAAACCAGTAACTACATTCGCCAGCCCCTGTCCCTTCGCCTCTCTGTTCTTATCACTACCTGTGCCCGTAATATCGTCTATTAAGGTGGCAGTCATCAGGGATTCCAGTAGCCCAACTACGGCCAGTGAGAGTGAATATGGCAAAATAATAAGCAGCGTATCCAGCGTGAACGGGATCTCAGGGAGATGGAATAGGGGCAAAGTTGCTGTAATATTCCCCATATCGCCTACAGTTCTTACGTCCAGATGAAGAGCGATACTAAGAACAGAAACGATAACAATCGCTACAAGTGCTGAAGGTACGGCTTTGGTAAACCGAGGAACCGTGTAGATAATAAGCAAGGTCAGAGCTACCAGGCCGTACATTACCCAACCTTGTCCCTTAAAATGGGTAAGCTGCGCCATGAAAATCAGTATCGCCAGCGCGTTAACAAAACCCGTCATGACCGGCTGTGGCAAAAACGTAATAAATCGCCCCAGCTTTAGCATCCCCATCAATATCTGAAACACACCAGCCAATACCGTTGCCGCGAACAGATACTCAATTCCGTGTTCTAGTACAAGACTTCCGACTAATAGAGCCATAGCCCCCGTAGCTGCCGAGATCATTCCGGGTCTGCCCCCGGCAAGTGCGGTTACAATTGCAATACAGAAAGAGGCATATAAACCAACCATCGGACTTACTCCTGCCAGGATCGAAAAGGCAATCGCTTCAGGAATGAGTGCAACGGCTACGGTCATCCCCGATAAAATATCGGTCCGAGTGTTAGAAAACCACCCATTATTTAAGGTAAGCTGCTTCAAAATCTAATTTCCTCCTGTGACTAATAAGGTATATAGGCCTTTTTCAAAAAGACCCGGGGCCGGTGCAACGCTTATGTTCCTTATTGTACTCGACCCGCCTTCACCTTCACAAAAAGATTAGATAGACTTGTAAGCGCTTATTCACCTCATTTTCTAGCCAATCCTTGAAATATCATTTAAATTCTATATTTCTAGATTACCGGTATAGTCCGGAAGCTTTCACTTCATTAAAGAAGGTGTTGAACTCATCAATATTCAGCTGCTGCGCGGCATCGGACAACGCGGTTGCAGGATCAGGATGCACCTCGACCATAATACCATCGGCTCCGGCTGCGAGTGCGGCTTTCGCACATGGGATAAGAATATCTTTGCGTCCTGTGGAGTGAGTAACATCGACCAATACTGGTAAATGGCACTCCTGCTTGAGAATAGGCACCGCTGAGATATCGAGCGTGTTGCGGGTCGCTTTTTCATACGTACGAATTCCGCGTTCAATCAACATAATTTGTGTGTTGCCACGAGACATAATGTATTCCGCTGCATGGATGAATTCATCGAGCGTGGCAGCCAATCCGCGTTTCAACAGCACTGGCTTATTAACTTCTCCGACCGCTTTTAGCAGCTCGAAATTATGCATGTTCCGTGCACCGATCTGGATGATATCTACATAGTCCAAGGACTCTTCAATATGTCTTGGATCTACAATCTCACTGATGGTCAGCAGGCCGTAATCATTTGCTGCTTCACGTAGTATTCTTAGGCCATCCATGCCTAGACCTTGGAAGTCATAAGGGGAAGTCCGCGGCTTGAAGGCACCTCCACGCATTACACGTACGCCAGCTTTTTGCAGGGCTGCAGCTACGGTGCGGGTCTGTAGTTCACTCTCCACAGAGCAAGGACCGGCTACCATCAGGGAAGAAGAACCGCCAACGGTCACATCTCCCGGCAGAACAATTACTGTGTCTTCTTTGTGACTCTTACGTGCGACTAGCAAAGTTTTTTTATGTTCATCGGACTGTAAGTCCAGAGATGCTGAAAAAATTTGTTTGAAGAGGCTGCGGATGGTCCCGTTAGTGAAAGGTCCTTGATTGCTCGCTACGAGCTGATCGAGCATTTTCTTTTCACGTTCTGGATCAAATTTAGGCACACCTTGCTTTTCTTTAACTACTCCAATCTCCTGCACAATCTTAGCCCGCTCGGAGATCAGCTCCAGCAATTGACCATTGATTTCATCCAGACGACCTCTAAGCACATCCAATTCCACGTTACTCATTACCCTTCCACTCCCTCTTGTTATTTATAATTTGAAACGCAAAAAGGCCCCCCGTCGCAAGGGACGAGGAGCCGTGGTACCACCCTTATTTAGAATTAACCTGAATACTAGCACAAAGGAATAGACAATCCGATTCCCTGGACTAAAGATTAACTCTGTCTTTCACCCGGTAACGCGGAGCGCGGGCCTCCCTACTCATACCTGTCACGACCTGTGACAATTACTTCAGGGGCCGACTCGGAAGTGAACTTCGGCATTCATCGTCTCATGAGGGTGCTCTCAGTCTCCGGCACGCCTTCCCTGTTAAGATCCGCTATAATGCTTACTCTCTTCGTCATTGTCTTTGATTATGTCAGCGCGTCTTTTACGCTGGTTTCTGCTATCTTAATCAAAAAATGTTGCCGACGCAAGATAATAATGTAACGCTGAGTAGCTTTAATGCATTAAAATCATTTGAAGTAAAGTTTTTCCTATAACAACTTGTTTGAATAGGCTTTGAAGATGAAATGACCCATATGCATACTATGATAGCAATGCCTTAAAGGTTCCTATCCCTTTCTATGTATGATGTTGACAGCGATATTTTGATTGTTTACAATTAAATCATTGAAAATATTTCCTTTTCTTATTCACTGACAGCTTTAACGTTTTGAATACACAACTGAAGGGATGTAACAGCATGAGCATTTATCCATATACAGCACGCAGTATTCGGGGAAAAGATATCGAACTAGAGCAATACAAAGGTAAAGTCCTTCTGATTGTGAATACAGCAAGTAAGTGCGGATTTACCCACCAATATTCCGACCTGCAAAAGCTCTATGAGAGATACGAAGATCGCGGCTTCCAAATTCTCGGATTCCCATCCAATCAATTTGGGGAGCAGGAACCTGGCAGCAATGAAGAAGTGAATGTATTTTGCCAAATCAATTACGGCGTTACGTTCCCTCTCTTTGAGAAGGTTGAAGTAAAGGGCGAAAATAAACATCCCCTCTTCACTCACCTTACTGAGCAGGCTGGATTTGAAGGTTTCGACATGAACCATTCTTCAGGAAAGCTGCTTCAAAGCATGCTTGAGAGCAAAGATCCGGAAGCATTGAACAATGATGAAATCAAATGGAATTTCACTAAATTCCTGATTGATCGCGAAGGCAATGTTATCACTAGATTCGAATCTACAGTAGACCCGCTGGATATTGAGCCAGCTATTGAAGCACTACTATAGATTTTAACGTATCAAAAAGCCCCCCATTTCGGGTGGCTTTTTTAGTTTTTGTACACTAGCACTTTCACGTACGGTACTGCTCCGTAAACACTTCAAAATAAGGGGTGGTATCCCTTTCCGCCATCGAGCCGTTAGCCTCTGGCCCCCAGCCGATCTCAGCCCTCCAGCTTCCTAGCACTCCCGTCCGAATTAACGTCTCCTCATTTACACCAATCAACCGATCTGCCTGCGGCGCTACATAAAGTGCATCTACAGGACAATAAGCTTCACACATGAAACAAGTCTGGCAATCTTCCTGACGCGCAATGACCGGAATCTTCCCCTTCATCTCGAATACGTTCGTTGGGCAAACCTTCGTACACAGTTTGCAGCCCACACAGCGTTCCAAGCTAATTAGTTCGATCATATCGCTTGCCCCTCCTTTAGTGGATTCAGTTCATGAGCATGGGGCACAGCCTCGGTACTGATCCTTATTTGCTCTATACCGGATACAATCAGCCGGTAGGTTTGACGCGGATCAAGCGCTGGATATTCCGCGAGCTTTTGCAGGCCGCGCGTCTCCTTGCGGGCGAGCGCGGCGGTGTACATCCACCTGCCGACCGCGAGCATTGCCGCGGCTTCACGCGATTGCACGATGCCCTGTACGGTGGAGGGAACCCGCCCGTTCAAGAAGGGCATCAAGGCATTCAGCCGCTTCAAGGCTGAAGAAATGCCCGGCTCGCTGCGGAAATAATTGATCTGCAGCGGCAAGATTTCACGCTGGATCGCCGCGACTAGCGGCTTCACCTCCAGCGTGTCCGAGGTGTTGGCGCCAGCCGCCAGACCGTAGCGTCCCGCTGCGGTGAGGTTGCGGCTGTTCGCCTGCCCTCGGCTGGAGCGCGCATGCTGCGCAGCTCCCTGGCCTGCCCAGCTTCCACTGCATATGGCCCAGGAAGCGTTATAAGCCCCGCCGCCGGAGATGGCGCCGGTCACTTTCTCGCGTGATGCGGCATCTCCGGCCGCATAAAGTCCGGGCACGGTCGTCCGGCAGTCCGTACCCGTAAGGCGCAGACCCCCAGTGCCGCGCATCGTGCCCTCATAGCGCAGGGTGAGCGGGAATTTCTGCTTAAACGCATCAATTCCCGCCCGCTCCAGCGGCATAAAGAAAATCGGATGCGCTTTTCGCAGAAAATCCTGTTTCTCCGCTGTATCTGCCAGATCAAGCGAAGCATAAACCGGCCCCTTGAGCAGCATTTCAGGAATGCTGCCAAAAGTCCGATCCCCTTTATGCAGCGGATGACCGTCCGCGTCATAAAGGGTGGCCCAGGCCAGCATACGTCCACGTGTTACGGTTCCGTCTGCAAAGCTCGGCGCGTATTGGCGGCTGAATTCCATACCTGACAAATCGGCTCCCACTTCAGCGGACATCAGCAGCCCTTCGCCTGTCAGAACGTTGCAGCCAAGACCTTTGCTGAGAAAAGCACAGCCTCCGGTTGCCATCACAACGGCGTTAGCCTTCACTTCCCAGGTCTCTCCTGTCAAACGATTGATCCCGCGAGCCCCGCCAACCCCATGTTCATCATGAAGAAGTTCCAGCGCTGGCGACTGATCGAGGATCGTGACCCCCGCTTTGCGGACAACTCTTCGCATAATCCGCATGTATTCTGGTCCGTGCAGATGTGTGCGCAATGAGTTTCCTGCCTCATCTTTTGGAAAAGGATAACCCCACTGCTCGATTAAAGCCAGATTCTGTTCTACCTGATCCAGCACACGGTGAATCCAAGCATTCTCCGACAAATATCCACCGGATTTTAGCCTGGATTGTACCGCCTGCTCCCGCAGCTCAGCAATTGGAGGGATAACGAGCAGCGTCGTCCCTCCAGGCGCAGTTGCGCCGCTTGTGCCCAAGTAGCCCTTATCTGCAAGGACTACCTTTGCACCTTGTGACGCTGCACTCCATGCCGCCCAAGCTCCTGCAGGACCTCCGCCAAGCACGAGGACATCCACTGTCAGTTCCTTCTTAAGCTGCGACATTTGACTTCCTCCCCAAAAACTCGCTAGTACATGTTATTCTAGACAGCTTCAAATTCAGTTTTCGCTTTCCAGCCATAGTTATTTCAGCTGCCAATCGCTAATATTAAAGTCTTTTTTCGCTAGTTTTTCTTCGACAAGGAAGTTCTTGGTACCCTCTAGTAGCTTGGTTCCTTCGTCAGTAAACGCGGTATCTTTGATATCACTGATTGGATTTACTTGCTTCGCCAGCTCTGGCGTTGTATCTCCGATTTCAGCCAGAAATTGATAATACTCATCCTCATGCTGCTTCAGATCTGCTAAAGCTTTCTCACGAGCCTCGTTCCACACCTTCGGAAAATCAGGGAATTTCGCCAGATAGTCCTCAGACACAACAGTTGCACTGGTGCCAAGCAGATTCGGATGCTTCGAGGCATCATCTAAATGAGTGTAGCCTTGGTCAATTAACTTCAGCGCAGGAACACCAAGATTCGTTGTAGCATCTACATCTCCACGGGCTAAAGCTGCGGTAGCATCCGGAATGAGCATATGCACGAGTTTGTAGTCAGTTACGCCTTCCTCCTGAAGTAATCCAACGACATAACGGTGCATAAAAGAGCCTTTTTGAATGGCAATAGTCTTCCCTTGCAGATCTTTCACCGTCTTTGGTCCATCTTTCTTACCGATTAGATAACCGATAGTGTTGGCTGAGGATTGTGAAATCAGACGTGTCTTGGCACCAGAAGCATAAGCAATAATAGCAGGTGTATCCCCAAGGCTGCCGATATCTAATCGACCACTAATTAAGGATTCTGTCTGATCGGGACCGTTTGGAAAGCCCGTAAGCTTCACTTCAGTAATGCCATATTTCTTCAGCTCTTCTTGAATGATCCCTTTATAAAATCCCCAGCCCTCCGCGCCACCTGGCACATTCAACTTATTAGAGCCTATAAAACCAAAGTTCAGTACCGCTGAAACGTTACTTTCGGATTTGCCTCCAGATTTCTCTGTACTAGAGCCGCCGGATGCAGATGCTCCATTACCTCCAGCGTTATTTCCGCAAGCCTGAAGTACCAGCATAACCATCATAATCGTAGTTAAAAGTGCAAATCGTATCCTTTTAGAACGTTTCCCTTGAATCTCTCTGTACGCTGGTTTCATTTCTTTCTCCCCCTAGATTTATGTTATTTATCTTAATCTTAATCAAGGTCAGAACCCTGCCCTCGACGCCAATTGGTACATAAAGTCATGACTTGCTACCGGTTGTCTGCCTTTGCCCCAGCCTACCTTTTCACGATAACCACCAAGTAATCCCTGCTCCTCTAGCCCTGCCTCTGTCACCCCAATCACTTTCTCTGAATCTGGCGCAACGTAGAGAGCATCCACAGGACAATACAGCTCACACATAAAGCAAGTCTGGCAATCGCTCTGCCGGGCAATAACAGGAATGCCATCCTCTACCCGTTCGAAGACATTGGTCGGGCAGACCGATACACATTGGTTGCACTCTACACATCTGGCAGCGCTGATCACCTCAATCACGATAGAACCCCCTCCTTGGCCACGACTTCTGTCTTCACCCATACCTGATCCAATCCACCGCTAATTAAGCGATGATGCTGTTCTTGATCCGTTCCCTTAAAATCTTCACGCTTATGCATGCCCCTCGTCTCCGTACGGGCAAGGGCGGAATTGTACATCCAACGGGCAGTTGCAGTCATGGCTTCTGCTTCACGCGCTTTAACCCCTTCAGGGGTACGCTGAATCTCACGGCTACGCTGTTCTTTCCACAATTCATTCAGACGGCCTAATGAAGAGGTCAGCCCTTTGTCCGTACGGAATAAATTAATGTCATACGGCTTCACTTCAGCCTGCACAGCAGACACAACCTCTGACGTATGAGCTGATACTCCAGGCTTCACTTCTTGATGAACCAGTGGAGAAGATGATAAGCCGACTGGATTACGGTACGCTGCATTCGAGCCAAGGCTCTGCGCATAGATAGCAGCCCCTTCTCCTGCAAAACTGCCGGATGACATAGCCCAAGCCGCATTATGGCTGCCACCACCAGTAAATCCCCCGCAAATTAGCTCACGAGTAGCTGCATCTCCTGCCGCATAAAGTCCGGGAACACCTGTGCCACAGCTTTCGTCTGTGATATGAATACCACCCGTCCCACGAACCGTTCCTTCGAGACGAAGCGTAACCGGAAAAGCATCCTTGAAAGGATCGATCCCTTGTCGATCAAAGGGTAGAAAAAAGTTCGTCTGCGCCACCCGCAGAAGAGGTCTTAAATCTTCTGGTGCTCCATCCAACTTGGCGTATACCTGATTGCCTGCTAGCAGATTCCGAGCGATAACTGAACGCCCTTTCTTGGAACCCGCCCCTTCCACAATGCTTCCATCCTCATAATAAAAGCTGGCATAGTTGTAATATGCTGTCTTGGTTACAGAGGAGAACGTAGGGCAGATCGCGTAGGCATTAGAGAATTCCATGCCGGACAAGTTCGCCCCAGCCTCAGCTGCAAATAGATAGCCATCACCAGTAAGCACGTTGCAACCAAGCGCCTTACTTAGGAAGGCACAACCCCCAGTAGCAATAACGACTGCCCCTGCTTGAACCGTCCAGGTATCACCACTCTGGGTATGGACCCCAGCCGCTCCAGCTACGCCATGCTCATCCGCAAGGAGCTCCATGGCTGGGCTATGATCTAAAATTTTAACGCCCGCCTTTTTCACCAGCTTACGCATTAATTTCATATATTCCGGTCCCTGAAGACTTTTACGATACTGGTTACCCTGCTCATCTACAGGGAATGGATATCCTGAAACGCCAAGTTTGTTCATATTGGCATAGGTACGGTCTAGCACTCGGTCCATCCAGCGGGATTCAGCCAACTGACCGCCCAATGTATAACGACTTGCTTTGGCCTCCTCCCGGAGCTTCTCATCCGGCTTCACATACCAGACTCCTGTTCCTGAGGGGGCGGTTGCACCGCTCGAACCGCAGTAGCCTTTATCTGCGAGGACAACTTTCGCACCCTTCGCTGAGGCCGTAAGGGCTGCCCACGTTCCTGCCGGTCCTCCACCTATAACAAGCACATCCGCCACCAAATTCAACGATCCTTTTTGTATCGATCCACGCATAGCTCAAGACCTCCTCAAATGATTTACCCTTCGTAACTATCGCGCCAGAACAGGAACTTACGTTCAATGATTCGGAACAATGAATCGATCAGCTTACCGACGATAGCGAATATAATAATGCCTACAAACACAACCTCTGTATTGGAATTCTGCTTCGCCTCATTGATAAGGAATCCAATGCCTGACTGTGATCCAATGAGTTCAGCTACAACAAGACCGATCCATGCTACAGCCAAAGACAGCCGTAATCCTAACAAAATTCCGGGCAATGCTGCTGGTAAAATCAGCCTGCGCAGCTTTTGATAAGGGCTAAAACCTAACACCCGAGATACCTCGAATAGCTTATTGTCCACATTGCGTATGCCCATAAATGTATTAATATAGAGCGGAAAGAATGACCCTGTCAGAATGATCACTATTTTGGACATTTCCCCAAAGCCGAACCATAAAATGATCAGCGGTGCTATAGCTAGATGAGGAACAAGCCTAAGTACCTGTACACTGGGATCGAGCACATACTCCACACTGCGAAACAAGCCAGTCAGTACTCCAAATAAAAGGCCTAGAACGCCTCCGATAAGAAATCCAATTCCCGCCCTCCCCATACTGACACCTAGGTGATGAGTTAACTCTCCAGTCACCAATAGGCCTGTAAAAGCTCTGGCGATCGACAATGGAGTCGGCAGAAACTGCGCAGAGATCATTCCGGTGCTTCCTGCCAGCTGCCAAAGAATGAGCGTCACCACCGGAATGATAGCGCCCGTTCCCCAATCTGACAGTAGAGATTTCCATGCTATAGATACCGCCGATTTCTCCAATTTCTTAGTCGATATAGGAGCAATATCACTGCTATCTAGCGATTCTCTTGCTCTGGTAGTGTTTTTTAAAATAGCTTCTACTCCATCGCTCATGGCGTATCCCCCTTTCGTTTCATGCGCGTTTTCTGTTTATCCGCGATAGTTGTCCTGCCATCTCAGCAGCCATCGTTCAATGTAGCGAACAAGAGAATCACTCACCAGTCCTGCAATGGCAAAAATAATAATTCCCACGAACACCACAGGTGTATCCGCGAATTGACGCGCGTCCGACATCGTATACCCAATGCCTGAAGTGGAGGCAATCAGCTCTGCGACTACCAGACCTAACCAAGAGAGCCCCAAGGAAAGGCGTACTCCGAGAATAATATTCGGCAGCGCCGCTGGAAGTACTAATCTTGCAATTTGCTTTATAGGGCTAAATCCAAGCACTCGAGATACTTCGAACAGCTTGTTATCCACGCCGCGGATGCCCATGAACGTATTAATATACAGTGGGAAAAATGCCCCCTTAGCAATCAATAACACCTTCGACTCCTCACCGATGCCGAACCATAAGATGAACAGCGGCACTACCGCCAGACTCGGGATCATACGAATCATTTGCAGGGATGGATCTAGCAATTTCTCTGATCTGCGGAACAGACCTACGAGAATGCCTAATAGCAGACCAAGTCCACCACCGAGTAGGAATCCGGAAAGGGCTCTGACCAAGCTGATCCTAAAGTTCGGCCATAAATCTCCTGAAGCGGCCAAGGCTACAAAAGATTCAGCAATGGTATACGGCGTCGGGAACAACATATCTGAGATCATTCCGTAGTGTCCAAGAGTCTGCCACAGAATCAGTACACTGCCCGGCAGCAGGAGACCCAGTCCCAAAGTCGTTACCTTTCCGGGGCGTCCGGAAGTTCTTACGGCCATCGCCCGATTTGTCATACTCTGCACCCACCTTTTTTAAGCTTTACCTTCACTTTAAATAACAAAAAGAGACCCTCGAATGTTAGTTCATTTCGAAAGTCTCCATCGGTATGGTCGACATCTTTATAGTCATTAAACTACTTAAATTTGTGAATTCTATATTCCTGCCCCATCAATAAGCTCAAGCTCATCGACTTTTTCAAAATAATTCAGTACCTTCAGGCGTAGCTCTTGAAAGGAAGACGTTGTTTTTTTACGTGGATACGGTAAATCTACCGGTACAATCTTACGTATTTTTCCGGGGCGGGGTTCTAGAATCACTACCCGATTACCTAGAAATACAGCCTCATCAATATCATGCGTTACAAAAATCATGGTTGTTTTGTTGGCCCTCCAAATGTCCAGCAAGACCGTCTGCATATGCGCTCTAGTGAATGCATCCAGTGCACCAAACGGTTCATCCAGCAACAGAATTTTTGGATTTCGCAGCAGCGCACGGGCTATCGCTACCCGTTGGGCCATCCCTCCCGATAACTCCCGGGGATAGGATTTCTCAAACCCATTTAGCTTGACGAGATCAATCAACTCATCGACCTTGCGTCTAATTTCCTTGTTGCCTAGCGTCAAATCGGAAGCAATATTCTTCTCTACGGTGAGCCAAGGAAATAGACGATGCTCTTGAAAAATAAACCCCTTATCGATGCCGGGACCTCCAATTTCCGTCCCTCCTAAGGTAACACTCCCCGTATATCCACTGTCCAAACCGGCCACGATGCGCAGCAGCGTGCTTTTTCCGCAGCCACTGGGCCCGATGACCGTAATGAATTCGCCCTCTTGCACATGGAGATCAACATTATACAGTGCCTGAACATGCCCTCCGGCAGACTCAAAACGTTTATTTAGATTTGAAATCGACAGCAACGCTTCTCCCATCGTGACCCCTCCTTCAATTCTGTATACAAAAAAAACAGAGGTATTGCGCTTTTACATTCGCAATACCTCTGTAGGAACAGTCGGTAATTATTATTCAAAGTAAATCAATTGGAATTATAATATTTAAAATATCATCCATTTGAAAAGCTGTCAACAATAAAACTTTTTCAGACACACTTGTTCACATTAGATATCTTAAATATAAATATACACTTGAGATCACAATGGACAGCAGCATTAAAGGGAAACCCACCTTCAAATACTTCATAAATGTAATCGGATAGCCCTCCTTTCCAGCTAGACCCGCAACGATCAGATTAGCACTGGCACCGATCAATGTACCATTGCCACCCAAGCAGGCACCCAAGGCTAGACTCCACCAGAGGGGATCCAGATTGGTAATCCCCATCTGCCCCATCTCCTGTATTAAAGGAATCATCGTTGCTACAAAAGGAATGTTATCAAGAAACGCAGAAGCTATTGCACTGACCCATAAGATCATCATCGAGCTCATGAGCACATCCCCACCCGTTAAATCAATTGCTTTGGCAGCCAGCTCCGCGATGACACCTGTTTCGACGAGTCCTGATACCAACACAAACAATCCGATAAAAAAGAAGATCGTAATCCATTCCACGCTGTGAAAAGCTTTTTCCAGCATGTGTTCTCCTCCAGTTAATAAGAGCAATAAAAAAGCCCCCGCTAAAGCAACTGTAGCGGACTCCAAATGTAATGCCTGATGTAAAAAGAACCCGGTAATCGTAATTCCGAGTACAACCAGGCATTTTCGCAGCAGCTTATGATCCGTAATCATTGCTTTCTCATCCATGTCCATGATACTCTGCTGCAATTCTGGTGTGGATTTAATTTGCTTCCCAAACATCAGTAATAGGAGCGGGATATACGCCAACATAATGATGATAATCACGGGTGCCAGATTGTTGATAAAAGACATAAACGTTAGCTCTTTCACAGCACTGCCAATCATAATATTCGGCGGATCTCCAATCAATGTTGCTGTTCCACCGACATTTGATGCGATAATTTGTGACATCAAAAAAGGCAGCGGATTTATGCGCAATTGCCTTGTAATACTGAAGGTAACGGGTACCATTAGCAGTACTGTTGTCACATTGTCCAAGAAAGCTGAAGCGAGTGCAGTAATAACAAACAAGGCAATCAGTATCCGTCTCGGCTTTCCTTTTGCTAACTTAGCTGATTTCACAGCCGCATATTTAAAGAGTCCTGTCTCTGCAGTAATCCCTACAATCATCATCATCCCCACAAGTAGTCCAAGGGTATTAAAATCAATATGATGCAGTGCCGTCTCCTGATCCACAATGCCCATCGCTACCATAACAATAGCGCCTAACATCGCTAAGATTGTACGGTGAATTTTTTCGGAAATAATCAGTCCATAAATCAGTAGAAAAATACCTATTGCCCAAATCGCTTGCTGTTCCATGTTATCCCCCGGTCCTTCTCTTTAATTTCGTTAATGTATAACCTACTCATTATATAACCTATTTATCATAAAATAGATTTGTTTTTTTCACACTGGAATTGTGGATATCCATAAAAAAAACGACCCCACCGAAATTCTTCGGCGAGCCGCTTAGATGTTCTACTATTTCATCTTGAGAGCCTGCGGCTCCGTAAAAGCAGTTAACTTCCCTTTGCTCTGCACAATGATCATACCGCTTTCCAGCAAGGTTGGTCCAAATACTCTATCCGAAGTTTTGAGCTGCACCATCGGTTTTGCGGAAATCAAATCTATTGCGATTAATTTGCCGTCGGTCTGGGCGACATACATACCATGTCCCAGTAGATCGAAGCGGGCAATCGGATTGCTGATTCCACTATACTGAACCGCTGACTTATTCGCCATTTTAACACCATAAATGCTTTGTCCGTTGCTGAAGAGGATTCTTCCATCATAGGGACCCGCCGCGTAGGACAGCTTATCTCCAATGGATTCGTAGGAATAATTATCGCGTATTACGGTAGAAGGGTCAGCATTGACTGGGTAGCTGTAGACTCCTTTTTATCCTGTTATAAGAATTCTGTCACCATCACTCCAGGCACTGCCCCCCTTTGGTGCCTCGGGATCATTTGGGTCTATATTAGCAGGGTTATAAACGACTGTCTTCACTACTTTACCTGTCTTAACATCCAAACTATCGAGTGTAGTAAGAGGAAGAGCATCGAATAAGGTAGCCTTTCGTTGTGTGATAAGCGTTCCGTTAATCTCAGTAATCGGAAAATAATAATCTCTGTTATTCCAAAGTTCTTTACCCGTATTTCGATCAAAGGCATGTAGAATGTCATACGTATACGCTCCGGATTCTGAGTTTTGAGCTAATATCAGGTTTCCCTCAACCATGAACGGTTCATACAGCTTTTCACCGAAATTATCACGCCACTGCAATTTTCCATCCTTTAGATTGAAGGCATGAATATCCCCATTGGCGGCAAAAAGCTGATCTTTATCAATAACTAATTGGCTGATGCCTTTACTGTTTGCTGATGAACTCCATTTATTTTTTCCAGTAGCCGCGTTGACTGCGTAGATCGTGCCCGCTTCTGAAGTCACATAGGCCACGCCATCTTGATAAAGTATCGGAGCCTTTAATTTGGAGCCGTATTTCCACATTACTTTTCCCGTCTGGGCGTTAATGGCTAAAAGCTGGCCCTTTTGAAGGATAAAAGTTTTACCTGTGCCGGCTGCAACAACGCCCTTACCCATGAGGTAGTCTGTCGATATATCTCCTAAAGTTGGTAAATCCATCGTGGTTGACCACTCAACCTTTGCAGCAGGCAGGTTTGCATAATAGTCATCAAAATTTGAGCCTATATACGAGGTATGTGAATCAACCACAGCAGCTTGTACAGGATTTACCATAAACAATACTCCTAAACCAATAACTGTAGCACGAAGACATGATTTCAATAATGTTCCTCTCACGGCCCAACTCCTCCTCATATGTACCTCATTTCCCCATTTCAAAAAAGCTGTGTGTACGTGATTCCCCTCATTAGGATAGATTCTCAAAATCAAATATAATACTAATGAAGATGAGAATGTAAAAACATGGATTATTATTCCTCATTTTGCCATTAACAAAAGAAGAAATCAAAACATTTACTCATAAACTTACATTTTGTAAGTAATTGTGTTATAATAATCACATTCTTTCATAAAACGAACAAGATCCAACAAATATATGAATAACAAGGGGTTTGTGAACATGAGTAACGAGGTAACCACAGCATCAGCATCCGATTTTGAATTCGGTATCTACACTTTAGGAGACATTGTAGCGGATTGTCATACCGGTAATAAGATCAGCCCGAAACAACGACTCGACGAAGTGATAGCTGCGGCCAAGCTGGCAGATGAAGCAGGGCTTGATGTATTTGGTGTAGGTGAACATCACCGACTTGATTTTGCAATTTCTTCGGTTCCAGTCGTTCTGGCAGCCATCTCTCAGGTTACCCGTAGAATCAAGCTGACGAGCGCCACTACTGTATTAAGCACCATTGATCCTGTGCGCGTGTTCGAGGATTTCGCCACACTTGATTTACTGTCAAATGGCCGCGCAGAGATTATTGCCGGACGTGGTGCTTTTGTGGAATCTTTTCCGCTCTTTGGATATGAACTTGAAGACTATCATAAGCTATTCGCCGAGAACATTAATCTGCTCTTGGAGCTGAATAAGCATGAAATTATGAATTGGGAGGGTTCCTTCCGCTCATCCTTGAAGGATTCTGAGATTGCACCACGCCCTCTTCAGCAAAGCCTTCCTGTATGGATTGGTGTAGGTGGTTCTCCTGAAAGCGCGGAGAAAGCTGGAGCACTCGGAACTGGAATGGCCATCGCCATTCTTAGCGGCAGTCCAGAACCTTTCCAAGAGCTTGCCGCTACTTATCGACGCGCTGGAATTCAGGCGGGGCATGCTCCTGAGTCATTAAAGATTGCAATTACTAGCCACGGCTACATTGCTGAAACCTCACAGCAGGCACTCGATGAATATTACCCGTACTACTATAGCTATCGTAATTCCATCAGGCCAAAACCTGGACAAGAATACAACGTCTCTCGTGACGACTTTGGACGATATGTATCTGTTGATAACACAATGGCTGTGGGCAGCCCGCAGCAAATTATTGAAAAAATCCTCTATCAGCATGAGCTGTTCGGCCATAGCCGCTTTATGACTCAGCTCGACATCGGCGGCCTTCCTTACGCCAAGGTAGCCAAAGCTATTGAACTATTGGCAACTGAGGTCGCCCCTGTTGTACGACGCGAGATTGCCAAGAAGAATAGCCGATAGAGCTGGAGGCTGTCTCAGTAAGCACAGTAGCGCTTCTCCTGTTAATGGAGAAGCGCTACTATGTGCTGCTGCAACATTGTTTGTGGCTTGGTTGCACTATGACTTGCTGCAACACGTTATGTAGAGCGCCCTCACAACGGCTGAGTTGATCCTACTCAAAAAACAAGGCTGAAGAATTGAAACGGAAGCTCATCTTAGGAATTAGGGAATATCTCCCTAATAATCGAAGGTTTCTGCTCATTAAACTAACAATTAGGGAATATCTCCCTATAATTGACCTGATTCGGTGATAAATATAGATATTGCTCTTATTTTTAGGGAGGAATTCCCTGATTCCGTTCATTTAGGGTAATTACCAACTATTTTCAGGGAGTTTTTCCCTAATTACTCTAAATAAATCTTTCATTAGTCCTCGTCTCACATCACATCCCACAATGGACATATTATTTCCTCTATTTATCCATACCTATCGCTGATCTAGAGAAAGCCTGCAAATGCGCTGCTTTTTGTGCAAATATTCTCTTCATTAATCGATCCTTACATTTACGCAAAAAAAAGCTGCCCCCTAAGTAGATTCACTACTTTCGAGACAGCACTTATGCTCTTTACGCAAAGGATGGTTTATTGTTGTCTACCTTCCCGCTAATAAGCTTCTTATATTCATCGTCTCCACCATCTAAAGAAGGCGCAGTATAAATTTGAGCTGAAGCTGGTTGCTGAGCGGAATGGCTCGACCCTGTTTTGCTTGTGGTATTCTTATTATCTTCTGCACTCCTGCTTCCACCACTTGCAGAGCGGAGAACAGCACCCGATAAGTTGTTAATACCCTTTATTCGCTTCATGCTGAATCCTCCCCTACTAAATGATTGATGGTACGGAATAAATCCTGATTATTCGCAACTACCGCCTTAAGATCATCCGCAGATAATCCATCACTCCCTGAAAAGTGTACGGAAAGAACATACTTCTTACCTAGAGGATAGCATAGGATATATACCTCCGCAACTTCCGTGCGTTGAAAAAAAGTCCATTTGCTCGATAAAAATGCATCTACCACACTAGGCTGCTTCTCCTTCCCTTTCGTTACAGTCAAGGAATAGGAGTGCCCACGTCCGACATTTCCTCCCACCTGAACAAGCTGTTCTTTCTCTTGAGCCTGCCAGATCGCAGCACCGATCACACGACAATGCTTCGGAGGTAAGAAAGAATTGCGGATCGCCTCACTGAGTGCGTGATACTTCTCTCCATCCTCAGAGATGGTCACATTACTATTATATTGCCAAAAAAAATGAAGGATACTTTCTTTGCGCCTTAATTCCATCTTTAGCTGCTCTAAATCTTTCACCGGGTCACGGAATTTCCCAAACCCCTGGACACTATCAATAATCTTACCACAGCTCACATCCACAGCAGCCGTAGGATTATCATGGTGCATCTCATACTCTAAAGCTGTAATTCCCGACAAATCGGACAATAGATGATATTCTTCAACATTCTGTCCAGGGATTAAATCATCGCGGGCAGTCACCTGATCCGGCACTAAGCAAAAGACGCGGTTACGCCGTAATCTGGCCCAAAACAATCCCATTTCAAACCCCGTATTATCACGAGTCACATAATAAAATTTACCGCGTATTTTGGCAACATCATCTGGCGAGAACACAAATACGGCAAAATCACTCTCATCCAAATTTCTCTCCAATGCCTCCATCGTGTATTCATTCGCTCGAAAGGCATTGGCATACCAAGGATGTACTTCAGCATCCCTCTTCAGCTGCTCATGAATCGCTCTTGCATAACGTATGGATTCCCTGGAAGATCCAATGAATAGCTTTGGTTTAGTCACGGCAGTGCTCCTTCATCCTTCCCGATATGTAATAATTATACAAGTCTTTAGACCACCGGAAAAGAGGCCAAGTTCTCATAAATATCTCAAAAAATATTATTCTAAACCTCGTAAAATGGGTAAAAAATTACGACTACTTTGAAAAAGCGAGGATACTATGAAAAAAATGATAGGTGTCACATGGCTTGCAGCAAGCCTTATGGGTATAACAGCGTCACAGCCTGCTGAAGCTAAAACGGCAGCCGTTAGTTATACCGCTCAGGTATACGCGAACTCTTTAAATGTACGCAATGAGCCGGCAAAGAATGCAACTGTTGTAGGATCTATTAAGAACGGAGCAAAAGTAACTGTGACCGATGAACAGCACGGGTGGTTAAAGGTTAAGACGGGGAACACCTCTGGCTGGGTAGCCGGCTATTACCTTAAAAAGGTGAACAATAGCTCCAAGCCATCTGGCGCTTCTGGATCATCGGTAGCTTCCAAACCCAGCACTATTTCTTCCACCTCAACCAGCGCCTTGAGTAGTACCACAAAGGTTACAGTTACGGCAGATTCACTACGCGTACGAAGCGGTCCAGGCACACAATATAAGGTGCTCGGTTCTTTAAAAGCTAAGGATACAGCTACCCTCCTCCTTCATCAGAACGATTGGGCACGAATTCGAACAGCCAGCGGTGACATCGGTTGGGTCGCAGCGCAATATATCCGATCTGGAACCACGCCAAAAAGCACAAGCACTACAAGCAGTATTTCACGCACAGGGAATTTGCGAGGTAAATTAATCGTCGTAGATCCTGGTCATGGCGGCAGTGATCCGGGAATGCTTGGCACTACATATAACACCATGGAAAAGGATTTGAATCTGCAAACTGCAATTTATGTTCGTGATGCCCTTGTAGCTAAAGGTGCACGGGTAGAAATGACGCGTACCCGGGAGGATCAGAAGCCTACACTCGCTCGGCGTGTTCAGATGAGTGAGGCTCTGCGTGCAGATGCATTTGTAAGCATTCATTATAATTCTTCTCCGAAAAAGGTGTCCGGGACACTAACCTTCTTTTATTCCGAATCGGATGATCTGAAGCTCGCTCGGGCGATTGAAACCAGACTTGGGCAAGGCATTGGTCTAAAGAGCAACGGGTTGTCCTTTGGTGATTATCATATCCTTAGGGAGAATCGCATACCAGCTACCTTAGTTGAACTCGGATTTCTTACCAATCCTACAGACGAGTCTATTGTCCGTAAATCCTCCTATCAGAAAAAAGCAGCCAAAGCGATCGCTGAAGGATTGGCAGACTATTTCAAAAACTAATCAGACGTACAAATAATCAGTAAAGAAGCAGGCTAGGAAATTCCCTAGCCTGCTTTAAGTTTAGATTTGTATTTAGCCTTCGATTAATCCCTTCTTGATCAGGAAATTACGAGCTACATCCTCTTCCTTGAGCGCATCCACATCAACCTCTGCGTTCAACTGCTGCATTTCTTCGTCACTGATTTGTCCGCTCAATTGATTCAGGATACCTTCCAATTCAGGGTATTTATCTAGCGTATCCTGACGAATAATCGGTCCTGCATCATACGGTGGGAAGAACTCTTTATCATCTTGCAAAATCACCAGATCATGTACTTTAATTTGCGCATCCGTCGCATAGGCATTGGTTACATCGGTTTCCCCATCGTCGATCGAACGATACATGATACCATGGTCCATTCCTTTGCTCTGCTTGAAATCCATACCATAAAGTTTTTGGATACCAGGGTATCCGTCCTCACGATCCAAGAACTCGAACTCTACGCCAAGAACCATATCTCCAGATACTTTCGCCAAATCGCTAAAGGTCTTCAGATTGTACTTCTCAGCCGTTTCACGACTAACCGCTAAAGTATAGGTATTATTTATGCCGAATGGGTCCAGGAACGCCAATCCATCTTTTTCGAGCAGCTCTCTGGTTTTTGTCAACGACTCCTCAGAGTTTCCCGTCTCCTGCTGATAGTAATTGGCTACAATGGTACCGGTATAATCCGGATATAGCTGGATGTTATTATTCTCAAGTGCACTCCAAGCTACATTAGAGCCGCCTAAGTTCATCTGGCGCTTCACTTTAATATCGGTTTTATCTTCTATTAGATCTGCCATCATATGAGCGAGTAGAACATTCTCCGTGAAGTTTTTGGAGCCAATCGTAATTTCTCCACCGTTACCGGCAGCAGCTTTATTATTCCCGCCACCACATCCAGTAAGTAACGCCCCTATTAATACTGTAGTTAAAACGCCTGTCATTAATTTTGGAATTTTCATATAATATCTCCCCTTTTTATATTCTTTCGAGACCAGAGTTTTAGTTATACTTTTAATCCCTTTGGAGTCGTTACCCGTTCAAGCAAGCCGAGTAGATAATCCAGTATGAGTGCAAGAATCGCGGCTGGAATAGCGCCAAGCAAAGTTAGAGCTTCGATGTTCCGTTGAATACCGAGGAAAATAAATTCACCCAATCCGCCAGCACCGATAAAGGCTGCCAAGGTTGCTGTCCCAACATTAATAACTGCAGCAGTGCGGATCCCCGCCATAATTACACTTAAAGCTAAAGGGAGTTGAACCCTGAATAGAATCTGCCAGTTCTTCATCCCCATTCCTCGGGCCGCTTCCACGATAGACTGATCCACATCCGTAATTCCCGTGTAGGTGTTGCGGATAATTGGCAGTAGTGAATACAGAAATAATGCAACAACCGCCGTCTTCATTCCTATGCCAAATAGAGGAATCATAAATCCGAGCATCGCCAGACTAGGTATCGTCTGAAGAATCCCTGCCGCGCCAAGCGTAATGCCTTTCAGAGGTTTAACCCGGGTAATCATAATTCCAAGCGCAATGCCAACAATAATTGCAAATAACATGGACAAGAGCACAAGTTGCATATGCACTCCCATAGAATGAATCAAATCATCTCTACGTATATCTAATTGATAGATGAGTTGTTGCCATAACGATTGATCTCTCATACAGACACTTCCTCCTCCTTCACGCCTCCCCATTGTGCAGCAAACGCCGTCAGAAGACTGCCTCTTGTAACAATCCCGGCAATGTTCCCCTCAGCGGTTACGATCGGAATAATGCCGTAAGGAGCTTCCGTAATTAATGATAATGCGTCTCTTGCTGTTGCTGTATCCTGCAGCACCACCCCAGGTGGTGTCATAATTTCTTCGATAGTAAGACTTTGTTCCATTTTAGCGGTAACATCATAAGCGGAGACGATGCCAAGCAACTTACCTTTTTCGTTTCCAACCAGTAAGGTATCCATTTTGCGTTGACGCATAAAGGTAAGAGCCTTACCCAGTGTGCGGCTTGGAAGGGATGTAGATGGATTGTCACGCATGACTTCTGTTACGGGGATATACTCAGGGTTTTGGTAAATACGGTTTTTGCCGATAAATGACTCTACAAAATCATTAGCAGGCCGGCTGAGTAGCTCATACGGTGTATCTAGTTGAACGATTTCACCATCTTTTAGGATAGCGATTTTATCTCCAAGCTTCAGTGCTTCATCCATATCATGTGTTACAAATACTATTGTCTTCTTCACTTCTTGTTGCATGCGTAGCAGTTCATCCTGCAGCTGCTCACGGGTAATAGGGTCCAAAGCACCAAATGGTTCATCCATCAATATAATCTCGGGATCAGCTGCCAATGCACGAGCTACACCTACACGCTGCTGCTGTCCACCTGATAATTGTTTCGGATAACGTTTAGCATATAAGACCGGATCAAGTCCGACTAGACGGAGCATTTCGAGCACCCGTTCTTTTTTCTTATTCACATCCCACCCCTTTAGGTCGGGAATCAGGCCTACATTGTCTTCTATGGTGTAATGCGGGAATAAACCAGCTTGTTGTATAACATAACCGATGTTCTTGCGGAGAGTTACGGGGTTCTCCTTGGTGATATCTTTGCCGTGGATATAAATATGGCCTGAAGTATGCGGAACAAGACGATTTATCATTTTCATCGTTGTTGTCTTTCCGCAACCGCTCGGGCCGATCAATACTAGTATTTCTCCAGCTGCGATTTCAAAACTAATATTCTTAACTGCTTCATAACCATTTGCATACTTCTTACCTACTCCTTCAAATTTCAGCATGGGTTTCCTCCTTCTAATAACTATCGTCAGATCATCTCTCCGGCGACTCTGTAAGTTAAACTATAACAAACAACTCCCAAACTGACAACCTATATACTAGCTATAAGTTGTTTGTAAATAATTGTAATAATATAATTATAAAAAAAACTATCCAGTGATAAACCCTGCTGGATAGCCTTTTTCAATCTATTTTTATAAATGATTCTCTGAATTTTTATTGATAAATTGTTCCGTTCTTTGGTACATTTTCTCATCACCAACTGCTACAAGTACATCATGTTCTCTGAGGATGACATGAGGACCTGGGGAGATCGTTATATTAGCACCTCGGCGAAGCGCTATAATCGTAGCACCTGTATTCTGCCAAAATTGTAATGTTCCAATGGTTTTGCCAACCACATGTGATTCTTCATGGATTGTGATTTCTTCCGGATGGTACGGCTTTAAATTCTTCATCCGGTCTGATGCTTCGATAATTCCAGTGAGTACCCTTTCGAACTTACCGTCGAGCTTCTTTTTTTCAAGCAACAATTGCTCTAGGTCCTGTTTCAACGAATAAGCTGATTTCAGATAGTTATTCCTGGTAATATACTCATACGCCTTTTGATCAGAGATGACAATAATCTCTTTCCCCTGTGAAACAAACACTATATTCTCATCCTTCAATAATCCCATAGCCTTACGAATCGTCTCGGGAGAAACATGATATTGCCCTGCCAATAGAGAACGCCCGGAAAGCTTACTCTGTACGGGAAATTCCCCGCTTACAATTCTTTGTGCAATATCAAGGGCTATGGACTTATAACCGGATATTTCTTGCATGGACATTGTCGATCTCCTTACTCTGGCGTGAATTATAAACATGCTCAAGTATACCTTTTTTCACTCACCAAATAAAGATGTCCTGCCTTATACAAACATTTGATATACCAAAAATAAATTTAACGATACAACCAGACCCGAGATAACCCAGCCGAGCGCAGCTGTCATCTTACGGTTCACTAACCCGCCCATAATCTGACGATTGCTTGTAAACACAACCAGTGGCACCAGTGCAAAGGCAATCCCAAAGGACAAGATCACCTGGCTGATCACGAGCGCCTTCGTTGGATTTACACCAAAGCCGATGATCGCCAAAGGTGGAATAATTGTAATCGCACGGCGTAAGTACAGGTTAATTCTTTTGTTGATGAAGCCTTGCATCACTACATCACCAGCCATAGTTCCTACAGAAGAGCTCGATAGTCCTGCGATGAGTAGTCCTAAACCAAAGGAGATGGCCGTTACAGGTCCAGCTAAATGACTAAATTGCTGAAACGCAACATCCAAATCCTCAACCACGATACCATTTTTGAAAAATAATGCGGCTGAGACAATAACCATTGCCAGATTCACTGCCCCTGCAATAATCATTGCAATAATAATATCTATGAATTCCAGTTTAAAGATCTGTTTCTTCTCCGCTTCATTTACTCCGACAATTCGGTTCTGTGTAAGGGATGAATGTAGATAAATGGCATGTGGCATCACGGTCGCGCCTAGAATTCCTGCGGCTAAAAGGATGCTATCCACCCCTTCAAACTTAGGTGTGAACATGCCTACAGCAACTGCCCCCATATCCGGCTTAGCTACAATAACTTGAAAAGCAAAGGCTAATACAACTATAAGAATCATTGCAGCAATTCCTGCCTCAAGGGAACGGTAACCCCGGCGCTGAAGCTCTAGGATAGCAAATGAACCCACTGCAGTGATGAGTGCTGCCGGCAGCATGGGAATATCAAATAATAGATAAAGCCCCAATGCCGCCCCGATAAACTCCGCCAGATCCGTAGCTATAATCACCAGTTCACTTTGAATCCATAAGAAGATCGAAACACTCTTCGGAAAACGATCATGAGCGATCTCCGGCAGGTTCTTTCCTGTAGCAATACCTAGCTTGGCGGATAACGCCTGAATAAGAACGGCCATTAAATTCGAGGCTACAATCACCCACAATAAAAGATAGCCGTATTTTGAGCCTGCCGTAATGTTGGTGGCAAAATTACCCGGATCCAGATAAGCAACCGCAGCGATAAACGCTGGACCTAAGAAAGGCAGTAATCTTTTAATGCCTTTGGTCTCCCCATTAAGTACGGCCTGCGCCGAAATGGAGTTTTTATGTTGTCTCATTTGCGGTTGTTCTATATGTGGTTTTTCTATTAAAGTTTGTTCCAACATGTCAATTCCTCCTCTTGCCCAAAAAAAGTTGTCTATATACACGAAAGTTTCCTATGTGCAACTTATATTTAAAGTATATGCTCATTCCTGAAAAATGTAAATATGTTTCATAAGAAATTTTCATATGCTTGTCCACCTACGACCAAGAACAAAAAAAAGCTGGACGATGATCAGAAATTACCCGATCTTCGCCCAGCTTAAGCCAATTACTCCGAAATGCTTATGGTGTGAGACTTTGAATATCTCTATGTGCTGTGAATTACGAATTTTTCTTCCATGTATCCTTCAGCGGTACAATTCGGTTCAGTACCAGCTTATCTGCTGTGGTATATTTCTTATCCACACAGAAGAATCCATGCCGGATGAATTGAAATTTATCTTCTGGAAGTGCACTCGCCATGGAAGGCTCCAACAAACAATCTTTCAGAATGGTTAGAGAATCTGGATTAAGATACGCGTCCCAGCGTTCATCCTCTTCTTTAGGACCCTCGTTATCTTTTAGCAACCTCTCATATTGATGAACTTCCGCCTTGATCGCGTGCTCAGCCGATACCCAGTGGATGGTCGCCTTAACCTTCCGTTCATTAAATCCGCTTCCACTCTTCGTTCTCGGATCATAGGTGCAGCGAAGCTCTATAACTTCTCCAGTTGCTTCGTCCTTGAGCACCTCATTGCACTTAACGAAGTAGGCGCCCTTTAACCTAACCTCATTCCCTATGGTCAGCCTGTGATAACCTTTGGGTGGCTCCTCCATGAAATCCTCTTGTTCAATATAAAGCGTCCGTGAAAAAGGAACTTCCCTTTCCCCAAGCGTCTTATCCTCACTGTTATTCTCAATCTTCAGCCATTCGCTTTGATTCTCAGGGTAGTTAGTAATAACTACCTTTAGAGGCTTTAGAACAGCCATCACGCTAGTTGCCTTCGCCTTCAAATCTTGTCTTAGCGAATGCTCCAACATGGCAATATCTACAATGGTGCTATTCCTAACAAATCCAATTTCCTTCACAAAATTCCGAATACTCTCCGGCGTAAAACCTCTTCTCCGCAGTCCGCGAAGCGTTGGAAGTCTTGGATCATCCCAGCCATCCACATAATGTCCTGTAACCAGTTGTCTAATATACCGTTTGCTAGTAACGACGCCGGTGATATTTACGCGTCCGAACTCCCTTTGCTTTGGAGCCTCAGGGGTATCCAGTTCATTCAGCACCCACTCATACAGTGGTCGATGATCCTTAAACTCAATCGAACATAGGGAATGCGTAATCCCTTCGATCGCATCTTGTATAGGATGGGCAAAATCATACATCGGATAGATGCACCAATCGTTGCCTGTTCTATAATGCTCCGCATGAATGATTCTGTAAATCACTGGATCACGCAAGTTGATATTAGGTGAGCTCATATCTATTTTGGCCCGTAATACTCTGGCTCCCGTCGGATAGGCTCCATTTCTCATCTCCGTGAATAACTTCAAATTCTCTTCCACAGAACGCTCCCGATAAGGGCTGTTCGTTCCCGGCTCCGTAAGCGTTCCTCTATAAGCTGACACCGCTTCAGGTGATAAATCGCAAACGTAGGCTTTTCCTTTTTGGATTAACTTTACCGCGCTATTGTATATTTTTTCCGAATAGTCTGATCCGTAGAAAGTATGGTCTGGCGGGTAGCCCATCCATAGCATATCTTCGCAAATAGCATTTACATACTCCAGATCCTCTTTTAAAGGATTGGTGTCATCGAACCGCAAATGGAACTTTCCGCCATACTTCTTCGCCGTCGTATAGTTCGTGTGAATAGCATACGCGCTGCCAATATGCAGATACCCATTAGGCTCCGGTGGGAATCTCGTGCAAATATCTCTACTGTAAGTCCCAGCTTCCAGCTCTTCTTGAATCAATCTGTCGATGTAACTCTCTGCTAATACTTCCGGTTCCTTGTTCATTGTTATTACCTCCTGTTTATGAGTGATATCCGCTTTGTTTATCTGCAAAATAAAAAGAACCTCACCTCCAAGACTTATGGTCTTGGGGACGAAATTCTCGCGGTACCACCCCAGGTTCATTAATATGTCGCCATATTAATCTCATCAAGTACGGCAATGCAACTTACGCAGCGCTTATACTCTAGCTCTATAACAGGAGCTCCCGTCATACCATCCCCGTCGATCGGTTCCGATATACCGCTCAGAGGCTTGTTTCGATAAATTCTCCCTTACCCTGTTCTCATCATCCAGGGCTCGCTGTGAAGGAATGATTTTATTTACTCTTCTCGTCATCGCGTTTGATTATTTTGTATAGGATACCAAATAGAGGGTCCTATGTAAATGGTGCTTTCACTTCTATTTAGCTTACGCTCTATTCCTCGCTCAGAGCCGTTATCAGTTCCAATACCACTTCATTATCCGGCTCTACAGCCAAAGCTCTACGCGCGTATTCCAGTGCAGCCCCTTCAGCTCCAAGCTCATAGTTACAAATGGCCATGCTATAAAGCACTGATGCTAACGGTTCTTCCATGTTGATATGCTTAGAACGCTCTAAGTAGACTAATGCCTCCTCGAACTTATCCATTTCATACAGCAGTAATCCAGCGTCCAGTGAGAGGTCATAGCTCTGTTCCATCGGATAATAACCTGTCCACATGAGCTGTATGCCTTGCTGGAGATCCAGCATTTCTTCATCACTAGCATCGGGTAACAGCTCCGAAATCTTTTCAGCACTATGGATAAACCATTCCGCTTCGTACCCACCCAAACGCCAAAAGGCCAAAATTTGCTGCAGTCCCATCGTATCTAATTGCTGATCCATCCATTCCTTCATACTGAAGAAATCATCCGGACCAAAACGCTCTATAAACCGCTTGTACCCCAGCCGAGTGTTCGTATAACTTTGAGGGGCTTCCACCATAAGAATACATCCGATGTTCAGGTTCTTATAGTGATGTGTAGTAAATAAAGAGTGTGCCCCTTTTTGTTCCAACATATGCTGGATCGCATGATAATTCGCCGTTAAGGAGAAGCTACCGTGGTGAATTAGCATAGGCGGTTCCTCAAATTCCCAATTCTCTATTCGGTGATCCCCCTTATCCGCTGTAAGGAGTACGAACCCTTCTGTAGACAACCTAGCCAGCCGCTCCAGACAAGTAAGCCCCACCACAGGAAACAGAATATGGGAATCCTCCAGCTTCTGCTGATAAAGTTTTATAACATCGTGATAAGGGTAAGTCTCCGCTTCGTAACTAGCCCCACGACGATAATGATACTGTGGAATGATTGTGCCCAGAACATCTGAGGGGTTATCCGAATCTGCATCCTTTGAATACTGAATAGATACCTCACATTCAAATATTTTACCTTCATCCACATAAATCAATTCCTGCGGGATACTATCAAAAAAATAATTCGCAACAAGCAGCAGCGGCTGCTGTAAATCACCGGGCCTGATACTGAGCTTCGCACGTACTAAATACAGTTGAGTATCCTGTACTGCATCAAAACGTGCGAAATCAAGAATACCCTGCTCTACGAATGGAAGTAAGCTTGGGTGCTGCTGCCAGCTGGTTATATTTTTAGCAGGCAAATCACTCATCACATAACGAAAAGGAGGAAGTGGAGTCCCTGCGTAATCTATGATTTCGCAAAGCTTCTCAAGGATATGAAACGCTAATCGTCCCGCCCCTGCCCCTAATTCCAGTATGGTAACTGTTTCAGAGAAATGTCCTTGTCCAGCCCGATCTTGCAGAAATCCGAAGATCATTTCCGCATAGGCAGTCGCTATCATAGGATTACTCGTAATATACTGTGGGACCTGATCATTATTCCAAGCCTTTAATCCCTGTTCCTCATAATAAGCTCGTTGCAATTCCCAAATTGGCGCTTCACTGAAGCGATAGCGCTGCCCTTCTTTACCTATCATCTATTTCTTAACCTGCTCTCTATATATCTTGTTGAACATGCAATGATCCTTACTCCGCTCTCAAGGTACGTGATCTGAAAATGACATATTCGGCCTCTGCCGGAATGGAAACGGAAAATGACAATAATGCCGCTTTGGAGGTTAACGAATCAGGCCCTTTTAACGTTTGGTAGTAAGAGTTCCCTTTACTGTCCACACTCACCAGCTCCAGTTCCGCATTCCCTTTAGGGATAACAAAGCCAGAGGTATTTTGCACGCCTAAGGTTAGTTTGTATTCTTTCCCAGATGGTGTCTGCGTTAGCTTAAATGGATATAACGGATATGGATGGGCTGTCGTTTCCACTGGGTAAGGGGCAAGCGCTAGATCCGCCTCAGGCTTTGCCCATTCCTCCCCTTTTCTGGCGCCAATACCAAGGGTTAATTTATTCACGTTATTGAACTGAGTTTCCCAGCGAAATGTCTTTAACCCCTCTAGAATAGGGGATGCTGGAACAAATAGGATTCCATCCTTGATCTCTGGGGCGATCCCTAATGAATCTTCTGTCTCCCCATTAAATTCTGCCTCAAGTTGCCCTGCTTTAATCTTTCCAACCGATCGATCCAGTAGTGAAACCGTAACACTATTCGTTAACGCGTCATAGAGCAAATCTGCACCAATCGCACTCGAGAAAGCCCGAATCGGCACCATTAATTTACCTGATTTAAAATAAGGAGCGAGTTTACCTGGAAAAAGGACGTAATACCCCCCGTATGATAGTGGCATTACCTGAGTCCCTAACTGAACAGCTGCCGACACCGATGTAGGTGTAACCGCGGAACCCGCGGCGAACATGATTACCAATAGACCTATGACATAAGCTCTTATTCTCCCTAATCGTTGCAAGGACTCCTTAATGTGATTCATCTCAAACCCCTCTCCCTCTCTACTCCGTCTAGAACAAAGCCTCTATTAGTAATAATCAATGATCCCCTTCCGCATGTCAACTTGTTCCACTTCTGCTATTCATCATAAAAGACAGGATTCCGCATATATTTTCATTGAGTTATTTAGAATCATGAAAGGAGTGCGATGGATGACTGCAGATGGACAGGATTCGCCAAGAAAGACAAATATCCCCCAGCCCATTCGAAGTGATGGCGCAGGGGGATTAGATAAAGGACCGCGTGATATCATGCGGGATTTGGAGAATCCGGACATGTTTGTCCCTCCCGTGACCGATGCCGGTCTCGTCCCCAATTTAAAATTTTCTTTCTCCGATGCACATATGCAGCTTAATCATGGTGGCTGGTCGAGAGAGGTGACGGTCAGAGACCTCCCCATCGCCACTACATTAGCTGGCGTCAACATGAGCCTAACCCCCGGTGGAGTACGTGAACTCCATTGGCATCAGCAAGCGGAATGGTCTTATATGCTGCTAGGTCGAGCTCGAATTACTTCCGTAGATCAAAATGGTCGAAACTTCATCGCAGATGTGGGGCCAGGTGATCTATGGTATTTCCCGCCAGGTATTCCCCACTCTATACAAGGTCTTGAAGAGGGCTGTGAGTTTCTGCTAGTATTCGACGATGGAAGTTTCTCTGATCTAAACACCTTGTCCATTTCCGATTGGTTTGCCCATACTCCGAAAGAAGTTCTTTCGGCTAACTTTGGGGTGCCTGCTGCTGCATTTGACTCTATTCCCACCGAACAGGTCTATATTTATCAGGATCGGGTTCCGGGCTCATTGCAAAGTCAAAAAGTAGAATCTCCATACGGTGAGATTCCACAAACCTTTAAATATTCCTTATTGGCTCAGCCTCCGCTGAAGACTCCCGGCGGGAGCGTCAGAATTGTCGATTCCAGTAACTTTCCGATCTCCAAAACCGTCGCTGCCGCATTGGTAGAAATTGAACCCGGAGAGATGAGAGAGCTGCACTGGCATCCAAATAACGATGAATGGCAGTATTATCTTACCGGAAAAGGACGCATGACCGTATTCGCTGGAAATGGTGTAGCACGAACCTTTAATTATAGAGCAGGTGATGTAGGATATGTTCCTTTTGCGTTTGGACATTATATTCAGAATACAGGCGATGACTCCTTATGGTTCCTTGAAATGTTCAAAAGCGATCGTTTTGCCGACGTTTCTCTGAATCAATGGATGGCTCTCACTCCCCAAGAATTGGTTCAAAGTAATCTGAACGTTGGACCAGAGGTTATAAACGCCTTAAGGAAAGTGAAATGGCCCGTTGTGAAATACCCTGAGCCAAGTAAAAACGCCTCCAGCTTTCCTAAAGGACGATAAATGTTATGCTGGAAATATAAGGATAAGGTATAAAGAGAAAAGGATTCTTCACCTGGTAACTATTCACCGGTCTCCGCAAATCGTTTGATTCTTTCCTCAATCTGGTCACGCACACGCTGGAACACTGCCCACTTCTCTTCATCGGTCCCTTGCGCTTTTGCCGGATCATCGAAGCCCCAGTGTTCCCGTTTGACCTTCGGAGGCGTCATTGGACATTTATCCGCAGCGTCCCCACATAACGTAACGACTAGATCAGCATTATTCAGCAGATTAGAATCAATCATATCCGAGGTCTGTCCGGTGATATCTATGCCTACTTCGCTCATGGCTTGTACAGCTTTTGGATTTAGACCATGGGCTTCAATTCCAGCGCTATACACGTTCCATGCTTCCCCTAGATACCGCTTCGCCCAGCCCTCAGCCATCTGACTCCGGCAAGAGTTTCCTGTACATAAAAAATAAATCGTTTTCTTGTTCATCTTGATCTTCCCCTTTTCAAATTAAGTAATCAACAACCACAGATAAAGACCTAAAAGTGTAATAAACAACGTTGGAATAGTTAATATAATACCCGTCTTAAAATACGTTCCCCAGGATATCTTCACCCCTTTGGCCGAAAGCACATGGAGCCACAGCAGCGTTGCTAGTGAGCCAATCGGGGTGATTTTAGGCCCTAAGTCTGAACCTATAACATTCGCATATATTAACGCCTCTTTAATAACTCCGGTTGTATGCGTTGCATCAATTGCGAGTGCGTCAATCATTACAGTAGGCAGATTATTCATCAATGATGAGATCAATGCAGCAATGAACCCCATACCCATAGTTGCAGCGAATAGACCCTCATCAGCAATCATTCCTATCGCCTTAGCGAGCAGATCAGTTAGACCCGCATTCCGAAGTCCATATACCACGACATACATTCCAATGGAGAAGAACACAATCGCCCAAGGTGCTCCTGTAAGCACTTCTTTCACCTTGACGGAAGGGCTTCTTCTCGCGAGGAGCATGAACACAATTGCAATGATTCCCACAACCACTGATACCGGAATCTTCAAGAATCCACTAACGAAATACCCTATTAAAAGAATAGCCAGTACAATCCATGATAGACGGAACATCTTCTTATCTTTGATAGCCTCTTGCGGATCTTTTAGCTGGGAATCATTAAATCGCTTCGGAATACTTTTACGAAAAAAGAAATAAAGCACTACGATACTCGCCATCAACGAGAATAGTGTAGGTACAATCATTTTCCCCGCATACTCCATAAAGGTAATTCCAAAAAAGTCAGCCGATACGATATTCACAAGATTGCTAACCACAAGCGGTAATGAGGTGGTATCCGCAATAAAGCCGCTAGCAATAATGAATGGAAATACTTTTTTCTCATCAAAATTCAGCGCTCTTACCATAGCAAGTACAATAGGGGTAAGTATTAGAGCCGCTCCATCATTTGCAAAAAAGGCAGAAACCAATGCACCAAGAACGATGACATACACAAACATTCGTGTTCCGTTCCCCCGTGCCGCTCGCGCCATATGTAAAGCAGCCCATTCAAAAAATCCGATACTGTCTAAAATCAAGGAAATTAAGATGATTGCAACAAACGCCAACGTAGCATTCCATACCATCTGTGTTACATCCAGAACATCATTAAAGCTAACTACCCCAGCTAGTAAAGCAATGATCGCTCCGCCGCAGGCTGACCATCCAATCGATAAATTTCGAGGCTGCCAGATTACAAAAATTAAAGTGACTATAAAAATAAGTATGGCTAGCATGACCACTTTCTCAACACTCCTATAATCTGCGAATGAATCCTATATCACCATATAACTATATAGTTATATACACTCTAAAAAACTACAACTATATTTTAGTCACAGCACGGTGCTTTAACTTCTTTATTTAAACTAGCCAATATCGCGGCTGAACTGGGCATTTGTTGAAGAACAGCCCTAAGATGCGGTTTATCCTCGACATTTAATGAATAATGCACCCACTGTCCTCGTTTGCTTTCTTTCACGATCCCTCGACTCTTCAATTTCCGTAAATGCTGACTAATCGCCGGCTGGGATATATCAAAAATATCAAGGAATTCACACACGCACCATTCCCGTTCTTTCAAAAGTGATAGCATGGCCAGTCGCGTCTTATCTCCTAAGAGCTTCAAATCATCTGCAATATCCGTCAGTGATTGCATCCCTACTTCTCCTCCTTCCAACATATATATAAGCGAATACTTATATTGTAATGAACTAGACATTGAGAAGCAAGAATTTATTTTAAATTGTCTTGCTTACACCACTCGTGCTCCAGCATACTGAACATCAAAGAATCACGCCAGCCATCTTTTATGAGTAAAGCATCTCTTAATCTGCCTTCATAGGTCATGCCAATCTTGGTGAGCACCTTGGATGATCCACTATTTCGAGGGTCACAGGTCGCGTATATTCGATGTAGATGCAGCTCTTCAAAACCAAACTTCAACATTAGTCCGGCTGCTGCTGTAGCGACTCCCTGTCCCCAGACATCAGGATGGACAATATAGCCGATTTCACCGCTTCTGTCCGTATGGCTTCTTATATTTAGTTCAACCATGCCGATCAAATTTTCAGTTCCTACTGCAACTATGGCTTGTGCGAACCTAGTTCTGGGAACTTTTCGAGAGTCATCTAGTGCCTGACTCACAAAGGAAAGGGTTTGATCAGGAGTATTTGGGCCCCAGGCTTGAAAACGACATACACGATCCTGTGAACAATACGCATGAACATCTCTCCAGTCCGTTTGCTTCAATTCGCGTAAATAGATTGGATTTAGATCTTGCATCATCATCCCCCTCAAAGTTTCCCTTTAGCTTTATCCCATTAGCTATTCATGTGGTTTAGGTTCTAGGAATCGTTACAACAAACTGTGTTCCTTCTCCAACTTTACTCTCCACTTCAATTCTACAATCATGTATTTTCAGAATCTTCGTTACAATGGAAAGTCCAAGTCCATTCCCTTTAAGAGCGCTGCTACGCGCCTTCTCCACCATATAAAATCGATCAAAGATAAGCGGAAGTGCTTCCTCAGGAATGCCTTTTCCAGAATCTTTAATATATACCTTCACAAATTGCGCGTTCATCTCAATTTCAACATGAATGGTACCTTCTTGCCCCGTATATTTTATAGCATTATTTATTAAGTTCTGCCAGACCTGATCAAATAAATCTTTATCCACCGTGATCTCGCAAGGCAATAAATCCAATTCAATCATAATATCTTTCCGTGCCCATTGTGGTTCCGCTAATACGATCGTTCTTCTTAATTGTTCATCTAATTGGAATGTGGTGGGATTAACCGGATGGTGTTCTGAATCGAGTGAGGCTAATCGGAGCAGATTATCACTAAGCCTAGATAATCGTAAGGTTTCCTCATAGATAATATCCAGATGCTCTTTTTGCTCTTCTAATGGAATGACACCGTCTTGTAGCGCTCTTGTAAATCCTCTGATCGATGTAAGTGGTGACTGCATTTCATGAGAAACATTGCTGACAAAATCATCACGAACTGAGTCCATTTTCTGCAGCTCACTTGCCATACGATTAAAGCTCTCCATCAGTTCACCAAATTCATCCTTATTACGATAGGTCAATCGGACAGATAAATTACCTGACGCCATTTCCTTAGCTGCAACAGTCAGCTTCTTAATAGGCTTCACAATATACCTGGACATGAACAAAATAAGCAAGCTTCCGATGACTAGTACAGCTAATAGTGTAAACAGAAGCGTAATTCTCAAGCCTCTTACAATCGATGAAAAATCAATCTTGATAATGAAAGCACCTTTCCCGTCATCTATCTTAGGAATCCCTACGATAGCAAGTCCGCCCCTACCCGATAAAAAGACCGCATCGGTTGTGTTGGATTTGAATAAGGTAGCAACCTTCTCCTTGTCTAATGAAAAAACAGATTCACTTGGCTCATTAACAACCGCTATATCAATACCAAATCGATTAAGCAGATCTGCAAATGCGTTTACTTTTTCCGGATCATCTATTAGATTTGTCACCTTAGCTATATCTTTAGCAATATTAATGAACATATGGTTTGGGGTATTATTTTTTTCTGAAAACTGCATAAAAAGAAAAAAGGAAATAATTAAACTGACTAAAACAATCCCAATGAACGTAACGACGATTCGAAGACGCAAACTTTTTCTCACCATCTAGGCTAGCTCCAGTCGATAACCAAGTCCTCTTACCGTAGAAATAATGACCTGAGGAATAGGCTCAAGACGTTCCCTTAAGCGTTTAATATGCACATCAACCGTACGATCATCACCTTCATAGTCCATTCCCCATACATTTTCTATAAGCTGAGTCCGTGTGAAAATTTGCTTTGGCGAACCCGCCAAAGCAAATAACAATTCACATTCTTTCTTTTTCAATTCAACCATTTGATCGGCATTAGAGACTATTAAATTCCCTAGATCAATCGTTACTTCCCCTAATTGAATAACATTCGAAGGTGTCACATGATATCTCTTCAATAATGATTTGACACGAAGAATCAACTCTATGGGATCAAACGGCTTTACTAAATAATCGTCTGACCCGGCATTAAATCCCCTGACTTTATCTTTAGACTCTCCCTTGGCTGTAACCATCAGGATTGGCATATCGATATAAGATCGAATATCTTCTGTCAGTTCAATACCATCGATATTCGGCATCATCACATCCACAATCACTAAGTCAATTTTTGTATGAGCTAGAATGTCTAATGCTATTTGACCATCTTCCGCTTCCACTACGGAAAACTGATTTTTTTCAAGATATAATCGGATTAGCTTGCGGATATGGGAATCATCATCAACCACTAGAATTGTGCTCATACATCAATTTCCTTTCCAACATTGTATTTATTCGTATCGTAGAGATTCCATCGGATCGAGCTTGGCAGCCTTCGATGAAGGCATCAAACCAGCGATAATACTAATCCCTGTACTTACAACTAATCCGAATACGATATAAGATCCAGATAAGTTAATAAGCTTTACGCCAAATGCATTTTCCAGAAGTATATTTAAGCCAAAGCTAATGATAGCTGCAAAGATTATGGCGAAGACACCGCTAAATATTCCCAATAATGCGGATTCGGAAAAGAATATTCGCTTGATATCTTTCTTTCTTGCCCCAATCGCACGAAGGATCCCAATTTCTTTAGTCCGTTCCACTACACTAATATAAAGTACAACCAATATCATAATCCCTGATACGATGAGCGAAATCCCCGCAATACCAGATAGAACGATCGTAGCCATATCCACATAAGTTGTGATACGCTCCATGATTTTTGCCGTTTGGGAGCCCGAGAAGCCCGCATCAACAGCCGCTTTATTTATATCATTCACATATTTCATATCCGTTGCAAAAGCATTAACCTGAATCGGGCCAATGGTAATCCCTTTATCAGTATACATTTGCTCCAGTGTCTGTGTTGGAATATATCCTGTTGGTGACATTTGCGCTCTTGGATCAGTGGCTTCATAAACACCAGAGACCGTGATTTCTTTTTCCAATGTGATCGGTTTATGTTTAGCATCCATTTCATTAATATACAGATGAATAGACTTCCCTACCATAGCATTCGGTTGGTCATTTCCACTTAATTGACTCGCTATTTTCGTTGGTAATAATACTTCATTTTCTTTCGGTAAAGCCCCTGCTTTAATCGTCGCTTTATCAAACGTATCGTTTAAGGTGGTTAATTGTGTAAGACTACTCGTTTGTTCCCCAAAAACCGTAGTAGATTTGCCTGTAATGGTTGTTATGGACTCTACATGATCTACATTTGGAAGGTTACGAATCGTTTCAACATCGGCCTTTGTAAATGTAACGCCGGGTAACATCATCGCTTCTGGGCCCTTCATGTCCTTGGCTTCTGGATTTGGCTTAGTGATATCCACCAGCAAAGGGTCCATACTTGAATTTATTTCATTATTAATATAGCTCGTGATCCCATTTCCTAAGGAAAGCATCAAAAGTACACTTAAAATACCTATCGAACCACCCAATGCTACCAATACATTACGTTTGGCATTAAGCTTCATATTTTGAAGAGCCATTTTGAAAGAAGCCATTAAGCTGAGGTTTCGAGCCGAACCATCTCCACCATTGTAGGTAGCCATGGAACGTTCCTTCAAATGAATATCGTCTTTAACCAATCCCTCTTCAAGCTTAACGATACGGCTACCGTAATCAGCTACTTTCTGCGAGTGGGTCACGGTAATGACCAAAATCCCTCTTTTCGCTATGCTGTCCAACAAGACTAATATTTGATCCCCTGTATCCTTATCCAGCGCACCCGTAGGTTCATCTGCCAGTATAATATCTGGATTGTTCGACAATGCGCGTGCAATGGATACCCGTTGCTTCTGTCCACCGGACAGTTGATTCGGACGTTTTTTCAGATGATCCTTTAATCCTACCTCCGTCAAAATCTCTATAGCACGCTTATTACGTTCCTTTTCGCTTGTATTCGTCATCTGCATCGCAACCGTAACATTTTCCAAGACGGATAAGTGTGGAATCAGATTAAAGTTTTGAAATACGAAGCCGATGTTGTTTTTGCGATAGTCATCCATTTCCTTTTCGGTCATCTTGCTTAGGTTCTTCCCGCGAACAAGGACATCGCCTTCATAATCAGAGTCCATTCCACCAATGATATTCATTAGTGTGGACTTGCCGCAACCAGACTCACCGAGGATGGAAACAAATTCACCTGTCTCAAAGCTTAAATTCACATCATGGAGTACTGGAACCTTTTCCTTACCATACAAAGTATACGATTTTTTAACATTCTTAACCTCTAATATGTTCATTCCGATCTCTTCCTCTCCTGGGTCACGCTCTTTTTCTCTGTCTTTGATGTTGCCTATCCTAACAAATTTATGTGAACTGATAATGAACTGGAGACTTTCATGATTTGCAGCGAAAAAAGACAACCTTCAATAACTGAGGTTGTCTTGTCCTGATCTATAAGAAATTAGTGAGTCATATAATAGGCAATTCGCCCAATTTCTTTACCTGCGTAATAAACGATATCAAAGATTAGCACTGCTAAGATAAATTTAGAGAACAACGGATACTTGTTAAATAAAGGCTTAATACTCTTCTCTATGAACTCCATTCATGTTCCCCTTTCTTTAAGCTAGCGCTCTTTTTCGTAACAATCTAATTTGGCCTCTGTGATTAATTTCATCTTCGAATACATGAAACCACATGAAATAGTAGTTCGCCTGTTTGTTATGCCAGAATTCCTCTTCTGTATATAACCAGTCATCATCAACGTTTGCGAACAATGCATACGTTCTTTCTCTTACTTCATTTAAACGGTCTAAATAATAGTTAAGATCATTCCCTTTAATCATTGCTCGCCCTTCGTCACCTAAGCTTAACGCTGGCCCCCATATGGTTAATTCTTCCTCAGACAAATCTCTTCCCTCAAACGTTGCCACTTGATACGCATATTCTACCGCAGCGTAGTGTGATAATAACGCTCCAATGGAGTTGCTTTCTGAGTCCAATAAGTAGTCCAGTTGTTCCACTGTTAGACCGGCAACGGCTTGTAGTGTTGTGTGTCTGGCATAGTTCATCATGGATAAAAGACGACTAATTTGCGGTGAATAACCGGGGATATCTGTAATCAGATATATTTTGTCCATGTCGATCATAGTGTGATCTCTCCTTCATATCTTCGAAATTGTAAATTTAACAAGACTATGTATTTGTCCAGTTCAAAATTGCTCCGTTCTAACAAGTCCCAGCCGTTTTCCCTCCACGATAGCTTCGGATCTGGAGTGTACACTCAGCTTCTCAAAGATTCTCGTCAAGTTATACTCCACAGTTCTTTGTGACATTAAAAGTTTGCTGGCTATGTCTTTGTTGCTTTTTCCACTGGCAACTTCTTGGAGTATCTCTTGTTCTTTTTGATTAATAGATACTTCTTCAATGAACTGATTATCCCGGTTACTGGATATCTTGATATCACTTCTGCGCAGCTGCTTTAGTAAAGATACTGGAATGACAGCCTCATTTCTTAGTGCACAACGAATGATATTTAACAACTGTTCTCTGGAAGCTGTCTTAGAGATAAATCCTGTAACCCCTGACTCTATCAACAGGTTATAATGCGCACTGATTTCATATCCGGTATATATCACTACTTTAGATTCGGGATCACGCTGAACGGCTCTTTTGGTGAATTCGAGTCCGCTAATGGTAGGCATATTAAGATCGCATAATATCACATCAAATCCTTGCTGCTCCAGCCTATCGAAAGCTTCCATTGCTGACAAAACAAAGGTTACCTCCATATCAGCATCCTGCTCAATCATGTTTTTGGTTCCTTCTCCAACTGAAGGATGATCGTCAACCAACAAGATACGTATCATCGTCATCGCCTCCTCTATTTTTCTCCTCTACAAGTGTCATTGTCGGTAAATAAATAGTAACCTCCAACCCTTTACCCTTCTCCGAGTTAAACTTACATTCTCCTTCTAAACTCGCTACACGCTCTTTGATACCGGACAAGCCCATATGATGAAATGATTCTTTAATATCTCCGATATTCATTCCTACTCCATCATCCTTGTAACGGAAATAGAGCTGCTCTTTCTGTTCCAGTTCAATCTCAATCTGATTTGCCTTGGCGTGCTTCCCGGCATTTCTCAGAAGTTCCTGCACAATTCGATAAAGAGCTATCACCAATTCATCACTTAACTCGCCTATCGGATTTGATGTAAAGCTAATAAAATAATTGGACTGCAGCTGAGCATACTCAAATAAAATTTCCAGCGCCTTCACAATCCCAGCTTCCCTAAGAAGCGGAGGACGCAGTTCATTGCAAGTCTCCCGGATCTGATAGATAACATCCAACAGCCCCTCTTTGATCTGAAGCAGCTCCGGTAAGATTTCTTTTGAAATGTCGTGATCGGAGATCAGCGTTTCTAGCCTACGAAGCCAAATAAGTTGATCTTGAAGGGCAGAATCGTGTAAATCTGCCGCCAGCTTTCTTCGCTCATTCTCTGACAAGTTAAAAATCAGGCGCAGAACCCAGGGTGACCCATGTTGCTCTTTTTTCATTTCAACTTCAAGGTCTTCAATCAGACCTTCAATCAGATATAAATTCTCATAGACGATGCTTGCATAGTTTGCGATGGTATTTAACCAATTTAGCTCATCCCTATTCGTCTTGATATGATTCTTCTTATGATCGATCCATAGGAGATGAACACTCTTTTTATGGCGACCTATCACTAGTAGGATCCCTTGCTGGAGTTGAATGACCTCCCCTACTTTAAGAACAGGGTATTGTGATACAAATTGTATATAGATGTCTTGGCCAGAATCATCCACGATTGGCTCGAGACTATGCAAATTCTCATCCTCATCTATCTCAAAAAAAGCCAACCGATTAACCGGTAAAATCTCATTGATCTCCTTGTTGAGTGCAGCTTCCAAATCAGATACCTTCATAACCTTTGAGATTTGCTTAGAGAATCGTTCCAAACTCCCTTGATAATGATGAAGTTCATGGACCAGCTTAGGCCGGAAATAATGATCTATTTTCTCCTTAAAAAATAAGAAAGTCGTAATCGATAAATACACCACCAAAAACATCTGAACCCATTTGATCCAATCATATTCCGGCCTACTCTGAATGATCGCCAGGACTACCACAATGATCAGCGCCGGAATGAAAGCAATGAACAGATCATATTTGAATCGACTAAAAGCGAAATCAATATCAAATAGCTGTTTAGCAGTGAGCAGATAAAAATAGGTAACTGGCATTAAAAACAAGAAAATCGTAGTGATTTCGTAAGGAATCAAGTCGATCCCAAAAGCTATCGGCACAGCTGAAAGAAAAATAAATGGTGTAAACGCAAGGATTTGTCCGGTTAGCATAATTTTAAGCATCGATTTAAGTGCTGTGCTCCGATAATTGATGTATACATAGAGCAGCTTAAATATGCTGTATAGGATGCCTACAACAAAAAAACCAATAATAATTAGACGCATAAAGGAATATAAGGCTCTATCCCAGGAGTAAATAACTAAACTAAAGCTTGAAACCATAACAAGTAAAATGACGAATCCGTAGGATGTCTTGATAAGAAAATTAGAAAGAAATAGAACATTAAATCCTTTCAGATGTACTTGGACAAAGTGGATAAACACCAGCGGGATTAAAGGTAGTAAGCCACTCATAGTAATTCTACCGATGAGATCTGATCTGCTTGAGGCATATCCGGCGAAGTACGTCACTCCCACCAATAAAAAGAACAAAATCAGCAGTTCAGCTGCGCGTTCTCCATTTTTTCTACGGTATAAAAGAAGACTTAACACCATCAAAAAAACAAAGGTTGCTCCAGGTACTACAAGCTGTGTGAACGTATGATATACCGACAATTTATTCTTGATATCATAATGTTCTGCGATCAGGATACCCTCTTTAGAAATACGGAGGAGATCAATGGATTGAACTTGCGTGAGATTTCCGTATCTCACCGGTCCATCCACTTTTTCAATCGGTGTTCCATTAACCGCTACTAAAATATCCCCTTCCCGTAAATTCTGCTTATAGCCCTCACTGGAAACGTCGACCTCTGCGATATAATATTGTCCTTGTTCATTCTGCTCCAGGCCAACTTCAAGTAAGATATTGGAGTGAATGATTCCCACAAAATGAATGATAAGAAAGGCAAAAACGCATAGTAACCCTGATATGAAAAAATAACGGAGTTTCATTCTCATTTGAATCCCCCGGAAGAACAAAATTATACATATTTGTAATTCAGATCATGTATCCTCTACTATCTTAAATGAATTCAATAGGGAATAATATACTTTTATGCATGATATTCCTTCATTTATAAACGAACGCAAGAGTTATTGCGCTAAACTGATCGGCTGCCGTTTAATCCTGAGGTTTCGATTCAGAATCCAAACTGCTACAGCACCATATAAAATTACCGGGACCCAACCACTCTCTCCAGCTACATACTCTAGCATCGGTGATGAACTCGAAGTAACATTGCGCAACACACTATCTATAGCATTATTAGTTCCATGTAAAAGCACTGCCGGCCATATACTGCCAGAGGTCAGACGCAGTTCATTAATAATAATTCCCGCAAATACAACGGATAAAGTGAACAGGGTCAACACAAGCCAGCGGTTCCCTGAAGAATGATAGGCACGTGGGCCAAGAATCGCGGGATAATGCCATATTGCCCAGATAAAACCCATTGTGATACTGGAACTAACTCTTCCCATCCATTGAAAGCGCGGAAGCAGCCAGCCCCTCCATCCTATTTCTTCCCCCAATGCAGATAGCGAACCCAGAACAATATAAACGACCAAATATATAGCCGTCTTGATCCATGAATCTGGAGGATTCAAGCTTGATGCCCATCCTGTCCAATAGACAGCATAACCCGCTCCCAGTGAAATTAAGGGAATAACCAAAGCCAATATGTATTCTTTCCCACCTCTAAACCTGAAACCTAACCTTCTCCAGCCCTCAGCACGATAACCATCGCGTACAATCAAGAACATCATGAGAAATACTGTGAGCAACGGGGTAAAACCGTACAGACCTTGTGCTGATTCTGGGAGTAGCAGCATCCCAAGTGCCATTGCCCACACCATAATAATAAATAGAAGAGATTGTTTCTTTTCAGAGAGCAATATTCTCACCTACCTTTTTATAATTAAACGCCTGTTTTTCCTATATAATCCAATTCTACAATAGAAGCCAGGTCATTTCACCGAAAATAACTGCCGTTAAACCCGCAAGTCTTTTGCGGTGGTGCACCTCAACACCTCCTCATCTGGCATAAAACTCAAACTACCTTCTCATACTATGGGGAGAATATGGAGGTGAATGTCATGCCAAAAAATAACGCCAGTCCCAAAGGTGAACCAGGCAAACATCAACCAAGTAAGAAAAACAATGCACAGAATAACAATAACTTTAATGAAGCGGCTCAGATGGTTAACATCGATAAAGCTGCCGATTATGTTCCCAGCTTAAACGGTGTTTCCAAAACCGACGTCTAAACCGCACTGTTAAACAAAAAAACACTCCTCAGAACATTCTGAAGGAGTGTTTCATTTCAAAGATTATATGCGATACGTTAAGCCTACTACACCGTTACTGTAAGCTTTTGAGTCCACAAGATGAAGTGGGACTTGATTCGTGATCTCGTCAAAAAGACGCATTCTAGAGCCAACGACTACGGGACAGATATTAAGCCTAAGCTCATTTAACAATCCATTTTGTAATAGGGATCTGACTAATTTCGGACTACCAGGGACCTGAATGTTCTTTTCAGGCTGTTTGCTTTAGCTTCATTATCTCCTCGAAGAGATTGCCCTTGATCAGGCTTGCAGGTTGCCATTCGAGCATGTTCCTCCGTAATTGTACTGGGGACCAGATATTTGTCAGAATGGTTCAGGAATCTTGCCATGGGTAAAAATCGTCACCCTAATCCTGCTAGAATCTTTCTAGATGAATTTTCTGCATCTTGTTCATGATAATCTACAGGCACACTCATCACTCCTTGTACCAGAAATGAGTACTTAACACTCGATCCGCAATATAAGACATTCTTGATTATTTCAAGTTTTCTAACTCGACGGTCACTTTTTCAATCAGATTCACGAAGGAAGCCAGTTCTTGAGAGCCCTTCACCTGATCTCTGGAATATATGGAATTGTGTTCTGATTCTTTTTTCACCTTGGACAGTGTGGAGTTGATATTATTCAGCTTCTCATCAATCGTTCCTATTGAATCTTTAGAGCGGCGAGCTAACTTGCGTACTTCATTCGCGACGACTTCGAAACCTCTTCCGTACTCCCCTGCTCTTGCTGCTTCAATGGCTGCGTTTAAGCCCAAAAGATGTGTATGATCAGCCACTTCCCTAATCATTGTACCCACTTGATGAATAGACTCTACCTCTTTGTCGAGATATAACACAGTTTGATGTGTTTTCTCTTGATAATCAGCATTCTTACTAGCTAATTCCTCGATGGATTCACTGCTATCTTTCAGTTGAACCATTAAGGATACTAATTCTTGAACCGCAGAACTAACACCTGTAAGCAAGTGGTTTTGCTTTTCCAATAAATTTTCTATTTTTGCTTTTTCATCGACTTCGTAGGCTTCAAGAACCAACTGTGAATCCAGATTAAACATCTTGGTTAATGCATGTATGACGGGTTTCCAATCAGTCGGTAATATCCGTTCAAAATAAGCTGTAGCCAGATCTAAATATAATATGTAAGTACCCAAATACCAATTCGTTGTCAGACCAATACGCGAGTGAATTTTACCTATAAGCAGGCGTCTTTCAATAAATGCTTCATCAATCACACCCGAGGCCATGGATAAAAAATACCACTGCTGCGTTTCCTTCAATCGATCAAGTGTACTGTGCTGTTCAATGATATGGAGTAGCTCAGGCTCCTCTATCATCTGCTTATACAATTCATCTACAAGGGAGCTTACGATTTGCTTGAATTCTTTTTCCTTCCCTTTCAATACATTTAAATCAGCCTCAGTAATCCCAATATAGCTAATTTGCTGTTGTCGCTCTAAACTAAGATTGATCATAATTTGGTCAACTTCCCTCTCATTTTGTTTATATAATGATCATCACATCTTCCATGCCATCCCCTATGGCATCTATTTATCTTGATAATAAAGGTATTATTTTTATAAATTTTAACACTTTATTTACTTAAATAGTTTATTAATTTTACAAACTTTGCATTTCGTAGCATTATTCTTAGATCACATAAAAAAGAGGAGCTCCTGTAAAGGAAGCCCCTCTTAACATTATAACCTTACCCTACAGCAACAACTTGTTGCAGCAATTCTATCGTCATCCGGTCAATGAATTTCCTGAATTTCTCTTTGCCTTTAGCGTTGGCCTTATAGTAGTTAATCAATAATAAAATTACTGGAATGATTTGATCTTCACTTAGCCCTGACCTAAGGGATTGTGCAATCGAAGTTTTAAGCCCTTTCGGTTCTCCTCCAACAAAAATCTCATAGGTATTACGCATTTTGACAACGCTAATGTCTTTCAGCAAAGGCTCACTAGTACCGAGTGCACAGCCCGCATAACCAATCTTCAGTGGCATAGGTGTTTCAATCCCTGCTATGGACTGATTTAATTTCTGTGCAACTGCCAGACCTGCTTCCTCAGCCCCTCTGCAGAAATTACAGGCAATCAGGCTTTTCGTGACAAAACCAGCTGAATATACTTCCAAGCCTAGAAGCTCAAGTTGTTCTACGATCTCTTCACGCTGTTCCAGAGGAACCTCCAAATAAAGCTGTTTAAAAGATGTCATTTCAATTTTTGCATTCGTCCCTAGAATAGCTCCTATTGTAGCAAGCTGCGCTGGCGTCAACAGACTTCCCCCCACTTGAATTGGAGGCGCAATTGCAATTTTCGTGATCTCTCCCATGATCTCCGTCTCCATTCCTCTAACCATTTAGTTACGGATCTTCACACGTTGCAGACGTAGTGCATTAAGAACAACGGAAACCGAACTGAGAGCCATTGCCGCACCCGCTACCCATGGAGCCAAGAAACCAAGTGCTGCAATTGGGATGCCAAGTGAGTTGTAGCCAAGTGCCCAGAATAGATTTTGTTTAATATTAGTCATCGTTTTACGGCTCATGTAGATGGCATCAGGAATACTGGATAGATCGCCTCGCATTAAAGTAACATCCGCTGCTTCCATAGCCACATCCGTACCGGTACCGATAGCCATCCCAATATCTGCAGTTGCAAGGGCTGGAGCATCATTAATGCCATCGCCAACCATAGCTACTATCTTTCCTTGCGCTTGTAATTTTTTCACTTCCTCCGCTTTTCCTTCTGGAAGCACCTCAGCGCGTACATGATCAATGCCAACTTGAGCTGCGATGGCCTTTGCCGTACGTTCATTATCTCCGGTAATCATGATGACCTGGATGCCCATTCCTTTCAAGCGACTGACAGCAGCCTGAGAGGTTTCTTTGATGGTGTCCGCAACAGCTACCATACCCACGTACCCTTTATTTATAGCCACAAGCATTGCTGTTTTACCGGATTCTTCTAAAGTAGACATGATGTTATAAGCATGACTTGCCTCTACGCCGTATTTGTCCATGAGACGCCGAGTACCAATTAACAGCTCCTTGCCTTCCACGACAGCCTTAATCCCATACCCCGGTATCGCTTCAAAAGAGTCTGTCGCTGGCATTTCAATATTTCTTTCCAAGATGCCTGCGACAATAGCTTCTGCCAGTGGATGTTCTGAATTCTTCTCAGCTGCACCCACCAGTCTAAGAAATTCTGTCTCATTACCTTCGACCAAAATATCGGTAAGCTCGGGTTTCCCCTTTGTTACTGTACCTGTTTTATCTAAGATGATCGTGTCAATTTTATGTGTTTGCTCTAAATGCTCTCCGCCTTTGAACAGGATTCCCAGTTCAGCTGCACGTCCGGAACCAGCCATAATGGAGGTTGGTGTAGCCAGACCCAAGGCACAAGGGCAAGCGATAACTAGAATGGCGATTGCTTTTTCCAGAGCTCCTGCAAAATCACCCGGTGTTACGATGAAGTACCACACCAAGAATGCAATAACGGCAATCCCAACAACAATAGGAACAAAAATACCGGAGATAACATCTGCGACCCGTTGAATAGGAGCTTTCGAACCTTGCGCTTCTTCTACTACTTTAATAATCTGCGCAAGAGCGGTTTCTTTCCCTACTTTTGTGGCCTTAATTCGAAGCATACCGTTTTTATTAATCGTCGCTCCAATGACGGAATCTCCGGCTTTCTTTTCCACAGGAAGGCTTTCCCCTGTCAGCATGGATTCATCTACCGACGAGATCCCTTCCAGCACTTCACCATCTACAGGTACTTTATTCCCTGGACGAACAAGTACTATATCACCAGTAATAACTTCCTCTACAGGGATGCTTAATTCTTCACCGTCACGGACAACTAAAGCTGTCTTGGCTTGCAGTCCCATCAAGGATTTAATAGCTTCAGATGTCCGTCCTTTTGCCAAGGATTCGAACAATTTTCCCATTAGAACCAGGGTAATCAATACTGCACTCGTCTCATAATACATTTCTGGTCCATGATGCGCGCTCCCACCATTTACAGCCCAAACTATGGTTAGGTACAAGCTGTAAAAAAACGCCGCCGAGGTCCCAAGGGAAACTAGAACGTCCATGTTCGCACTGCCGTTACGTATTGCTTTATAAGCACCGATGTAAAATTGTTTACCAATATAAAATTGAACTGGTGTTGCCAAAATCAATTGGAACCATGGATTCATAAAAAGATCAGGCAGCCAAATCCACGAAGTAAACGAAAAGTGGCTCACCATAGCCCACAGTAATGGAAAGGATAGAATCGCGGAGATTAGAAGCTTGCGTTTTTGCTTGGTTAAATCTTGTTGTCGCTGTTTGGCTGGATCACCTTGCTCTTGTTTGGGAACAGCCTTGTATCCAAGCTTATCCACCCGCTGCTGCATATCAGATACAGAAACTTCAACGGGATTATATTCGACATGTGCTGTTTCCATCGCAAAGTTCACGTTGGCTATGCTTACACCTGGTAGCTTATTCAGAGTCTTTTCAATTTTCAGTGCACAAGCAGCGCATGTCATACCTACAAGCTGTAAATCTACAGCTTCTTTAGCCGTGCTATACCCGAGCTTCTGAATACTTGCTTCCATTTTACTTACGTCCACTATATTCGGATCATAAGTCACTGTAGCCCTTTCCATTGCAAAGTTTACGTTGGCTTCTGTTACACCTTCTAACTTGTTCAAGCCTTTTTCTATGCGGTTTGCACAAGCAGCACAAGTCATCCCTGTGATTTGTAATGAAGTTTGTGATTGTCCCGCCGCAGCAGTAGTCATTATATAAACACCTCTTCCACTTTTGTGATGATTTCTATTGTTTGTATCTTCCTCTTCTAGACATTAGTATACCCCCCTACCCTATATTATGTCAAGCGACAAGCTATACACCAAACACTTAAAAAGGAGTCCTCTCAGTAACAGAAATCCTGTTTCTGAGAAGACTCCTTCATGAATCCTCTCTGAAGAGAGTCCTACTGCGTTAAGCGGCCATTTCACGGCAAATTTTCGCACAGGCAAAACATGCTTCTGCACATTGCTGGCAATGATCATGGTCATGTTTTTGGCATTCGTTGCCACAAGCTTCACAAGCCTCTGCACAAGCTAAACATAAGGCCTTGGCATATTTACTATTCATTGAAAGGGCATGCGCAGTGAATCCGCATATATCTGCACATTCACGATCCAGGCGAATGCACTCCTTCATCATTGCTACATGATCTTCCTCCAGGCAAGATGAGTAACAGTGATTACAAGCTACCATACATTTTAAACACTCTTCAATACACGCTTTATAGTTTTGATGTGACATCATAAAAGCTCCTCTCAGGATGTAATTTAGCATAGTCCCCTACTCTATATATACCCAATCGTGAGCTAACTTATCATGATCAAAGAAATTATCCGGAACTAAACACTAGACAAGTAACTGTTTCTCAATTTCTTGACGATTGAACACAAATCCGAAAAATACCTGATTGTTAATGAAAATGGTAGGAACCAGCCTTTTTCCAGTTCGATTAAATAACGTATCTGCATGGTCAGGATGATCTGCAATATTAAATTCAGAAAATGGAATATGATGCTCACTTAAGAACTTTTTAAAATTTCTGCAATCCTCACAAGTCGGTGTTGTAAATACCTCTACGTTCATATGGGTCGTCCTCCTTCAGTATATTTCCCAACAAAACTAGTATACCCCCCTATACTATATATGAATCTAAATAAAAAAAGGATTCCAACGAATCCTTTCTATTATCAATTTATTTAATTAATTTATTGATAGTAATTAATAACTCATCTAACACTTCATTTTCACCATCTTGAATTCGTTCCACGACACAGCTCTTCATATGATGTTCTAACAAAAGTTTCCCTACGCCGTTCAAAGCAGATTGGACTGAAGAGATTTGATGCAGCACATCATCACAATAGGTGTCCTTCTCAATTAATCCCTTTAGCCCTCTCACTTGTCCTTCAATTCTATTGAGTCGGCTAACCAGGTTCTTTTTAGTCTTCTCAGAGTGATGACTTTTCCGTTCACCCGTGCTACATGATTCGTGCTCGTGCGTATGATCTTCCATGCACCAATCACTCCTTTCCATATAGTTTTATTATACTATACCCTCCCTAATCTATTCAAAATATAAAATATAATTAGACTTTCATCATTTCATGGGATATCACCGATGTCTCAATTTGAATAGTAGTATGCTGGATTTTGAAGCTTTCCGCTATTAACTGAATGGCTTGCTGCAAAATACGTTGATCATCTTCCTGATCTTTGATTAAGAGATGACAGCTTAGTAAATCAAGGCCTGAGGTAATTGTCCAAATATGAAGATCGTGAACATTTATAACGCCCTTGATATTTTCTAGAACTGCCTTCACCTCAGCTGGATTGACTGTAATCGGTGTACCTTCCATAAGAACATGAACGGTATGTTTGATGATTCCCCAAGCGCCTCTAAGAATTAATAGAGCAACTACTACGCTTATAATTGGGTCGGCAATATACCAGCCAAAAATCATCATAACTAAACCCGCAACAATAGCCCCTACCGAGCCCAAAGCATCGCCAAGCACATGTAGATAAGCGCTGCGAAGGTTAATGTTATTCTTTACATCCCCTTTTCTCATAAGAGACCAAGCACTAGCAACATTGGCTAGTAGACCTATACACGCGATCAGCATCATAGAACCACTTGCAACCGTAGGCGGCTCAAAGAATCGACCATAAGCTTCCACGATGATAAAACCAGCAACTACAAATAAGGTCACCCCGTTCAATAGTGCCGCTAGAATTTCAAACCGATGGAATCCATACGTTTTATTGGGAGATGCAGGTTTAGTTGCAAACCAGACCGCCACTAGGCTTAATGCTAAAGAGCTTGCATCGTTTAGCATATGCCCACTGTCCGATAGCAGCGCTAAGCTGTTAGTGACCAGTCCGCCAAAAAACTCCAAAAACATAATTCCTACCGTAATTATTAATGCAATCATTAGTCCTTTTTTGTTTCCGCTAGGATCAAAATGATGATGACCGTGAGGTCCGTGGGAATGATCGTGTCCTGCATGGGAATGA
>NZ_NFVA01000039.1 GCF_002264395.1 Paenibacillus sp. VTT E-133291
CTTGTGTTACTTCGTACAAAACTCACTTCGTAAGCATCTACTTAGTTTTGTGAGCATATCGTTCTTTAAGATTAACCTCTACAATCAGATTTTAATCGTTAAGCTTCCGTTAGAGCAAAAAACCCCGTCTTCTGAAATCAGAGCACGGGGTTCATTGTTTAGTGCCTTTCCCATTCATTATCCGGCTGCCGGCTTCAGAATACGGTGTAGCATCAAAATTTGGAATGCATTACAAGCGATAAGCGGAACAACAATAAATACCGTCGCACTATCAACACCTATACGGAGTACGCCAATAACTTCCACAATTGAAATAGCTGTCATAAAAAAGAGGGTTGGAATCAAAGCTGAGATGTTTGTACTTTTTACTTTGAAATAAGACACTATAATAGCTGCTAGCAAAATAACGATTCCTAATATTAGATCAGACATAACATTTCTTTCCCCGCCAACGACGGTACGCAAAAAAATCAGTTCAAGCAATGCGAGTACAGAAAGCACTAGTTGTATGTATTTCCAAACCTTTTGTGGAAAAACTCCGTTGCCCATATAATTCAAAATCAAATAGGCAAAAAAACCAAGTTGCGAATAAACGCTTACAAGCATACCGTAGCCAAGCAGAATCAGCGGGTATAAAAAGAAATCCCCGACACTTTTGAAATCAATCTTACCATTTACGAATTGTAGTGCCAAACCAGCGATTACAGCCCCACCCGCTCCAATAAGAAGGGTAGTCCAAAATAAATGAAACCATTTTTTTATACTCAGCCAATTCACCTCCTCTTGTCAGATTTATTTTACCAAGGATACCGACAAAACGCCATTACACCCACAACATAAATGTGCTCTAATGCGGCATAATACATCAAGAGAATCCTATAAAGGAGGGCAGCGCCAATGAAATGGAGATTTATCGGATCTGTGGGTTTGGCATTGAGCTTTGTTATGGCCTTAACGGCTTGCGGAAGTGAGCAGAGCAGTTCTTCTTCCGGACAAGGCAGTTATAAAGAAACGAAGACCATGGTTTTAGATATATTGAAAAGCGATGAGGGTAAAAAAGCAGTTGAGGAATCATTATCAAGCTCCAGCTCTGGCGGTACCAGTGGAATGAGCATGAAGATGATGCCACTTCAAACAACAGAGGAAATTAAGACCGCTGTAAAGGATACTCTCACTGCGCCGGAATATCAGAAGGAGATCGAGAAAATAATGAAGGATCCAAAGTTCGCAGGTGACTTTGCTAAAGCCATTCAATCGCAAAGCAAGGAACTACACCTGCAGCTAATAAAGGATCCAACTTATCAGAAATCAGTCGAAGAAATTATGAAATCTCCAGAAATGATGACCATGTTTCTAAATCTCACCAAAACACCGGATTACCGAAAACAATCCATGAAAACCATTCAGGAATCTATGCAAACCCCTTTATTCCGTATGGAGGTATTAAATTTACTTAAAAAAGTCGTACAAGAAGAACTTGAACCAAAAGAGAAAAAAGAAAAAGGCAGCGAAGGTGGCGACAAGCAGGACAGCAGTGGCGGCGGCGGTGGCGGCGGTAGCGGCGATGATTCAAGCTCTTAAAAAAGAGGCCTTATCCCACTAACAACGTGTGGGATGGCCTCTTTTTCATGTACAAGAATTAGTGCTCATATTTTGAAATAAGTTTATCCGCAATTTCTGCAAATAATATGCCTGTTGGTGTCTCTTCTTTGTATACAGAAGGTGAAAAATCCGGTTCCGAAATATGGTTGTCCGGCGCACCTAACGGCACTTGTGCAAGCAGCTCCGTATGAAGCGTCTCGGCAAGCCTCGCTCCTCCACCTCTGCCAAAGATATAATCTTTCTTACCACAGTCAGTACACTCATAATAAGCCATATTCTCAATGACTCCAATAATCTCATGATCTGTCTGCAGAGCCATAGAGCCCGCTCTAGCCGCCACAAACGCTGCGGTAGCGTGTGGTGTTGTAACTATAATCTCTTTGCTGTGAGGCAGCATCTGATGCACGTCAAGTGCCACATCACCAGTACCTGGGGGCAGATCAAGCAGCATATAATCAAGTTCACCCCACCCGACATCATTAAAGAACTGGCGAAGCATTTTGCCAAGCATAGGTCCCCGCCAAATTACTGGACTATTCTCACGGATAAAGAAACCCATAGACATGACCTTCACTCCGAAACGTTCCACAGGAATAATCGTTCCTTCTTCAACAACAGGCCCCTCTTCGATACCCATCATATCAGGAATGCTAAAACCATAAATATCGGCATCGATAAGACCAACTTTTTTCCCTTTTCTCGCAAGGGCTACGGCTAAATTCACCGTTACAGTTGATTTACCAACCCCACCTTTACCGCTGGCCACGGCAATAAAGTTCACACCAGAGCTCTCGCTAATTAATTCATGGCCATCAAGGCCTGCAGCATGTCCCTTAAGTTTCCCAGGCTCATCAACTTCCTCAGTGCTTTCACCACGAAGTATAGCACGTTCATAATCGGTTGCATCACGAAGCCGGATATGTACATTAGAAGCCCCACCCGCTTCAAGCAATTCACGAACCTGTTGTTCTAGATCCATGCGACTTTGCTCTTCAGGATTCAGACATACGATAGATAAAGAAATACGATCTTCTTTAATCATAATGTCACGAATCAGCTGTAGTTCCACAAGGCTTTTTCCAGTTTCCGAGTCTGTTAATGGCTGCAGTATTTCCTGAATCTGTTCCTTAGTCAACATGGAAAGCACCTCTGTTTCCTTTCCGGATGTGAAATTCTCCGGAGTTTTTGTCTATTATAGCATTACCTGTCTCCCCATGAGTAGTCCTGACTATTCGGAGGCGTAACGAAGAATGCCACGATAAATGCTAGTCGCAACCTTCCGCTGATAAACATCATTTCCGAGTAGAGCGGATTCCTGTGGGTGTGATAAGAATCCTACTTCTACAAGTACTGCTGGTATTTTCAATGCTTTTAGCAGATATACAGTATTCACTGTCTTAGCCACACGATCGGTGTTCTCCAGCGTAGTCTTCAGCTCACTCTGCACAAACTCTGCAATGGCTTTATTATCCTTATGGTTGGGGTAGTAAAAGGTTTGTGCACCGCTCCAACGATTTGAAGGGACACTGTTCATGTGAACGCTTATAAAAAGGTCTGCGCCTTTCTCTTCGATGCTTCTTACTCTTTGTTTAAGATCTTCCGTCTTACGCTTAGAATAGCCCTTAGTGCCTTCTTGAGCCAAATCATAATCACCCTCACGAGTCATTACTACAATAGCCCCTGCCTGCTGCAGATAATCACGCAAATAAAGCGATACCGCGAGATTAATATCTTTCTCAATTAGCCCTTCCCGGCTAACCGCTCCTCCATCAGCTCCACCATGTCCCGCATCAAGAGCAATAACTTTTCCTGACAAGGGCAGACTCCAATAATTTAGTGTTTTAGCGGTAGGCATGTCATACGCTATAATTCCGATCATTATAGCTAGCAGTACCACGCCAAGCATACTTTTTTTGATACTGCTCCATGAAATCCAGACCGAGACCTTATTGTTCTTCCGGCCAGACATAACAAAGACCCCCTCGTCCCGATAGATAATACTCATCTATATGGGACAAGGAGGTCAAATAGTACTAGCTAATGAGGATTACGCGGTTACTTCTTGTGTCATGCCTTCAATTAGAATCTGTGCAACCTCAGGCCGTGTGAATTCTGGCGGAGGACATTGGCCATCACGGAGCAAAGCCCGTACCTTTGTACCCGACAATGTCATGTGATCGTCACTAGGATGCGGGCAAGTTTTACTGGATGCCATATTCCCGCATTTTTTACAGAAGAAGCTATGTTCAAAAAATAATGGAGTAATATCAAGTTCTTCCGCACTAAAATTAGAAAAAATCTCCTGTGCCTCATAAGTGCCATAATAATCACCTACGCCAGCATGGTCACGACCGACGATGAAATGGGTACAGCCGTAATTTTTGCGAACCATGGCATGGAAAATTGCTTCTCTAGGGCCTGCATAACGCATTGCCGCCGGAAAAACACCAAGGAAGGTACGATCCTCAGGATAATAGTTCTCCAAAAGCGCCAGATAGCTCTTCATCCGCACATTTGCCGGTACATCATCTGACTTCGTCTCACCAACAAGTGGATTTAGGAATAGAGCGTCTACAACCTCCATAGCGCACTTTTGAATGTACTCGTGAGCTCGGTGGACTGGATTACGTGTTTGGAAGCCTACAACCGTTCTCCAGCCCTTTTCAGCAAATATCTTCCGCGTATCCGCAGGATCAAAATAAAATTCACCGAACTTCTCTGGCTGTGGGCGGTTCAAGACTGTAATCGGTCCTCCAACATAAGTTACAGGACGCGCCAACAGCTTACTCACACCTGGATGTTCAGGGTCTGTTGTTTTGAAGACATTTTGTGCTTCAATCGTTTGATCCACAGTATAAATACTCTCAATATCCAATAAACCGTAAATCTCACCATCATCCTCACCGATTAGAGAAACTTTATCCCCAATGGATAAACCGGCAGCCACAACATCTTCTACAGCCAGTGTTATTGGAATGCTCCACACTGTGCCATCCGCTAATCGCATGTTTGTTACTACTGAATGATAGTCTTGCTCATTTAAAAAGCCAGTGAGGGGCGAAAATGCACCAACAGCTATAAGATCCAAATCAGATAAGGTCCAGGTATTCAAGGCAATTGTCTTGCTGTCACGTGCGAGATTCAGCAATTCTTCTCTTTCAGTACCCTCTGCTACACGGTTAACCAAAGTTCCGCCATGCGGACGTATTGAAGTCATCTTAGTCTCTCCTTCTATGTTCCCTCAGGGATATGTCTTACTTGTGCAATCCGCACTCTGTCTTCTCTGATCCAGACCAACGTCCAGCACGCGGATCTTCACCTGGCATAACCTGACGTGTACATTGCTCACAGCCGATACTTGGATAGTTACGGTCATGTAGAGGATTATAGATTACGTCATTTTCACGAATATAGTTCCATACATCTTCTGTCGTCCAATCCGCAATCGGATTAAACTTCACTAACCCAAATTTATAATCATACTCGACCTTTTTAGCATTAGCACGGGTAGGCGCTTGATCACGGCGAATTCCAGTAATCCAAGCCTCGTATTGAGATAATATACGAGTCAGTGGTTCAACTTTACGAATTCCACAACATTGGTTAGGGTCAACTGTCCATAACGCATCACCGTATTGAAGTGCTTGCTCCTGCGTTGTGAGCTGTGGAGACACACGTACAAACTCTAATCCGTATTTGTCTGCCATCAAATCTCTGGTTTCGTAGGTTTCCTTAAAATGATAATCTGTATCGAGATAAAAGACATCAGTAGATGGACTAACTTTGTGAAGCATATCAACAAGCACTACATCTTCGGCACCAAAGCTGCAGGCAAAAGTAATATTAGGAAAGGTTTCTACAGCCCAGCGGATAATTTCTTCGGGTGAAGCACTCTCTAATTCTTCGGCCTTTATTCTGATCAAATCTTCCTTCTCGAGCAAGTTCATTAAGGTATTCCTCCATCCAAAATATTAATCGTATGAATAAATGAGGTAAAAGAAGTAATAAAACCAACTATTTCTATATGAAATAGTATATAACTTTTACTGAGGAAGTCAATGAATTTCAACCCTCAAAATCAGTAAATAGATGCTAAAAAAGCCCATTTCTTATTTGAAAGGGGCTGGAAAGAAAATAAAACCCTTGACCATATAGGCCAAGGGTTGAATTCTTGATAAATATTAACGTTTCGAGAACTGAGGCGCACGACGTGCAGCCTTCAAGCCGTATTTCTTACGTTCCTTCATACGAGGGTCACGAGTTAGGAAGCCGGCTTTCTTAAGTGCACCGCGATATTCAGGGTCAACTTTAAGCAATGCACGGGAGATACCGTGACGAATTGCTCCAGCTTGACCGGAAATGCCGCCACCATGTGCAAGAACGATTACATCGTAGTTGCCTAGTGTTTCAGTCAGGTTCAAAGGTTGTTTTACGATCATTTTCAGTGTTTCCACACCAAAATATTCGTCCATCTCACGTTTGTTAATGACAATGCGTCCTTCACCCGGTACAAGGCGAACACGTGCTACCGAATGTTTACGACGACCTGTCCCATAGTATTGTACTTGTGCCATGAAACTGTCCTCCTCTATTCTTATCCGCGAAGTTCGTAAACTTCAGGTTTTTGTGCTGCATGTGGATGCTCGGCGCCTGCATATACTTTCAATCTCAGCTTCATGTGGTCCCCTTGACGAGTCTTAGGAATCATACCATGAACAGCGAATTCAATTACGCGTTCTGGTTTAGTGTTAAGCAGAGTTTCAGCATTAGTAACTTTCAAGCCACCTGGGTGCATCGAGTGACGGTAGTATTTCTTGTTTTGCAATTTCTTACCGGTCAAGTGAATTTTCTCAGCGTTGATTACGATAACGAAATCTCCTGTATCAACGTGTGGAGTGAATTGCGGTTTGTGTTTGCCACGGATCAAAGCAGCGGCTTCGCTGGCCAAACGACCAAGTGTTTTGCCTTCGGCATCAATAATGTGCCAATTGCGTTCAACTTCGTTCGGCTTCGCCATATAGGTGGTACGCATGAATGTTTCCTCCTTGTTCTCGTACGAAAATCTTCTGTTTCGTATATCTTGTTTCTCATTGAATTACAATTATGTGAGTTAAGCAAAGCATTTTTTGGCATTTCCTTGATCGGGGCTGTGGGATAGCCATCAAGAAAACACAACTTTTATATTACAGTATAAACATAACAAGTGCAAGTGATTTTTAGACATTCAGCCTATTATTTAGGAAGAAATTTATACAAGCATAAAGGCCTCTATCGTCCCTAGAAGGACGGTTAGCGTTTATGCGAGAAATATAAGGATAATGTATTTCGTGAAACTTATATATTCTTATATTTGAAAAAAAGATTCACTTTCAGACTCGTCATATTCTACACTCCACAAAGCCAACCCCTTGGCCATAGCTGTCGGTCCAGCAGCAGAACGATCACATGCCGCCAATATCTCAGCAACATGATCAGCATCTATTTTACCTTCCCCCACATGGATCAAAGTCCCCATAATAATACGAACCATATGCTGAAGAAATCCACTACCTGTTATATAAGTTTGGATCACTCCCTGATCTAATGAAGAGGGTCGGCACATACTGCGGTCTACTTCCATATGAGCTTCAAAGACCGTTCGTATATGAGAGGCTTTAGTAGACCTCCGTGAAGCAAACGAGGTGAAGTCATGTGTCCCTACAATATGCGTTAAGCCTTGCTGCATCGCAGGAATGTCCAACCTCACCGGATGGTGAAGCTGCCAGCGCCGCTGAAACGGATCTGGAAACCTGTTGCCGTTAATCGTGTATCGGTAAGTTTTACGCTTAGCTCCTCTACGAGAGTGAAACGACAGCGGTACTTCCCTAGCCTCAGTAACCACGATATCTTGTGGCAGCCGGGCATTAAGCGCCAGACACCAACGTTCAAGTGGGATTCGAGAGGAGGTCGTAAAGTTAAAAGGCTGACCGTAGGCGTGTACTCCGGCATCTGTGCGGCCAGAAGCAGTAATCTTAAGCTCCTCACCTGTCAGATGGAGTATCGCTTGCTCCAGCCGATCTTGAATCGTATTGCCCTGAGGCTGGGTCTGAAAGCCATCATAATTTGTTCCGTCATAATTGACCTTCATCAATAGATTACGCATTCCGTTCTCCTTTTTAAACCGTTCAGCAGAAACGTCGATCGAAGCACTGTCTGATCTTATTCAAGAGGAAGAAATGGCTTTGCCGTCCCTAGAAGGACGGCATCCATTACACTTCACTCCATTACTTCAAAAAAAAGAGCCCCTGCGGGAGCTCCTTCAATTGAACCAAGGTGATTCCCACGGTTATTGGTACAGCAGAGTCTTGCGCCTCTGCAGCACAATAACGCTGATATTTCCCCCATCTTTACTCCAAAGAGGGCCGGATGAAAGGGAATCATCGGAAATCATTACTTGTGATACTACGCGCGGTCTACCAATTCAAGATAGACCATAGGCGCAGCGTCGCCACGGCGAGGTCCTAGTTTCAGGATACGAGTGTATCCACCTGGACGCTCAGTGTAACGAGGAGCGATGTCAGAGAACAATTTTTGAATTGCATCTTGTTCACCATCAACAGTCTCGCGGCGAACAAATGCAGCTACTTGACGACGAGCATGAAGATCACCTTTTTTAGCTTTAGTGATCAACTTTTCAGCGATGGAACGAACTTCCTTCGCCTTAGCTTCCGTTGTTTGGATGCGCTCGTATAAAAACAGATCCGTTACCATATCGCGAAATAACGCTTTACGCGCACTGGAATCACGGCCCAATTTTTGGTATGCCATTGTGTTTTCCCTCCTTTACTGTAACAATCTGTAGCTATTCTTCTGTGCGGAGTCCCAAACCAAGTTCCTCAAGCTTCTCCTGAACTTCTTCCAAAGATTTACGACCAAGGTTACGCACCTTCATCATATCTTCTTCAGTCTTCGTGGTAAGCTCTTGTACGGTATTAATACCAGCACGTTTGAGGCAGTTGTAGGAGCGGACAGAAAGATCAAGCTCTTCGATTGTCATCTCTAGCACTTTTTCTTTTTTGTCTTCTTCTTTTTCAACCATAATTTCGGCGTCTTTCGCTTCGTCCGTAAGACCTACGAACAGTACGAGGTGCTCGTTCAAAATTTTGGCTCCGAGGCTTACAGCCTCTTCCGGTCTAATACTGCCATCTGTCCAAATTTCAAGCGTCAATTTGTCGTAGTTGGTCACTTGACCAACACGTGTATTGTCTATGCCGTAGTTAACGCGTGAAATAGGAGTGTAGATGGAGTCAACCGGGATAACGCCAATTGGCTGATCGTCGCGTTTGTTCCGGTCCGCTTGGACGTAGCCGCGACCACGGCCTGCAAAAATACGCATGTGAAGTCTCGCACCAGGTCCCAGCGTTGCAATGTGAAGATCCGGGTTGAGGATCTCAACATCGCTGTCCGCACGGATATCACCTGCGGTAACGATGCCTTCCCCTTCGGCATCAATCTCAAACACTTTTTCCTCGTCTGAATGAATCTTCAGGGACAAGGCTTTAAGGTTAAGAATGATCTCCGTCACATCTTCCATTACGCCTGGAACGGTCGAGAACTCATGCAGAACGCCGTCAATTTGGACCGAAGTCACTGCGGCTCCTGGAAGCGAAGAAAGCAATATCCGGCGAAGTGAATTCCCCAGAGTCGTGCCATACCCACGTTCCAACGGTTCAACTACGAATTTCCCATAGGTACCTTCATCATTAGCTTCTACGGTCTCAATCTTCGGCTTTTCGATTTCTATCACGAGTTTACCCCTCCTTCAACGTCGCTCCTATATGAAACTGTCACCCCATCAGGTGCATCATGTAGTATGCCTAAACACCTATTATTAGCAGATGCGTCAGAATTATACCACATTTACAATACTGATTTCACTATACGCGACGACGTTTCGGCGGACGGCATCCATTGTGAGGAACCGGAGTTACGTCTTTAATAAGGTTAACTTCAAGCCCTGCAGCTTGAAGGGAACGGATGGCTGCTTCGCGGCCCGCGCCCGGTCCTTTAACCATAACCTCAACCGATTTCATGCCGTGCTCCATAGCTGCTTTAGCTGCTGATTCAGCTGCCATTTGCGCTGCGAATGGAGTCGACTTACGGGAACCTTTAAATCCTTGGCCGCCGGAGCTTGCCCAGGAAATTGCATTTCCGTGAGGATCTGTGATGGTAACGATGGTGTTATTGAACGTGGAACGAATATGTGCCACGCCGGATTCGATATTTTTACGGTCGCGACGTTTGGTACGTACGACTTTTTTCGGTTTAGCCATTGTCTCTTATCCCCCCTTATTATTTCTTCTTGTTTGCTACCGTACGACGCGGGCCTTTCCGGGTACGGGCATTGGTTTTAGTACGTTGACCGCGAACAGGCAATCCACGACGGTGACGAACACCGCGGTAACAGCCGATCTCAGTAAGACGTTTAATATTCAAGGAAATTTCACGACGCAGGTCACCTTCAACCTTAACCGTTTTGTCGATCGTTTCACGCAGTTTGCTGACTTCATCTTCCGTCAAATCACGGACACGTGTATTAGCGCTAATGCCTGTTTCATTAAGAATTTTCTGAGAAGTCGTTTTACCGATTCCGAAAATATAAGTCAAGGCGATCTCAACGCGTTTGTCACGTGGCAAATCCACTCCAGCTATACGAGCCATTTTACGCTACACCCCCTTCTTAACCTTGTTTTTGTTTGTGTTTCGGATTTTCGCAAATCACCATAACAGTCCCTTTGCGGCGGATTACTTTACATTTCTCGCAAATGGGCTTTACAGAAGGTCTTACCTTCATGTTAATTACCTCCTCAAAGTTTTGCGAAGCAAAACTTTTTTCGTAGTTCCCATCTATTTACGGTAAGTTATACGACCTTTTGATAAATCATAAGGCGATAACTGCACGACCACTTTGTCTCCGGTCAAAATACGGATAAAGTGCATCCGCAATTTACCGGATACATGGGCAAGTATTTGATGACCGTTCTCAAGCTCAACCTTAAACGTTGCATTTGGCAACGGTTCAAGGACAGTACCTTCTACTTCAATGACATCTTCCTTAGCCACAGTTAGTCTCCTTTCTCATCAGCACTTATTCCGGTGGGTCCAGCATACTTCATGACTGCGTAACGCAGCTTTCCGTTTGTTACCCGCCCAGTTTCTTCCAAACTGTTTACAACCTCACTGCTGATGAAGGGTATGAGCTCAAGATGAAGAATATTCTTCTTCTTTGGCCCATCAAACTTACGTTTGTCTCCATCTGCAATGTATACAAATCTGCTATCAACAACTGCGATAACAACGGCTGCCTCTCCGGCATCTTTACCTTTGAGAATTCTCACTAATTGACCAACCTGCGGGCTGCTCACAGTATTCAAGTGGAGATCACCTACGCATTCAGTTTTGTGAAAATTTCCATGCCGTCCGGAGTAACTGCTACTGTATGCTCAAAGTGAGCACATAGTGAGCCATCCACCGTAACGACAGTCCAGTTATCTTCCAGCGTTCTGACATGTCTCTTTCCTACGTTTACCATCGGCTCAATCGCGAGTACCATACCCGGTTTCAGACGTGGTCCGCGGTCCGCTATGCCATAATTCGGAATTTGCGGTTCTTCATGCAGTTTTGCCCCAATACCATGACCAACATACTCACGTACGACTGAGAAACCAGCCTCTTCGATGTATTGCTGGATAGCATGGGAGATTGTAAACAAGCGCACATCCGGCTTAACTAACGCCAGTCCCGCGTACAAGGAGCCTTCCGTAACGTCCAGCAAACGCTGAGCCTCTTCGGAAATGCTGCCCACACCGTAGGTCCAGGCGGAATCACCGTGATAACCGCGGTACTCTGCACCGATATCCAGCGTTACAATATCGCCTTCGATCAGTTTGCGTTTACCTGGAAATCCATGCACTAATTGTTCGTTGACTGAAGCGCAAATGCTGGCAGGAAAACCGTTGTAGCCTTTGAAAGACGGCACAGCACCTTGACTGCGAATGTATTGATCGGCGATTCTGTCGAGATCGCCCGTTGTAATGCCAGGCTCAATGGCCTCAGCAATAAGACGGTGACTCTCGGCAACAATTCGACCAGCTTCCCTCATAAAGGCAAGTTCCTGTTCGGATTTACAAATGATCATTACATTAACCCCGCAATAAAGATACGATTTCAGAAGAAACGACATTGATTTCGTTTTCCCCATTTACCTGACGCAAAAGACCTTTATTATCATAAAACGCAAGCAGCGGCGCTGTCTTATTATCATACTCATCCAGACGCTTGCCTACACTATCTTCATTGTCATCCGGACGTTGATACAATTCACCGCCATCAATGTCGCAAATGCCATCTTGCTTCGGCGGGTTGAAGATTAAATGGTAGGATGCTCCGCAAACTGTGCAGATACGACGTCCAGTAAGCCGCGCCATCAACAGTCCACGGTCAACATTCAAGTTGATGACATGATCCAAAGAAGTATTCAAACGGCTTAGAATTTCATCCAGCGCTTCCGCTTGCGAAAGAGTTCTTGGAAAACCATCCAATAGAAAACCTTTTTCGCAATCGGACTGCTGCAGCCGTTCTTCAACTATACCAATGGTCACATCATCTGGTACAAGCAAACCTTGATCAATAAATGATTTAGCCTTCAATCCTACTGGAGTCTCTTGTTTGATTGCCAAACGGAAAGCATCTCCTGTCGAAATATGCGGAATGCCAAATTCTTTAATGATCTCTGCCGCTTGTGTTCCCTTGCCTGCCCCAGGAGGGCCCATGAATAAAATGTTCACGATTTCTCTCTCCCCCCAAAAGTTCGCCACCAAGCAAGAAACAGCACAATAGGTGCCGGGAAGAATAAAAACTTACGCTTCACCGGAACCTATAGCCTATTTATTGATGAAGCCTTTGTAATGGCGTTTGATCAATTGGCTCTCGATCTGCTTCATAGTATCCAATGCCACACCGATTACGATCAGCAGTGATGTACCGCCAATTCGAACTTCTTTAGGCAATCCGGATAAAGCACCGAAGAACATCGGCAATACAGAGATCAAAGCCAGGAACAATGCGCCAGACATAGTCAGACGAGACATTACTCTAGTCAAATATTTCTCAGTAGCTTTACCAGGACGGATACCTGGAATGTAACCACCATTCTTCTTCATGTTATCAGCCATCTGCTGAGGATTCATCTGCACGAACGTATAGAAGAACGTGAAACCGATGATCATCACTACATACAGAAGCATACCAAGTGGTGCATCAGTTGCCAAGTACTTGGCAATCCATTGAGCCCAGGCATGTGTTGACCAGAAACTGGAGAGAACAACTGGGAACTGAAGCAGTGATACGGCGAAGATAACCGGAATTACACCAGCCGCATTAATTTTCAGCGGAATGTGCGTATTCTGTCCACCGTACATTTTGTTGCCGACTACGCGTTTAGCGTATTGAACAGGAATCTTCCGAATACCTTGCTGTACGAAGATAACTGCTGTAATAATCGCTACAATCACAATCAGCACAATAACGACTTTAAGAATATTCAGGAACACTTGATCCGGCTGAATAAAGCTTGAGTTAGCCGTACTCGTGATATATCCCGGGATAGCGGCGACGATTCCCGCAAAAATCAGGATCGAAATCCCGTTCCCGATTCCCTTTTCGGTAATCTGTTCACCAAGCCACATCAGGAAAGAAGTACCAGCCGTCAAGATAATGGCAACCAGTAAGTAGTCAGCAAATGTCGCATTCGGCATCATTTGAGTTCCATAAATCCGGTTAAACCCTATCGACGTAGCAAAACCTTGGATCAGGGCCAAAATCACAGTACCATAACGAGTGATTTGCGCTAGTTGTTTTTTACCGTGCTCCCCTTGTTTAGCCCATTCAGCAAACTTAGGAACAACATCCATCGACAGCAATTGCACGATGATGGATGCTGTAATGTACGGATAAATACTGATCGCAAATATCGAGAAGTTTTTGAGCGCTCCGCCCGAGAAGGTGTTCAAAAGTCCCATCAAAGCGTCACCGCTTTGATTTGCTGTTTCCAGTACATCTTTGTTCACACCAGGAACCGGTACAAACGAACCGATACGGTAGATAATCAGAATGAACAAGGTAAACAGGATCTTTTTGCGCAAATCTTCCACATGCCAGATATTCTTAAGCGTCTTGAACATTAGATCACCTCGGTTTTACCGCCGGCAGCCTCGATTTTCTCTACCGCAGATTGAGAGAACTTATTTGCTTGTACAGTCAATTTAACGGTTAACTCACCATTGCCGAGAATCTTAATGCCGCTTTTGGAATTCTTGACAACACCAGTTTCAAGCAACAACTGCGGAGTCACTTCTGTTCCTTCTGCAAAGCTATTCAGATCTTCAAGGTTCACAATCGCATACTCTTTACGGGTAGGATTGACGAAACCACGTTTAGGCAGACGACGATAGAGCGGATTTTGTCCACCCTCGAAGCCCGGACGAACACCACCGCCAGAACGTGAGTTTTGACCTTTGTGACCGCGACCGGAAGTTTTACCATTTCCGCTACTTGGTCCACGACCAACGCGATTGCGTTCTTTTCGGGAACCAGGAGCTGGAGCAAGTTCATGTAACTTCATCGTTTGCACCTCCTTATGTTTGTTAATTTATGCGAGGCGATTAGCCTTCAATTTCAGTTACAGATAGCAAGTGACTCACTTTGTTGATCATTCCGCGAATTGCAGGACTGTCATTGTGAACCACTGTCGTGTTGAGTTTACGCAGGCCGAGCGTCTTAACAGTAACACGTTGTGTTTCTGGACGTCCGATTACACTACGTACGAGGGTAATTTGCAATTTTGCCATTGACGTTCCCCTCCTTAACCGCGCAATTCTTCGACAGATTTGCCGCGAAGTTTCGCGACCTCTTCAATGCGTTTCAGACGGGATAGTCCCTCCAAAGTTGCATTGACCATATTCATGGAATTCGAAGAACCCAGTGATTTTGTCAAAATGTCGCCAACGCCTGCCAATTCCAATACTGCACGAACTGGACCGCCAGCGATAACGCCAGTACCCTCTGATGCTGGTTTCAGCAACACACGTCCTGCGCCGAAGTGGCCAGTAACGAGATGGGGAATCGAAGTTCCTACGATTGGAATGTGAATCAGGTTTTTCTTGGCGTCTTCAATGCCTTTACGGATGGCATCCGGAACTTCGCCGGCTTTACCGATACCAGCACCGACGTAGCCATTGCCATCGCCCACAACAACGAGTGCACTAAAGCTGAAACGGCGTCCGCCTTTTACAACTTTTGCTACACGGTTAATGTGTACAACTCTTTCTGTCAGTTCTAAACTGTTCGGATCTACACGCAAGTCGTTAACCTCCTTTTAAGAATTATTCTAGAATTCAAGACCAGCTTCACGAGCTGCGTCAGCCAAAGCTTGAATCCGTCCATGGTACAAGTAACCTCCGCGGTCGAATACGACCACTGCATAACCTTTTTCTTTAGCACGCTCAGCGATCAATTGACCAACTTTTGCTGCAGCTTCAACGCTACCGCCATTACCGATGTTAGCAACTAGATCTTTATCAAGTGTAGAAGCGGATACGATAGTAACCCCTTTAACATCATCGATCAATTGAGCGTAGATGTGTTTCGAAGAACGGAACACGTTCAAACGTGGGCGCTCAGTAGTTCCCTGAATCTTCTTACGAACACGCAGGTGTCTTTTGAGACGAGCCTTGTTTTTATCTTCTTTTGTAATCATGACTTCCCTTTCACTCCCTTCAGTTTGCCGTAAACAGCTTCACTTTAAGATGCACGGGGTATCTTACAATTAAGTTCGAACTGGTTATTTCTTCTTACCAGCTTTACCTTCTTTGCGGATGATACGCTCGCCTTCATATTTGATACCTTTACCTTTATACGGTTCTGGCTCACGAACGGAACGAATTTTAGCAGCGTATGCGCCAACGCGTTCTTTATCGATACCTTTAACGATGATCTTCGTGTTCGCAGGAACTTCGAACTCGATACCAGCTTCCGGTGTAATTTCAACCGGGTGGGAATAACCAACGTTCAGAACGATTTTATCTCCGGATTTGCTTGCACGATATCCGACCCCAACCAGCTCCAGAGATTTCGAGAAACCTTCAGTCACACCAGCTACCATGTTGTTGACAACGGAGCGGGTTGTGCCGTGAAGTGAACGATGCAATTTGTTATCCGACGGACGAACAACGGTAATTTCGTTATTTTCAACTGTAACCTTCATGTCTTTATGAAGCTCACGAGTCAAAGAACCTTTTGGACCTTTTACTGTAATAACGGCGTTGTCCAAAGTGACATCTACACCGCTAGGTACTGCGATTGGTTTACGACCAATACGAGACATGTGTTGCACCTCCTTATCTTGTGACGTTTATTACCAAATGTAGCAGACAACTTCTCCGCCAGATTTTGATTGACGAGCTTCTTTGTCGGTCATAACTCCCTTAGATGTGGAGATAATCGCGATTCCTAAACCACCAAGTACACGAGGCACTTCATTGCTCTTCGTGTATACGCGAAGGCCTGGTTTACTGATTCTTTTCAAACCAGAAATAACACGCTCTTGGTTAGGGCCGTATTTCAAGAAGATACGGATAATCCCTTGTTTGCTATCTTCAACGAATTCCGCATCGCGGATGAAACCTTCACGCTTCAAAATGTCAGCGATTTGTTTCTTCATAGTAGAAGCAGGCATTTCTACCGTTTCGTGACGCACAATGTTAGCGTTACGAATACGAGTAAGCATATCTGCAATAGGATCAGACATAGTCATGTGTGTAAACCTCCTTCCCGTTTATAAACTTCTTACCAACTTGCTTTTTTCACGCCAGGGATCTGGCCTTTATAAGCTAATTCACGGAAACAAATTCTGCAAATTTTGAACTTTTGCAATACCGAATGTGGACGACCACAACGTTCGCAACGTGTATATGCACGTACTTTAAACTTGGGCGTACGTTGTTGTTTAACTTTCATCGAAGTTTTTGCCACTTAGCCTGACACCTCCTAAACATTTTCGGAGAAAATGGATTAACCGACTTTATTTTGCGAAAGGCATTCCCAGCTGACCCAGCAGCTCGCGGGATTCCTCGTCCGTCTTAGCAGTCGTTACAATAACGATGTCCATACCGCGGACTTTATCCACTTTGTCATATTCGATCTCGGGGAAGATCAATTGTTCTTTAAGACCAAGTGTGTAGTTACCACGGCCGTCAAAGGCTTTAGTGGAAACACCACGGAAGTCACGTACGCGTGGAAGCGTTACGTTGAACAATTTGTCCAAGAAGTAATACATACGCTCGCCGCGCAGTGTTACTTTAACCCCAATCGGCATATTTTCGCGTAGTTTAAAACCAGCGATGGATTTTTTAGCTTTAGTGATTACTGGTTTTTGACCAGCGATCAACTGCATGTCATTAACTGCAGCATCAAGTACTTTGGAGTTTTGAACAGCGTCACCCACACCCATGTTGATGACAACCTTCTCGATCTTAGGCACTTGCATAACAGTTGTATAGTTAAACTTCTGCATCAAAGCAGGTGTTATTTCGTTGAGATAACGTTCTTTCATTCTTGCTGCCATGAAGATTTAACCTCCTTTCTTAAGGGCTAGATTAGTCGATAATCTCTCCGGATCTTTTAGCAATCCGAACTTTTTTACCGTTGTCCAATACTTTGTAACCGATACGTGTTACTTTGCCGGACTTCGGATCGATGTGCATTACGTTGGACACATGAATCGAAGCTTCCTGCTCAATAATTCCACCCTGTGGATTCAGCTGGTTCGGCTTTTGGTGTTTTTTCACCATATTGACGCCTTCTACCAGAACGCGGTTTTCACGAGGATAAGCAGCGATGACACGGCCTTTTTTGCCTTTGTCTTTACCACTAATCACAAGCACCACATCATCTTTCTTCACGTGCAGTTTATTGTTATGGGATTCCAGAACTTTTTTCACTCTAGGCATTTATTACACCTCCTATAACTAACCTTCAACTTATTGGTGCTCGTGTTTATTAGATTACTTCCGGTGCCAAGGAAACGATCTTCATGTAGTCTTTATCGCGAAGTTCGCGAGCAACTGGTCCAAAGATACGTGTTCCACGAGGGCTTCTGTCGTCTTTAACAACAACAGCTGCATTTTCGTCGAATGCGATGTAAGATCCATCTTTACGACGAACGGAACGTTTCGTACGAACAACTACCGCTCTAACAACATCACCTTTTTTGACAACGCCGCCTGGTGTTGCTTGTTTAACGGAACAAACGATCAAATCACCGATTGCTGCTGTACGGCGTCCAGTACCACCCAGTACGCGGATACACATCAGTTCCTTCGCACCAGAGTTGTCAGCCACATGCAAGCGTGTAAATGGTTGAATCATTATAATTTCCTCCTTCCGGAAAAACTCTTTTGATTATCTTAGATGATAACCGCTTTTTCAACCACTTCAACTAGTCTCCAACGTTTGTCCTTGGACAACGGACGAGTTTCCATGACTTTTACGGTATCGCCAATTTTCGCAACGTTTTCCTCATCATGTGCTTTGAATTTCTTCGTAGACTTGATGCGTTTGTGGTACAAGTTATGTTTCTTATAGGTTTCAACAGCGACTACGATGGTTTTATCCATTTTATCACTGACCACTTTACCGATTAGCACTTTACGTGCATTACGTTCTTCGCTCATTAGTTAGCCTCCTTCCTGAATACGGATCTGAGATCCGTCTCACTTAACTAATCCCAAGCACTCTTTGATGGATTACGGTTTTAGCACGAGCTATTTCCTTGCGCACGTCACGAATCCGAGTCGGGTTGTCCAGTTGGCCAGTTGCCAATTGGAAACGGAGATTAAAAAGTTCCTCTTTGAATCCAGCGATCTTTTGTTCAATCTCAGCAGTGGTTAAGTTGCGAAGTTCATTAGCTTTCATTTGCTTCACCACCCAATTCTTCACGTTTCACAAACTTAGTCTTAACAGGCAGCTTGTGAGCGGCAAGACGCATCGCTTCACGAGCGATTTCTTCCGACACGCCTCCGAGTTCGAACATAATCTTGCCCGGTTTAACTACGGCTACCCATTTCTCAACGTTACCTTTACCACTACCCATACGAACCTCGAGAGGCTTTTGAGTAATTGGCTTATCTGGGAAAATCTTGATCCAAACTTGACCGCCACGTTTGATATAACGTGTCATTGCGATACGAGCAGCTTCGATCTGACGGTTAGTGATCCAAGATGGTTCCATTGCAACCAGGCCGAATTCGCCGAAGTTCAATTCAGTACCACCTTTTGCCATACCCTTCATGTGTCCGCGTTGTTGCTTGCGGTGTTTTACGCGTTTTGGTACCAACATGATTAGTTGCCTCCTTCCTGAGCAGCTTGTTTCTTAGCTGGGGGAAGAACTTCTCCACGGTAGATCCATACTTTTACGCCGATAAGACCGTAAGTTGTATGTGCTTCAGCCGTTCCGTAATCGATATCGGCACGAAGCGTATGAAGTGGAACTGTTCCTTCGCTATAACCTTCTGAACGAGCAATCTCAGCTCCGCCAAGACGTCCGCCTACTTGAGTTTTAATCCCTTTTGCGCCAGAACGCATAGTTCTTTGAATCGCTTGTTTGAGTGCACGACGGAACGATACACGGCGTTCCAATTGTTGAGCAATGCTCTCAGCTACAAGAATTGCATCCAATTCAGGGTGCTTGATTTCATTGATGTTGATGTGTACTTTTTTGCCACCAGCGATTGCTGTAACTGCGCTGCGAAGTACTTCTACTTCTGCTCCGCCTTTACCAATAACCATACCTGGTTTAGCAGTATGAATTGTAACGTTCACGCGGTTAGCCGCTCTTTCGATCTCGATATGGGAAACAGCGGAATCCTTCAATTTGCCTTTAAGGTATTCCCGGATTTTGACGTCTTCCATCAGAAGAGTACCGAAATCTTTTCCTGCATACCATTTAGATTCCCAATCGCGAATGATCCCGATCCGGAGTCCGATTGGATTTACCTTTTGACCCACGTGTTATCCCTCCTTATTTCTCAGATACCACCAGTGTAATGTGGCTCGTGCGTTTATTGATCCGACTTGCGCGGCCCATGGCGCGCGGACGGAAACGTTTCATAGTAGGTCCTTGGTTAACGAAAACCTCGCTAACGAACAAACTGTTCACGTCCAAAGAATAGTTATGCTCAGCATTCGCAATTGCCGAATTAAGCAACTTCTCAACGACCGGAGAAGCGGATTTCGGAGTGTGGCGAAGAATAGCAATTGCTTCCCCCACTTGCTTACCACGAATCAAGTCAACAACCAGTTTCGCTTTACGAGCGGAAATCCGCACCGATCTTGCATGTGCTTTTGCTTCCATTGTTTAACCTCCTTTCAAACAGAGACCTTATTATTATCTTCTTGTTTTCTTATCGTCACCCGCGTGGCCTTTGTAAGTACGTGTTGGCGCGAACTCGCCCAACTTGTGACCTACCATATCTTCTGTTACGTATACAGGCACGTGTTTACGGCCGTCATATACACCAAACGTATGTCCGATAAACTGAGGGAAAATGGTTGAGCGACGGGACCAAGTTTTAACTACAACCTTTTTTTCAGCCTCGTTCAGTTCCTCAACTTTTTTAAGCAGGTAGCCATCGATAAACGGCCCCTTCTTTAAACTGCGACCCATGTGTGAATCCTCCCTTCATCCGGTTCTTCAAACCGCGAATCGACGCTTCGCGCTTTATTAACTTGAAGCGTCTTATTTCGTGCGGCGGCGAACGATATATTTATCAGATGCCTTGTTTTTCTTACGCGTTTTGTAACCAAGGGTTGGTTTACCCCATGGAGACATAGGCGATTTACGTCCGATTGGAGCGCGGCCTTCACCACCACCGTGTGGGTGATCGTTCGGGTTCATTACTACACCGCGTACTTCAGGGCGACGGCCAAGCCAGCGACTACGTCCAGCTTTACCGATTTTGATCAATTCATGATCTTCGTTACCTACAGATCCGATAGTTGCACGGCATACGCTAAGGATCTTACGAACCTCACCGGATGACAAACGAACGGAACAGTACTTTTCTTCTTTACCAAGCAATTGAGCTTCTGTACCAGCAGCACGAACCAATTGTCCGCCTTTACCTGGTTTCAACTCAATGTTGTGGATAACTGTACCGACTGGGATATTCTCCAGTGCAAGACTGTTACCAATTTTGATGTCGGCTGTTGGGCCAGACTCTACTTTATCCCCAACTTTTAAGCCTTTAGGAGCGATGATATAACGTTTCTCTCCATCAGCATAGTGGATCAAAGCAATATTAGATGTACGGTTCGGGTCATACTCGATTGTAGCAACGCTACCTGGTATGCCGTCTTTAGTCCGTTTGAAGTCGATAATACGGTATTTACGTTTGTGTCCGCCGCCATGGTGACGAACCGTAATTTTACCTTGGTTGTTGCGTCCCGCATGTTTGAACAGCGGAGAAAGCAACGATTTCTCTGGCTGGTTTGTTGTGATTTCTTCAAACGTAGACACAGACATGTGGCGTCTTGCCGGAGAGGTCGGTTTGTACTTTTTGATTGGCACTATAGTTTCCTCCTTACTTTAAGAGTATTATTCTACCGCTTCAAAAAATTCAAGCGGTTTGCTGTCCGGGCTAAGCTTAACGATGGCTTTTTTCCACTCTGGAGTGTAACCAGAATATTTACCATAACGTTTCAGTTTGCCAGGTACGCGCATTGTGTTCACATTAGTTACTTTTACTTTGAAAATAGCCTCGACAGCTTTTTTGATTTCGGTTTTGTTAGCACGGATATCCACTTCAAAAGCGTATTTCATTTCGCTCATGTAGTCGGAAGTACGTTCCGTAATCACCGGACGTTTGATAATATCACGAGGATCTTTCATTACGCGAACACCTCCTCTACCTTCAGAACTGCTTCTTTAGTGATGATCAGTTTGTCGTACGTTAGTACGTCAAGAACATTAATGCCGTCAGCCGCTACGAATTTCACCCCAGGGATGTTACGAGCGGAAAGTGCTACGTTATCATCATAGCTAGTAGCTACGATCAAAGCTTTGCGTTCCACTTTCAGGTTGTTCAAGATTGCTGCGAATTCTTTCGTCTTCGGAGCATTCATTGTTAAGCTATCCAATACGATAATGTCATTCTCGAGTACTTTCGAGGACAAAGCGGATTTGATCGCCAAACGACGAACCTTCTTAGGCAATTTCCAAGAATAGCTGCGTGGTGTTGGTCCGAAGACAACGCCGCCGCCTTTCCATTGTGGAGAACGAATGGATCCTTGACGAGCGCGACCTGTACCTTTTTGTTTCCAAGGCTTACGTCCACCGCCACGAACTTCAGAACGTCCTTTTACTTTGTGTGTACCACGACGAAGGGAAGCTCTTTGCATAAGCGCAGCTTCATGTAGAACGTGCTCATTCGGTTCAATACCGAATACTGTATCACTCAGTTCTACTTCACCAACTTCGTTGCCACTAATATTAAAAAGTGTTACTTTTGGCATTTCATGTTCCTCCTTTCTTAGGTAATTATTTCTTAACGGTTTGTTTAACTTTCACGAAGCTGTTTTTAGGACCTGGGATAGCGCCTTTAACCAGCAATACGTTACGTTCAACGTCAACCTTGATGATTTCAAGCTTTTGAACCGTGATAGTCGTGTGACCCATATGTCCTGGAAGGCGTTTGCCCTTCGGAACACGGTTAGCTTGGATAGAACCCATGGAACCTGGTCTTCTGTGGTAACGCGATCCGTGTGCCATTGGTCCGCGGCTTTGTCCCCAACGTTTGATGTTACCTTGGAAACCTTTACCTTTGGATGTACCAGTTACGTCAACAAATTCGCCCTCAGCAAAGATATCAGCCTTCAGCTCTTGTCCAACCTCGAGAGTCCCGAGATCAACACCGCGAATTTCGCGAACGTAGCGCTTAGGTGTTGCATTTGCCTTTTTGGCGTGACCCTGTTCAGGCTTATTGGAGCGACTTTCTTTTTTATCAGAAAAGCCCAATTGCACTGCTTCATATCCGTCGATATTCAGGTCTTTCTTTTGCAGTACTACACAAGGTCCTGCTTCGATAACAGTAACTGGAATTACGTTACCTTCTGGAGTAAACACTTGAGTCATACCGAGTTTTTTTCCTAAGATACCTTTCAATGTTGACACCTCTTTTCTTTTCCTAAGTTACTAATAAAGAATTACAATTTGATTTCGATATCTACACCGGACGGTAGATCCAAGCGCATCAAGGCATCCACAGTTTGTGGTGTTGGGTTCACAATATCGATCAAACGTTTGTGAGTCCGTTGTTCAAACTGTTCACGGGAATCCTTGTACTTGTGTACCGCACGGAGAATAGTAATGATTTGCTTCTCAGTTGGCAACGGAATCGGTCCAGATACACCAGCACCCGAACGTTTTGCAGTTTCAACGATTTTCTCTGCGGATTGATCAAGAATTCTGTGGTCGTATGCTTTCAAGCGAATACGAATTTTTTGCTTTGCCATTTTAGTCCCTCCTTCTATCGCCCAATTTATTATCGGACATACTCCGTGAAAATTTTCTGACGTCGACCTCATGGCAAAGGGGCCGGGTGTGTCAGTAACCTCTCACATCATCGCAACGTCTCAGAACAACATTTATTATTATATATAATAGGCGGCAGTATTGCAAGCTTAAATAACAAAACAACGCATATTTTTTTCATGCGCTGCTTTATTACTATTATATAGGTTAAAGATTCTCAGTGGCAGACTTAAAAACTTCAGCTGACTCGGCAGTCTGTGCTGTTGCTGACCCAATTCCCTCTATAGTCTGAATCAATGTTCTTATTTCTTCTTCTACTATAACAATCTCTTGTGTGCTACTTCTCATCGCCTCAACAATTTCAGAAAATAAAAGACTTGTCTCAACGGATTGATGTTTCCCGCTTCTGGTTAGCTCTTGTACCTTACGTATCTCCTCAACGACCTGTTGTGTGAGAATTCCTGATTTGTACGTCAGCTCTATGATCTGAATTACAGTATTCTTCGTATCCTCTGCCAATCGACTAACTTCTTGAGCAACTACACTAAACCCTCTACCATGCACTCCGGCTCTAGCCGCTTCTATCGTTGCATTAAGTGAAAGAATTTTAGTTTGATCTGCAATATCTTTTACTGAGTTTACGATTTTTTGAATTTGTTTAGAGGAATCACTTAATTCGTGGACTGAATGTTCCATTTCACTGGTACTTTGATAAATAAGATTAATCTGTTCTGTTAAGCTATCCAAATGCTCATGTCCATCTGTAGCCAACCCCTGCGACTCTACAGCGGATGTAGCTGTATGTTGGAATGTTCTACTCACTTCATTGCTACTGGCTACTAGCTGCTTCACAGCAGCATTTGTGTCGATACTAAAATCTATTAATTCGCTGCTGAATTCAGCAATTTTCTGCTTTAATTCATTTTTAACCAAAAGGTATTGTTGTTCCTTCTCTTTGACGTTTTCCTTCTCATATTCCTCTAGGACAAGTTGTTGTTCAAGGTTAAGCAGCTTAGTTACGGTCTTAACTACATGTAGACGTGAATGGTCATCCTGTGTCTCATTATAAATAACTTGTATAAAAACGTTCTGAAGATTTTGAAAAGCGGATAAGTACCATTTAGGCTCAAGTCCTACTCTTTTGTGAATATTAGCAATCTTCATTCGCTTTGCTATGTATTCTTTATCAACATTGCCATCAAAAATTTCAATGATATGCTCGCGGAGTGTTGTTTTCAACCTCTCAATACTACTATGCTCCAGTATAATGGCTTCGAGTTTATCCACTCCTAATACCGAATTATAAAATTGATCAATGATATAGTCTATATTCTTTTCAACGCTAGGCTTTACCCTACGTAATAATTTCAAATCTGCTTCAGTTAGATCAATCATTCTCATTTGCTCATTGAGTTCGTCATAACCCTCAAGAGTATGAAAAAAATCTTCAGTACGCTTAGTCTGGTGTTCATGTTCTAGATTAGGGGTGTGAGAATCCTCATTATTATTACGTGATGTTATAGCATGCATGAATGAAAAAGGACATTTTCCCATGTTATCACTCTCCCCTTAATTACTATTTTTTTACAATATTACCTCCCTTTCATTTTACTCTATGATTATTAAAATTGTAAACAATTTATCGTTGAATTTTGTAGAATTTTGTAGAATCATTCGAAATAATATACTTATTTTAGCTTATATTGTCGAATATTAGATGATTTATCCTCAAATGAAACGAAAAATCAATTAATAGTCTATCGAACAAAATAAGAAATTAAGTAATATTACAACAAAAAGCCCCGGATTCTCCGCAAGAAGAATCCGGGGCACTATGATTCAGAGTCTACCCGCAGATAGAAACGAATTTATTTTTGGATGGAAGCTACGCTACCTGCTCCAACTGTACGTCCACCTTCGCGAATGGAGAATTTAGTACCTTCTTCAATAGCGATAGGGGAGATCAAAGCAACAGTTACAGTGATGTTGTCACCAGGCATAACCATTTCAGTACCTTCTGGCAAGTTGATGATGCCAGTTACGTCAGTTGTACGGAAGTAGAACTGTGGACGGTAACCAGTGAAGAATGGTTTGTGACGTCCGCCTTCTTCTTTAGTCAAAACGTAGATTTGAGCAGTGAACTCAGTGTGTGGTTTAACAGAGTTCGGTTTAGCCAATACTTGGCCACGCTCGATCATAGTACGGTCTACACCACGAAGCAAAGCTCCGATGTTGTCGCCCGCTTGAGCGGAATCCAGCAATTTACGGAACATTTCTACGCCCGTAACTACGGATTTCTTAGTTTCTTCGTGAATACCAACGATTTCGATTTCTTCTCCGACTTTAACTGTTCCGCGTTCTACGCGACCAGTTGCCACAGTACCGCGACCAGTGATGGAGAATACATCTTCGACAGGCATCAAGAATGGTTTGTCAGTTTGACGCTCTGGAAGTGGAATGTACTCGTCGATTGTTTCGAACATTTCAACAATCTTCTTAGCATATTCGCCTTCTGGGTTTTGAAGAGCTTCACGAGCAGAACCACGAATGATTGGAGTATCGTCGCCTGGGAAGTCATACTCGCTAAGCAAGTCACGAACTTCCATTTCAACCAATTCCAACAACTCTTCGTCTTCAACCATGTCGCATTTGTTCAAGAAAACAACGATGTATGGAACACCTACTTGACGGGACAACAGGATGTGCTCGCGAGTTTGTGGCATAGGGCCATCAGCTGCGGATACAACCAGGATAGCTCCGTCCATTTGCGCTGCGCCTGTGATCATGTTTTTAACATAGTCGGCGTGACCAGGGCAGTCTACGTGAGCGTAGTGACGGTTAGGAGTTTCATATTCAACGTGGGAAGTGGAGATTGTGATACCACGTTCGCGCTCTTCAGGAGCTTTGTCGATTTGATCGAATGCGATAGCTGCGCCACCGTAAGTTTTGGACAATACAGTAGTGATTGCAGCAGTCAGAGTCGTTTTACCATGGTCGACGTGACCAATAGTACCGATGTTAACGTGCGGTTTGTTACGTTCAAACTTTGCCTTTGCCATTTGAACAGTTCCTCCTTAATGTGGGGTTCCTTATATTTGAGCCGCCCGTATATATGCTTATCTTAGATGACTGAGTGATTATACTCGGACGGCAAGTTAAAACTAGTAATTATTCTCCGCCTTTGTTCTTAGCAGCGATCTCTTCCGCAATGGATTTCGGAACTTCTTCATAGTGAGAAAGCTCCATTGAGAATACGCCACGTCCTTGAGTACCAGAACGAAGAGTTGTAGAGTATCCGAACATTTCGGAAAGAGGCACCTTAGCACGGATAATTTGCGCTCCACCACGGGAATCCATACCTTCGATACGGCCACGGCGGGAGTTCAGCATACCCATAACATCACCCATATATTCCTCAGGAACAGTTACTTCTACTTTCATGATTGGCTCAAGCAGGACAGGCTTACACTTGTCTTTAGCTGCTTTAAGCGCCATCGAGCCGGCAATTTTAAATGCCATTTCGTTGGAATCGACATCATGGTAAGAACCATCAACGATGGTAGCTTTAACGTCTACAAGCGGGAAGCCTGCAAGTACGCCGTTTTTCATTTGTTCTTCGATACCCGCAAGTGCAGGAGCGATGTACTCTCTAGGAACCGAGCCACCGACAACTTTACTTTCGAATTTGCTACCAGTACCTGGCTCGAGGGGTTCAAATTCAACCCATACGTGACCGTATTGACCACGACCACCAGATTGGCGTACAAATTTACCTTCGACGCGAGCAGGTGCCTTGAACGTTTCGCGGTAAGCAACCTGTGGTTTACCCACATTGGTTTCTACTTTGAACTCACGACGCATACGGTCGATGATGATGTCCAAGTGAAGTTCACCCATACCAGCCAGGATAGTTTGGCCTGTTTCTTCATCAGTATGAGCACGAAGAGTGGGATCCTCTTCAGTCAACTTACCGAGAGCAACGCCCAATTTATCTTGGTCAGCTTTTGTTTTTGGTTCAACAGCGATTTCGATAACTGGATCAGGAAAGTTCATTGATTCCAAAATTACTGGATGCTTCTCATCACACAGTGTATCACCTGTACTGGTGTCTTTCAAACCAACTGCTGCAGCGATGTCACCAGAATACACGATGGAAATCTCTTGACGGCTGTTAGCATGCATTTGAAGGATACGACCAATACGTTCACGCTTGTTCTTAGTAGCATTAACTACGTAAGATCCGGACTCTAGAATACCAGAGTATACACGGAAGAACGTAAGTTTACCTACATAAGGGTCAGTCATGATTTTAAATGCCAAAGCTGCAAACGGTTCTTCATCCGAAGAATGACGAACTGCTTCAGTTCCATCATCAAGATGTCCAGTGATAGCTGGAACGTCAAGAGGAGATGGCAAGTAATCAATAACCGCATCCAGCATAAGCTGAATCCCTTTGTTACGGTAGGAGGATCCAACAATTACAGGGAACAATTTAACTTCAACTACGCCTTTGCGCAGTGCAGCTTTAATTTCCGGAACTGTAATTTCTTCGCCTTCCAGGTACTTCATAGTCAGATCTTCATCAAGTTCAGCAACTTTCTCGATCAACTCGAGACGCAGCTCCTCAACTTTGGCCAAATATTCTTCCGGAATATCCGTTACTTCGATGTTTTGGCCTAGATCATCTCTGAACATGTGTGCTTTTTGCTCAACAAGGTCGATAATACCAGTGAAATCACTTTCTGCGCCAATTGGCAATTGAATAGCAACTGCATTGGCTTGAAGGCGATCACGCATAGTTTCGATTACGTTAAGGAAGTCTGCACCGATAATGTCCATTTTGTTCACATACGCAATACGGGGTACGTTATAACGGTCAGCCTGTCTCCATACGGTTTCAGACTGAGGCTCAACGCCCTCTTTTGCACTAAATACACCTACTGCCCCATCCAATACACGCAGGGAACGTTCAACTTCAACAGTGAAGTCAACGTGTCCTGGGGTATCAATGATATTGATGCGGTGACCTTTCCACGCAGCAGTCGTAGCAGCGGACGTAATCGTGATTCCGCGCTCTTGTTCTTGCTCCATCCAGTCCATTGTAGCAGCACCCTCGTGAACTTCACCGATTTTGTGCGTACGGCCTGTATAGAAAAGAATCCGCTCTGTGGTAGTTGTTTTACCAGCATCAATATGCGCCATGATCCCGATATTACGTGTATTTTTTAAGGAGAACTCTCTAGCCATGAAATGGATCTCCCTTCAAAATATAAGTTATTTGAATGACCTTAATCCTACCAACGGTAGTGAGCGAACGCTTTGTTTGCTTCAGCCATTTTGTGTGTATCTTCACGTTTCTTAACAGAAGCGCCTGTGTTGTTGGAAGCGTCGATGATCTCAGCCGCCAAACGCTCTTCCATCGTCTTCTCACCGCGGTTGCGAGAGTAGTTTACGAGCCAACGTAATCCCAGAGCAGTACGTCTCTCTGGTTTAACCTCGATAGGTACTTGATAGTTAGCACCACCGACACGACGAGCTTTGACTTCCAAAACCGGCATGATGTTCTTGATGGCAGCTTCGAAAACTTCCATCGGATCTTTACCCGTACGTTCTTCAATCAATTTGAATGAATTGTACAGAATGCTTTGAGCGACACCTCTTTTACCACCCAGCATAATGCGGTTAATCAAACGAGTAACCAACTTGCTATTATACAACGGATCTGGCAATACGTCTCTCTTAGTAACTGGACCTTTGCGTGGCATGGATATCCCCCTTTCTTAAATGTTTATTATTCTAGAATTTTTTCTTATTTCTTAGCTTTAGGACGTTTAGCACCGTATTTAGAACGAGCTTGCATCCGGTTAGCTACACCTGCTGTATCCAATGCACCACGAACGATATGGTAACGAACCCCTGCAAGGTCCTTTACTTTACCTCCGCGAAGTAATACAACACTGTGCTCTTGTAAGTTATGTCCGATACCCGGGATATAAGCTGTTACCTCGAGACGGTTCGTCAAACGAACACGGGCATATTTACGAAGCGCTGAGTTTGGTTTACGTGGAGTCATAGTACCAACACGAGTGCACACACCGCGTTTTTGCGGAGCGCTCAAATTTGTAGCCTCACGCTTGAGGGCGTTATACCCTTTTTGAAGAGCGGGAGATTTAGATTTTTCGATTTTGGCTTGACGGCCTTTACGAACCAATTGGTTAATTGTTGGCATGTTGTTGCCACCCCCTTCCTGAAATGATAGCCGATTTAAGAACTCTAAGCCCACAGACCCAGGCGGTTCATAAAAAGACAAATGAAAAGTTCTTGCCGCTGGAGTTCACCCCAGTACAAAAACATTTCCGTAGCTATTGTTTTAAGACGGCTGCCATCGCAGCGCCAACTTCTATTCCGCAGGCCTTGCCCAAATTTAGCATTGTATCCACGTATGTGATCTTAACACCTTGTTTGTTACAAAGCATAACTATCCTGGAAGTAAGCCTTTGATCTCCGTCCTCTGCCACATAGACTTCTGCGGCTTGGCCCAACTCTACCGCCTTGACGGTTTGTTTGGTACCGATCTTGACCTGAGCATCCTGTAGTCCTCTATCATCAGTCATAATCATTACCTCCAATGAACAAGGATAACATGGCTACTCACGCACCTTAGACATTTTAGCATTATCAATAGATGGTGTCAAGAAATTCAGCAATAATATTTATCATTATTATACACAGCAGATATTCGTGTCACACCTATGAATAGGTATGACACGAGTTCACTACCATGATTGCTAATTTATTCAGCAGGAACCGGCTCTAAAGATTCAAGCGCGCTTTCTGCATTTGGATCACTTAACTTAACATTACGGTAACGATTCATACCAGTACCTGCAGGAATCAACTTACCGATAATAACATTTTCTTTGAGTCCAAGCAACTTATCTACTTTGCCTTTGATAGCAGCATCTGTTAAGACACGAGTTGTTTCTTGGAAAGATGCAGCGGATAAGAAGGAATCTGTCTCAAGAGATGCCTTGGTAATACCGAGCAAGACTGGTTTAGCAACTGCAGGCTCTTTACCAGACAAGATGGCTTCCTTGTTAGCAGCTTCATATTCATGAATATCCGCAAACGCACCTGGTAACAGACTTGTGTCACCTGCATCAATGATACGGATCTTCCGAAGCATTTGTTTGATCATAACTTCAATGTGCTTATCATTGATCTCAACGCCCTGGTTACGATATACACGCTGAACTTCTTGCAGAATGTAGTTTTGTACCCCACGGATCCCTTTGATTCGCAGCATTTCTTTAGGGTCAATCGAACCGTCTGTCAACTCATCGCCGGCTTCAATCTCTTGGCCTTCGCTGACACGTAGACGTGAACCATAAGTTATGGAATAAGTCTTGGATTCTGCTTCACCTTGAACCTCGATTTCACGACGATCCTTAGTTTCACGGATTTCCTTGATTACACCATCGATCTCACTGATTGTAGCCTGACCTTTAGGGTTACGGGCTTCAAACAACTCTTGAATACGCGGCAAACCTTGCGTGATGTCATCACCGGCAACACCGCCGGTATGGAACGTACGCATTGTAAGCTGGGTTCCTGGTTCACCGATAGATTGTGCAGCGATAATACCAACTGCTTCACCGATCTCAACGTGTTTACCAGTTGCCAAGTTACGACCGTAACATTTCTTACAAACACCATGACGAGCACGGCAGCTTAGTACAGAGCGGATTTGTAGCTTAGTTACACCAGCGTCTACGATTGCTTCCGCTTTATCGGAGTCAATCAAATCGTTGCGGTGAACAATGATTTCGCCTGTTTCTGGATGACGGACAGTCTCGAAGCAGTAACGACCTTCGATACGGTCATACAGATCCTCAATAACCTCTTTACCATCCTGAATACGACTAACTGTAAATCCTTTATCCGTTCCACAATCTTCCTCACGGACGATAACGTCCTGAGCTACGTCAACGAGACGACGAGTCAAGTAACCGGAGTCAGCAGTACGAAGTGCGGTATCGGCAAGACCTTTACGCGCTCCGTGAGTGGAAATAAAGTACTCCAAGACCGTAAGACCTTCACGGAAATTCGCTTTAATTGGCAATTCGAAAATCCGACCCGAAGGTGTTGCCATCAGACCACGCATACCACCCAGCTGAGTGATCTGCGATTTGTTACCCCGCGCTTTGGAGTCAACCATGAGCATGATAGAGTTGAAACGGTCCATCGATTTCAGCAGGATGTTCGTAAGATCATCCTTCGTTTTCGACCAGATCTCAATAACACGGTCGTACCGTTCGTCATTAGTGATCAGACCACGGCGATATTGGTTAGCAACCACATCTACCTTAGCTTCGGACTCTTTCAAGATCGTAACTTTCTCCTCAGGCACGATAACATCCGACACGGCAACGGTAACACCGGAACGTGTGGAATAAGTGAAGCCGAGTTGTTTAATTTTATCCAAAATCATAGAGGTTTTGGTTGTATGATAAGTTTCAAAACAACGTGCGATAATCAGACCCAGATATTCTTTACCTACAGCGCTGGCTTCAGGAGCGGATTCAATCAGCTCGCGAATATCTGCACCTTTTTCATAGATAAAGTATTTCTCTGGCGTGCCGTGCAGCAAGTTAGTCTTAGTCGCTTCATTGATATAAGGGAAACTACTTGGGTAAATTTCATTAAAGATAATCTTACCGATCGTAGTAATCAACATTGCGCCTTGTTGTTTTTCCGTAAAGCAAGTCTTACCCAGTGCTTTAACTGGAATAGCTACACGAGCATGAAGTCCTGCAGTTCCGCGTTGGTAAGCTGATACAGCTTCATTTACGGTACGCAGAATCATACCTGATCCTTTTTCTTCCTTGTTGTCCATGGTCAGGTAGAAAGTACCAAGGACCATATCCTGGGAAGGTGTTACAACCGGTTTTCCGTCTTTAGGGTTCAAGATATTACCGGATGCAAGCATGAGAATACGTGCTTCCGCTTGAGCTTCTGCTGACAGAGGAACGTGCACCGCCATTTGGTCACCGTCAAAGTCGGCGTTATAAGCCGTACATACGAGTGGGTGAAGACGAATAGCATGACCTTCCACCAAAATCGGTTCAAAAGCTTGGATACCGAGACGGTGAAGTGTTGGTGCGCGGTTTAGAAGTACTGGGTGCTCTCTGATTACTTCTTCAAGTACATCCCATACTTCAGGACTTACACGCTCAACTTTACGTTTTGCGCTCTTTATGTTGTGGGCTAGGCCCTTATTAACCAATTCCTTCATGACAAAAGGTTTGAACAATTCTAGCGCCATTTTCTTAGGAAGTCCGCACTGGTACATCTTGAGGTACGGTCCTACAACGATAACGGAACGACCAGAGTAGTCAACCCGTTTACCGAGCAAGTTCTGACGGAAACGTCCTTGTTTACCTTTCAGCATGTGGCTGAGAGATTTTAATGGACGGTTACCAGGACCCGTTACCGGACGTCCTCTACGGCCGTTATCGATGAGAGCATCGACAGCTTCCTGTAGCATCCGTTTCTCGTTCTGCACGATAATGTCAGGTGCACCAAGATCCAGCAGTCTCTTCAGACGGTTGTTCCGGTTAATAACACGACGATAGAGATCATTCAAGTCGGACGTAGCAAAACGGCCACCATCCAATTGAACCATCGGACGAAGCTCCGGAGGAATAACCGGAAGAACATCCATGATCATCCAATCAGGCTTGTTGCCGGAGTTACGGAATGCTTCAATGACTTCCAGACGTTTGATCGCCCGGTTACGGCGTTGGCCTTGGGCCGTACGCAGTTCTTCTTTGAGGAATTCCAGCTCTTTATCGATGTCGATATCTTGAAGAAGCTTTTTAACAGCTTCAGCACCCATGCCGGCTTGGAAACCGTAACCGTATTTTTCACGGTAGCTACGATATTCTTTCTCGGACAGAAGTTGTTTCTTTTCCAGTGGTGTTTCACCTGGGTCAGTTACAACATACGAAGCGAAGTAGATAATCTCTTCAAGTGATCTTGGAGACATATCTAGTGCCAAACCCATGCGGCTTGGGATACCTTTGAAGTACCAGATATGAGATACCGGAGCAGCCAATTCAATGTGACCCATACGTTCACGACGAACTTTAGCACGAGTAACTTCAACGCCACAACGGTCGCAGACTACGCCCTTATAACGGACACGTTTGTATTTACCGCAATGACATTCCCAGTCTTTTTGCGGTCCAAAGATACGCTCGCAGAAAAGACCCTCTTTTTCCGGTTTCAATGTACGATAGTTAATGGTTTCCGGTTTCTTAACTTCTCCGCGGGACCATGAACGAATCTTCTCCGGAGAAGCGAGTCCGATTTTCATAAATTCAAAATTGTTAACGTCCAACAAGGAGCAACCCTCCTTAACCTAATCCTGATTTAGTACCGCTTTGCCCTCCTCTTACTGTTACATCAAAAGAGGGCGCGGTCCTTTATAAAATGGAACTTTAAAGCTCCAAGCGTGATTATTCTGCTCCGACTTCTGCGCCTTCTAAATTGAGGCTCAGCTTGTCGCCTGACGTCTCGTCCTCATCGTCCAATTCTCTCATTTCAATTTCCTGCTCGTCACCGCTAAGAATCTTAACATCCATACCCAGGGACTGCAGTTCTTTGATCAATACCTTGAACGATTCAGGAACACCTGGTTCCGGTACATTTTCACCTTTGACAATGGATTCGTACGTCTTCACGCGACCAACCACGTCATCGGATTTTACGGTCAAAATTTCTTGCAATGTATATGCAGCACCGTAAGCTTCAAGCGCCCACACTTCCATCTCCCCGAAACGCTGTCCACCAAACTGAGCTTTACCACCCAGTGGCTGCTGCGTAACTAGTGAGTAAGGTCCTGTTGAACGGGCGTGAATCTTATCATCAACCATGTGCGCCAGTTTGATCATATGCATGACGCCGACAGTAACTTCACGTTCGAAGCGTTCACCTGTCCGACCATCGTACAATATAGTCTTACCATTACGCTGCATGCCAGCTTCTTCCATCGTATCAAATACGTCATACTCACGCGCTCCGTCGAATACCGGCGTTGCAATGTGAATTCCCAGACGCAATGCGGCCATACCAATATGGACCTCAAGCACCTGTCCGATATTCATACGAGAAGGAACGCCTAGAGGGTTAAGAACAACCTGTACTGGCGTACCGTCCGGAAGGAACGGCATATCTTCTTCTGGCAGGATACGAGCAACGACACCCTTGTTACCGTGACGTCCGGCCATTTTGTCACCTTCAGAAATCTTACGTTTCTGAGCGATGTACACACGAACCAATTGATTTACGCCAGGAGGCAGCTCATCGCCGTTCTCACGTGTAAACACTTTAACGTCAACGATAATACCATCACTACCGTGAGGAACGCGTAAAGAGGTATCCCGCACTTCACGAGCCTTCTCACCAAAGATAGCGTGTAGGAGACGCTCTTCTGCAGTCAATTCAGTTACACCCTTTGGAGTAACCTTACCAACTAGAATGTCACCAGCACTGATTTCCGCACCGATGCGGATAATTCCACGCTCATCAAGATTGCGCAGAGCTTCTTCGCCCACGTTTGGAATATCACGTGTGATTTCTTCAGGTCCCAGTTTAGTGTCACGAGCTTCGGATTCGTATTCCTCGATATGAATCGAAGTGTATACATCTTCCTTAACTAGTTTTTCACTTAACAGGATCGCATCCTCGTAGTTGTAACCTTCCCAAGTCATGAACGCAACGACTACGTTACGACCAAGAGCAAGTTCGCCCATTTCTGTAGAAGGACCGTCCGCCAGGATGTCACCCTTCTTAACAATATCCCCTCTTTTAGCTAGAGGACGTTGGTTAATACAGGTACCTTGGTTAGAACGCATAAATTTGTGTAATTTATATTTAACGATATCGCCTTTAACTTCTTTGCCTTCGACAGTCTCAACCCGGCGCAGCCAAATTTCATTAGCTGAAGAACGTTCGATAATACCGTCATATTTAGAAACAACACATACGCCAGAATCCTTAGCGGATTTATGTTCCATCCCTGTTCCGACCAACGGAGCTTTAGGAATTAGAAGTGGAACAGCTTGACGCTGCATGTTAGATCCCATCAGAGCGCGGTTGGAGTCATCGTTCTCAAGGAACGGAATGAGCGCCGTAGCGACGGATACGACCTGTTTAGGCGAAACATCCATGTAATCTACACGATTACTTGGCATTGTTGTAATGTTGTCAGAGTCTTTATTGTAACGAACGATTACCATGTCTTCCTTAAAGGAGCCATCTTCATCGATCAATACGTTAGCCTGAGCAACTACATAATTATCTTCCTCATCCGCAGTCAGATAATCGATTTGTTCAGTTACCTTACCCGTCTTTGGATCTACCCAACGATATGGAGCTTCAATAAAGCCATATTCATTGATACGAGCAAAGGTGGACAAGGAGTTGATCAATCCAATGTTCGGACCTTCCGGTGTTTCAATTGGACACATCCGGCCGTAGTGACTGTGATGGACGTCACGAACTTCAAAGCCCGCGCGTTCACGTGTCAAACCACCAGGTCCGAGTGCAGACAGACGACGTTTATGCGTAAGTTCCGCAAGTGGGTTCGTCTGGTCCATAAACTGAGACAACTGGGAGCTACCGAAAAACTCTTTAATGGACGCGATAACCGGACGAATATTGATCAGAGCTTGAGGCGTAATAGCATTAGCATCCTGAATCGACATTCTTTCACGCACAACGCGCTCCATACGGGACAAACCGATACGGAACTGATTCTGCAGAAGTTCACCTACAGAACGTAGACGACGGTTACCCAGATGGTCAATATCATCGGTATTACCAATTCCGTGAAGCAAATTAATAAAGTAGCTGATCGAGGATATAATATCAGCTTGAGTAATGTGCTTAACAGACTTGTCGATGTTGCCGTTAGCGATCAGCTTAATAACCCGACCTTCTTCAATTGGCGAGAATACGTCAATTGTTTGAAGAGGAATATCTTCACTGTCCGTAACTCCGCCAGTAACACGGTAGTTTTTAAAGGCAACATTCTTTTCGAAATACGGAATCAATTCATCAAGCAGTCTACGATCGACCATTTGGCCGGATTCTGCCAGAATTTCTCCGGTAGAGTCATCAACCAAAGGTTGAGCAAGACGTTGATTGAAAAGACGGTTCTTAATGTGCAGCTTTTTATTGATTTTGTAACGGCCTACATTAGCTAGGTCGTAGCGTTTTGGATCAAAGAAACGCGCAACCAGCAAACTTCTGGCATTGTCTAGTGTCGGCGGTTCGCCCGGACGGAGTCGCTCATAAATCTCAATAAGCGCCTTCTCCGTGGAGTCCGTGTTGTCTTTATCCAGCGTATTGCGAATATATTCATCATTGCCAAGCAATTCCAGAATTTCGGCATCACTACCGAAACCGAGAGCACGCAAAAGTACGGTAACAGGAATTTTACGAGTCCGATCGATACGAACATACATAATATCCTTAGCGTCGGTCTCAAGTTCCAACCAGGCTCCGCGGTTCGGGATTACTGTGGCGGTGTAGGTTTTTTTGCCGTTCTTATCCACTTTTGTGCTGAAATAGACGCTTGGAGAGCGAACCAACTGGCTGACAATAACCCGTTCTGCACCGTTAATAATAAAAGTGCCGGTCTCCGTCATCAGCGGGAAATCTCCCATGAACACTTCCTGCTCTTTGACCTCACCGGTCTCCTTATTAATGAGCCGCACCTTTACACGCAGAGGAGCCGCATACGTCACGTCCCGCTCTTTAGCGTCGTCAACCGTATATTTTGGTTCACCCAGGCTGTAATCAATGAACTCTAGTACCAAATTACCTGTGAAATCCTGGATCGGCGAGATGTCCTGAAACATTTCCCGCAATCCTTCCTCCAAAAACCAATCATAAGATTTTTGTTGGATCTCGATCAGGTTCGGGACCTCGAGTACCTCGTTAATTCTCGCATAGCTCCGCCGAGTGCGTCGACCATACTGAACAAGATGTCCTGCCAACTTTACTCACCCCTCATGTCTACTCACTTAAAAATTGATTGCGAACCCTTGTTTGGAACCGTATAATGGAACCATACTACAAGGATTCAGTCATAAATAAAAGAAAAGCCCTTATCGAAATCTTCGAAAAAAGAGCGCACTTATCCATGACCAAAATACTCCTTATCCAGTAGATTTGCCCAAAACGTACATATTATACGTAACCAAGCAACAGTTTATGCGCTATTATCTATTACCGCGTAACACTCGCTACGCCAGAGCATAGAGAACCAATTCGCAAAAAACTTGCCGTACGGCTTGCGCTAGCCGGCGACAATATATCGCTTGACATTTTCAGCAAACTAAAGACATGGAGCCTATCTTAATACTGACATTTTATAATAATACCATTATCACTATCACATGTCAATAACCTATTGATTTTTATTTTTGAGCTTTAATAATACGATAACCTTTATCTTTGCCCACTTCTTCTACATTTGAGAACAAGCTTTCAAGTTTAGCTACCGCTGATGGAGCGCCCTGCTTCTTCTGAATAACAATCCACAAAAATCCACTCTCATTTAAACGCTCATAAGCTTCTTCAAAAATCTGATGCACTACAGCTTTTCCTGCACGTATCGGAGGATTGGTAAGAATCACATCGAACTTTTGTTGTTCATTCAATGCGCCGAGCACATCGCTTTCCATTACCGTAACATTCCGGATTCCATTGTGCTGGGCATTTTCACGCGCAAGTTCTACCGCACGACTATTAATATCAATCATCGTAACTTGCCCTTTGGGGGCTAGGTATGCTGCACTTATGCCTATCGGTCCATATCCGCAACCCACATCAAGCACTGCTGAACCGTCCGGAATATCCATAGCTTCAATGAGAACTCGACTACCGTAATCGATGTCTCCTTTAGAGAACACACCCGCATCACTTGTAAAACGAAAGCTTTTGCCTCTTAGAACGGTGTCGATGGTACGTCTGTCATGACGCACTTCCGGTTGCTGCGAATAATAATGTTGCGACATCTCTATCCTCCCTTTCCTTTATGTTAATAGTTTGTATTCACACAACCCTACTAACTCTATCAAGCATAAACGCCTCTGATGTCCTTATAAGGACGGTAAGCTTTCAGCGAGAAATATAAAGATAAAGTATAGTATAAAACTTATACTTTCTTATATTTTTATAAAATAAACCCCTTGAACAAGTTCAAGGGGTTTTCAGTATAGAAGGAATTACTTCACTTCTACAGCTGCGCCTGCTTCTTCCAATTTTGCTTTAGTAGCTTCGGCTTCTTCTTTGCTTACTTTTTCTTTAATTGCTTTTGGTGCGTTGTCTACAACGTCTTTAGCTTCTTTCAAGCCAAGGCCTGTGATTTCGCGAACGATTTTGATAACGTTGATTTTGGAAGCGCCAGCGCCTGTCAAAATTACGTCAAATTCGGATTGCTCTTCAGCTACTGCTGCTACCGCACCGCCAGCTGCTACTGGAGCTGCTGCTGTTACGCCGAATTCTTCTTCAATTGCTTTAACCAGGTCGTTCAGTTCCAATACGCTCATGCCTTTAATTGCTTCCAAGATTGCTTCTTTACTCATGATTGAACCTCCATTTATAATTTAAATTTGTTTGTGGTATTGATTTATGCTGCAAGAGTCAAAGGCTTACGCGCTTTGTTCTTCTTTTTCAGCAACAGCTTTAACTGCAAGCGCGAAGTTGCGCATTGGAGCTTGAAGTACGCTAAGCAGCATGGACAGCAAACCATCGCGGGATGGAAGCTCAGCCAGTGCTTTCAATTGGTCCGCGTCGATGACACGTCCTTCTACTACGCCGCCTTTCAATTTCAAAGCGTCGTTTTTCTTGGCGAAATCGTTTAAAATTTTAGCTGGAGCTACTGCATCAGTTGTACTGAATGCGATAGCTGTTGGACCAGTCAAAACTTCATCCAACTCAGTCAACTCAGCCGCAGCAGTTGCGCGACGTAGCAATGTGTTCTTCAGGACTTGAAACTCAACGCCAGCTTCACGAAGTTGCTTACGCAGTTCAGTCACTTGGGAAACGTTCAATCCACGGTAGTCCGCTACAACAGTCGAAAGACTGTTTTGCAGTTTCGCAGTAACAACGTCAACCGCATCCTGTTTTGCTTGAATTACTTTTGCATTTGCCAATGTATACACCTCCTGAAAATTTATGTGTCGGCGTCCTTTCCAAGGAAAGCATCACCGCTCCTACGCAGGCATTAGAAAAGCCTCCGCAGAATCACGAAGGCTTGATAAAACGAAAGTTAGACGAGCGAGCTCGTTACTTCTTGTTTCTATCACAACACCTCGGTAGGAAATTAAGCACTAAGGCACCTACTGTCTACGGTAAGCATATTCAAGGTTAAGATTGATACCTTAAGTTTCACAACTGTTATAGATTATCAAAATTGACTCAAAGAGTCAACCCTTATTTATCTGAAGACGGTTGTGTTCACACGAGCGCTAGGACCCATTGTGGAAGAAATCGAGATGCCTTTAAGGTATACACCTTTAGCAGCAGCTGGTTTCGCACGGTTCAAAGCGTCGATAAGAGCTTTAAGGTTATCGTTCAATTGTGCAGCATCAAAGGACACTTTGCCGATTGGCGCGTGAATTTGACCTGCTTTGTCAAGACGATATTCGATTTTACCGGCTTTGATTTCTTGCACAGCCTTGGAAACATCGAATGTAACTGTGCCAGCTTTAGGGTTAGGCATAAGACCTTTACCACCAAGCAGACGACCCAGTTTACCGACTTCACTCATCATATCAGGTGTAGCTACGCAGACATCAAATTCAAACCAGCCTTGTTGAATTTTGTTGATCATGTCTTGATCACCAACAAAATCCGCGCCAGCAGCTTCTGCCTCTTTCGCTTTTTCACCTTTTGCAAATACAAGCACGCGTTGTGTTTTACCAGTGCCGTGAGGCAGGACAACAACACCACGAACTGCTTGGTCTTGTTTACGCGGGTCTACACCCAGACGAACTGCTGCTTCAACGGTTTCGTCGAATTTTGCAGTCGCTGCCTTTTTCACAAGCTCTACAGCTTCTGAAGGCTCGTAAGTTGCTTCGCTGTTGATCAGCTTAGCAGCTTCTTGGTATTTCTTACCATGTTTAGCCATGAAAATGTTCCTCCTTTGTGGTGTTAGCGGAAATTCCTCCCACATACTTGCGGGTCACGAATGACCGATTCTTCGAAAACTACTAGTCTTCGATTGTGATGCCCATACTGCGAGCAGTACCTTCAACCATACGCATTGCAGCTTCTACAGATGCAGCGTTAAGGTCAGGCATTTTTGTTTCAGCAATTTCACGAACCGCAGCGCGGCCGATTTTTGCTACTTTTTTCTTGTTTGGTTCGCCGGATCCTTTTTCTACTTTAGCAGCGATGCGAAGCAGAACAGCAGCCGGAGGAGTTTTAGTGATGAACGTAAAGGAACGGTCTTCAAATACTGTAATTTCAACCGGAATGATCAAGCCAGCCTGGTCGGCAGTACGAGCATTAAATTCCTTACAGAATGCCATGATGTTGACACCTGCTTGACCTAACGCCGGACCTACTGGAGGCGCTGGATTCGCTTTCCCTGCAGGAATCTGCAGTTTCACCATTTTAATAACTTTTTTAGCCATGAGTGACACCTCCTTGCAAAAATAGTGGTCTTCGAACGCCATTGGCGCTCTCCCACAAGAAACCCTTAGCTTATGTTATATTTTCTCCACTTGAGTGAAATCCAACTCTAGCGGGGTTTCCCGTCCAAACATGTTCACATGCACTTTGATCTTGCTCTTGTCAGCCAAAATTTCTTCCACGGATCCCACAAAATTCGCAAACGGACCAACCATAATACGTACGGATTCCTTGATTTCGAAATCAATCTTCGCTTTAGGTTCAACCATGCCCATATGCTTCAGAATTTGTTCTACCTCTTCCGGAAGCAAAGCTGTTGGTTTAGACCCTGAGCCTGTCGAACCAACAAATCCAGTAACGCCCGGAGTATTGCGGACAACATACCAGGAATCATCAGTCTGAACCATTTCCACCAAAACATAACCCGGGTAAACTTTACGCATAACGGTTTTTTTCTTACCGTCTTTGTTTACAATTTCTTCTTCCATAGGAACAAGAACGCGGAATATTTTGTCTTCCATGCCCATGGACTCAACGCGCTTTTCCAAATTGGCTTTGACCTTATTCTCATACCCAGAATAGGTATGAACGACATACCATCTTTTTTCCATATCAAGCCACCTGGGACCTCTCTAAATAATCGCTTCAATCACAGCGGAAATACCGATGTCCAGAACCCAGAAGTAAATAGCGACAACTACAATTGTACCGAGAACGATCAATGTATAGTTGGTCAATTCTTTACGACTTGGCCAGCGAACTTTTTTGAGTTCACTCCAGCTCTCAGTGAAAAAGGAAAACATAGACTTGAAACTACGTTTCATGCCGACTACACCTCCACAGACTATCTGGTTTCGCGATGAGGAGTTTGCGAGTTACAATACTTGCAAAATTTCTTCATCTCCATGCGGTCGGGGTGATTTCGCTTGTTTTTGGTAGTCGCATAGTTTCTTTGTTTGCAACTTGTACAAGCCAAAGTGATAATTACCCGCATGATGTGCACCTCCCGAGACGTCCTTCTAACAATACAATTAGAAGACGTAAATATTGATCCTAAAAAAAGCCGCGAATTTAGGCCTACCTAAAACACTTTAGCATAATGTCAAGGTCTGTGTCAACGAAAGAATTCCGTTCTGCACTGGGTAATTTCGGGTGTTATAGTCATATGGCCGTACCCTGTCCTTGGGTCTATCTCTTCCTCACACTTCGCTGTCTTCCTTATCATTATGGGGCATTCCGACTGTGTATAAACCTACCCTCAACGGCAACAACTAAAATCGACTCAAATAGAATTTTATGGTGTTAGCTCCTAATTCTATCTAAGCAATTTCATGAGACTAAAAAAAAGAACTCGATGTACGAGCCCTCTTGTGTTCATTATATCATTAATTGTCACGCACTTCTAGATATCTTTCTAATTTCCGCTTTACTCGTTGTAAAGCGTTGTCAATAGATTTCACATGTCGCTTAAGATCTTCAGCAATTTCCTGATAAGATCGTCCGTCTAAATACAACATCAGAACCTTACGCTCTAGGTCACTTAAAATCTCTGCCATCTTATCTTCAAGTCCAATGAATTCTTCTTGATTGATAATTAGCTCTTCTGGATCTAGTACCTGAGTTCCACAAATGACATCCATAAGCGTCCGGTCGGAATCTTCATCATAAATGGGCTTGTCCAGAGAAACATAAGAATTAAGCGGAATATGCTTCTGACGAGTGGCCGTCTTAATAGCGGTTATAATCTGACGTGTTATGCAGAGCTCAGCAAAAGCCTTGAATGAAGAGAGCTTGTCACCTTTAAAGTCACGAATAGCCTTATAGAGACCAATCATTCCTTCTTGAACAATATCTTCACGATCTGCCCCGATCAAGAAATAAGAGCGGGCTTTAGCACGTACAAAATTACGGTATTTATTAATTAAGTGTTCCAATGCGCCACTGTCGCCACCACGGAAAGCCTCGACAATCTCTTCATCACTTATGAAATCATACTCGGACAGCATTATTTCCTTGAGGTCGACACTCACCAAGAATCCCCCCGGCTGCAACGCAAGACACATCGTTACTTCGCGAAATATAGGATCAGTATATATTATGTTACCTTACACCGTCAACCGGATTTGTCCAAAATCAATCTGCAATAGCATAAAATGGAATAAAAATATCACCTAAATCTTCCCACTTGTCACTGCCTACGCCATTTTTCCAATTTACTACGCACATCAGGAGGCAGCTTATCTTCTAAGGAATGACGTGTAGAACTGATGCTACCAGGTTCAATAGCTTTTTTAACTTGCTTCTGGTTCTCCTCAATTTCCAGGTGTAGCTCCCTTGCAGAGATTCGCAATGCACCTTGGGCAAAAATAATATGCTGCTCTATAAGATCACTAGTAGCTACATAGATCTGCCGGCGCCGATTGCTAAATTCCCCAACCAGTCGCTCAATGCATTCATCTGCGGTTTCTTTTTCCTTGGTGAAATACACCTGAACCTTACCCTGGACAAATGACCTTCCTAACCCTGGAACACGGTATGCATCAAAAACTGCAATCACTCTTCGTCCTGAGTAAGCTTGGTAATCCGCCAGCAAATCCATTAAGCGGTCGCGTGCTTCCTGCATACCAATCTGGGACAGTGCCGCAAGTTCCGGCCAGCCACCGATCATATTGTACCCGTCCACAAGCAGCACATCGCGCCAGTCGGCCATAGTTATCCCTGCTGTTGCCGAAGGCGTACCACTTCATACATAATGACTCCTGCGGCGACAGAGGCATTTAATGAATTGATTTTTCCGGCCATCGGCAGCTTAAGTAATACATCACATTTTTCACGAATCAAGCGTCCCATTCCTTTATTCTCATTACCGATTACAACAGCTACCGGTCCTGTGAAAATATTGGATCCAAACAGATTCTGATCTGTATCCACATCCGTACCTACTACCCAGACTCCCTGCTCTTTCAGACGATCAATGGTCTGACCTAGGTTAGTGACCCGCGCAACCGGAACATATTCCACGGCACCTGCTGATGTTTTGGAGACGGTAGCAGTAATCTGAGCCGAACGGCGTTTAGGTACGATTACTCCATGCACTCCAGTACAATCTGCTGTCCGCAGAATGGATCCCAGGTTATGCGGATCTTCAATCTCATCCAGTAAAATCAAGAATGCAGGCTCTCCTTTGGCTTCAGCTGCAGCCAGCAGATCATCTACCTCGACATAGGCAAAAGGTGCCGCTTGAGCAACTACCCCCTGATGTTGAACTCCAGGCGCAAGTTGATCCAGCTTACGCTTGTCCACATGCTGAATGACAATCCCCGCTTTACGTGCTTCAGCGACGATTGGTGCGGTCAGATGCTTCTGGGCCGTTTCTGCAATCCATATTTTATTTAAGGTACGACCCCCACGAAGCGCCTCAAGCACTGAATGCTTCCCAGCCAATATTTCCTCTTCTGTCTTCAAATCTTCTTCCATGTTCACTTCTCCTATTCTCTATTTCGCAAAAGCCTTATCAAGGCTGTTTCAACATAAACTGTATGCCACTGTTCACAATTTCTTGTATTCTCTCCTGTTGACCTGTGTAGTATAAGTAACCTATCAGACACTCAAAAGCAGTAGCATGACGGTATTCAAGCACATCTGCATTCTTAGGAATACTTCCCGATTTAGCATTTCTCCCCTGACGGGCGACATCTTTTTCCTCTTCTGTGAGACTTGACTCCAAAAATCCAAGTATTGCACTCTGCGCCTTAGCGGATACAAGTCCTGTAGCAGAGCGATGCAAATGGTTTGGGCGCAAATTCGGAAGAGATACTAAATACTGGCGAACTGACACTTCGTAAATGGCATCTCCTACATAGGCAAGCACAATTGGCGAGAGGAGTCGCGCAGGTTTGGAAGGCTCGTAAGGAAACCACCCGTTCTGAAACTTGCGTTCCTCACTCATTTACGCCGCCACCGCATTCCTTGCGGAGTATCCTCAAGCAATATGCCCAAGCGCCCTAATTCATCACGAATCTCATCGGACCGGCTCCAATTCTTATTCTTACGCGCTTCAACCCGCTCCGCGATCAATCTTTCAACTTCTTCACTCGCGATCTCTTCTTCTTCATGCTCAGGTGTCAAACGCAGCACAGCATTCATTTCCCCAAAAGCTTGCAGCAGCGCAGCAAAATCAGCAGGGGCTGCTTCACTATTCGCAAGGGTATGGTTTGCAAGACTCACCCAATCAAACATAGCGGTAATCGCATCAGGGGTATTAAAGTCATCCTGCATTCTAGCATGAAAATTGGCCACAATAGCAGATAACTTATCATTAATCTCTAAGCTGACCTCACCCTGAGCACCTTCAGCAGCAAGTTCAAGACGATGCTTAACGTTACTTTCTGCAAGTGAGATACGTTCTACGCTCTTTTCAGCTGAAGTCATTGAATCCACCGAGAAGTTCAACGGATTACGATAATGGGTCGACAGCATGAAATAACGAATAGTCCCAGCTTTAAATTGCCCACGGATATCTTTCACAAGCCAACCGTTACCCAATGATTTCGACATTTTTTCATCACCGATGTTGATAAATCCATTGTGCATCCAGTAATTAGAGAGTGGCTTACCCGTCAGAGCTTCTGTCTGAGCGCATTCGCATTCATGATGCGGGAACTGCAAATCTTGTCCACCCCCGTGGATGTCCATCGTATCCCCCAAGAACTCTCTTGCCATGGCCGAGCATTCAATATGCCAGCCAGGGCGTCCATTTCCCCATGGGCTCTGCCAGTACACTTCACCTGGTTTTGCTGCTTTCCACAGCACAAAGTCCTCAGGTTTCTCTTTCCGTGAGTCTACCTCCACGCGAATACCAAACTGTAATTCATCCAGATTCTGACGGGACAGTTTACCGTAGTCTTCAAATTTGGAAGTGCGGTAGTATACATCGCCACCACTCTCGTAGGCATACCCTTTTTCCTCAAGCTCTTTAATGAATTCAATGATCAGCTCCATGCTTTCTGTTACCCGCGGATTCAATGTTGCCGGCTTTACTCCAAGCCCTTCAAGATCCTCACGATAAGCATTAATGAAAATCTCAGCAACCTCTGCTACGGAAGTGTTCATTTCTTCTGCTTTGCGTATCAGTTTATCATCTACATCTGTGAAGTTCGTAACATACCGTACCTCATTGCCGAGTTGCTCCAAATAATTCCGGACCATATCAAAGACAATAATAGGCCTAGCATTTCCGATATGCATATATCCGTAAACGGTTGGACCACATACATACATTTTCACCTTGCCCGACTCTTGAGGCACAAACTGCTCCTTACTGCGTGTCATTGTGTTGTAAATTTGTAAAGCCATCCTATTCCAACCCTTTCTTTTGTCCCGATTCCTTAAGTACCGGATATGCTTAAATTTCGTAATCACCAATGTACTGCTGAGTTTCGACTAGCCGCTGCGCGGTCTTTTGCTTATCTTCTCCGCCAAGCTTCTCTCTGATCTCTTCGATCTCTTTTTGCAGAAATCGAAGTGAATCTACAAGCGGGTCTGGCATCTTGGTATGATCCAAGCGATCGGATACACGTTCACCGTTACGTTTTACTACACGGCCCGGATTTCCTACTACCGTACTATTATTTGGGACTTCACGCAGTACAACCGCATTCGAACCTATATTTGAATTGTCACCGATACGAAACGATCCTAATACCTTCGCACCAGAACCAATAACTACATTGTTGCCAACTGTGGGATGGCGCTTACCTTTTTCTTTCCCTGTCCCCCCGAGTGTAACCCCTTGATAGATAATAACATCATCACCGATTTCACAGGTTTCTCCAATAACAATCCCCATACCATGGTCGATAAACAGCCTATTTCCGATGACAGCTCCGGGATGGATTTCAACACCGGTCATAAATCTACTAAACTGTGAGACCATACGGGCCATTGTATACCAGCGGCGTTTGAAAAAAGAATGGGCAATCCGGTGACCCCAAATGGCGTGCAACCCTGCATATGTGAAGACAACCTCGAACCAGCTGCGGGCTGCGGGATCGTTATCAAATACCGCCCGAATGTCCGACTTAATATGCTTAAACATCACGGTTCCTCTCTTCTTGACTCCCCCATCTCCTGTTTACAGGTACACAAGGAAGGTATTGTCTCCAATCCATCATTCTTATCATACATATGCTGTGGGTGTTTGCTTGGTTTGTTATATTAGAAAAGATACCCCGAAACAAAAAAAGCCCCTGCAGCATAAAGCTGCAGAGACGTTTAACCGCGGTTCCACTCTGCTTGAACGAATCAAACAGACTGCTGTTGTTACCATCGGCAGAGTTCCTTCGTTCCACTTGGCATCATTAACGGCGATGTACCCGGCGCGATCTAACGAGCCTTTAGGATCGTTCAACCGTGCAGCTCACAGGCGCATGTTCTGCCCCGGACAAATGAATAACTCCCAGCCCGAAAGGGTATCCCTTTCTCGGTTATTCTCTCTGGCAATTGCCTTTATGGACGTACTTCTCCTGATCACAGCTATTATCATATGGTTCTATCTTAGCGTAAAAGCTAAGGGACTGACAAGAGGCTTAATGATAAGTAATACTACCTTAAGCTCCTTTAATTTGTGATTTCAAACGTTCGATGACACGGTTTTGGCCGAGCAAAGCAATCGTTATATTAAGATCACGTCCGTGCGTTTGTCCGGTTAAAGCCACACGTATCGGCATAAAGAGCGCTTTGCCTTTGTGCCCTGTTTCTTTCTGCACTTCCTTGATCAGTACAGCCATATTACTAGCGCTGAAATCCTGACAAGCTTCAACCTTAGCTAGAAAAGCAGACAAAACTTCAGGCACTTGGCTTTCCGCCAGAACCTGCGCCGCTTCTGTTTCTAACTCCAGATGGCTGCGGAAGAATAGTTCAGATAGCTCTACGATATCGGAGGCAGAGGTCATCTGCTCTTGATACAGTGCTACAAGGCTTTCTGCCCATGCCTGCTGCTCATCATTCAGCTCAGCCGGTATTTTTCCCGCTTTTTGCAGATGTGGAATCGCTAATGCCGAGATCCGTTTAGGATCAGCATGCTTAATATAGTGATTATTTAGATGCGCCAGCTTGTGCTTATCGAATACAGCCGGACTTTTGGACAAACGGTCCGCATCAAAAATAGAAATAAGTTCTTCTTTACTGAAGATCTCCTCTTCTCCCTCTGGCGACCAGCCCAGTAGAGAAATGAAGTTAACCAAAGCCTCAGGCAAGTAACCCAATTCATCATATTGCTCAATAAATGTAATTACAGATTGATCCCGCTTGCTAAGTTTCTTATGGTTGTCACCGACAATCAGTGTCATATGACCAAATATTGGGGGTTTCCAACCAAGAGCCTCATAGATCATAAGCTGACGTGGTGTGTTGGAAATATGATCTTCCCCACGTAGTACATGGGTGATAGCCATCAAATAATCATCAACAGCTACCGCAAAGTTATAGGTCGGAATTCCGTCCTTCTTCACGATAACAAAATCACCCATTTCTTTCGTATCAAAAGAAATAGTACCTTTTACGATATCATCGAACGTGTACGTACGATCTTCTGGTACACGGAAGCGAATGCTAGCTACTCGTCCCTCAGCTTCAAAGGCAAGGCGTTGTTCTTCCGTCAAATCACGGTGTTTGCCGGAATATCGAGGGGTTTCTCCACGTGCAGTCTGTTCTTCACGTTCTGCTTCCAGTTCTTCCTCTGTGCAGTAGCAGCGGTAAGCCAAACCTTTATCCAGCAAATCCTGCCAATATACACGATATAGGTCAAGACGTTCAGTCTGGCGGTAAGGTCCGTACTCTCCGCCAACATCAACACTCTCATCCCAATCCATGCCTAGCCATTTCAAATACTTAAGCTGGCTCTCTTCGCCGCCTGCGACATTGCGCTTCACGTCTGTATCTTCAATTCTGATGATGAACTTACCGCCTTGATTACGGGCGAACAGATAGTTAAACAGCGCCGTTCTGGCGTTACCTATATGTAAATGTCCCGTAGGGCTCGGTGCATAACGCACCCGGACTTGATCCGTCATTATATTCCCTCCGCTTCATATGGTTAAAACTTAGATTTGCTACTTAGACCATCTCAAGATGATATCACATCTTGGAGTAGACAGACAATAGATTGTGCGGCAATTCCTTCGCCACGACCGGCAAAACCAAGCTGTTCAGTAGTCGTAGCTTTAACGTTCACCTTGGACGGGTCCGCGTGAAGCGCACGAGCGATAATCTCCGTCATTTGTGGAATGTACGGCGCCATCTTTGGTTTTTGGGCAATAATCGTTGAATCGATATTCCCAAGCTTGTACCCTCGCTCTCTAGCAAGTGCCCACACTTGTTCTAATAATTTCAAGCTATCCGCGTCCTTAAACGCTGGATCTGTGTCCGGAAAATGTCTGCCAATATCACCAAGTCCTAGTGCGCCTAGAATCGCGTCACTTACTGCGTGCAGCAAAACATCAGCATCGGAATGTCCTACTAATCCTTTTTCATAAGGAATCGTAACGCCTCCAATAATACAAGGCCTTCCCTCAACCAGTTGATGTACATCAAATCCTTGTCCTACAGCGATCATGATTGTCCCTCTCCCCTGTTTCTTTCTGTGAATTCTGCAAAATCCAAATCATCTGGCGTCGTAATCTTAATATTTCTGTAGCTTCCCTCTACCACAGAAACCGGAATACCAGCACGCTCTGCCAAGCTGGAATCATCAGTACCTAGAAATCCATCCCGCTCCGCGGCCGCATAGGCATCCAGCAATTCAGAAAGACGAAAAGTCTGCGGGGTTTGAATCGCCCACAGACTTCGCCGATCCGGCGTAGACAGTACTCTACCTTCGTTATCTACCTGTTTGATCGTATCTTTGACGGGTACAGCAAGAACTGAAGCGCCGATCTGCTTCGCTCGCTCGTAACATGCCTCAATTTCATTCGGCTGCACAAACGGACGAACACCATCATGTACCATTACCCACTGTGTCGTAAGTTTCAACAATCCTTTATGTACGGAATGCTGACGCTCAGATCCACCAGCCACTATAGCCTTAACCTTGTCCAGCTTATAGAGCTGTATCCATTCCCGGCAACGCTCAATATCTTCCTTACCGGTTACGAGCACGATTTCGGAAATCAAGTCATGCTGCTGAAATACTTCCAGCGTATGAACGATTACTGGTTTACCCTGTAGTAACAGATATTGCTTGCTCTCTACAGTCCCCATTCGCGTTCCTCTGCCTGCCGCCACAATGACGACGCCCACACTGTTTGACATTACTCAGGCTCCTGTCTTTCACGTATATTCCCATCATAACGTGTTTGGCGGGCATTTCCAACCCATAGGACATTTGCCGTGCACTTTATCTACGCTTATTGTGCTTTTTCCAGCAGCTTTGGCTTCGCAAATATCATCCGTCCAGCTGAAGTTTGAAGCACACTCGTGACGAGAACCTCCATCGTGGTTCCGATGTATTCCCGTCCGCCTTCCACAACGATCATTGTTCCATCGTCTAAATAGGCTACCCCTTGTCCATGCTCTTTGCCATCCTTAATGACCTGAACTACGATTTCCTCACCAGGTAACACTACGGGCTTCACGGCATTCGCAAGATCATTAATATTCAGGACTGAGACTCCCTGTAATTCGCAAACCTTATTCAAGTTGAAGTCATTAGTAACTACTTTACCTCGCAGCACCTTCGCTAACTTCACCAGCTTACTATCCACCTCAGAGATTTCTTCAAAATCTCCCTCATAGATTAACACCTTCACATCGAGCTCTTTTTGGATTTTATTGAGTATATCAAGTCCCCGCCGTCCACGATTCCGTTTCAAAAGATCCGAAGAATCTGCGATGTGCTGGAGCTCCTCAAGTACGAATTCCGGTATGACAATCGTTCCTTCAATAAATCCGGTTTTGCAAATATCAGCGATCCGACCATCAATAATAACGCTTGTATCGAGGATTTTATGTTCCTCCAGCCCACGACCTTCCGGCTCAGCCGCTTGCCCCCAGCGTCCAGTTGTCCAAAGTGCAGCTAGTTCCTCTTTTTTCTCCAGACCGATCCGCAGCCCCATATATCCAAAAGCTAACGTAACGGGTACCTGCAGCAACTGCCCAGCTTTTCCAAGCCAAATCATTGCAGGATATAACAGAAGAGATAGCAAAAGCCCCCCTGTAAGCCCAGCTGCACCTGCAGCTAATTCATTCATTGGTATACGCGAACAGTACAGAACCGCCTCCCGCAGTTTTGAACCTCCCCATTCCGCGCATAAAGACCCCGCAAACAAAAAAATAATGGCACCCAGCACCGTAAACAAAATGCTTCCCTCTACAGGTAAACTTTCACTCAGCTTTTCCATCCCCTTAGGGAATCCTCTTTCAAGCGCATGGTATAGCGAAAAACCAGACCAAGCACCACATATTAAAGCAAAAGACAATATCACTTTTTTCCACATAACCTAACGCACCTCCTTTTTATTCATCCTTGAATGATCAATACCTCACCAGTATGTTCCAATTTTCAAGACGATAAACTTGGGATAGCGCTGGAATTGCAAAAAGGCTTTGCCATCCCCTAAGGACGACAAAGCCTCTAGCTATAATTATATTAGTTCAACCTTACTACAAGACTGCTTTAACCGTTCTTCGAGTGATACACTTTATCTTCAGAACGTCTTCTACGACGGTGACGGCGTCTGGCTGTCAATCGATCAATGTTTTGTTTAAAACCATATAACGCGTAAATCCCAAGTAAGACGAAGATTAGCTTAGCAATTTGTTCAGGGAACACAACAGCAACAGCCACCGCAACAACAATGACTACTGGCGCTCCGACAACCACTTTTTTAGGTAATCCAACCTTCTTAAAATTAGGATATTTAACAGTGCTGACCATCAAATATGATAAAAGCAATGTAGCCACGATCATAAATGGAGCGGAAACATCTTTATTAAAAAGAGCTAATGTGGCAAGTACACCACCAGCAGCAGGAATTGGCAATCCAATGAAATAACCAGGAACTCCTGGATGAACATTAAAGCGAGCTAGGCGCAATGCACCAAACACCGGGAAAATTGCAGTTACTGTCCAGGCTAATGCAGAATTTAAATCATGCAGGCTTGAGACGTACATAATAACAGCAGGTGCTACTCCAAAAGAAACGACATCAGACAAAGAGTCCAGTTCCTTACCAAATTCACTCTCACATTTAAGTGCACGAGCAACTCGGCCATCTAATCCGTCTAACAGCATAGCAATAATAACCATGATAGCGGCCATGCTAACTTTACCGTCAAACGCCATCATGATACCAAACATTCCGAGCATCAAGTTACCTATGGTAAAAAGACTCGGAATTGATTTTTGTATCATTTCTTCACCTCAGTTTTCTCACATTGGCCTTAAACAGCTCCAATATTACGTGATTGTATGTTATTTACATTTGCCTGTCAATAAGAACTTGCTTCTGTAAACGTTTGAGCCCATCCTGAATATTACGAGCCCGCACCTCCCCAATTCCGTCCACTTCATCCAGTTCAGCTATGCTTGCAGACATCAAATTAGGCAGCATTTCAAACCGCTCCACCAGATTATGAATGATCACATTTGGAAGCCGCGGAATCTTATTAAGCAGGCGATATCCACGCGGAGTAACCACCTCTTCAGAAGAAATTGCCGTAGAAGAGTAGCCCAACAATCGAGCAATATGGTTGTCATCCATTAGGTCATCATCACTAATACGTTTGAGACCGGCAATAATTTCACGAATTTTATCTTCTTGCTCTTCCTTAGCATAGTCTCTGTATAGGAGCCATGCTTCTTCCTCTGTATTTCCAACCAGTTCTTCCATCTGCATGCTGATTAAGCGCCCTTCGTTGCCTAGTTCATTTATATATCGTTTAATCTCCATTTTTATGCGTAAAACCATCTCTACCCGCTGAATCACTCCGACCACTTCGGCCACGGTTACGATTCCCTCATACTCCGAAGCAGACAAATTCGTCAGTCCTTGTGTAAGAACCGCTTTGTACTTTTCGAGGGTCTGAATCGCTTGATTAGCTTTAGCCAAGATAGCTCCGATTTCTTTTAACGCATACCGAATGGAACCTTGATACAGGGTAATGATATTGCGGCGCTGTGAAATAGAAACCACCAGTTTACCTGTTTGCTTCGCTACGCGCTCGGCGGTCCGGTGACGAATGCCTGTCTCGATGGAAGAGATGGACGAATCCGGAATTAGCTGTGTATTTGCATACAAAATGCGTTTCAAATCCTCACTAAGAATAATGGCACCGTCCATTTTGGCAAGCTCATATAAATAATTGGGCGAAAAATCGCAGTTAATGGAGAATCCCCCATCCACTACCTCCATCACCTCAGGACTATATCCAACGACGATTAGTGCTCCCGTCTTAGCGCGCAGCACATTCTCAAGACCTTCCCGAAAGGGTGTCCCCGGTGCCGCCAGTCTGAGCAGATCATTCATATTCTCTAATTGGTTATATTCTTTCATAATCCCTGTGCCCCCTAATCTAACGCGACCGATAGTGCATCTGCTACGGTACTGACGCCAATAATCTGGATATCTTGCGGGTGCTTCCAGCCTTTCAAACTTTTCTCTGGCATGATCACCCGCCGGAAGCCTAGCTTCGCGGCCTCCTTCACACGCATTTCCGCGCGCGAAACACCTCTTACTTCACCTGTAAGTCCTACTTCACCGAAGAAAACATCGTAAGGTTTTGTTGAAATATCACGAAAGCTGGAAGCGATACTAATAGCTACTGCTAAATCAATCGCCGGTTCATCCAGCTTTACTCCTCCAGCTACATTAAGGTAAGCATCCTGATTTTGCAGGAACATACCCATCCGCTTCTCCAGTACAGCGATAATGAGTGCCATCCGCTGGTGATCCATACCTGTGCACATCCGGCGAGGGGAGGGGAAATGAGTGGCAGCGACAAGAGCCTGAAGCTCAACAAGCACCGGTCTAGTCCCTTCCATACTGGCCACAACTGTAGATCCGGCTACGCCGAGTGGACGCTCCGACAAAAAGAGCTCTGATGGATTTTCTACTTCGGTTAGACCCACTTCACCCATTTCGAAAATGCCGATTTCATTCGTTGAACCGAAGCGGTTCTTTACAGCCCGCAGGAGTCTATACGTATGATGCCGCTCTCCCTCAAAATACAGCACACAATCCACCATATGTTCAAGCATCCGTGGGCCTGCAATAGCGCCTTCCTTAGTGACATGCCCAACGAGAACTGTAGCAATTCCCCGAATCTTAGCGATACGCATAAATCTTGTCGTACATTCCCGAACCTGGGTCACACTGCCTGGCGCACTAGTTACTTCTGGCATAAATACAGTCTGAATCGAATCGATAACAAGAAATTGCGGCTGAATTTGTTCAATCGCTTCTTCTATGCTTTCCATATTCGTCTCACATAGTACATATAGCTCAGCTGACAACGCCCCGAGGCGATCCGCACGCAGCTTAGTTTGCCTTACCGATTCTTCGCCCGAAATGTACAGTACTCGCAATCCCTGAGTTGTCAGAGCATGCGACGTCTGTAATAAGAGCGTAGATTTACCGATTCCTGGGTCTCCCCCTACTAGTACCAGCGATCCTGGCACGATCCCCCCACCGAGAACACGGTTAAGCTCACCTATACCTGTCAGTATGCGCGGTTCCTTGTCACTTTCTATACTTATGATCGATTGTGCCTTTTCTTTACTATGAAAAATAGGGGCATTCATTCCCTGTGTTTTGACTACGCTTTCTGTTTCCTCCACCATGGAGTTCCAAGCTTGGCACCCGGGACATTTCCCGAACCATTTTGGTGATTCGTATCCACAGTCGGTGCAGAAAAATTTAGTTTTTGGTTTAGCCATTTGTTCTCCTTACGGTTCCGAACTTTTAAATTGCGGATATTTTCTTCTAATGAAAGTTTACCATTTCTGCCCCTTTAACGAAAGGTCATTCGGAATTTGTACTAAATGTATATTTTTAAGTGATAAATTTATATTAAAAAAGCTTCCGCCCCTCTATAAACTGAGGAGCGGAAGCTTTTTTTATTCCATTTTTTTATTCGGATTCTACTTCTTTTTCAAGCAATGGCGCTACAGGAGCATCCACTTTATTCACTACAAGTTCTCCGCCAACTTCATCAATGTTGAGCGAATCACCCTTTTGGATATTTCCTCGGAGCAATTCCTCGGAAAGACGGTCTTCAATATGCTTCTGAATCGCACGACGCAATGGACGTGCACCAAAGGCTGGGTCGTAGCCTTCCTTAGCCAGGAAAGCCTTCGCCGCATCCGTGAGTACGAAATCAACATCATATTCACGCAGTCGCTTGCGCAGCTCATCAGACATCAACGTAACGATTTCAGCAATATGCTTCTCATCAAGGGAGTGGAAGACGATGATTTCGTCAATCCGGTTCAAGAACTCTGGACGGAAGCTCTTCTTCAGCTCTTCCATAACCTTGCCCTTCATATTACCGTATTCTGCTCCAGCATCTTGCACAGCTGTGAATCCAAGTGTCGAATTCTTCTTGATCGCTTGTGCGCCTACGTTAGAAGTCAGAATAATTAATGTATTACGGAAATCGACTACCCGTCCTTTAGAGTCAGTTAATCGACCATCTTCAAGTACTTGCAGCAAAATGTTGAATACTTCTGGGTGCGCTTTTTCAATTTCATCAAGCAGCACTACAGAATAAGGTTTACGGCGTACCTTCTCGGTTAATTGGCCGCCTTCTTCATAGCCAACATATCCAGGAGGAGCTCCGACTAAGCGGGACGTGGAGTGCTTCTCCATGTATTCCGACATATCAATACGGATGACCGCATTCTCATCGCCGAACATGGCTTCAGCCAATGCACGAGCCAACTCAGTTTTACCTACACCTGTAGGACCGAGGAAGATAAAAGAACCCATTGGGCGTTTCGGATCTTTAAGACCCGCACGCGCACGGCGCAGTGCCCGGCTAACTGCCTTAACAGCTTCGTCCTGACCGATCACTCGTTCATGCAGTAAAGCCTCCATGTTAAGTAGACGGTCGGTCTCCTCTTCCTTCAGCTTGCTTACAGGTATACCCGTCCAGCTAGCTACAACCTGTGCAATGTCTTCAGGTGTAACCTCTGAATCCGTGCGACCCTGTTTTTCTTTCCATTGATTCTTTGTCGTATCGAGTTCTTCACGGATTTTTTGCTCTGTATCACGCAAGGCCGCCGCTTTTTCAAACTCTTGACTCTGCACTGCGGAATCCTTCTCCTTGCGGATATCATCCAAGCGCATTTCAAGTTCCTTCAGATTTGGCGGGATGGTGTAAGAATGAAGCCTTACTTTAGATCCTGCTTCATCGATAAGGTCAATCGCTTTATCTGGCAGGAAACGGTCCGGGATGTAACGGTCGGACAACTTCACTGCTTCCACAATAGCTTCATCCGTAATCTTCACACGGTGATGCGCTTCATAACGGTCGCGAAGTCCGAACAGTATTTGGACCGCTTCCTCAGGAGACGGCTGATCCACCGTGATCGGTTGGAAACGTCGCTCGAGTGCTGCATCTTTTTCAATATATTTACGATATTCGTCAAGCGTAGTCGCACCAATGCACTGAAGTTCTCCACGGGCTAACGCCGGTTTCAGAATGTTAGATGCGTCAATCGCACCTTCCGCGCCACCAGCACCGATTAGCGTATGAAGCTCATCGATAAAGAGCACGATATTACCTGCTTGGCGAATCTCATCCATAATTTTCTTGAGGCGGTCTTCAAACTCACCGCGATATTTTGTTCCAGCCACTACTGAGCCCATGTCGAGCGTCATGACGCGTTTGTCGCGAAGTGTTTCTGGGATTTCATTATTGATAATCTTTTGTGCAAGTCCTTCAGCGATAGCTGTTTTACCAACACCAGGTTCACCGATCAGTACCGGGTTATTCTTAGTCCGGCGACTCAGTACCTGAATAACACGTTCAATTTCCTTACTACGGCCGATAACTGGGTCTAGATTGCCTTCCTTAGCATAAGCGGTCAAATCGCGCGCTAGACCATCTAGGGTCGGTGTGCTGACGTTAGCCGGAGTCCCGCTATGACTAGAGGCAGCCTCGCTGCTTCCCAGGAGCTGAAGCACTTGTTGACGAGCTTTGTTCAAGCTGATGCCGAGGTTATTAAGCACACGAGCCGCGACACCTTCCCCTTCACGGATAAGTCCAAGCAAAATATGCTCAGTGCCAACATACGTATGACCCAATTTGCGGGCTTCGTCCATCGACAGCTCAATCACTTTTTTAGCGCGAGGAGTATAAGCAATGTTCGTAGGCTGTTCTTGACCTCTGCCAATCAATGTCTCCACTTCGTCCTGGATTTTTTCAAGACCTAGCCCTAAAGCTATTAATGCCTTAGCAGCAATGCCGTCTCCTTCACGAATAAGTCCGAGCAAAATATGTTCTGTACCAATATTGTTGTGTCCTAAACGAACAGCTTCTTCCTGCGCCAGCGCTAGCACTTTTTGTGCGCGTTCCGTAAATCTTCCAAACATCATATCTCCTGCACCTCCATGAATAGTAAATATCTATATTAATGTTGTGTTCCCAATGTCTCTCGGAGCAGTTTTGCCCGATACATATCTCGTTCAGTGGCGTTCAGCTCATCGCCGAACATCTTCTGCAGAAATCCTGGCTGTGTCTTAACGTTAAGTTCATTAAGCACTGAAATCGAAAGGCCTTCCAGAATGCCAAGGTCAACTCCAAGTCTCACATCAGACAGGCGTTGAGCAGATTCTTTAAGCTCCATAAGAGCTGCATAACATAAAATTCCGTAAGAACGCTTCACTCGGTCTGTTATTCTCAAGGCGGAATCAACAAGCAACCGTTCACGTGCATTTCGCTCATGCTCTATAATCTGGGTAACTACACTGTGAAGGTTCTCTATAATTTCACTTTCCGTTTGACCGAGAGTGATCTGATTAGAAATTTGAAAGATGTTCCCTACTGCTTCGCTACCCTCACCGTAAATTCCTCTTACAGTCAATCCCACTTGGTTCACTGCAGACAATATGCGGTTGATCTGATGAGTCATTACAAGCGCTGGCAGATGCAGCATTACCGAGGCACGAAGCCCAGTACCCACATTGGTGGGGCAACTAGTCAAATATCCTCTTTTATCATCAAAAGCGTAATTGACAGCTGCCTCGAATATATCATCAATCGCCGTCGCACGTTCCCATGCTTCTCTGACCTGAAGACCAGGAAACAGACATTGGATTCGCAGATGGTCCTCTTCGTTAATCATGATGCTGACCGACTCATCTTCATTTAATAAGACAGCCGCACTGCGCGAATCATTAGCCAAGTTAGGACTGATTAGATGCTTCTCAACCAGTACCTTTTTGTCCAGTTCATTCACTTCATCAAGCTTTAGGAGTTGAAAAGATCCGAAATCTGCAGCTGCTTCCTCATGAAACACAGGAGCCAGTAGCTCTAATACTTCTTCCGATTGCTCTAAGGAAGCCAGCATTGGGAACGGAAGATGCTCTAGATTACGGGCAATACGCATACGACTGCTAATTACAATCTCGGAGTGACTACCTCCAGAACGCATCCAATCACTAAGCGCTTGTTCAGTAAATCGGAGACTTGACATGTCATATCCCCCCTATATATCAAAGACTTTACTCTTGTGCTATTTCTTTTTCAAGTTTACGAATCTGATCTCGCAGCTCCGCTGCTTTCTCGAATTCCTCTTGTGTAATACTTTGCTGTAATTCCTGCTTGAGTTCATCAATTTGGCGTCTAAATACAATCTGAGCTCCTGCACGTTTCGGAATCTTACCTACATGTGAAGTACTGCCATGCACTCGCTTAAAAAGCGGGTCCAGTGCACTGTTAAAATACTCATAGCAGGAGCTACAGCCAAAACGGCCTAATTTGCTAAACTGGGAATACGTCATCCCACAATTCTCACACTGCAGACTCTGCGTAGTCTTCGTTGCAGCCGACTTCTCCTTGCCGGCACCTTCAAGATCAAGCAGACCTGAGAGCAGACTGTGGATAGAGAATCCCCCAGCCGTTCCGGGAATGAGTTCACCCTTCTCCCGTGCACAGCTCTCGCAGATATGAAACTCTGTCTTCTCTCCATTCACGATCTTAGTGAAGTGGAGTGTTGCCGGCTTGACGCCACATTCCTGGCATTGCATAAGCGAAAGCCCCTCCCTTATGGTTGACAATTATTTGCCTAACAAAGAGATTAACATCGCCTTCATAATCTTGGCACGAATCTCATCCCGGTATGGAATCTTAACCGTTAGGCATTCCCGAGAAACAGCAGCGCGCATAAGGCACGCTTCACGCTTACTTAGAAAACCAGCTTCCTCCAGCTGATAAATCAGCCCTTCAGCAGCGTTCTGATCAATCCCGCCACCTATAGTATGGTTTAAATGGGCATGCAGTGCCACGTTTGGTGGTAATTCAAAACGTTGAATACGAATATATCCCCCGCCACCCCGCTTACTTTCCACCACATAACCTTTTTCCAGAGTAAAGCGTGTACTGATGACATAATTGATCTGTGACGGTACGCATGAGAACTGGTCCGCCAGGTCATTTCGCTGGATTTCCACCGTACCTTCGGGACTTTCATGCAAAATATTCTTCAGATATTGTTCGATAATATCAGAGATATTGCGCATCACTCATCCTCCAGTGCTTAAATCTTTATAATACCGATTGCAACTTGCATTCATAATGACAATGGTCTTTAATTGAATTTAAACATTTGTGGATAATCCCACGCGTTCAAAGGATCGGATCGTTGTCATTAAGCTTCGTTGACTTTGACTTTCTTTGACTTTTTAATATTATAACATATTCTGTGCTAATTCCAAGTGGATTCTCTTATTTTTCACTTTTTTCAGCGAATGTATTCGGAAATAAAGAACTCTCCCAACTTCTTTCGAAGGGGAGAGCCTAATTTTTGTCAAGATTAAACGTCTTCGTTGTCCTTATTAGGACGATAAGCGTTTATGCGAGAAATATAACGATAATGTATTGCGTTGAACTTATGCTTTCTTATATTTTAAAAATGATCAAATAAAGCTGTCTGTGCTTGTGGAATAATTTCTTCAAACCATTCCAGTGCTGCTGCGTGGCCAGAGACACTTCCATAACGAGCCATCTCTGTTGGTCGTTTGTATCCAAGCATCAAGGCCGTCAATGTGCCTATATCACAGCTTAAGTCTGCTTCCGCCCGTTCCCCTTCCACTCGTGTCAAAGTAGCCGATCCCTCATTAGAGATATTCCATGCCCATAACCCATCATTCCAAGGTGCATACTTATCTTCGATATATATAAGCTGCTTCTTTTGACTACTGTTTCCTCTGAAGGTGTAAGTTTCAATGAATGACTTGGCATTAACAATCCGCCCCATAAAATAAGGATAATTCTCTTGTCCTATACGTGGATCTGGCAGCAAGAAAGGTAACATGTCATCCGAAGGCACCAGCTTTAAGGATGCACCGGTCACCATCGAATCATGGTTCGCAAGAAATGTCCACAGCCCCTGCCGAGCTTGTTCATTCAAAAAAACAAATTCATCAATGACCAGTTCTCTGTTCTCTACCTTATACAGCACATATCCCTCTGGTTCACCACTCTTGGAGTAAAATACTACACTCTTTCCTTCATCTTCTAGAACAGAGTTCTCCCACCAGTCCAAATCGCGCTTAAGTGTCCCGTTATAACTAACAGCGAATCGATTGTATAGGCTATCCAATACTTCGATATTTTTGATGTCCCGTTTAACCTTGCCCTCAACTTCAACCTTTTTGGGAAACTTCGCTACTGGAATAGAGTATTTCTTATATTCACAATAAACCTCCCAGCCAAATTTACGATAAAACGGAATCAGGAACGGGTGTAGAAAAGAGAGCGTTTGACCTGCCTCATTCATCGTATGCAGCGCATGAGACAAAAGATTTGCCACATGCCCTTGTCTGCGGTTCTCTGGCCATGTAGCTACTCCTGCTATACCACCCATAGGTACCACTCTGCCCTGTATGTAGACTTGGAGAGGAATAATCGTCAATTTAGCTTCCAATGTTCCATCCTCAAAAGCACCCCATACCTGTTCAGCCTTGAATCTTTCCTTTGCACTTGCCCTTTTTTCACTAGGAAGCTTGTACTGAAAAGCATATTCTGACAAGTTCATGCTCGCATCAAATTCTTCTGAACGTAACTGTCTTATTACCACAAACTCACCTCATCCTTTATAAAATTACTTTTAGGATAAGTATAACAAGAGCGTCAATTGTGCGCTAATCTGTTGCATTATTTATAACTTTATTTTTAGTTATCCACAGCTCTATGCAGTTTTAAAAATAGTCTTGAAATCTTGTCACATCCAAGTTAAAATAGTTATCCACTTATCAATAGCTCTATCCACATAATCCCGGTTATATCCACAGCAACCCGTGTACTACTTAGGTTTTCTGTTGACAGATCCATATAAATATGTATTTAATCGACACTATTTAGGGCTTATTTCTCTTTCAATCATCTATCCACATGTGCGTAACTTTTCTGCAAATCCAAAAGTTTATCCACAAGTTTTCCACAGTCTATAATAAACGCAAAAAAGCCACTGTCGATTACTCAACAGTGGTCTAATTGTGCTTGGCAACGTCCTACTCTCCCAGGA
>NZ_NFVA01000046.1 GCF_002264395.1 Paenibacillus sp. VTT E-133291
AAAAAAAAAAAAAACAGCAGCAGGGCCTGTATTTCAGGTCCCTGCTGCTGTCCATATTCGTATGAAACTAACTATTATTGCTTACCAGTTATAAGCTTGTAGGTTTGGCCTGCGGTCGTTGGAAAGCTCACCATTCCATCTTCGGAACGGTCACACTTCATTTCATTACCGCCATTACTCACTATGATCGAAGCATCTGTGAGGATCACACATTCATTACCTAGTTGGGAGATAATCTGCGCTTCCACTAGATGCCCTTTATCCCACTGAATACTAACTTCAAAGCCACCGCGGGCACGCAGCCCCGCCACGCTTCCCTCCTGCCATTCATCTGGCAGTGCAGGCAGCAGATCCAGATACCCGAGGTGAGATTGTAGTAGCATCTCAGCAATTCCGGCAGAAGCGGCGAAGTTACCATCAATTTGGAATGGTGGATGTGCACCAAGCAGATTGGCATAAACGCCGCCGTGACTATATTGTTCAGACTCCCCGTCCTTCACCAGCCGCAGCATGTTTGAGAGAAGGTGTAGTGAGCGGTTGCCATCCCGGAAGCGGCTCCAAAGCGCAACTCTCCAGCCCAGACTCCAGCCTGTGCTCTCATCCCCGCGCCGTTCAAGTGAGGTTCTGGCTGCAGCGAACAGCTCAGGGGTCTCTGCTTCTGTCAGCTGCCGGCCCGGATAGATGCCGACCAAATGTGAGGTATGTCTGTGATACATATCCTCATCCCCAAAGTCCAAGGACCATTCCTGCAACTGTCCGTACTTACCAACCTGTAGTGGCAATAGACGCTCACGAGCACTCACCAATTCTGCACGTAAATCTTCATCTGTTCCAAGTGTTACCGAAGCTTCGATACAATTCGTAAACAGTTCCCAGATGAGCGAAATATCCATAGTAGCACCTGCGCTGACAGCAGCTAAGCCCTCCGCTGTCTGGAATTTATGCTCTGGTGAAGTGGATGGAGAGGTCACAAGCCTTCCGTTACCATCGTCAATAAGCCAGTCCAGTGCGAACAGGGCCGCCTCCTTCATTACAGGATACGCTGAAGTCCGCAAATATTCCTCGTCTCCGCCAAAAGCATAATGCTCCCAAAGATGCTGTGTCAGCCAAACACCACTCATCGTCCAGTAAGCCCAGCTTGGATCTCCATCACCATAATCTCCCACCGGTGCTGTTTGTGCCCAAATATCCGTATTATGATGAGCCACCCAACCTCGGGCACCATAGTTGACTTGAGCAGTCTCCGCACCCATCTTCGCCAAGTTGCCGATCATATCCAGCAGCGGCTCATGACATTCCGCCAGATTACAAATTTCAGCTGGCCAATAATTCATCTCTGTATTGATGTTCAGCGTATAGTTGCTGCTCCACGGCGGACGGGTAACCGCATTCCATATTCCCTGCAGATTAGTAGCCTGCGTTCCGGGGCGCGAGCTTGCGATCATCAAATAGCGCCCGTAATGAAACAGCAACTCGACAAGTCCAGGGTCTTGTGCCGCGTATGTCGTAATCCGTTGCTCCGTGGACATCGAATCCGGGGCTAGTGTCTTACCTAATTGGAGCTTCACTCGGTCAAAAAGCGATCGGTAATCCTCGGCATGCGCTTGAAGCAAGCTGTCGTAAGACTTCCCATTCACATCTGCCAAGTAAGAAGCTGCAATAGCAGAAGCATCTTTCCCCTCAGCTCCCGGGCTTTTGTCAAAACCATTAAAGCCTGTAGCCGCGCTGAAATAGAAGGTTGCAGCCGTTCCTCCCAACAGATGAATTCCACTACCGTCAACGGTAACTTCCCCATCCTCTGCTACTACGGAGAGTTGTCCTTCAAAGGCCATGCCCTTGCTTTTGCTAGGTTCTCCGTATTGGATCGGATTGTCACTCCAAAAATAGCTTGGATCAACATGCTCCGGTGCAGTTCCCCAGAGTACAAAGTTATCACCCAGAGCGTGAAGGCTATGCCGAAGCGAACTATCTAGCGTAGCATGCACATTCAGCGCTCCCGGTGCACTTGCAGTCAGACGCAGCACAAGCAACTGATCAGGATGTGAAGCGAACATCTCACGGGTATAAGTAACATTACCAATCTTGTATTCAATGCGGTGAACCGCATGTTCAATATCTAATGTCCGCCGATAAGATTGATAAACACCACCATGCTCAAAACGAAGTAGTAAATCTCCAAAAGGCAGATACGATTGGGTGTACGGACCTAGCATCTCTCTAGTCAGGGTGTCCGCTTCTGAATACCGGCCCTCCTGAATCAGCTTTCGAACCTTTGGCAGAGCTTCCTTAGCACCGGGATTGTTCCCATCCTTCGGGAACCCTGACCATAAAGTATCCTCGTTTAGACTGACTTTCTCCTGTTCCACACCGCCGAAGATCATACCACCCAGACGGCCATTCCCAATCGGAAGCCCTTCGGTCCATACATTTGCTGGCTTGTCATATTGAAGTTTCATTGGTTCTCTCCCTCACGATCTGTCATGAATCAAATAATGTATTCCCCCAAGTCTGCCCTCATTATAAAGATCAGATAAAGCGTTTTCTATACATCGATCTACCGATCCATATCGCGATCTAACACAACCTACCCTAACTCATTGAACAAATTATCCTGAATGCCGACCTCGCTACAAGCGGTTAAACATATCGCAGCCTCAACACTGGAAAGACAGTTCATACTTTCCCCACCCATGACAATTTCGTTAGCACTGAAGGCCAGTCTGCGGGTACTCTTGGCACTAAGGACTAACGTTTCACCAGTCTCGAACCTGTTGTTCTTAATAACTATGCCCTGATGAACAGGAGTGCTCTCACCAACCTCTGTGTTCTCTGGCGAAATGAAAATAACCGGATGCTCGATGCCCCCGCATTCAATAAAATGATTCTCGGCGATGGTTACATCCTCCACCTTGCCAGACTCATACCAAGACTCCGCATCCAGGGCAACCAGAATTGCACTCATTTGCATCCGATCAAAAACATTCCCCTTAATCTCTACTTTACGCCGGGTTGTCACAAGGATACCGCGGGTCGGTACCCGCGCGAGGTAATTATTTACGACTTCAACCTCCGGTGTCCAGGTTACATTCTCGATCACATCATGGCTGCCAATCCCCTCAGGAATAGGATGTGCTAAAGTCAGTTTTAGCTCGCGTGGATTGAGACGCGTAACCTCTATCACTTCATTAGCCGCATAGGTAGTCAGAGAGCCAGAACGAACAAATTCAATTTCGTCTCCCGGATGAAAGGCCAGGAAACCGTAGGTCTGCGGATGCATGAAGCGAACCTTCACCGTATTCGCAGACAGCTGCTCAACGATCCGTAGATAGGTACCATGGACATTGACGACGTCATCATGAGAACCGGCAAAACGGCTGTCTGCAACAGTTATTTTACCTCGGCAGCTGGACATGTGGATGAAATCCGCAAAGCCAGTAACCGTTCGGCCTGTCTCCAGGCGCGGCGAAATATCCATGCGTTGAAAGGTGAGATTGTCGCTGAACTGCCCTACAACACCAAGTCCGTGTAAAAAATGCAGCCCCACATCGCTGAAGGTGATGTTAGAGCTTTCCACAAGGAAGACACCTACCTGATCGCGAATACCATCACGGCTTTGCAGGACTTGCCCGGGGACAACCTCAGGCTGATGATCAAAATGCAAGCGGAGCTTCATCGGCTCCAGCTCTTCAACCGAATCAGCCAGCTCCGACCAGTTGTCCACCCGCCAAGTCGTATTGCTGAGTGGATCATAGGTCTGCATCGGTCCTTCCGAGAAGCTCCAGCCCTCACCGATCCAGACCAGCTTGCCGTCCCTGATCTCATAATGCGAATCGGGGTGAACCTGGACATCGAAATAATGAGTACCGCTTTCAATAATCGTCATCTCTGACACAGTCGGCCGGGCGTAGTCGGTATGCAAATTACGAATCTCTACATTTTTGCAGCCATCCAGCAAGAACATCGTCTGCTTGCCATGGAAGATAAATAGAGAGCCATTTCCCTCAAATATTAAATTGTGCAGCCCCTTTAAGAGAATTCCTATAGTCTTGGTGACATCAGGATTCTCTTCTTCACTGGTAGTGTTGGAGATGTAGTAGGGTTTCCGGATGGCCTTTTCCGAATAGAAATGATAACAGCCTTTTGGACAATCCAGCAGGACCGGCCCAGTTATTTCGGCGGCTGCCTCAATAGCTCTTGTCATGGCTGGCTGAGCATCCAACCCGGAATCCGGCAGAACACCATAATCAGTCAGGCGGATTACAATAGGAGAAGAATCGACGCTGTGTTCTGTAAAAGAAATGATCAACACCAACTTTCTTAGTATTGTAAACGCTTAATAAGAGGCAGTATAATCCTTTCGGTTAAAATAATTAATTGTACATTAGCTTCAAAATACGCAGACTGGTGCCTTTACTCTGTTCATCCTTTTCCCCTGTAATTCGCACGGTTACTTGCAATTCCTGACGTTGTTCCTCGATTCCGAACATAGCAATCATAGGCCGAAACGCAAGCGGACACCATTCATCGAATAAGTGAACCGCATGAAAGGGACCGTCATTGAGTGAATATTCGAATATTCCACTATCCGGGCCGTAAAGCAGCAGCATCCCCACACTCTGTCCGGTTACTGTGTAAGAAAAAGATGCCTCTTTGCTGTCTGTATATAAATGCTCCGTTCCAAATCGCCAGTTCATCAGTGGATCATCAGGGGTAAGCTCGCGTAGCTCGAACCCATCTGCATGATCAGCGCTTCTGAAATCCAGTAATTTACCGTATTCATAATTTCGCTCCCCCAGAGGAGCAATACTTAACGCGCTTCCAGTATTTGAATGTGTGTTGTCAGGAACAAGAGCTGCATCCAAATATTCCTGTAAAAAAGAAGCATACAGCGCATGTCCATCATCATTGGGATGATAACCATCCGGAGCCAGCTCAGTCCACTCCATTTGTCCGGCCTGGGTCTGTGCATAAACTCTAGCTGCAAAATTAACTGATGGAAGATCGTAATGCTCAGCTACTTCTTCGTGGACGGCAATGTTAAAGGGGTTGCTCCCCGACAGATTCTTCTCTGCTGCCGTATACAAGAAGCAAATGTCAGTGCCGGGCGACAACCGTCTGCACTGGCGTACAATGCCTTCCATACCTCTAATGGATTCTTCCCGGTCGTTGCCGTCATTGACGCTAAATTCAACGAATAGTAGATCAATCTTGCCGTATTGCAGGACATGTGACTGTAATCGGTGAGCGCCCAGCGTGGAATTCGTTCCACCCACTCCCGCATTGATGAAGCGGAATTCATGATTCGCAAATCGCTCCTGCAGATACTTACCAGTCAGCACTCTCCAGCTAAATATGTCCGCATCGGAAGCACCCGCCCCCTCCGTAATGGAACCACCCAAAAAGGCGACCGTCACCCGCTCCTTTCCTGCAAGTCTTACACTTGTATTCGGTAGTCCTCGTCTTGGAGCTACAAATTGATGATTGCAATGTTTCTCTTCTGTCATGACTGATCCTCCGTAATAAAAATGTATATTTTTCCTTGAAATCAAGAAATCAGGTGCTGGGGTATATCTTACAGCACCTGATTCTGATTTCAATATTTTATTTTTTAGAAGTTTCATAAGCCTTTTGCAAGATTTCGAGATAACGATCTAGCTTCAAGTCTTTCAGACCTTTTATATAAGCATCCCAATCTTTAGTAAGATCCTTGTTGCCCGTGATGAATTGAAGCTGATTTTGCTCAATATAATTCTTAATGTTGGTTTGCAGTAAGCTCGCTTCATCGATTTCGCTTGGATCAATCCAAATCGACCAGATTGGGAATAATTCTTTAGGCTCATGTCCTTCATACAGCAGAGTCGCATCATACAATCTGCGTTCATAACCGCTGGAAGCGTAGATGTCAGTAGCTTGAACGAAAGTATCACGGTACTCTTTTGGCATATAGAAGTGACCCATGCCGCTCCAGCCCGCATTGCGCGGCGCTTCGCCTTCCGCCATAGGAATGCTCTTGACGACTGGTTTAACGTCTTTATCCAGCGCTACATCGCCTTCTTCTGGATCCGTCCAGTCAATGCCCTTCATACCGCTGCCAGCATTGGTCTGTCCCTCAGAAGTAAACATATAGTCTACCATTTTAATTAAAGCGACCTGTGCTTCCTCGCTAGCTTTGTTTGTGATGACAAACTTCGCTCCCGGGGATACGCCACCTGCATCATGAGTCGCATAGGAGATACCTTCCGGTCCGCTAATCGGTGGTACAGGATTGTAGTGTGCCGAGCTTCTATTGCCCGGATCAATATTGACGAAAATCGCAGGGTGCATGCCCGCACCAGCGCCCAGAATTTCCGCATCGGCATTTTCACCGATTTTCTTAAAGGCTTCCGCATTCTGTGTGAATGCCCCTGGATCAATCAAACCTGCGTCAAACAGAGATTTGATATAAGTCAGGCCTTCCTTCCACTCCGGTGTGACAGCCGCCGATTGAACTTTTCCATCCATCATGTTCAGATAATTGCGGTCATCATCGTATACAAATGCATTCATGAGGAATGGTACAATGCGTACACCAAACTCCTCAATGGAGCCACTCAGCGGCACTTCATCTGCTTTTCCATTCCCGTTCGGATCTTGTGTTTTGAAAGCTTCCAGCACTTTTTTGAATTCTTCGGTTGTCTTCGGCATTTCCAGATTCAGCTTCTTCAGCCACTCGGTATTGAGCCACATTTTGCTCGGATAAGAGCAGTGAAAGCATTCTGTGTAAGCGACAAGCCCGTAGATATTACCATCAGGCGCTGTGTTAAGCGTTCTCAAATTATCGTTCTTTTCCATAGCCGCTTTAATATTCGGAGCATATTTATCAATTAGATCGTTCAGAGGAATCAGTACGCCCTGTTTGCCATACTTCAGAAGATCTGCCTGTGAGAACTGATCGATATAGTGAGTGAGCAGGTAAGCATCAGGGTAATCGCCACTAGCAAGTGAGATTTGGCGCTTTTCCTTGGCTCCGTCTGAAGGGTTGATTTCCCATTTGAATTTAATATTGAATTTGTCTTCCACAAATTTCGAAAATTTATTGGTAGGAACATCGATCCCGGATTCCTGAACCGAGAACACGCTGATTTCCACCGGTTTGCTTGCTGATTCCGAGTTACCTGAGTCAGCAGGTGCGGAGGATGTGTTATCTGTATTTTTATTAGCACATCCGCTTAACACCACCGTAAGAATTAATACCAGCACCAATGACAAGGTCATCATACTTTTCTTCAAATCCGATCACTCCCTTTTATAATTTAGGCAGGTACGATATCTTTCTGTCATTTTACTGCGTGCCTCTCCCCCTCTCCAGATTCTGAAAGCTGTGAATTAACCTTTAACTGAACCGACCAGCATGCCTTGGACAAAATAACGCTGAACAAACGGATAGATAACAAGTACAGGCAGCGTAGCGATAACTATAAGTGCATATTTGAGTAGCTCAGCAAGCTGCTGCCGCTCCACCATTTTCATCGCATCCATTGTACCTGCACTGTTGTTCTGGATGATGATGCTTCGTAAGACAAGCTGAAGTGGAAACAAATTCGCTGATTTCAAATAAATCAAAGCGTCAAAGTAGGCATTCCACTGTCCTACCGCATACATAAGGACTAACACCGCAAGAATGGGCTTCGATAACGGAATAACAACACTCCAGACAAACCGCATATCACTGCAACCGTCGATTTCGCTGGCTTCCAGCAGTTCCTCCGGAATGGAGGATTGAAAGAATGACCGGGCAATAATGACCTGCCATACCCAAATCGCGTTTGGTATCAGCAGTGCCCAGCGGGTATCAATCAAATGGAGTTCCTTCACGACCATATAGGTCGGAATCAGCCCGCCGCTGAATATCATCGTAAAGGTGATGATCATCATCAAAGTGTTGCGTCCGAAGAAACCTCTGCGTGATAAAGGGTACGCGATCATGATCGTAAGCACAACACTGATGAACGTCCCTGCGGCTGTATAAAAAATGGAGTTGCCGTAGCCTGTAATGATCTCAGGTGTATTTAGCAGAACCTTGAAACCTTTGAAGGAAATATCTACAGGCCATAACCAGACTCGGCCGGAGGTAACGGCTGCCGGACTGCTAATCGAGCTACTGATGATAAAAATTAGCGGATAAATCACCGCGATGACCACGAGGCTGAGTAGGATATAAATAGTGGTCAGAAATAGCTTATCGCCAGTTGATTCTTTAATTTTTTGTTGAACTGCTGCCATGTGGTTGCTCCTTTCCTACCAGATGCTGTTGTTTGTGATGCGTTTAGCCAAGCCATTCACCGTAAGCAACAAAATAAGGTTGATTACCGAGTTGAATAGACCAACCGCAGTTGCAAAGCTATAATTGGCGTTCAGCAAACCGACCCGGTAGACATAAGTGGCAATGATCTCGGAATTCGCCAGATTGAGCGGGTTCTGCAGAAGATAGACCTTTTCAAAGCCAATAGCCATGACATTCCCAACATTCAAAATCAGGATGATGACGATGGTAGGCACAATACCTGGCAGATCAATATAACGAATTTTTTGAAAGCGTGAAGCGCCATCGACTTTGGCTGCCTCATAAAGCGTAGGATCTATACCGGCAAGCGCTGCTAAATAGATAACGGCACTGTAGCCCGCAGTCTGCCAAATATCAGACCAGACATAAATCGAACGAAACATTCCCGGTTCTCCAAGGAAATTGATCGACTCCAAACCGAAAAAGTTGAGAGCGATGTTCGCAAATCCAAGACGAGGTGCCATAAATAGCATAATAATGGACACCATGACAACCGTCGAGATGAAATAAGGCGCAAAAGAGACCAGCTGGACGAACTTTTTGAACCTTCCCCCGCGCAATTCATTAATCATGAGCGCAAGGATAATCGGAATTGGAAATCCCGCCAGCAGCAGGTAACCACTAAGCATGATGGTGTTCTTGAGCAGCGTCCAAAACTGCGGATTATCAAAAAATAATCGAAAATTATGAAATCCAACCCATGGACTTCCCCATATTCCTTTAATCACGTTGTAGTCCTTGAAGGCTAGAACTGCATTCAGCATTGGATAATACTTAAAAATGAGGAAAAATAACAGAGGTGGAATCACGAGCAAATGTAGCTGCCAGTGCTTTTTCATACTTCTGCGAGCATTTTGTAAAAATACAGAGCCCCTACGCTTCGGTAACGACTTGTGGTGTAATACTATTTCTTTCTCCAGAACAATCCCCCCTAAGCAACCGCCAGTAGTTTATGATAGCGCTTTCTACGAGTTGATCATAATTGACTTTTATCCCCAAAGAAAAGGTACACTTGGGCATTTCAGCGTACAAATAACCCTGTTCTGGGAGAACAAAATAGCTGTAGAACGGCCATTTTTCCGGAAACAGGACCCTCACTGGAGATTTTCAATCTGGACAATTCTACCGGCAGTTGAATAAAGCCCATGAGACAATTCAACCAACTCTTGATAGGATTGCGTTTGCAGAAATGCTATGCTGTTTTTGACAGTGCGCACTGTACATTTTGTTTTATTGGAGGTATACAATGCTCGACTTGCGTAAAATTGGAGCTTATATTTCGAAGCTTCGCAAAGACCAGGATCTTACCCAATTGGAACTTGCCGATCAACTGAATGTAAGTCATCAAGCGGTATCGAAATGGGAACGGGGCGAATCGCTACCGGATATCGGAACGCTTCCGCAGTTTGCAAGGTTATTCGGCAAAACGGTAGACGACATTTTAAATGCAGGAGACAATACAGAAAATCGGGAGCACCCGCACCTAGGAACGATCGTTGAGGAGATCGCAGAGAACAGGCCGGAACAAGTTGCAGAGATGGTCAATACCGGAGAGGCGGAGGTGGAGGAGCTTGTAGAAGTAGCGCCGTTTGTAAAAGCAAGCGCTCTGCATAAGGTTACAGAACGATTAGACAGCAGCGTCCTTAAGTTAGACGTGATCATGCGGCTGGCTCCGTTCCTTGGAACAGGCACATTGGATGAACTGGTTCGTCAGGCAGAAGAGGGCGAAATTGTGTGGAATACCATTACTGGACTCGCTCCGTTCGTCAGCAGCGACACATTAAGCCGACTGGTAGATAAATCGATTGACGGTTCCTTAGAAGTGCACAATCTTGTTGGGATTGCCCCGTTTCTTGGAAGAGAACATGTAGATCGGTTAGTACAACAAGCAGAAGAGGGCAACTTGAGCTGGCATTCCATTCAAGGGCTGGCACCCTTTATTAGCAGAGAAACATTAAACCGTTTGGTAGACCGGGTTGAAGACGGCACTATCGATGCGGATCAGATCATAGGCCTTGCACCTTTTCTGGACAGTAAAAATCTCGAGAAGTTGATTAGTGGAGTGGAAGCTGAACATCTTAGCCCAGATCTGCTGGCAAGTCTTGCTCCTTTCGTCGATCAAGGGACATTGAGCAGAATGGTGACAAACTTATTAAATAAAGTAAAGTAGGATGCATAGACCGTCGGTGACAAGCTAACGGGAACGTTATTTGAACGACAACAGCGGCAGTCTAAGACTTTATTTATCAAGTCTTGGTCCGCCGCTGCTTCTTTTACTGGATCAGTCTAATACTTAATTTTTGCCAAACAACTGTTTACTCATCAATAGACTGTCTATAAGCGCTCGGTGAAACGCCGATTAACCGCTTGAAGGCCCGTCTGAAAGAATGTGAACTATTGTAGCCCACCCGAATAGCAATCTCATCAACCGTATACCGACTATCTTTGAGCAAAATCACAGCCTGATCCATTCTCACTTTTATCAGATGATCGGAGAAATTGACACCTGTAACCTCTTTAAACAATTGAGAAATATATTTTTCAGGCCGTTCGACCTGTTCGGCTACCCGGTACAGACTCAGCTCTGTATCCGAATAATTCTCTGCTGTATATTCCTTGATCTGCTTAATAATCTGAATATGAACATCCTTCTTTTTATTTGCAATAAGTCCGCACAGTTCTTCCATAATAACAAAAAATTCGGTCTGAATCATTTCGAGTCGTTCCGATGAACCAATGTCTATGACCCTCCGCTTCACACTCTCGATGTCCGGGTATTCTGTAAAAGCCTTTTGATCCAGAAGCTTAAGAAACGTCCCTTTTATTTCTCCAACAAGCTGTTGCTTCATTTCCATGGATAATTCACGCTGTTCCATGTTCTGGGCAACAATTGCACGGACAATCCGTTTAGCCTCTTCTAGCTCTCCAGCCCGAATGGTACTGATCAGACGTTGCTCTGTATCCAGTGGATAATAGTAGGTCGTATTCTCATTTTGGGCTTCGCTACTCCATACAATTCCTTTTTTATTCATGTAGACGGCATATTCCAGAGCTTGCTTGGCTTGGTCAAAGGAAAGGCCGATTTCCGTTATTTCTGTAAAAAGATCTCCGAAGCCCGCCTGAGTAGTAATACGATACTCATTAAAAACGTACTGCGCCAAATTCTCCAGAATGCTGGTGATATTCTCTGCCTCATACGCTTTGTCAGTCTCTTCTTCCTTGGAGAAAAACAGAGTTACCACTTTGTCGGAGCCCATATCCGTCATTAGTACTTCCACTCCGAGATCCGATAGGGACTGCTTCAGCAGCAACCGGGAAGCATTCAGCTCATTGAGAATCTCAACGCTGTCCATACCGGCATAGCCGTTAATCTGAACAATTCCTACATACCCAGTGTTCTGTTTCAAATTAATCCCCACCTGCTCAGCGGCTGTGAGAATCTCATCATGCGTTTTGAATTCACCTGCTAATAGCCGCTTCAGAAATGCATCCCTGACCAACGGAAGCTGACGATTAAGTTCGGTTTCCAGCAACTTGTTCTTAGTGATCATATTGGCAATATTTCCGCTTAAAAAGTCAAATTCATTCTTGGCGGAGGCCTCTTCCTTGCCAAATTGCTCCTTCATGACGCTAAGCATACGGTTGATTGGAGCGCTGTTACGGTAAGCTAATATTAGTCCGACTATCAAGCCGATGAGTAATGTTCCTCCCGTAATTTGTATGGACATTTGCTTGATCTTGTTAGCATTATCCATCAAAATAGGCCGGGGAATCCCTGTCTGGTATACCCATCCGTTCGAATCAGAACGAGTCGTGATCACTAGATCGTCTTCATAGAACTGACTAACCTTGGTTTTATCAAAATCCGAATCAGCGGTCATATGGGCCATTTTCTGCTCATCACTTCCCTGCAGGACAATCGTATTTCCTTCAGCATCGCTGATATGAACCCAGCCTCCGTATCGCTCAGTTAAACCAGATAACAGACTAGAAATGATTTTCTCGTCTATGATCACTACCGCGACAGCTGGTGAGGAATCGTTGAAACTATCCAGAGGGAGTGACTGCATATAGGTAATAACGGAGGTTTGCATGCCCCTGCTAACATAGTCACTGAGTGGCTTGATTTCACTGCGATGGGTTTTCTCAAGCACGTCTTTGGTCCAATCCTGTAGCGGAAGATCCTTATAGTTGAAATTAGAGTAGTAATGTTCCGGTCGGTAAGAAGAACCTGGGGTTAGAATAAGATTATAATTGGCGAGGTAAATATAATAGTTTTGCAAAAAATCATTCGTCTGACCGAAAGTCAAGACATTCCGCATCGTTCTCCAAATGCCATACACGTTCGTCTCATTGTCTCTTTCATTCATCAGAACATTTAGCTCCTGGTTGACTGCCAATTGCCTGGTAAACCCTTCTACTTCCGCCATGCGGCGCTCCAATATTTCCTGACTTTTCTGGAGCTGGGTGACCCCGTTCTCAATAGAGATAGACTCTGTCACAGAAATCGAAGTCAGATAGGACATATATCCGCCAATGCTGGGAATGACCAAAATGACTACATAGGAGATTAAGAATTTACGAAAGATATTGGAATATTTAAGCGTAGTGACCCCTCCCCTAATATCATTTCGATAGCGCTATCATTACCATAGATTAAAACATTTTACTTAATAGTCAAGTGTGCAAACCCAATTTTGCAGATGTTAAACCTTTCAGAACTGGATAAAAAGCAGCGATATACGCCGTTATCACTGCTTTTTATTCACCATCCGAATTTTTTTATCTTTCCAGCATGTAAACCCTTCTACGCTTTACCCCTCGTATGGCGGGTAGAATGTGAAGGCACAAAACCGAATTCCTCTTTGAAACGATCCATGGCATATAAAGGCATATATTCTTGACCCGAAAAATGATAATAATCCAAATTATAATCATTCCCCACCAACGGGGTAAGGAGCTCAGCCACTGGCAAGTTGCTGCTAGCATCCGGCCCAACCAGATTAAGAGTTCTTACCCCCGGCTTAAGTGGAGATTCCAGTGCCGCAGTAATTCCCTTCACCACATCCTCTGCGTGGACATGCCCCAGTGTGATGAACGGGAGCGTCGGCTTGGATCCAGTTTCCAAGACAGGAGAAATCCAGCCCTGGGAGGCTACAGCTCCAAAGCGAAGATTGATAAAGTCGGTATCTTTATGATTACGATGAAAATACCGGGTCAACTCCTCGACCATAGCCTTGCTTAGCCCATAGGCATCCGCCGCTAAGCAGGGATGATCATCTGGGATAGGCAGCTCAAGCGGTATAAAATCCTCAGTGAGTCCACCCACCACGGCAATGGAGCTCGCTGTGATGAACTTTTGGCAACCGCGGTCCAGCAGATAACGGTACAATCTCCTTGTTCCCAATACATTAACAGCAAGGCTGTCCTCCTCAGTAGAGCCGCCAGTAACAGCAGCAAGATGAATCACCGCCTGAATATCATACGAGTCCAGCCTGCTCAAATCCTCCGCTGAATCAAATGAACCCTGAACATAGGCAAAAGCCCCTTCCGGAGCTTGGCGTGACAGACAAATCACTGTATGTTTATCCGCCAAATGCTTGACTAGAGCCGTTCCGATAAATCCACTTGCTCCGGTAATTAGAAGATTCATGCTCTTCTACCCTTCTTTTTCTCATCTCATATCATTCAGAAAAAAGGGGCCAAAGAAGGCCCCTCCGTTCATTCATCGCTCAACTTATTCTGTCCACTGTTCTCCGCCTTGTGTACTAGGCTTCGAGATATGGTCGGTCGAAGCCTCCTCAATATCACCGAATGCCCAGTGGGAGACTGGAACATCGTTCCACCCTGGCTGTGTGACACCCATAAGCGGGCCTCTGCCCAAAACTCTGTTGATAGCTGTAACGGCTTCCGCACGAGTAAGCTTGGAATTCGGGCGGAAAGTTCCGTCACTGTAGCCCTTCATTATGCCTATATCTTGGGCTTTCTTTATCGCCGCCTGTGCCCAGTGGCCGGTAATGTCAGAGAAGCCACGGCCCGATGTTGCAGAATTCGGGCTCAGCATGGCTGTTAAACTAGCCATTTCTGCACGCGTCAATGGTTGATTAGGTTTAAAAGTACCATCGATGTAACCGTTCATTAGTCCCATCTTAGCTACTTTGGCAATGGCATCTGCCCCCCAATAGCTGGAGGATACATCACTGAATATTACGCCTGATCCAGTGGCCTCTTTCTCAGCAACCTTCGCTAGGATGGTTGCCATCTCAGCACGGGTAATGGGAGCATCGGGTTTAAAGAAGCCGCCCGGATATCCGTTGATATACGCCGAATGTCGCATTGTCTCGGCATCCTCCTTCCCATCAGTTCCAGATGCCGGAGTTGGCGTTGGCGTCAGGGTAGGTGCGGATGAAGGCTGAGCGGGTATAGACGGCCCCCCTGCATCAGTCGGTGTGGGTGTTGCTGTCGGTGTTGGAGGTTCTGTAGGGTTCGTTGTTCCGCCATCACTGGTTGGGACTGTGAATTTCAATTGATCTGTCAGCATGAGATTACCTGATTTCTTCACAGCTTTAAGTGTGTGTAAGCCGCTTACCAATCCAGAAATACTATAAATCTCCTGTTGTGTCAGTCGGCTCTGACTATAAGTATTCACGGTCTGAATCCTTTGGCCGTCCACATAAATATCTACTTCACCTTGATCTGGACCCGTAGGTGTAATCAGACGGATTCCAGTGCCCTTGAAGATATATTCAAAGGAATCGCCATCTACTGTCGTTGAATGCACATCATTAAGATAATCGCCACCAATAATAAAGCTGAGGGTCAACTTTCCGACTGGCTGTGATGCGAGATAAGATTTGTTCAATGTAACATGCTCACTAGCTACCGTATAATCGGTCCCTGGAACCAGATGATTTGATCCGTTCGTAATGCCAATGAAGCTTTCCGGCTGTTGTAGAAGTGTAATCTCAATGTCCTGCTGAGCAGAAGATGATGATTTATCAAAGCTCGCTGCGATCGGATTGATCATATTCGGAATCTCTACCTTGAGCATGTCAAGCAGCATGAATCTGCCCGATTTTTTCACAGCCTTAAGTGTGTGCTGCCCATCTGTAAGCCCAGAGATACTGTACAGAATCTGCTGTGACAATCGTCCGTTTCGATAAGCGCTTACCGTTCCCTTGAATTGATCGTCTACATAGATATTCATATCCCCTTGCGATTCGTCTACCTCAGTGAACAGTTGAATCCCTGTTCCTCTGAAGGTGTATTCGAAAGAATCGCCGTTCTGCTCCGTATACTGCACATCGTCATTGTAGTCGCCCATTCCTCTTCCACTACTGCGGGACCAAGTACCGTTATATTTGATTCCCGGATCGTCGTTATTAACCATCACATAACGGATGCCTGTGGAATCGCTAATGTGTACCGCTAGCGTCTGTGGATCACCGGCGTTAAAGATGATGTTTAGACTTGCCAGGCCAGCAGGTTGCTGCGCAAGATATTCCTTCTTGATGGTCAATTTATCATTAGTCACCGTATAATCTTCTTCGCGCAGTGCCACTCCATTATTTTCAATAGCACTCAGCGTATTACCCTGCAGATTAAGCGTGACTGTGACATCCTTCTGTTGTTCCGTTGCTTTATCAAACCCAGCGGAAGTCGGAGTGATAGAACTGTTCTGACCCCCAGTCGGACTTTCTGTTGTCACTTTCAGCGCGTCGAGCAGCATATAATTTCCCGATCCCTTGCTCACCTTAAGCGTGTGAGGACCGTTAGAAAGCCCTGATACACTATAAAGAGATTGTTGTACCTCTCTCGGTCCACTTGTATACGCATTTACAGTCTGTGCTGTCTCCTCATCTAATGTAACAACCATTTCTCCTTGCGATTCATGCCTTTCCGTCAGCAGCTCAATGCCCGTTCCCGTAAAGGTGTACTCGAAAGAATCACCGTCTTTCTCGGTATAATGCACATCGCCATTATAATCTCCATGTTCTCGGGCAGAGCTTACCTGCCATGTGCCGTTGTATTTAATGCCGTTGTCATTATCATTAATGTAAACCACATCCGTAACGGTGGTATTGCTTGCCGAAGCCGAAGCTGAATCCGTAGCAGGGTCAGCCACAGAGTTGAGAGCATCCTCTTGAGGAGTACTGGTAGCAGTAGCCGAGGAATCCTTTATCGTAATGCTTAGATCCTGCTTCCCTTCAAGCAGCTCCTTGCCTCCATTTCGCTTCCAATCGCCGCTGTAGCTCATCCCTGTATCATCGTTATTGACAGCTGATGTGCCGCTTAATGCGGTTACTTTAAGCATACGAGAGGCATGGGGTTCAAGGATGCCACCGCTGAATTCCTTCTCAAAGGTTCCCAGCTCGGAATGGCTCCATAGGTCGCGCACTGAAGCCGGACCCTCAAGGCCAAGATCACTCCATTTGACTTTAACCTCCCCACCCCGACTACCCAGATTGAACAAAGCAACGCTGTAAGTCCCATCTCCATTATTGGCGTACCAGACCTGCTGTTGGGTATCCATCGACACTGGATGTCCAGGACGTCCGGCCTGATTGACGGCAATTACCTCATCATTGGTAAGCAGTTCTAGTCCATAACTATCCAGCCGTGTCATGTCATTCCCTGTATAGAGCGGTACGGAAGAAATGGACCAAAACGTCATTGCAGTCTTCCGCTCATCCTTGGTCAGACCATCCATGGAGCCGTTACCAACATTCAAGGAATCAAAGTCATTCCAGCCGCCAGGGCCTGCATCCCGCCACCAAAGTGCTGCTTTGGGAAATAATCGGGAAATACTCGGCCATGCTGTCAACCCACTGCCGTCATAAGATTCAACATCCCAGTCAATTCGCCAACCGTTAGCATATTTTTTCCAGAACTCTACGTAATTGTGGTCGAGTGCCCAGGACAGCTCAAACCAGATGTTATTTCTATCCAAGGCTTTGGACCAAGCTTCTACGTCACCGCGTGCATCCCGGCTCAAGTTGTCAATCCCCGACCCAGGGGTTACGCTGTCGAATTTGACGAAATCGATTCCCCACTCGCCAAGCATGTCTGCAATGGAATCCACATACTTCTGGGCACAGGGATTCGTGAAATCAATTTTATAGGTGTAGGAATTCCAATAATCCATAATGGTAAGCGGCTTGGCTGTAATATCCTGAATACGACATTCGCCGCCTGTCCCATACACCTCAAGATTTCGGTTATATGCATCGATAGATACCCCCGGGATCAGATAGATCCCAATCTTTTGCCCATTATGATGAACATAGTCAATGACCTCCTGAAATCCGTTCGGATAAAGGACGTCACTAGGAATAGGCCTACCGTATTCATCCATATCACCATTCCAGCCTGCATCAATATTAATGTATTCATATCCATGGGCCTGCAGCTTCTCATGCATCGCGTCCGATTGCTTCTTAACGCTCTCCGCCGATGTCCAGTTTCCTGCCCCATCATACACCTGCATACTGTAACTGCTCCAGCCCATATACGGCTTCTGAGCCATACTCTTCTCCGCCGCTTGCGCCACGTTACCTTTTATTCCTGTAAATCCGAACTGTGCTGCTGCAATAATGAATACTAGCAGACTCATACCCAATCTTTTTCCCATTCGCTTCAAATCATCCTTACCCCCTCATGAAATGTGGTCAAAATTACTTTGATAGCGCTTTCTTTCGGGAAGATCATAATTGAATATGGATTTCCAAGATAGGTACATTTCGGAATTTTACGTACAAATAACCCCAAAATAGAGGGGCAAATAAACAGCATAACAGACATAATTCCTGCGATTCGAAGGAACTTAGTAAAAACACTGTAACTGTACCCTGGTTATATTTGGACAATCCTAAAATAAACTCTTGTTTCCTTGTTCCAGTGATTAAAATTACTTACTATATTGGTAAAATAAAGAATAATTTAAAGATACAAACGTCACAGTAATAACCGATGAATGATATGCTGAAGAAAGGAAGATCGCATTGAAGTTGGATTTGGATGGATTAAATGCCGATTCCTTAACGTGTATGCTTAAGGCATCTTTTTCATTGGAAAATTGGGATGCTATGATTGAAGTTGCGGACAAGCTGATCACACAGATTGCAATTATATATGAGACAAGCAGTGACACATTGAGAGAACAAAACCTGAAGCGGAGTATTCCCTATTATTTTGGATTTAGCTTATGTTCAAAAGGAATCGCACTGCAAAAGCTCGGTAAGTATCCTGAAGCTAGAATGTGTATTCAAAAATATGCTGAATTAGGATGGATCAAAGGGTTAGATGAAGAAGGAATTAATGAAGTCAAATACTACTGTAATATTGCAAAAGCCAATACCTACGTGCTCGACCTTTTAGAAGGCAAGACTGGAGTCCTAAAGGAGTATGTTGAATTTATTAGAAACAGTGCTGAGGAAGAGTTACTGCCAGGACTAATTACCATCTTGGAATCCTCGATAAAATATAACTATTCCGTAGATTGGATTCTGAGTGATCATAAAAACAACGTAAATGACATAGAAGAGTATGTGACTAATGTGGATATAAGATATTACGAGGAATACATTTATTTGCTGGTAATGTATTACTACGAACAAGAGAATATGTACGAAGCAATCAACACTATTCTAGAAACTCTGATTTTTAGTATCAAAATTGAAAACGATACAAACCTCAAGAAATCAGTAGCACTCTTTGAGCTCCTAAGAGAACATGCTCATCAATCACAACTTCAAATGTATCACAACATAATGGAAAAAATAATAGTAAAAGAGTTTACTAATGAAAAAGAAAATGTTCTTTCTTACAGTCGTAGTCTTGATTAGTTCCAGCTTAATGATCGCCTCTGCAAGTGCTTCTGCTGTCGATTCGGGCTCCACCATTTACACCGTTAACAATCACGGAATGGGTCATTAATTGAAACTTAATAAGTGGATTTGTACAAAGGAGCGATCATCCAATAACCGGATGATCGCTCCTTTTTTTTGTAAATGAACATGATAGATTAGCTAAAATTCAAATTCCTCAGAATCATGCAGAATTTTCTCGCTATAAATCCTCTTTATAAACTATTCTTGTACTCTTGCGGCGTCTTCCCGTATTGGGATTTAAACAACTTAATAAAATACTGCGGTTTCTGATAGCCGATTTCATGCGCAATTTGACTGATTCTCAAATCCTTGTACTTCAACAATTGAACCGCCTTCTCCATTCGCAAGCGGAGCACATAGTTCGAAAAGTTCTCTCCGGTTTCCTGTTTAAACAGGTTAGATACGTATACGGGATGAAGATTAACATTATCGGCTACCGCTTGAAGAGTTATATCTTTTATATTTCCTTGGATGAACCGGCGGATTCGCTCCATCAGATCAGAGCGTATATTGTCCGAGCGTCTGTCACTGTAGGCTTTGATTTGGACATAGCTGCTGAAGGCCCATTCTTTTAACGGTTCATCACTCCAGCTGGCATCCATTTTCAGCATCTTTTCGATATCTCTTCCAAACACCTCAAAGATTCGTTTACCTTTCTTATGCAAATAATAAGCATATGCTTGCAGCAGGGTAACGTATATTTCAATCCCGTATTCACGGGCTCCACTTCCCGCCCCTTCAAGTTCACTGAATATCAGTTTCAGCTTACTCTCAAATGCCGTCCATTGCTCGATATCGATTAATTCAATTAAAGTCTGGGGGCGATAAAGCTCTGCCAGCGGCTGGATTTCAAACATTTCTTTCTTTTGCGTCACATGAAAAAAGCTTTCCGTTTGATAGCCAATATAATCGGTATATATCGATAAAGCAGAATGGTACATGGATAGAATATCTTTTGGGAAACCTCCCCAATCGCTTATGACCAGGGAAACCTTCGATTTTAAATACAATTTGATCTGATGTTGGGAGAGTCTGGCCAAGTCTTCTATGATCGCAGAGTCCGCTTTGTCTGGTTGCTCCAGATTGGTTTGAACCAGAAAAATCAAATAATCATGTGAATCTTTACAGTGCATGATATTAAATTTCTCCGAAAAAACTTCTTCCACGATGTTATACATAGCATATTCAATCAATGAGAGGCTATAAAGATCCGTATTTGAGTAATCCTCCTCCACCCTCATACATAAGAGAATGGTCTCCCTTTCAACAGAAAAGGGAAGTCCGTATAGTTGAATCTTGTCCTTCAAAACAGATAAGGGATAATTTTTACCGGAGATCAAATCAAACAATAACATTTCTCTTAATTTGGGCAAACTCTCCCGGAAACGGTAAACAAATTTTTGCTGATTTAATAATTCATTTCCTTCTTCTGTAATTTTAACGATAATATTGCGAAGAGTTTGCTCCAGTTCCTCGTTCGAGACTGGTTTGAGCAGATATTCAGCTACTTGCTGTTGGATAGCTTCCTTCGCATATTGAAATTCATCATAGCCGGTTATAATAACGGCCTTCGTATTTTTCCATTTCTGATTTATTCGAGCGATCAATTCGAGCCCTGTCATTCCGTTCATATGAATATCCGTGACCACAATATCAACGGAATGGTAATTCAGCAGCTCCAGGGCCTCCTCGCCGGAATATGCCTTATAGACATTGGTGATCCCCATTTGCTCCCACGGAAGTCCTATCGCCAGGCTGTCAACCAAATGGGTATGATCGTCTACGATTAATATTTGGTACATCCCTTCCCCCTCCTTAGGTTAAGACTCACCTTCCCTACTGCTCCAACATAATTCTACGCAAAGTCCACCTAGCTTCGATTGACTGAGCAGCACGCCTGAGTCACCGCCATACATCAAACGCAGGCGTTGATGGACATTTTTGAGTCCGGATTCTATTTCTTCGTTAGTGGACTGAATCTTCATTCTGATAGATTCGATCACTAAATAATCAATTCCTGTGCCCGTATCCTCAACGGATACATGATTCATGCCTTCCTCTCTCCACACGCGGATATGAATCATTCCATAGTCGGAATGATTATTGAACGAATGAAGGATTACATTTTCGACAAGCGGCTGAACAATTAACCGTGGAACTTCCAAGTCTTCCATCTGCGGCTCAACCTCAATATGAAATTCAAAATCATCTCTTAACATACAATGTATTTCCAGATAAAAATGAATCAAATCCAGCTCTTCTTTCAGCCGTACCATCTTATTCCCCGTTTTAGTCGTGTAACGATAGTACTTGCTCAAATTCATAGTCATCGAAACCGCTGCCTTGTCTTCATTTAACTCAATCATACTTTTGATATAAGCAAGGGTATTGTATAGAAAGTGCGGATTGATCTGCGATTGCAGCTGCTTAAGCGTCGCATCCTTTGACCGGAGTTGCTCTTTGTACACATCCTCGATCAGTTCCTCTATTTTTGACGCCATGGAGTTGAATTTTTCATACAACAACCGATATTCCCCTTCAGGTTTGTCCGACATTCTTACGGAATAGATGCCCTTCTCGATCAAGTTCATGTTCTTGAACAGTTTTCGGAATGGAATTTGAATATTCCGGTACATCACAAAGGCAAGATATGCCCCCATAAACAGAAGCATACCGCTTATCACATAAAACATAGTCTGGTTCCGGCTGATAGGTGCCATAATATCACTGATAGGTACATAATCAACAAGATACCACCCTAATGATTCCAGTTTTTGATAATGAACCTGAAACCTCGTCTTATCGGATTTTAGCAGCATGTATCCACTTTCCAACGAGTGGTCGATCTCTCCAAGCCGGGGAAGAAATTCATCAATTTGATTAACATTTACGGAATAATTATAAATAGGATCCATTCCTGGATGGTACAGAAACGGATCTCCCGAACCATTCGTTTTAAATTCAGATAGAGCTCTCCGCAATTCTGCTACACCAAATTTAAGCACGACTCTCATATGCGCCTCGCCTGACTCCGCTGATTTTTCGGGATAAGACAATATCCCTAGGAAATAATCCTCATTAGAATCGGAATAGTATTGCCAAAATGTATCCTGCGCAGGAAGTACTTTTGGGAGTGCATTCAAGCTGGAGTTACTTTTGATGACAATTCCGGTACGAGGATAGAGGACTGCGATCACTGCTTTCCAGTCTCCATAACCGGCAAGACGGTTTATCTCTTCAGAGACAGTTCGGTTGGTTCTGTATTTATCCAGAACATCATCAAGCAAATCAGGATATGCCAAATTTCGTACATCTGTACTTTCATACAGCATTTTCTTATAGGTATCCAGCCGGAAAAACAACTGATCCAACTGATTAGCGAACGTTTCAATCTGATATTGCTTTACCTTAATAATTTCCTCCGTCAGTACATCCTTGCTTGTTCGATTCGACACTGCAAACAGGAGCAGGATCGGGATAAGTAAAATCAACAAAGTGGCAATTAGTTTTGTGAATATGCTGAATCTACTCATGGTCAATCGTCCTCTCAAATCCGCGTTCAGCATCTAAATGCCCTCGCTCAAATTCCGAGAACTGCTTCTTCAGTTCGGTAAAGACAATGTCAAAACCTGCCTTCTTAAGATCTGTAATTGCATCTTGATAATATTCTTCATAATTGGCTAATCCAAAATTAATTGGCTCGAATTTTTCCTTATAAACAGCCATTACCTGCGCTATCTCATTCTTGACAGACGCCTCATTGAAATGAAATCCGAATAGTTTGGAAATGCGGGAGTTCTCGTCATTCTTGAGCATGTCATGAATAATATCGTCCTCTACACTGGCAGGTGCGATAAAATAATCCTTATTTCGCCACATCCATTCGTACATCAGTTGGTCGTTGGTTAATTGCTTGATTTTACCTTTTTCCAGTTCATAATCCTTTCCCTCTACTCCATAAATAATAAAATTATAATTCTCTTGGGTTTGCAGAATCCAATTCATAAACATCATTGCGCGTTCAGGATTTTCCGCTGCGGCCGTAATCATAAAGGCTTCGTTACTTGGGGTAGTGATAAACTTTGGTTTCTCCTTAGCAAGATAATACTCACGGAGCCTCGCATTTGGATCGGCATTCCGTACCGTTTGCAGGTTCTCCATCGCCCTCGAGACTGCACCTACCCGGAAAAGAAGCTTACCAGCATTCTCCTGATCGATCTTCGCTGCCGGATTACCCACCAAATTCTTATCAATGATCCCCATCTTCACCCATGATTCTCGTAAATGAACTACTTTTTTGTATAAATCAGACTCTACATAACTCAAAATTTCTCCAGAATCCTCATCAACCATAAATAACAGCCGCTCATCCAATGAAGAGTAGTTTCGATCTGTCAATTCACGCCACAACATTTCATGTCCTCGGTCTGTTTCCAGATAGCCATAATAGCTTGGATCTATCAGCTGCATTCTTTCATAAAACAGTTCTAAATCAGCAATTGTCTTAATTTCTGACATACCGACCTTCTCCAGTAAATCCTGGCGGACCATGACTGAAGAGAATTTCCCCGCAGAGGTAAATGCCTGAGACGGTATCGCCCAAAGCTTGCCATCAATCACGTTCTGCTTGAAGTTTTCTTCGGGAATATGTTCAATAAGATCCTGTCCATATCGATTCAGAAGCTCATCTAAAGGTTGAATATAACCTTTATAGACAGTGACGAAGGGTGCGCCATACCAGAACAGATCATATTTTTCTCCAGTAGATAAGGCCAGCTCCAGTTTTTGCTGATAATTAGACCATGGAATATAAGTCAACTCAAGCTTCATATTTAAATCTTTTTTAAGCCTCTCATTCAATTCATTTTCAACGAAATCACCCATACGTGCCGACAAATCGCCAGGCATAATCACCTTTAAGGTGACGAAGGGTGCCGGCGCATCTGACGTCAGCTCATTTACTTCAATAGCATTCTGTAAACCTTGCGGACCGGATACGTCCGGGCGGAAGTATTCGCTGTACAACATATAGATTATGGATAGAAAAAAGATCGCAATTATAATAGTGACAGCGGGCTTCTTCATGAACCGCTACCTCCTTCACCATAGAGCCTCATTGCTAGTCTACACTAAATATATGAAAGCGGATACAATATGTATATACCTCTGAGTTGGAACAGGAGCACATGAATTTCATATCATGTGCTCCTGTATTTCACTCAACTATTCAGTTTAAAAATTGGACATACTGCAGCAGCCGTTTAATCATGACAGCAGCTTCTGCCCGGCTTGCATGGGCAGTTGGATCGATTATTGTTGCAGATTTCCCCTGGATGATTTGAGCTGTGAGCAAGGCGGCTACCGGATGTTTTGCCCAAGAACTGACTGAACCGTTATCTGTATATTTCCTGAGAATAGTGTCAATCCCATCACTCGCCGGGACGGATTTGTTCACATAATCCAGCGCTCTGGACAGCATAACAGCCATTTGTTCACGGGTGATTTCTTCACCCGGTCTAAATGAACCATCACTGAAGCCTTCAATGATTCCTGCCTCAGCCGAGGCTGCAAGTGCCCCCGCATACCAGTCTCCTGTAGATACGTCCTTAAAGCCGGCTACCTTACCTAGAGAATTAAGTCCCAAGGAACGGACGAGAATGGCCGCGAACTCTGCGCGGGTTACCGGATTATCTGGTGAAAAGCTGTTAACTCCAACACCGTTTATAATCCGCTTAGAGGCCATTAGTTCGATGTCCGCTTTTGCCCAGTGGCTTTGTAGATCAGCGAACGTCTTAGTGCTCGAAGCTACCGTATAAATACTATTCCCGTTCCGTTTGATTACAGCTTCGGTAATCCCGCCATTATCCAGCAGTAGGGCTGGAACAAAGCTGAATGCCGTTGTATCCGGACTGAACAGGAGTGCAGTGGTTTTCTTCGGATCAATTGAGCCCGGAAGAGTAAGGGTGCGTTCGACATAGGTGCTGCCGAAGCTGTCCAGCTCAATCGACAGACCGTTTACTTGCGCAATGATTTTGTAATCGAATGCTGGAGTGAGCAAGGTCAGACCTTCTTTGCCGGCCTGCTCAGACAATAGCTCTGCTGTGCTGCCTGAAACCCGGTCTATAACTATACTTATGGTCATATCTGCAGGGCTAACGCCAAGCTTCGCCGCTAATGCCGCTACTCCCAGAACTTTGACCGGAACCTTGTAGCTTCCGAAATCCGTCTGAATCACAACGGATGCTTCCGGCAATTCATCCACCACACCTGCAAACGCAGAGGATGGAATGTTAACCTTCACACTTCCGCCGTCACTCTTCAGTTTAATGATTACTGATCCTGATTTGGCTGCAGCCGGATTGTTCTGAAGGGCTTGGAAGGCATCCTGTAGCTTCTTCACATCAATGGCTGCTATTGTTTCGCTTACACCATCCTTATTCGTTGTCCGTTTAAACGTTGCCCCATCCAGCTCCAGAATGATTCCATTATTCTGGATTACGGGTGCTGGTGTTGCAGGAACTGGCGTCGCAGATACAGGTACTGCTGATGTCGCTGCTGGCGGCGGTGTTGATGTGGCTGGTGTCGAAGTCGGTTCAGGTGTCGGCGTCGGTTCGCCTCCAGCAGGCGGGTTCGTATCCGCTGTAACCGTCAGCTTAAATTGCTTTTCTAAATTGCCGTCGGAAGACTTCGCCGTAATAACGGTTTGGCCGACACCTACTGCTGTGACCAGGCCTGCGGCGGATACATAAGCAACTTTAGGATCTGCCGATGACCATACGACCCTTGAATTACTAGCTTCTGCCGGAACTACACTGAGCTCAAGCTTCTTGCTTGCACCTGGAGCCAATTGCAACTGCTCCGGCGTATTCGCCGTTAAGCCTGTAACCCTTACTGCGGTTTGGGCAGAACTATTCGCTACATCTACGCTGCCCAAGCTCAGCCAGCCGCTTTCACCCATCTCAGCATTTGCGAAGCGGAATGTTTTGGCATCAGCATTAATTTCCTCAAGTGGATTCACATAGCGTAACAATATTTCATAGCTTCCATTACCTAATTGCGGATTATCAGCCGATACAAACAGCTTGTTGTTATCAAATCCATTCGTATTCGGAAGAATGTCTTTCAGATCCCAATCCGGATTCCAGATTTTAATGATGTCATTTCCTGATTTGGCTGCAAGCTCTACCTTCCAGTTGTAGTAGAACGGCGCTATTCCTTTGTTCTCAAGCTCTACTCCCACTTTCAGCTTTCCATCTGAAGCGTCCAGATAAGCGGTGGGCACATAATATTCATATCCCATCCTGCGTGAACCTTCAGTGGCTCTCGCCAAAGATGCAGCATCCAACGGAGTCTGGAATATCCCCTGGGCAATCAGCCAGGATGCATGGGTCAAGCCCAGGCTGGTGTAATAATCCTCTCCCTGCGCCCCTTCGATCGGAGTTGACGGTTCATTGTATTTTGGCGGATCATTATTCCACATCTTCACCTGAATTTCCGGTCTCATCTCGCCGCCCATAACGTTGTTCTTCCAGAACTCAGTCACTCCTGCGTCATTCACTCTGCCCCAGAAATGCCAGCCCTGTCCGCCCAGGCTTGGCGGGAGTGTCTGGAAGGCAAAAGAATCATCATGATAACCGACATCGAAATTTCTGGTCTTAAGTGTGCTGTTGTCCATCGGATATCTTAGGACGAGCTGTGTTTGGTCAAAGGCATTGTCCATAGCGGTAAGAACACGCTTCAGGTTAGCATCGGTTGGCATCAGGTTAGGCGATTTCAGATTCCCGTCATACGGATACGTATGCCATTCGCCCCAGAAGCCAATTAATCCGATCATCACCGATCCGATCCGCGGGTCGCCGTCATAACGATTTCCAAGCGCGTTAATGAAATTATCCAAAGCGCCCAGTAAACGCTCATCATTATAGTCAGGCGCTAAGCTCGCGGCATCTTTGCCATTGTCGAATTCATCATAAGCATAAGTCTTCAGCCCTTCGTCCAGCAGGAATTTCGGTATACCTGAAGGTTTGTTCGGGTAGTCCAAATACACCCTGAACACGGATTGATTACCTCTGGAGGCTACCGCTGCTAGCCGTTTATCCAGCTCAGACCAATCAAAGTCATTCAGATTGTTCATCAGCTTGCTAAGCGGCAAATAGAAGAACTCCAAGCTGTAAGGCAGCTGTGTAGGACGATCTCTCCAATCATCGCCTACTTTGAAATAAGCCTCCTCCGAAGCATCGTAGAATGGCAGAAACCCCTTGAGCGGATTATCAACCGGTGCCTGCGCATACTTTAAGATATGAGTTCCGGCCGATGTTACCCAATCTGGCTGACTTGGATGATCAACTGGAGGGTTCTCCGGCCCTTCTCCAGATCCGCCTGTTCTGCCCGCTAATGCATATAATCCAATCTGGTCGATGCTGAGGACATTATCAGCCTGATTGCCAGGACCGAAACCAAACTGAATTTGCAGCACCTTGCTTGCGTCAAACGATGCATCGCAGGCAACGCAGCCTTGCCACTCGGACTGGGCAAACGCGCTCCATGGGATTCTCACCATTCCTGTGTAGCCTGGGGGAATCGACAGGGAACCTCCACCAAGAGTGGATGCCTTCCAGCCTTCTGCTGCATTGTAGAGTTTGACGACGCCTCCTGCTTTTAACGAGAACTCACCTTTCGGCGCATCTGTTACAAGCGAGATATTCAAATCCATATTTTTATTGCTTGATGATGTATGGTTGATCCAGAAGGTAAGTCCATCAAAGGCCGACCAATCCGAATCCGTTCCGGTAAACGCTGCGCGTTTGATATTGACCCAGTCGGAGGCAGCTTTGCCCGGTGGAGGCGTAACAGAGAATTTCATCGCCTGACTGCCATTCGAATAATGAACCTTATCAAGCGTGCGAAGTGTAGAAGGTTCACCGGATTCCCAGTCTATTCTCCAAACGTTCTGCAGAGCGGCATCATCTGTGTACGATTCGAAATCCTCCAATACTTTATCAGCGCGATAGAGTCTGATGTCATCAATCGTGATCACGTTATGAACATATCCTGCTGGCGGATATCCGAACTGAAGCCCGGTTACTTCACTAGGATCCAGCACAGCAGCGCAGTCGGCCTGAACACCATCGCACTGCCAAGCAGATTGTACGAATTGATCCCACGGGATTCTTACAACGCCTTTGAATCCGGCCGGAACATTAAGCGAGCCTCCATTAAATGCCGCTGAATGCCAGCTTCCATCCGCAGCCATCTTCAAGGCAGCCCCGCCATCTTTCAGCCCGAACTCTCCATTCGCTACAGGCGTCTGCAGCGCAACGTTTAAGCTGAAATTCTTGTTATCCGTTGTTGTATTGTCCACCCAGAGGCTTAATCCGTCATAAGCGGACCAATCTCTTAGCTCCGCAGGGATGGCATGAATGATATTCGACCAATCCGAATCCGGGATTGCGACCGAAAGCTTGAGGACTTTGCTTCCGCTCGCTTGGCCCAGCGCCCGTGTAACCGAGCCTGGCATATCGCTCCACGCTTCTGTCCAAGCTTGCCCAAGAGCAGCATTATCCCCATAAGATTCGAAATTCTCAATCAGTCCTGGTGTTTCTGTACCATTACCCGGATTAGTACCAGGGTCAGTTCCAGGTCCAGTACCGGGATCATCATCTGAGTCATACTTATCAGTGAAGTAGATTTCATCAATATATATGGTACCTGTAGTATCCCAAGTAGCTTGTGCTATCGCCACACTCCAGATCGTCTGCGATAAATCCACTCCCTGGGCAGCCAAGTCGATAACGATATCTTTATAGCTGGTTGTTATCGTATCTCCACTGAATTGGCCGAGTGTCTTTGTTACGCCGCCGATACTGATACTAACCTGATTCTCCTCGCCGCCAGCAGCTCCCTTCACGCGGATGACCAGTTTCCCCGTATCTGAAAGATTCCGGCCGATGTTGGTTTCTAGCCGTGACATATTCTTATACTGCAGGACCAGTGCGCCATCTTCGATAACACCAGCGCCGTTCCCGTTGGCGAAACCGCTCGAACCTGTCCATTGATTCAGATCATTTTGGGTGCTTCCGGACCACGTCCGGGTACCATCATAATCATCCACAAGCAGACGTTTTGGCGGCAGCGGTGGTGAAGTCGGAGGTGTTGTTGAATGACTCTCCCCGATTAATACGGGGCCCAAATTGAGCCAGCCTTCTGTGTCTTGATCCGTATTCGCAAATCTCACCTTTTTAGCCTTATTGCTAATGGCCTCTAACGGATTAACGACCTTCATCACTAAATAATAATAGCCATCATTCAAATCCGGAGCAGAAATAGAAGTATCGAAATAATAGGGTTCACCGAATGGGGCGTACTGTGGATCACCAGGAAGATTCCATTCAGGATATGTCCTGATTTGCAATGGCATGACCTTTGTCATATCCCATGAGGTATCCCACTCTTTAATAAGCTTCCCGGATAAATTCTTTACTCCCAGTTCTACTTTCCAAGGATATGCGAAGGGAGCAACGCCATTATTCTGAATGGCTACTCCGACCTTAAGCGGAGCACCTTGGGCAACATTATTATAGTAGGCACTCGTCACATTTAGATCGTAGCCCATCTTTCTCACGCCTGCGGCTACGACCGGATCATTGGCATTATAGTTGCTGATACCGCCTTGGTTAATCATCCAAGTTGCATGCGTCAGTTCAATATCATCCATTGCATTATCCACATTAGTGCCGCCGCTGAAGAAGCTGTTCTGAATTTCCGGACGTACTTCTCCGCCAACAGATTGCGTGATCCATTTATTTTCCGAACCAGCTTCCAGCATTTTGGTCAAAAACGAGTAATAGGTTCCGCCCATACTCTCCGGCTGGGTTACACTCTGCAGCGGATCACCTTCCCTATACCCGAAAGAGTCATCATGGTATCCGATATTGAATTCCGATGCCCCCGGCAAGCCGGGATACCGGACCTCAAGCTTGGTTTGATTGAAAGCAGAATCATAGGCATTGAAGATTGTTCCGATGGTTTCAGCATTAGGCATATAGTTCGGCAAACCATCCGCTTCATCCTCATCATAAGGGTAAGTATGCCACTCTCCCCATAGCCCAACGAGGCCCATATGAATAAATCCGATACGCGAATCTCCGTCATACTTTGCACCGAAAGCCCGGATAAAGTTCGTCAAATAAGTTACCATAGCAGGGTCATCGTAATCAGGCTCGATCTGGTTAAAGGTATCGTTATGACGCATTGTCACTCCACTGTCATGAATGAAATCCGGTATTGCGTCCTCTTTGCCCGGATATTCAAGATATACCCTGATCGCTGCCTGATTCCCTCTTGCTGCAATCGCATTCAGCGCTGGCTCTATACCGGTATCAAATGTATATGAATCAGGGCCGTTCATCACTGCTTTCAGAGGGACATAATACCATTCCAGGCTGTGGGGGAATGAGGTCTCCGTTTCCCAAGGATAGAATGGTGCGAACCCTTTCAACGGGTTGTCGAGCGGACTTGGGGCATACATCAATTCATGCTTGGTTAGTGTACTATCTACTGCTGGGCTTGGATATGGATTAGAGGGTACACGCGCCTGCTCCGGGTCCGCATTGACTGTGCCTGCAGCATTCCCAAAGAACGTACTCAGTAACAAGCATACGATGAGCAATACTTTAAATGATGCCTTCCTAGTATATTGAACAGATAATGGATTCATAGAACCTCCTCGTTAACGCTGTTATCAATCAGTGTGAACGATTTCAGAATGCCAAATGGAAACAGTCGGTTTATCCTTTATGCGCACTGAATGCAATTCCTTCGATAAACTGCTTTTGAAATATAAAAAAGAGGACGATCATCGGAACTACTGCCATGAAGGCGCCTGCCATCAATACCGGGTAATCCGTTCCGAACATGGAGACTAACGTCGCAATACCCGATGACAAAGTCATCTTCTCAGGTGAGCTGTTAATGATAAGGGGCCATTGCAGTTCATTCCATGCCCATTGCAATTGAATAATAACAATCGCAACTAAAGCAGACTTGACTAAAGGAAGCATGATATGCCAATAAATTTGAAATGGATTGCAGCCGTCCAATACTGCCGCTTCTTCCAATTCCTTAGAAATAGTTAGGAAAAATTGCCTTAAAAGAAAAGTTGCGAAAGGACTGATCAGCGAGGTAATCCAAAGGGCAGTCACCGTATTGACTAAGCCCAAGTCACTCATCATCATGTATTGCGGCGTATAGAAAACAGGATTAGGCACCATCATGACCGATATAATCAATGCAAAAAGAAATGAGCTTCCTGGAAATCTAATCCGTGCAAAGGCATACGCCGCCATCGAACTAAATATAACTGGAAACACGGTTTTCATTAATGCCGTAAAAATTGTATTTAAGTAATAATGCGGAAATGCCGATTGCTTGATCGCCTCTATATATCCTCTTAAGTTGGGGGCCTCCGGAAAATAACGGATCGGAATTTGCGTGGCTTCCGTCGTTGACTTTAGCGAAGTTAGCACCATCCATATAAATGGAACGAGCATAGCAATAGCGCTAATCATTAGAATGACATGAACAATCGAGTTAATCTTCCGCGCTGATGTGATCTGCACTTCTGTCTTCCCCCCTTCTTAGTCGTAGACGACCCATTTTTTTTGAAGAGCAAATTGGATCCCTGTCAGTATGACGTTAATAAACAACAATACATTGATAATTGCTGCGCCATAATTAGGATTAAAATAAACGAAAGTGTTTTGGTAATAGGCATAAACAAGTGAACGAACGGATGGAAGTGCTACATTCGTCTTCCCGATAATCAGATAGATGGAGTCGAAAATTTGCGTTGCTCCAATCAAAAGGATGATGCTCGTGAAAAAAAGTGTTGGTGTCAGCATGGGAAGTGTAATATAGCGAAACTTCCCCATTCTCTTGGCACCATCAATCTCGGCAGCTTCATAGAGTGATTTAGGTATCCCTTGCAAACCTGCAAGAATCAACAGCATATTCAAGCCAATTGCCCCCCACACGCCAACGATAACCAACACAAACATGGCATAATTGGGATTAGACAACCAGGCTACACGAGTTCCCAATATATGGTTGATGAGCCCGAAGTCCTGAGCGAACAAGACGACCCAAACCATCGCTGCTGCTGCAGGCATTGTGACTTGAGGCAAGAAAAAAACGACCCGGTAAACGGATAATCCTTTAATCTTCGTATTTAGCAATACAGCAAAAAAAGTAGAAAGGGCAAGTGTTATCGGTACAAACAGAACTACATAGTATAAAGTGTTGCGCAGATTCTGCCAAAACTCTCCATCACTAAATAACTTCACATAGTTATCAAATCCAACCCAATGATTAACGAGTCCGAAATTCTCCGACTGCTGGAATCCCAGCAGAATCGATTGAAGAACCGGCCAGCCCCAGAAAACCAATGTGCCTAGAAGAGTCGGCGCGATCATGAAATAAGCCCATACATATCTGCTTCTGGAATTCAATCTGACCACTCCCTATTCATCAGGGAACGTTCCTGATCTCCAAGAACGTTCCCTGAATCACTTTATTTTAAATAAATGGCTTATTTCGTTTCTTCTATCGCTTGATTCATCATCTCAGCGACCTTCTTCGCAGCTTCCTCAACCGAAATTGCTCCGCCCCACGCTTGCGACATAATCTCAGGCTCTTTCGCGAACCATACCGGGTAAGCTAACGAACCGCTCGGATACGGAGTCGCATCAGCCACCTGTTCCGTGAATATTTTCAGATTCAAGTGAGGTCTCGAAGTTAGCCACGCATCCTGAGTGCCATTGAATGCCGGTATAGCCGCACCCATTTCAGCCGTAATTTGCGCTGCTCTTTCAGATCCAAGGAACTTGAGGAATAACCAAGCCTCATCTTTGTTTTTACCACTTGCGGACATGACATTGCCCAGACCATTAATGATATTAGCTCGTTTCACTTTACCCTTTGGCAATTTAGCCCAATCCCATTTGCCCTTAATAATTTCGCTGCTGTCAATGTCGCTGATCCGCCAGGATCCGTCGAAAATCATCGCTAATCTGCCGGACTTGAACATTTCGGTGGCTTCCGTATCTGTCATTTGCTGATGAGTTGGAGAAGCGCCGTCGAGAGTCATTTGATAACGGGCCTGTAAAGCTTCAATGGAAGCCGGATCATCGTAGCCTGACTTACTCATATCAGCCGATAAAATACTCCCGCCATTAGCCAACATATCGTTCCAATACCCGGTCTGAGTGTCCATTTTCGCCCCAAAGCCATAGATGCCTTTATCAGGCTGACTTAATTGCTTGGCAACCTCGGCAAGCTTGGCATAATCCCAAGTATCGTCTGGATAGGGAATCTTAGCTTGGTCGAAGAGCTCTTTGTTGTACGCCAAACCGATCGTATCAAAATCCTTCGGTATGCCGTAATTTTCACCCTTCAGTGTATATATGGAAGCAAGGTCTGCCGCATAATTATTTAGATCAATTTCTCCAGCCTGTATCTTGCTTGTGATCGGTTCAATGAATTTACCTGTTGCATATTTGACAAATTGACCACCATGCATCCAGAAAACATCAGGCAGTGTACCGGCAGGAGCGGCAGCGGACATCTTTGTCCAATAATCACCCCACGGAATAACTTCGACCTTGATCTTGATATTTGGATTTTCTGCCGTAAACTCCTTTGCAATGGCTTCCATTGCCGGTTGCTGAATTTTATCCCATATGGAATAGGTAAGCGTTACGTTTTTTTGAGGCTTATCAGTCGCTTTCTCAGCATTACCAGCATTGCTTTTCGGACTATTATCTGCTGTATTGTTAGTATTGCTGCTGCAGGCAGCTGTGACCAGAGCAAAAACAGTTAAGACAGTTAGAAACAGAAATGAAAACTTGTTTCTTTTCTTCATAATGACATCCCCCTAATTAGTTATTTAGGCAAATATTTGCGTAAATTCTCACTACGAATCACTTTGCCTCCCTACATATTGATTTTAATTCAATTTTACCTCCCCTTTAAATGCCTCATTTTAAAGATTTGATGCCTAAATATTAAGATAAAAAAGGTTTGCATTGAAATATAGATTAATCCATAATGTTAGTAAATAATTGCGCAAATTATTTCATAACTTAGATTGGAGTGTCTGCGATGACAATTACTGTATTACCTCAAAAAACCGGAGAGTTCTGGTGGGGAGGTGTTATAAACGAAGGGCATTTAATGCCATTTGGCGACCGGCCACATACACGTGACTTACGTTTGACGGATGATAATCAAGCTTCTCCCTTATTAATTTCTAATCTTGGAAGGTATATTTGGTGCGAAGAGCCGTTTGCCTTTTCGTTTAAAGAGAGCAGTCTTACCATCGATCACAAACAGAAGCTATGCCTTGAAGATGGACACGAAACCCTTCAAGGTGCGTACCAGCATGCCTCTAAAAACCATTTCCCCCCTTCCGGCGTTACACCTGACAAACTAGCCTTCACGGCACCGCAATATTGTACCTGGGTGGAAATGTTTTACGAACCGACACAGGAAAAGCTCCTCAATTACGCAAAATCCATTATTAAAAATGGCATGCCCCCTGGTGTGTTAATCATTGACGATAATTGGATGCAAGACTATGGAACATGGGACTTTGATAAACACCGATTCCCCGATCCTGCTAGAATGATCAAATCCTTACACGAATTAGGGTTTAAGATCATGCTTTGGGTGTGCCCGTATGTAAGTCCCGATAGCCTTAAATTCCGTCAATTACTGGAACTCGGCATCTTGATGAAGCATGCTGATGGTGCCCCTGTCCTGAGGAGATGGTGGAACGGGTACAGCGCAATCGTTGACTATACAAGCACAGAAGGCTCGGCATGGTTCAGGCAGCAGTTAGACAGGCTGATTGAAGATTATGGAGTTGACGGATTCAAACTCGATGCAGGAGAACCTCTATTACCTGACCTAATGGATGACATTACAAAAGAGATCGCTTGGTCACGTCCTGTTCGCCCAATGGAAGATTGTGAGTCATATGCCAGATTAGGAATCGGATACGCGCTTAGTGAACTGCGCATGTGCTGGAAACTCGGGGGACAGGCGCTCATTCAGCGACAACGCGATAAAACGCACACATGGAATGCTACGACCGGGCTGGGCGGACTTATCCCTAATGCTATTGCCCAGGGCCTGATGGGATATGCCTACAACTGCCCTGATATGGTAGGCGGAGGAATGGATGGGGACATTAATTCACCCGATTTCCGTTTTGATGCTGAACTTTTTATCCGTTTTGTTCAATGCTCCACTTTATTTCCCGTGATGCAGTTTTCTATGGCGCCCTGGCGGGTTTTGAATGGTGATGAATTGTCCTGGTGTATGGACGCCGTACGGATACGATCAGAGTTAGGGCCTCTGCTATCCGAGCTTGCCAGCCAAGCTGCAGAGGATGGGCTTCCAATTCTGCGTAGTCTGGAATTCGTCTTTCCGCATCAAGGCTTCCATACGATTCAAGATCAATTCATGGTTGGCGAGACCATTCTGGTAGCCCCAGTTATGAATAAAGGTCAAACAGCTAGAAGGATACAATTCCCGGACGGACAATGGCTGGGTGATGACGGAAGCATCGTTGAAGGCCCGGCTCAGGTCGAAGTGAATGCCCCGCTTTCCCGATTGCCATGGTATCGAAAAATCTAAATACTTACATTCAGGAGATAATTCTATGAAAAAAATCAAATTAGCTGTAATAGGGGCAGGAGCAAGAGGTTTTTTATCCTACATGCCTTATGTCCAGAGGTTTCCCCACGAGACGGAGGTAGTCGCAGTTGCCGAACCAAACGACGAGAGAAGAACGCGATTTGCGGAAGCATTCAACCTAACCCCGGAGCAAATTTATTCATCATGGGAAGATCTATTGAACGGGCCTAAGCTTTGTGATGCGCTCCTTATCTGCACACAGGATCAGAATCATTACCTGCCCACAGTTGCCGCTCTCAGGAAGGGATATCATGTTCTTCTGGAAAAACCTATGTCCAACAACCCGATTGAGTGCATTGAAATGGAGAGGATCGCACGTGAAGAAAGGCGGTTGCTTTCAATCTGTCATGTCTCGAGGTATATCCCTTTTTGGAAAAAAATAAAGCAACTCATTCATGAAGGTTTCATCGGAAACCTAATGTCCATTCAACATAACGAAAACGTGGGGTACCTCCATTATGCCCATAGCTTTGTCAGAGGTAATTGGAGGAATGATGTACACTCAAGTCCAATGATACTGGCCAAGTCTTGTCACGACATGGATCTAATCCGTTGGATTGCCGATGCAGATTGCAAGAGAGTTAGTTCCTTTGGTTCTTTAGGCCACTTTCGCGTCGAAAATGCGCCTGCTGGATCAACCAACCGATGTACGGATGGGTGCGAGGTGGAATCCACTTGTCCTTATTCAGCATTACGCTTTTATATGAAAGACCCTACATTAAATCACTTTGCAGCACTCATAACAGATCCGCCTACCGAAACGAATAGAATGAACGCGATATTGAATGGTCCCTATGGCAAATGTGTCTATCGGACGGATAATAATGTAGTGGATCATCAAACGGTAAATATGGAATTCGAGAATGGAGTTACCGTGATTTTCAGCATGTGCGGGTTTACGCGCGATATAAATCGCACCATTCAAATCATGGGGACCAAAGGGGAAATTCGCGGTGATTTACTAAGCGGCTGTATCGATCTATTCGAATTTTCATCAGGGACACAGTCTATCATTCATACCCCAACCAGTGACGGTGGTCATCAAGGAGGCGACGATGGGATCATGCAACAATTCCTTTCCGACCTCCGAAATGAAAGATATATGAATACCTTGACTTCTGCGGAAGCCTCTCTGGAAAGTCATCTCATGGCCTTCGCCGCTGAGGAATCGAGACGAAGGGAGGGCGCCGTTATAGACATGAAGCTCTTCCGCCAATCTCTTACAACAACCTCTCCAAACGGCACACAACATGTTCAAACATCCTAGTAAGTAATATTATGAAGACCGGCTCGCAGAACTGCAGGCCGGTCTTCTTTCACGTCGCCAACTTTGTTCCCCTCCGTTCGGATAAAAATTTAAGGCAATTTTTCGCGCAACAACTTCGCAACTTTCGTGTGCTCTAGACACGCCAAATAGCCGTCCTCAAATTGTAGTCATTTAAAGAACGGCTAGTTCAGATCGAGCGTAGAGTGCCTGCCTCTACCCCCTATTTGCCACTTTTGCGCATGATTCCCGCTCAATTAGTTCTGTCTTCAGGCTGATTTGGACTTCCGCTATATTCTTGTTCATAATCAGCTCGGTCAGCACTTTTACAATGATAGAGCTAATATCGTATCTAAACCGTCGGACAGTAGTTAATGGCGGAACCATAAACTCCGATAGCTTTAAATCATCAAAACCAACTAACGAGACATCCTTTGGAATACGGATGTTCATCTCAGCCAATCCTTTCATCGCACCAAAAGCAATGATGTCGTTAAACGTAAATATTGCGGTTATGGACGGATCCTCACTCATCAATTGCTTCACCGCCTCATATCCATGTGCAGGATCAAATGCACCCATTAGGACATTAGTGTCGGACCATGGCATTTTAAAATCGCGAAATGCATCTTTGCATCCGTCCAGGCGGTTTAAATTCACCAGATGTTGCTTAGGCCCGGCAATGATTCCAATTTTCTGATGCCCCAATTCATGCAGATATCGAATCACATTATAAGCGCCTTTACGGTTATCATAGTCAATATAGTTATGACCGATCTTATAGGTTCTTCCATTCGTAAGCAAATACGGAATGCCGAGTTTCTCAAACTCTTCAAACACCTTGTCATTAACAAATGGATCAAAAATGATGGCTGCATCCACTTTTTCCTCACTTAACAGCTTATACGCTGGCGAGGACTGCAAGTCCGTATTATGCTTCACAATATGAATCTGATGACCATAATCCTCAAATTCTTCCTTTAAATGATTTAAGTCGGCAGAGGTAGACGGATCATTGTCGAAGAAGTCATTATTCCCTGGAACGATGACGACTATATTATAAGATATGTTTGCCAGTTTGGAGGGAGCGACACCTGGTTTTAGGTGTTCATTAACAATTTCCAGTACTTTCCTGCGTGTCTCTTCGCTGAAATTCCCCTGATTGTTCATGATCCTGGACACCGTGCTAATTGACACGTTTGCCTTTTTCGCAATTTCTTTTAGTTTAATTTGCTCTCCCTCCTATCTTCAGGAAATTTTTTGCGCGTTAAAGAAATTATAGCTTTTATTATTGTATCTCGTCAATTTCTCCTCAATCTATACTTGAGAGTAATATTTTTTTACAGGATTTCAACTTCTACATGCTCCATATAAAACAAAAAAACTTGATTTCTCAAGGTTTTCACTGTGCTGCCAAGCAATTATTTCAAACATCAGCGACCATCGTCTGGTTTCTTCCCCTGCTCTTTGCCAGGTATAACGCCTGATCGGCCTTCTCCAGCAGCCCCTCCCGCTCCAATGCATGAAAAGGATAATGGGCGATTCCCTGGGAGATCGTAACCTGTGTCGGGATTGGACCCCCGCTTTGTTCCAGTGCCCGCCGGACTCTTTCAGCTACGTTGAAAGCTTCCTCAGGTCTAGTGTGGGCCAGTAGGATGACGAACTCTTCGCCGCCGTAGCGGTAGCAAACATCGTCTGGGCGAAACGAGGCAACGATAACTTTGGCTACATGTTTCAGCACTTCGTCGCCAATGAGATGGCCGTAGGTATCGTTCACCAGTTTAAATTTGTCTACATCCAGCACAATGAGCGAAAACGGTTGACCTGCGGCAATCCACTGGTTCATCGTATACTCTAACGATCTACGGTTCAATAAACCGGTCAGAGCATCGGTCACTGCTTCTTGGGTCAGTTGATCCGTCTGCTTCTGAATATCCGTCACGGCAAGCAACACAGCCTTGGTCAGCAGATCTGCCTCTCGGCTCCATTGCGGCTTTGCTTCTGGTAATACAATTTTTTCCTTGCCCATCCTGCTAACCAGGTTTGCCAGGTAGACAAAAGGCCGGGCCAACTTGCGCGCTACGAGAATGACGCCCATCAGGAGTATAATGAAGGGAAATAACGAATACCCGAGAATTGTCCGAAGGTGGCCCATCAGTTGATGATGGATGACACTAATCGGCGAAACGACCACAATCCCCCATCCGTTGGCCGGAACGCTGGAGTACCCGGCAAGCATTTCAATGCTGCGGGTGTTGCGCGCTTGCTGTTCTCCGCTTTCCCCTTTCATAAGTTTCTGCACAACCTTATTACTGCTGACATCCTTCCCAATAAGCTGTTTATCAGGGTGGTACAACAGATGCCCGCTTGCATCCACAATATAATAATAAGAACCAGAATCGTCCACGTTGTTGTCGCCAAAAATCATAGACAAAATATTGTTCTCCTGCAAATAAAATGTGCCGCTCAAAATACCGCGATATGCACCCTTGTTGCTGAAGATAGGCTGACTCATAAAAACGATTAGTCTCTTGGTGGTTTGGGTCATATAGGGGGAGGATATGTAAGGTTTTTTGAACGCCAGAGCTTCCAAACCGACTTTAGAAGTAATATGGTCGCCTGTTGTCCCCAAACTAGTCGGTACTACGTTGCGGACCAGCCCGTCGGCATCGACCACGGCGATAGAATTGAAGTAATTGCTACTATTGCGCATCAGTTCCAAATTATCATCTACTTGCTTCGGCGTTGAGCCACCGTCTTCGGAAAGTGTGGCAGCGCTGTATTCCAAACTGCTGCGCATGGACTGAAATAAGGAATCCATTGTCTTGGTCATTCGGTCAGCATTGTAGTAATTCAAATGGAGCGTAGTCTCCATCAATGATTGTTTCTTGGACTCGTAAGAACCGATCAGAAGAATGCTTGAGGTTAGTAGAACCACCAGCGTAACCAAGCCCGTAAGCAGCGATGTGAGACTGAGCTTTTTACTTTGACGCGGCTCGGCTCTTCTCAGTGTAAGCAAACTATAACCCTCCTTGAATCTTGAAAACTAGCTCAATCAATAATACAACAAATTAAGATGTTATTCGACAGTGATCTCCAATCTCTCACACCACTGTACGTCCCATTCGATATACGATGATTCATGAAATATTACATATTAAAAAACTCTTCTCCAGAACTTAAGAATTGACAAGCACTGAAAAAGAGTATTTTCATACGTGATTATTGAAGATCTTAAAAAGTTTGGCTCAATATAAATATGAGTAAATTCACTTCGAGAAATAGTTTTTTCCATATTGGAATCCTTCATTTCGCTTAATGTAAAAGAGACTTTAAGTTGTGCAATAATTCATCAGGTAGTGGCTCTTTCATTAGTTTGTTAAGTATTTCATTCCTCGCTCCGTTGTTTTTCAAAAATGAGAATAGCAGGTTTGCCTTATCCGTACGATTCATTAGAGCATAGGCAACAAACCATACTTCAGGAGCAGACACTTGAACACTATTCCAACTCAAAGTCGGAACTGTTGGCATTTTACAAAGCCCTTTAGTAGAATGAATCGAGAAGTTTCCTAATATTTCAACCGGAGGGTTTCTTTTGTGAATTAATAGTTTATACTCACTTCCGAAAGGATAATCCCCACTCTTTAGTTCCTCAACTTTGAAGTTTCGTAGAGCATCTATGACAGTTACTTTAGGTGCGTCAGTCATAATATCCCAGTCATGAACGGAATTGATTAGACCCAAACTTAGTAATAAACCACTCCCACCCAAGGAATAGTTAATGCCGAATTGCTCTAATTTTTCTGTTACGATAACCAAATTGTTAATATCTGAATTCATTATTCGAGAACCTTCCTTTAGTTATTTTTTCATTTAATTCAATATACCATATACTGAAAAAACAGATAAAAGAATGGAAACCTAAAGATACTGAATCGAGACTAAGAAGGCACGGCGCCATTCACCAACTATTAATTCGCCAAAATTAGATTCAGACTCTTCTCCAGCACTTTCAGTCCTGCTTCCGGCTCGATCCGGTTCCGGACAATATTCTGAAGCTCCTCAGACATTGCCGTGAACAGCGTCGCGTATTTATCGGTTTTGGGGGCAAACTTCACCTGATCCCTAGATTGAATAAACCGATCCCGATAAGGCAGCTCCCGGTAAGCCCGGCTCTCTGCGATATCAAGATTCGCCGGAACATGACCTGCTTCCCCCCAGATTTTACCGCCAACCTCCGAGAAGTACTTCACGAAGTCCATGGCGCCTTCCTGCTCTTCTTCGCTGACGTAAGCCGGAATAACCAGTGTATGTGAGCTTCCCCAGTGGGCTGAGCTGCCGAAGATCGGCGGGATAGGTATAATTCCTATGTCAAGCGCATTATTGCTCAGATGATGCCCGGCTTCCCATACCCCGCCAAACCACAAACCAGCCTGGCCGTTATAAAAGGAATCCCATGGCGTATTGTCATTCAGATCGCTTAATCCCTCTTCGAACAGCTGTTGGTAGAAGGTCAGGACTCGCACCGACTTCTCATTATAAATCACCGCTTGTTTCATGTCGGGACTGAACAGCTCCCCGCCTGACTCATAATACAGATCCAGGAAAGATTCCTGAAAATAAGGGGTATTGACCGCCATAGGCTGTACTCCCGGAACCCGCGCAGCAATCTGCCGCAGCAAGCGGATGAACCCTTCGGGGGTGTTCATTTCGAGCTTCGGCGTTCCTTCGGGAGTTAGCAATCCGGCCTTGGCCAGTATATCCTTGTTGTAATAGAGCATATGAAAATGGGTATCCAGCGGTACCGCATAATATTGTCCGCCGTAACTGACGCTCTGAAGGTTCTGTTCACCGATTTTATTGAATTGGAACCTGCCCTGTTCCGCCAGAGCATTCAGTGGTACGATTTGCTTGGCTTTAATAAACGGCGACAACCGGTCCGCATGGACTACGGCTACATCCGGCCCTTTGCCGAAGGACAGAGCAGTGCTGAGCCTGGCATAATATTCGTTAGATTCCAGTCTGAGCTGCTTCACAAATACTTCTTCCTGGGAAGAATTATAATCCTTGATGATTTTCTCTACGAATTCACCTTCTCCGCCTCCAAAAGGATTCCAGAAGGACACTTCAACAGGTACCGGACTTTCCCGCAGGCTTTGATTCCCGGGAGAGAGATCCGCACAGCCCGGCAGCAGGATCAGACACAGTAGCAGAACCGGTACCATCCGACCCATATTTTTCATCTCACTCACCCCCTTTAGTTTAAATCCAATTCGGCTAATATACGTAAGCGTTTACAGAAGCTTCCACGAAGTTCATTTGCTGATCTTCCGAACCAGCCCACGATATTCCGACGGGGACACGCCAGTGATTTTTTTGAACACTTTGGAGAAATATTTTGGGTCCTGAATCCCGACTAAGGTTCCAACATCCCCTGCCTTCAGTTCTCCAGTAAGCAAGTTCTTGGCTTTCTCAATCCGAATCCGGGTCAGGTACTCCAGAAAGCTCTCCCCTACCTCCTTCCTGAACAGATTGGCGAAATAGTTCTTGCTCAGATGTACAAGCCGGCTGATCGACTGCAGCGTGATTTCCTGATAGTAATACTGCTGGATATACTGGGTTGCCTTAATAATGCTGTTCCGGTCGCTATGATACATATCTTTCATATGCTGTACCAGCGCTTCGAACGCCTGCACGAACCATAACCGGCTCTGTTCAAGCGTTTCCAGCATCGCCAGCTCGTCAAAATACTGCTTCTTGAGCTCCAGAACCTGCTCAGCATCCCTGGATACATCGGGCCATAGGGTCGTTAATATCATCAGCAACTCAAGTGAAATAATCTGCACAAGATCTGCATCCCTGCGCACGGCAAGCTGTCCGAACAGCTGCTCCAGATATTCCGTCAGCTCTCTGGACTGGAAAGCGTACACCATGGATTGAATCTGGTGGCTGCTGATCTGGAGCGCATGAGGCGGCGCCACCTGCGCCAGCAGCTCATCGCTCCCGTGAATCAGGACACGCCCGTTTCCCATAAACAGCTTTTGCTTGGCTGCATCCACGGCCTGAGCATAGGCATTCTTCACCTCTGTCCACTGCCTGGTTACACCACTAATGCCTATAGTCGCCGTCCAGCCGCATCGTCTGGATAAGCATTGAATAAGCTCTTCACTGCGGCTGCGCAAGAGGTCTATCCGATCAGCAACTGCAGGCTTTGCCGTGAGGTCTGTGGTAACTATAATATTGAGTTCACCCTGCCTGTCAGGGAAAATTTCGTAGCCGAGGGTATTTTCATTCCAAATCTGCTCCAGCATACTGCGGATCACGGTCTGTCCTTGCCCATACCTTGGCTCAACGCCGCTGCTCAGGCTGATATGTAGCAAATACAGCGGCCGTGAATCAGTGAGTCCCGCCTGCGTGAGTTTATGTCTGTCTATCTGACCCTGAACCGGCCCCCGATCAATCAGATCCATCAGGAAACTTTCCTTATGTACCGGCTCCGGGTGAACACCCTGAGAATGGACTGCCGTGTTCTTCTGCACTGCCTCCAGACTTTCCTTCAGCTTAAGCAATACTAACTCAAAGTCACGGGGCATCATATCCGATTTGATCATATATTCGGATACACTGTGTTTAATTGCTTCCTTCGCATACTGGAAATCTTCGAGGTTGCTGAGGATGATGATCTTAATATCCGCTGAGAGCCTCCGCACCTCGGCTATCAGCTCAATGCCGTCCATCACCGGCATTTTAATATCGGTAATCAGGATATCAGGCAGTCCGGTTGCCATCAACGCCAGCGCTTCCTGGCCATTCGACGCTTCACCGGTGACCTCCATCCCGATGGTCTCCCAATTAATCATCGACCGGATACCATATCTCACGATAAATTCATCTTCTACGATAATGACCCGGTGCATCTCAGCGATTCCCCCTTATGTCATTTGTCATCAAAGGCAGCTTGATCCGTATTGACGTTCCTGTGCCGGGCTCACTTTGGATCTCGATACCGTACATTTTTCCGCAAATGAGCTTAATTCGTTCATCCACATTCGCCAATCCTATGCCTCCCGATTTATCCTCATCCGGCGCTTGCTCGGTCAGCAGACTGCGGGCAAATGCGGGGTCCATCCCCTTACCGTTATCTGCCACCTCGAACCATACAAGGTTTCCCGGCGCTTTGCGGCAGGATATGCGGATGCTGCCGCCGGACCCCATATCCCCAAAAGCATGGATAATCGCGTTCTCGACAATCGGCTGCAAGATCAGCTTGGGCGTCCGCAGGTGGCGGACTTCATCGTCCATTTCAACGAATGTCTCAATATTGAAATTGAAGCGGAATCTCTGAATGCCCAGATAACACTGCACATGCTCAATTTCCTCTTCCAGCGTAACGGTTTCTTCACCCTTGCCCAGACTGATCCGCAGCAGCCGTGACAATAAGCTGACCATCTCTGCCGCGTTGTTGGCTTTCTGAATCAGGGCCGTCCATTTAATAATATCCAGCGTGTTGTAGAGAAAATGCGGGTTAATCTGCGCCTGCAGTGCCTTGAGCTCGGCCATCCGTTTCTGGTCCTGCTCTAGATATACCGCTTTCAATAGTTCATCTATCCGCGCAACCATATAGTTGAAATTATCACCAAGGATATCGAATTCGTCATGCCGACTTTTGGCTTTGTAGCGGACGCTGAGTTCGCCGGACATCACCTGCCGCATCAAACGGATCATCTTCAGAATCGGATTGGTGATGGAATTCGCCAGCACAAGCGCGGCAATAACCGAGAAGAATATACAAAGCAGCCCGACGAAGATAAAGATCTGCAGCAGACGGTTCGAATCCTGGTACAGCGCAGCCTTAGAAATGACATTCACAACTACCCAATCATTGGTGTGAAGCTTCTTGGCATTCACGATCAGGCTGTCGCCGTTGTAAGTGAGCGGGAATCTCGTTTCCTCCGGTCCAGAATGAATGAGCCTCTCGTAACCCGCCTGACCCAGCACCTCAGTCACACTTTTGCCGATCAGCCGGCTGTCCGGATACGAGACCAGCATACCGCGCCCGTCCATTACAAAGCTTTGCAGATCCCGGTTGTTGCTCACCGCCTTCGAGATCAGCTCCTTTATGACATCTTCACGAATATCCAGGACAGCAACAATTCCCAGTGGGCTGTCATCGGATATTTTATACAATTGCTTGGCTACCGAGAAGACGTGTGTACTCTGGGAATTCAAACTGTCCACATAGGTCCCGTAACGGGTCGGATACCAGCGGAAATTACTGCCGCCCTCAAGGGTCTGCAGGAACGGCTCCACCTCGGCAGGGATTCGCTTGTTCCAGCGGTAGATTCCCTTGATATAATGTTTCCCGGATACAAAAGAAATGGACTGCACATCCTGATTAATCGCTACAATCGTGGACAGCTTTGTCGTCAGCGACAGACTATCCACATCATAGCTGGCCGCGTCTGTCCGATCAAGAGTCCGCAGCATACCCACAATCTCGTTGTTGTTCAGCACCTGCATCATCATGTCCTTGTAGACACCCAGCCGCGTATCCAGATTGTCGGCGGTTTGATACAGCAGATGCTCGGAATACTCCGTTACTTTGTGATTAATCGTTGATTTGGAGATCGAAAATGAAATAATCCCCATGACCACCAGCGGTGTCAAGGAGAAGAGAACGAGAAGCAGCATCCACTTATAGCGCATGCTGCTCTTCATTATTTTGATCCAGGATATCAAGCGGAAGCGCAAGGGCCTGGCAGTACTCTCTGGAGATTTAAGCATGCCCTATATCCTTTCTCGTTGTAGAGTCTTGAGACTGGAAATCTTAAAGATTAACCCTTGACGCCGGACATCGCCACGCCCTGGACAATATGCCGCTGCAGCAGAATAAAGACAATGATTGTCGGAACCGCCGCGATTGTACTTGCCGTCATAATCAGATTGAGCGACATGTTATTATTCGACAAAAAGGTGGGCAGCCCTGCCGAAAGAATCATATTTTCCTCAGAAGTAATGGCCAGATAAGGCCACAGGAAATTATTCCAGGAGAGGATAAAGAAGAAGATTCCCACAGAAACCATGGCTGAGCGTGTAAGCGGCAGACAGATGCTCCACCATAACCGGAAGCTGCGGCTACCGTCGATTTGCGCGGCTTCAATGTAATCCTTGGGTACCCCGTCCATGAATTGCTTCAGCAGCAGAATGCCGATAGGGTTGGTCAGTCCAGGCAGGACAATCGCCCAGATGTTATCAATCAGCTGCAGATGCAGCGCAGTTTCATAAAGCGGAATGAGTATTGCTTCCGTCGGAATCAGCAGACCTGAAACGATCAGCACATAGAATATTCCCCGTGTCCGGAATGGCAGCTTGGAGAACGAGAATGCAGCCAGCGAGCTAAGCAGAAGGGAGATTACGGTCGTGAGGACACCAATGACCAGACTGTTCCATGTCCAGTGCAGAATTTGCGAGTCCCGGATGACTTTGACATAGTTATCGGTATTCAGATCTGACCATTTCACCCAATCAGCCAGCGTATATACGTTCACACCATCAGGCTTCAGGGAGGTGAGGAACATCCAGATTAGCGGGAAAATAAACAGCAGCGCAAGTAGAACAGCAGCGATATTTAAAGCGAGCTTTTTCATGAATGTCTCCCTCCTATCCGTCTTTCCGGTCTGTGATTTTAAATTGAACCACGGCGATCAACAGCATGATGAAGCAGAAGATCATCGACTGCGCTGCGGCCAGGCCGAACATGTCTTTCTTGAACCCTGTAACGTAAATATAACGGATCATGGTATTGGTGGAATCTCCCGGCCCGCCGCCGGTCATAATTTGCACCTGTCCGAACAGCTTAAGGCAGTTGATAATCTGATAAAAGATCTGGATCTTCATTACGCTCGACAGCCCCGGCAGTGTAATGCTCCAGAATCGCTGCCAGGCATTGGCGCCGTCAATCTTCGCCGCTTCGTAATGATCGGTGGGGATTTCCTGCAGTCCGGCAAGGAACAGCACCATCACAAATCCCACGCTCCACCAGTCTGTCGCAATCGTAATCGCCCACCACACAAATCTGTGATCGGTGAGCCAGTTGATATCTGCATGGATGCCCAGTACATCCAGAGCTGCGTTCACTGGACCGTTCTTCGCGTCGAACAGTTTCAGCCAGATGAAGCTGACCACGGAGACCGACAGGACATACGGCAGGAAGAACACGGAGCGTATCAGGGTCCGCAGCCAAATTCTCTGATTGATAATCAGTGCCAGTATGAGTCCCAGTACGAGTACGGTAGGTGCGCATAGCAATACAAAGTAGAAAGAGTTCCACAAATACGAATAGAAATCCGAATTCCCCAGAATTTTCTTATAGTTAGCCAAACCGGCGTACTTCTGCATCCCTTGAATGCCCCAAACATGCAGGCTCATCCAGGCTCCGCGGATTACCGGCCACAGATAGAACACCGCAAATGGTACCAGGAACGGAATCAGGTACAAAATGGCTTTCAGTTCCTTCAGTAGGTGTATAGGCTCTGCCCTGCGAAGAGGCGCAGCAGCCTTATTCTCTCTTAAAGTCCGCTCCATCGGTCATACTCTCCTTCAATCAAAATGGCGCTTATGCCTGGAGGCAGCCCCCGCCTTACGGGCAGGGACCTCCCCTTTCCGGCAGAATGAGTTAGTTCTCCAGCACTTCGTTAATCTGTTTCTCCAGTTTTGCCAACCCGTCTTCGGGAGTCTCGCTGCCGAAAATAATGTTCTGCAGTTCTTCGGAAATAGTAGTAATGATTGTTGTGTATTTATCTGTCGGCGGAGCAAATTTCACGGTCTTCTGCGCTTCGATGAATTCACTGCGGTAAGGCAGGCTCTTATAAGCATCGCCGGTGGTTACTTTACTATTCGCAGGCACATGTCCTGCCTGTCCCCAGATCTCTCCACCAACTTCAGAGAAATACTTCATGAACTTGGCTGCGGCCTCCTGCTTCTCAGCAGTTACATAAGACGGGATTACAAGCGTATGGGAGCTGGCCCAATGCGTCTGGCTGCCGAAGATCGGAGGAAGCGGCATAGCGCCGATATGCAGTGACTCATCTCCTAGTAACAGTCCCGCTTCCCATACCCCTCCGAACCAGAAGGCAGCTTTGCCGTTATGGAAGGTATCCCAAGGCGTTTTATCATTAAGATCGGAGTATTTGTTGTTATAGATGTCCAGGTAGAATTTGAGGACATCCAGTGCCTGCGGATTGTTGATGCTTGCTTTGGTCATATCCGAATTTAGGATATCCCCGCCGGCTTCATAGTACATATTCAGGAACGGCTCTTGAAAATAAGGAGTGTTAATCGCCATCGCCTGAACATCCGGCACTTTGGCCTGAATATCCGCCAGCGTCTGCTCGAAGCCCGCCGGTGTCATTTCGCCCAGCTTAGGGGTGCCGTCTTCGTTCAGCAGATCCGCCTTCTGCAGAATATCCTTGTTGTAGTAGAACATATGGAAGTGAGTATCCAGCGGGACAGCGTAAGGTTTACCATCGTAGGTCACACTCTTAATATTGGATTCAGAGATCTCCTTCAGGTCAAAGCCGACCTTGGAAGCCAGCTCATCTACAGACACAATCTGCTGTGCCTTCACGAACGGGGAGATCCGATCCACGTGGGCAATGGCAACATCAGGGCCTTTGGAGGAAGACAGCGCCGTACTTAGCTTCGCATAATACTCGTTGGATTCCAGACGGAGCTGCTTGACCGTTACTTCCTGCTGGGAGTCATTGAAGCCCTTGATGATCTGGTCTACGAAATCCCCTTCCCCGCCGCCGAACATGTTCCAGAAAGATATCTCTACCGGACTGCCGCCTGCATTCTCTGTTTTTGCCGGTTCATTTACCGCCTTGGCCTGCTCACCGTTCTCTTTGTTACCGGATGAGCATCCCGGCAGGATCAGGGCCAGCGTCAGCCCGGCCGACAGCAAACTTGTGAACTTCTTATTCATCCTCATTTGAACAACCCTCTCGTCAAAAAAGTTTGTATGCGAGAGCCCCTCTGCGTTTATGTAAGGGCTTTCTTGACTCTTACTCTACAGGGAATACCGCATGTGTTGAACCGACAAACCGCCGCTCATTGGTGAACAAACGAAAGATATTAATAACGAGGGGAACCCCAGAAGGTAGACGATCGTATGGCAGGTGGAGAATCGTACGGTGCACAGATAGACTTGCGTTATCAAAAAAAAGAAGCCCTTAAGGGCTCCAAAATTTTCAGATTAGTTCACTGTAATATTGTCGAAGCTGACGCTGTTGTTAAAGCCGCCCCGCACCCCGATGGTACCAGAGGTATATACTGCATCGTTCATGTTGATCTTAGGCGTGGTCATATCTCCGACGTATAACTTAATGTTCCCGCTGTTCACAACCACCTTCATATGATGCCAGGTGTTTACTGCAATAGGTGTTGCTACCGTCTGCAGCGGTGTCCAGCCGTTGTTGAAGCGTCCCAGCCAGACCTGGCCTGCGGAATCAATACCTGCGGCGTAGCCTTTCTGCAAATCGGCTCCAGTGCCCGGATTGGTCAGATTGAAGATCAGACTGCCCTGGCCCGCATTATTCAGCCTGATGTCGCCCTCCAACGTGTAGTTCATTTTGGAAGGGTATGGGGTAAGGACCGATTTATCCGCATTGACCGAGCTCAGGTTGTAGGTTCCGCCGCTCACAGCCCACGTTCCCCCATAACGAACCCATCCGCTGTCATTCGCAGAAAAATCATTGCTGTACGCACCGCTGAGTGTACCGAAACGGACCTGGACATTATGCCCGCCGACACTCCGCTCCACAGAATCAACCATCGCAATTTCATTTGCACCCGTCTGGTACATTGCAGTCCACCACGAATTCCCGAATGCCGGTACATCGTTATCCACCCATGTATTGCCGTAATCGTTGCTTAAAGACAGCACATTGGAGTTGGAGCTGAGCAGCAGACGGCCATCAGTTAAGGAGAGGAGATAAGGCCCGCCCTGCTGATTGGTCGATACCTGGGTGCCGATGCCGCTGGACCAGGTCTTGCCGTCCGTACTTTTCTTAGTGAAAATTTTGCAGTTCTGCGTTCCGCAGACTTCAAAAGCGACAATATACTGTCCGTTTGTCATCTTGCTCCAAACCGGCATACCTGGACGCGCTCCGGCGTTAGATGGGTCCCAGGCTACATAAATCTCATTCCCCCAGCTGGCTCCGCCATTGGTGGAAATTTTCTCGGAGAGGATCTGGCTGTAGGAAGGATTCTCAGTTACATGCTTCTCACTCGCATACATGACAGCTACCGAGCCGTCATTTAGTAGCTGCATATGCGGCTCATATACACCCTTATCCGGGTTTCCAAGAGAACCTGCGGTGCCGTTATTCTCGTCGATTGTACTCAAGAAGCTCCAATTCGCGCCTCCATTCACACTCTTATACACTCTGAGCTTATACGATTCCTGCCAGCGGACAGAACGCATCGCCAGCAGAAGGTCGCCATTTGCCAACTGTACAAACTGCCCGTTGTCCAGGTCACGCCCGTCCTCCCATAGAGTGGACATCAGCGACCAGGTGCGGCAGTTGTCTGTACTACGGAAGACCTGTAGCCGGGTGCCGCCCCAGGAGACTTTGGTGTAGCCGTTGTTGTCGTAAATGGCGGCCACCGCCAGCCAATCCCCGTTCGCCAGCTTGATCATCCGAGCATATTCAGCCCCAAAGGTTCCGGGTCTGAGCCCGCGGGCATCGGTGCCCGCATCCGTGAAGGTGTTAATATCGGTAATCGTGGATGATGTGCCCCACACTACCGGGCCATTCGCTGCAAAAGCCGGGATGGCTGTAAGGACCAGAAGCAGACACAGGGAAGCAGACAGCGAGGTGAATAATTTTTTCAACAAATAAGCCCCTCCTCTTGATCTTCAATTATGAAACCTGTTGAACGCACTCACATGTAAGTGCTTTCAAACAAGATTCTAATCTGCTTCACCTTGTCATTGAACCGATAATTGACCGTTTTTTAGGCAACAAAGTTATGATTATTCTGCTGCTGACAAATTGATCTTCCGGATCACTTCCAGAGGAATTTTCGGCGTCCGGTCCGCTGTTAGCAGTCCGTTCACTTCCTGCTGGACATCCGTAATCTGCGTGTAGCAGTATCCGCAAATATAAGGCGTGTCCTTGATTGCCTGCGTAATCTTGCTGAACCGCCCGATGAACGCCTCCTCATTACTTACCTGCTCTCCGTAGCCCCAGCCTTCGTCGGAATTAAAAGCAATGCCCCCGAATTCACTGACCATCACCGGCTGGCTGCGGTATTCATAGCCTTTTGCCATCACATATTTCCAGTTGTTGAAAGATAATCCTCCGCCTAGTACGCTGCCGGAGTCAGCATAACGCTCTAGCAAGGCATCTCCGCTCTGCTCATAATCATGCAGGGTGATGATGTCACTGATTGTATGCTCCCAGCCGTCATTCACAATGACCGGACGATTAGGATCAATAGCTTTGGTCAGATGATAAATGGCTTCCGTAAATTTCTGCTGCTGCTTATTCGTGTAGACTTGCGGAATACCCCAGGATTCGTTAAAAGGCACCCAGGTGATAATTGAAGGATGGTTATACTGCTGGCGCACAATCTCTGTCCATTCATTCGTAAAGCTCTCCACTGCCTCATCATTGAACTCGAAAGTCGCCGCCATCTCCGACCAAACCAACAGGCCTTTCACATCACACCAGTAGAGGAACCGGGCATCCTCGATCTTCATATGCTTACGCACGCCGTTATAACCCATAGCCAGAATTGCGTCGATATCGGCAATCAGCGCCTCTTCTGACGGCGGGGTCAAGTGGCTTTCCGGCCAATAGCCCTGATCCAGAATCAGCCGCTGATACATAGGCGTATTGTTAAGCAGCACCTTGCCTTGTTCGATGGAAATTTTGCGGAGGCCGAAGTAGGAATATACCCGGTCAATGACCAGATCATCTTTATATAAAATAAACTCCACTTCGTACAGCGCCGGTGCCGCAGGTGACCATGACTGCAGCTTCCACGGGCCATTCGCTTCATGGGTCAGCTCCACATCCAGCTGCAGCCAGGCCCGGTCTACATGCAGCGAGACCTGCTTAAATGTCTTCTGCTGCGTGCTGATCCGGGTCTCCAGGCGGAGATTATCCTCCGCTGCCTGTGTCTGATATTCAAAACGTACCGAGCGGTTATCAAGATCCGGCGTGATTTTGACAGCCTTGAGATAGGAGGGCGATACATACTCTACCCACGCACTTTGCCAGATTCCCGTTGTCTGCACATAGAAGCACTCGAAGTTCTCATCCACCCAGCGCTGCTTGCCCCGCGGCTGTGTACAGCTCTGGCTGTCTTCCGCTTTGACTATCAGCCGGTTGTACACTCCTGCACCAGTGTTCACATAATCGGTAATATCCAGCGAAAAGGCCGCATAACCGCCTTGATGCCCACCGGCGAAGCAGCCATTAACCCATACCTTAGCGGTATAATCGACTGCCTGGAAATTGAGTATCACTCGCTTACCGTTCAAATCAGCAGGAAGCTTCAGTTCCCGCTCATACCATACATAAGGATGGAAGGCGGTCTCGCCGATTCCGCTGGCCTGCGTCTCATAAGTGAAAGGAACCTGTATCTTCAAATCCCCGTGCAGATGCTCATTCCATTTGTCCCGCTCGCCAATGTTGTCATCATCAAACCGGAAATCCCATTCCCCGTTAAGGCTCTGCCAGTCGTTACGGACGAACTGCGGCCGCGGATAATCCTTGATATAGTGCTGGGTTGCCATTAAACTGCACACGCTCCTTATGAACAATATTTTTGTTTCATTACAATAATTATGTATTAATTATTACAGAATCTTCTGAAATGTCAATCGTAGAATGCATAGAAAAAAGAACCTTTGCCTATGGCATCAGGTTCTTCGCATGTTCATCACTTTGCTGTCAGAATCAATTACTCCTGATTACTGTACGGTATAAAAAATCTTCATCACCAGATCCTGTTCATAATCGCCGAACTTTTTGCCGAACAGATTCATTCCGCCCTTGAATACCGCATTCTCCTTCACACCCACCCGCAGATCCACATGGTTCTGCTTAGTAAGCCTCAGTTGGCTTAGATTGACGGTTGATATCTCTTGGTGGTCAATGGTGCTGCGGGTGTTGTCTACACTCCAGGTCTTGAGCGAGCCGAATTGCGTTCCCGTATCGAGCCACCAGGAAGGATTCAGCTTCCCGCGTCTGCCGCCGAAATCACCGGGCGACGTCCAGGTACCAACCTCCACATTATTGATCCACAGCGTAATATCCGAAGGCCAGTCATTCTCATAATTCGGCGCCTCGGAACAGATTTCCATCGAGAACTGAATCAGGCGGATGGCAGCCCCTTGCGGAATTTCCAGCGGATAGCGGTACTCGAGATAGCCCTTGCGCAGCCAGAGTAGCTGGGCATGAACCTTGTCAGGATGGAAAAAGCCCGCCGGCGAGTCCTCCACAATAATCGGCCCTGTCTCACTAACCATGCCGCAGGTTGGCGCTGCTTCACAAGCTGTGAAGTTACCGATCGGCATCTCAATTTCATAGCAATAATCGCCTTGATCCGCCTGCGCACGACGTTCCGGTACATTTATGACGATCTTGATATCATCATAGATGCGGCTACAGACCTTCATGGCTCCGCGCGAAGCAGGCAGCAGCTCGGTCTCAATCAGCTTGGCTTGTTCCAGCACCTTCACATTCGAAGCGGCGGTGGATACCGGTATCTCCAGCGCTTCAGCCAGCTCCACTACATTCATTCTTCGGATGTTCAACAACTCCAGCATTCTCAATCTAAGCTCCGTAGACAGCGCATGTGTCACTTTCACCAGATCATCAAGATGTTCCATGGATAATTCCAGAATATCGATCACTCCGCTTTGCTATCTATTTGAACTATAACATTGAACTTTTGAACTCTTATTTCCCCTTTTTGGCAATGATGTAACTGCGATGGAACGGGAAGAAAGCAAATTCACTATTTCGATTTAAATTCCTGCACAAAATACAACATTCCCCTCATTAAATCGGCTTTAATCAGAAAATATCTGGTTTGAGCAGTGTAATCATAACACAGCGGTCACAATAACTGTCACCTGCAGCAGCGTACCGCCTAATAATAAACGCCGGCCGAGCCATTGCTTTTCCCTTACCGATTCGACAAACACTGGCGTATTTCCTTTCGCTGCAGGGCAGGTTCGTAACTTGACGATTGTTATAGGTACATGGCTTAATGCCTTCTTGCCCAAGATATTCAAACAGATTGTTTTTCAGATGTTCTACAGTCTCGAATGAGTTGCTGTACCTCTTGAAGAAAAGCCGCACATGTTATTCATAATCCTTGTTTGTTCGCTGGCTTCCTGTTCTTTCTTCCAGAACAAAAATTGCGACAACGCTTCTGTCTATACCACTGCTTTGTTGTTCTTAATTTGTTTAATTCTAACCATAATAAAAACCCCCTTCTAGAACTTGTTATTATACAAGCACTGAAAAGGAGTATTATGACCTTGAGTCCTGTATACTCGAATGTTATTTCCAGACACACAGAACCCTAGCTTATTATAGAAGCTTTCCTTTAAGAAAAACAAAAAAACCTTGATTTCTCAAGGTTTTCACTGTGATGCCGAGGACGGGGGTCGAACCCGTACGGT
>NZ_NFVA01000263.1 GCF_002264395.1 Paenibacillus sp. VTT E-133291
TAGTCCAGCCTCTCCCAGAGCATTGTACGTATTACGCCAACGGGTTAGGCAATGCTTAGGCTTTTTGCGACCGATAATATCTACGTCAAATCCCGCGCTAAGGAAGATCTCCATTGGGGTTTGACCTTCCTTATAGGCCTTAACCGCAGCCAACTTAAACGTTGGCGAATAGGTAATACACTTTTCCGTCACGTTCTCTACATTTGGATTGTTCTCTAGTTGTTTGATCTCATTTCCGTTGAATATCCTTGAGCTTCCTCTTGTTTTGTTATTCATGAAGGCTTCCTCCGTTATTTCGATATTTCGATTAAAACACAAA
>NZ_NFVA01000054.1 GCF_002264395.1 Paenibacillus sp. VTT E-133291
AGTTGTTTTGCTCATTACCCTCTACTAAAGCCTTTTCATCAACTGTGCTCATAATGAGAAATCTCCCTTCAAATATATTCTTACTTAATAAAAGAAAAGCCAGTGCGCCTTCAATCGCACTGGTCTTTTGAATTTTTATACTCTCTTTGTAAATCGGAATAACCTACGTGTAATGCCTTTGACTCCATTCTCTTTACCTTCTCTTGATTCTTCGAAAGGACTTTCTTTTGCAGCTGTCTTCTTTTTCTTTGGAAAACCAACATTATCAATAAAGGTACTGACGGCACTATTGAAATCATCCCCGCCTCCCTGTAGAAGGTCCAACGAACGCTCTGCCATCGTCGGATCTTCTGGAAGTATAGTGAATACTTCACGCTCCATTAGTTTTTCAATGACCTTTACCAGTGGCTGAGGTGTCCGGTTTAGAACAAGTTTGATTCGGTCATTTTCGATTTCCCGGCTAAGTCGCTTTAACTCTTTAGCTGTATACATGCAATGGGCTACTTGTCCATCAATTAATACAACTACTTCATCAGCAAGTTTCAAACTTGCCGGTGTAACAGCCATTAGCAGCTCACTAGGAACATCAATAAAGATCGCTTGAAACCCTAGTTTATCTAGAGAGTCAATAATAAATGCTGGCATATCATGTTTTAACTTTAAAGATCCCGCAAAAAAACGATCTAGGTTTTGAGAAGGTGTTAATAGAAACAAGTCCTGAGGCAGCTCCGCCACAACGTCTTGCATCTGTCTACTATCATCATACTTTTCATGCGACCAAATATTGCTGTTCAGTAAGAAGTCCTTCACATCCCTATAGTCCTCCCCCTCCTGATTCTTTGAAATCCAGGTTTCAAGGTTTCTAGTAGGATGACTCATTCCCATTGAATATGCTGTAGAAGCATGAAACAGATCTAGTTCTACTAGAGCCGTCCGAATCCCCCGACTTGCTGTTTCTGTTGCAGCTGCACGTAGAAACGTATTTACGCCCATTCCACTATCACAAGACCATCCTGTAATGACTTTACTTGTTCTTTTGTTTACCGTCTCAATACCTTCATTCACATTATTTTTTATCATTGCCCAGTCACTCCTTTATTAGCGTCGCCGATCTGATCAATGCCTATTGTTGAACTTACGTTTGTACCTTCTATAGAAGTTTCTTTCTTCTGGATATTATTGATATCAAATTCTTTACTTAGAATATATGGTTTAATATCGTATGGATCTTTTTCACCCAGGTCTGGAATTGTATTTTCATCAGCACTTGGCACCATAATGATGGCAGAATCTCTGAACGCATTAGATGTCGCACTGTTCAACATTCTGAATTGGTCCTCAGTAACAGCCAGTTGTACCACGGTAGGATACAATTCCTTTTTAGGAGCAACGCTTTGACCCTGAGAATTTACAGTATTGGTTGTGTTTTTAGTTGTTAAGTCTTCTGCTTTTTTGTTCTTTGTACTTATTACTTTGATGCTTCTATACATTTTTCCTGAAACCCACTGCTCTTTCGTACCAGATGTTGCATTGCTTCCTTCAACCGCTTGGAACCAAATATCTACTTTAGATCCTTCGATTACATTACCAGCAGCAATTTCAAGTAGGTTTACATTACCAGTCCAAAGCACTTGCCCAGGTTCCAATTGACGTTTAGCATAATCTAATAATTCTTGTTCGCTGACAATCTTGTTTTGAAAAAAGTAACTGTTTTGTGAAAGTCCATATGATGCCTGTGTAAACTGACCTACTATTTTCGTCATATCCATCACAATGCCTGGAGGCAGTCCTTTTTTAGGTACATTTGTGTGTTCTATCATATCCGCAGTAATCTCGGTATGAGGGGGAATATCATTCTTAGCAAAATAAACCTGGGTCTCTTCCAGTTCTGAATTTACTCGAAACTGACTGATTGCATAAAATGAACCCACAACGATCAAAGCTGCCATTAAAGCAAGTAATTTTCTTTTCTTCATAATTTGTAATTCCTCCTGAATTTTATTGTTTTTCGTCCCAGATAAAAATGACCCTGTGACGAGGGTTATACCAAACATCATCTGCCTTGAGATACTTCATAGCCTTGGACTCACCGGGGAGAGACATTTGGGCTGCGGCATATGGAACAAGTCGTTGTACATCGTAAATCGCAGTGTATTTACTTTGTAGCGCTTTTTCTCCTGCATTCAACGTCCCATACACATAGAATTCATGATAAAAATCATTTAAATCAGTACGCGGTTTATGTTTTGTACGTATTCCTCCTTCTTCAACTGATCTCATCAGCGCAGTTTGCGTTGTATTCCTCGCTCCATCCTCAACAACAAACTTTTTTGTGCCAATGTCAACAATGTCGAGCAGAAAGAAGATTAGCGAAATAAAGATCATAAACCATAAAAGCTTCGCGGGTGATTGCATTTATGACTCCTCCTATCTACCTAACCGAAGGCAGGGATAAAAAATGAAAGTGTAATTCCAACTGACATTGTTATCATTACTGCTCCCGGTAAGATACGAAAATCTTTATTATCCAAACTGCTGGATGGCGCAAAAGCGTTCATGCCCGCCTTGGCCATGATATAGCCAATGGTGTTCTCAAAGATCGCTTTAACTACACGTTTAAGCCCGTATTTCCTACCAAAGCGATAAGCATCAATAAGAAATAAAATCAAAACAAGGCTAAAGAGAAATATCCTTAACGCTGATCGCATTTCATCTCTCACAAATCCCCCGTTAACTGCTAATACGTAGCAGCAAATCCCTAGACCATTAGTCATCATCATTTTAGTATCGCCAGGAGCTGTAGATCCCGCAGCCTCAAGTAATAATCCATAGAAAAGAAATGCGATACAACCCCATCCAACTGCCCATAAAACAGCAGTTCCTTGCTGTACAATAATAAGAGTTAAAAATAACAGCAAATAAAGAACATGCCATAAATTCTTTGTTATTCTCCAACGAACATCACAATACATATTGAATCCGTTGTAAACAATTAATAGAATCAAACTACTCAAAATCATTTCTCTATTTCCCTCCCTTTGAATTTCCTTCTACTCTTATAAAAAAACCTCCCTTTCGGGAGGAAGGTTTAATCTTTAGGCCAATTCCACATACTCTCATCAAAGTTATCCCAATCTATCAGTGATTGACTTTGCAATACGTCATAATTATCTTTCCACAAAGAAGTAGGTCCAGAAGGGAATAGTGGTGATGGAAAAGGTTCTTCCGGATTAATCTGTCTTACATAAAAGTCGTCCATTACCGTTCCAGAGACTGTATACTGCATAAGCACGCATTGGTGAAGAGCGTTAACTCCTTCTGCATACAAATCCACGGAAACTATAAAAGTTCCTGCTGGCATATTTAAACTGGTATAAAACGCTCTACCACCAGGATAGTAATAGTTTGTATCGTTCGGATCGTTTGATCCTGGATTTGAGCCTTCTTGGTATACCACTTCATCACCATGCTTTGCGACCCATGCTGTCGGCATCGCCCATGTAACTTCGTTACCTGCTGTCCTTATCTTTACTAGGTCAATATCCTGTAACGTCCCATCCTCTTTTGGAAAGTGTGCAACTGCTCTTGTAAGATTACCTTGACGTCCTCGATCTTCGGTATACTTGGCATCAATTGCAAATGTAAATCCTTGCCCAGCTTGTACTGTAGAACTTCCACCTTGAACAAGAGGAACATCAATACCGTTTATTTCATCTGCATTTTCCTCCACATATGACCCCGACAGGCTTGAAGATACATAGGCGTTGAAATATTCATAGTAATTTCCTTCGTTCCAATTGACACAATCACGTCCAATATAGGCTCCAGTAACAGGATGATAAATATTTTCATAACGGGAACAATACGAATAAGTTCCAGAAACACCTGTGGTTGCACCAATTGAGCAAAAGTTTCCATTTGGTGGCGTAGAACCAGTTATTTCAAATGAAGCAATTTGAGTATTATCCGCGTAGGTCGTTTCCGGATCAACTGGTTGTATATTTATTGTTGCCATCAAGTTGTATCCATTGCCTATGGCCATATTTCCGCTATTCCAATCAAAGAAAACCGTTCTTGTATCACCAGGAGATGGGAGTAGAATCGATTTAGTCTCTATAAGACTTGCATTTCCGTTGGCGTCTAGAATATACAGTCTAACGGCTGCCTGTTTCTCTCCGTTAGTATCAGAAGATAATTGTTCCCGTCCGACCACAACACGTGTGGTCACAGATGAATTCTGAGTAGCTGAACTAGCAGAAATTGTTTTCACGAAGTAATTTAAATTTTTGGACATCAGTTGATACTTTTTACTGATCTTATTATCAGTCCAAGCATTAGTCCCATCAGCTTTAGTCTCATTAACAGGCTTGTTATGATTTTTATTTATTTCTGCATCAAAATAAAGATAATTTCCGCCTGGTACAATAGGAAGAACTAGATTTGAAATCCATTTTTGTTCTCTCGGTGACAAGCTGAATTTCGCAGGCTGTGATTGTAGTGTTTGGTTAGTCCACCAGTCCAGATAAGTATCAGTGACCGTCTCTGTATAGCTCTCATTCTCCACTAAAACCTCAAAATTCACTGAGTTACCAATTTGTGGCTTAGTCGGATTTAACCGAACCTCTTTAGCTCTTAGATTAATCTGTACGGGACCGACTCTTACTTCTGTTCGATTATTGAGCCAATCGATCTCGTTCGTAGGTGCGTCCTTATTCGCATTAATGTTCAGTATAAGTAAGGCCGACTGAGGCGGATAAGTAATATCAAACGTTAGGCTACGCGTTTCTCCTCTCTTAAAGTTATTGATCGGAATTTTCGATACAGTATTTCCCGCCGTGTTCCAGCGCCAAGCCAAATAGGTTGATGCGATATCTTTACTCCCCTTATTCGATACATTCACAGTAACTTTGGCTGCAGTACCAGCAGTCTGGGGACTCCCAGGGGTGATTTTAACGCTTGATGGAATTATAGCCAAGTCGTTCTTATAGGTGCCTACTTTGAAATTTGTAACTGCTATACGATCGTAGGCATCACTGACGACCATGGTGAAATTCTGTACGGTACCATCCGGTGTAATAAGTGAACTCATTTCCGACATAGGAATACTACTATTGTAGTTGTACGTTCGTTTTCCAGAAGCATCAAAAATTTTATAGATATTTGGTGAAAAATCATTAAAACGTGTTTGGTCACTTGCTCCTGACATTTCTGTTGTTGAGTTCATGTAATTCAGAACGTCACCAAATGTTTTACTCCCCTTCATAATCCAGATCTTTTGCTTGTGACCTGAATAAGAATAAGTGGTAGTTGATATTTTCAGTTTACCAGTCGCTGCACTAACTAATTCACGCTGTTCACCATTACTTTCCATTCCAAATACAGCATGTATTTTGGGCCATGAAGTCACTGAATATGTCGTTTTAAAAGCCGGGTATGTGATACCACGGTTTACACCTTTTGTTGGTGTTTGCGCGATCATATCACCTTCATCCACTCCTCCACCCGAAAGACTAACAATTGAATTGAAACGAAAGAATAGATTTTCTGTTAAGTCTACTGGAGGAATTGCTCCGACATAATAAAAATTATCTGCCGATAATACGTTAGAACTTGAAGCTTTGCCATTCAGAACAGTATTTATTTTGTTTAACACATAACTTGGATTACCGCCTGCCCAATCAGCAACCTTTTTAATAGGAGTTCCTTTTTGTGTGGTATTAACATCACCATTCGGATAGTAAGGAACTAGTCTGTAACCATCACGAGCATCGAATTTATCAGCAGACTCCTGTTCAAGTATTTGAAACAAAAGGACAGGTAGATAGCTCCCTCCTGGAGTTGCATCTGCCCATGTACTAGTAATGACGTTTTTAAACCGAACATCGTCCCAAAGAGCGTAAGCCTTCCGTGATGCGAAAAGTAAATGATCTCCTTGTTCAGGACCACTTGCTCTTAAATCTCCTATCACTTGAGTTTTAACCTCTTTTGTATACGGATAGTATCTAACCCCATATTCCGGTTGAGGTGATGCTGCATCGGATTTAATAAAGGTAACAAGAAATATCAGAACAATTAAAAGAAGCGTTGTCACAAGGACACGCTTCTTTTTTAAATCTGAGGTTTGAACTATGTTCATGAATGCTTTGCCCCCCAGATAACAGCTCCGTCAGCTGAGATACTATTAACTTGTTTTGCCTCTGCACCTACATACATCGAAATACCGAACGTCCCTTTTAGCTTAAAGGTTTTTGTTTCGCCAGCCAGAACATCGACCATTGCTGAGCTCCCGTTCTCTCCGACCAAATATACGCTATAACCACTAGGAATATTATTAGGGAAGTCGATTGTGACAATCCCATCTTTCACCTGAATAGCATCCATAACTTGATGCATAAAAGATTCACTCTTTTTGTCTATAGGCATAAAACCAATAGCACGGGACAAAATCGTATTGGTAACTGTTTGCTTCTTTACTTCCTTCAATGTAAAGTCGCCTACATTTTTATTTTCCCATCCGTGTGAAGAGCTAGAATTATTAGATGAATTTGATGCACTATCATCCGGAAACTCTGGTAGTTTAGTCGTGTCCGATGCAGTAGTTGGACGTGGCTTTACTTCATTGAACCCATGGTCAACTGCATTTTTTATGAACTGAATCGCTTCTGCTCTTGTTAGTAACTCTGCTCCCGCATAACCCTTAACACTTGGCTTGTCTGTACGCCCTTGGGACAGATCATTTGCCAGCATATAGCGAATTGCATTATCTCCAGAATAATTCACACCAGCAGCCCCGCTTACGATTTCTGCCACTCGTCCTCTGCTCAACTTTTCAGCAGTTTTTGTTGAATCATCAATGCCTTTAAGAGACCAATTATACTTTTTTGCAAACGCATAATATCCGGAATACCATTTTCCTGTTCCTACTGGATTCTGCTTTCCAACAAAGGTATTGATAAGCATGGTCAGAAATTCTGCTTCCGTTACGGTCTGATTAGGTTTAAAAGTATGGTCTTCATAACCTTGTAGTATATTTTGTGTTACTCCCCAAGTGATCGTGTCGTGTGCCCAATACTGATCTGAAACATCCTTGAATGATTCATTAGCAAACGATGCTGACGCAACAGTGACAAATGTAAGAGCAACGATGATTCCATGTCTAATTTTTTTCGAATTTCGCATTGACTAGACCTCCTCTTCTGTTCGCTTCAATTATCTTGTATTAAAGTTATCATGACTCTAACTATTTACAACTCCCCAAGAAACTTGTAGATGGGTTTTTATAAAAAAAAAAGCAGCCGGGGGGGGCCGCACTTTCATAACTTGCTACAAACAGAAGTTTATCACAATTCTGTACACAAATCAATACAGAATTTACGGATTAAAAATTGCATCTCCAAGTATTAGTTGTGTATCTAATACGTCGCTCTTAAGAGCGATTTTAATTTTTGATTTATTTCTTAAATCTAATTCAACATGAACAGGAGCATCGTTGGGGTAGATATTTTTTGTGAAATAGGATACTTCCTTCCCGTTGATCACCTCGGTAATTCTAACCTCAACTGGTGTATTCGCGTATGCAGCTTTATTAGTTGAAGTTATGGTTTTCTTTACAGCCATATATGTAGATAAGCTGGCATATGGGTTTTTAGATAGATCTATCGCCGCTCTTGCGCTACTTCCTTTGAGAATGCCTCCCTGAATAAACTGCATCGTTCCCACTTTCAAATCGGTAGGTACTTTAGTTAGCATTAATGTTTTATCAATACTTCCACCGAAATCCGTAAGAGTTGTTGGTTCTGGACTCTTTTCGTTTACTTCCTCTTTAAGTTCAGGCTGTATTGCTTCGTCTAAAGTTATGGTGCGTTTATCATTGTCCCAACCCACATCCCATCCCATATTCTCCGAAATAGCCCTTAAGGGAAGATATGTCGTGTTATCTATCGTTACTGGCGTTACTCGAAGACCCCTTGCATCCTTTAACTCTAGTTCGATTCCATCCTTTATAACAACAATTGTTTCATCTCTAGTACCAGTCACTTCATTTAATGACATAGCCGTTGTTTTATCAGATATAAGAGAAACTGCAATGCCTATTAAAGCTGTATACTGCAGGAGTTGCTTAGAAAACAATTTCATTATATCCCCTCCCATCTGAAAATCGTATATTAATATCTATATACACCGAAATAGGTTGCACCTTTTCGGTACAACCCACCCTGTCCCACAACATATATTATACTCTAACCTTTTCATTCTGTACACAATAATATACAGTTATATAAATTTTATACCATTGCCAGTAATCCTAAGTGTTCTGCTATACCATCGTACAATTCTTTTTTCCATTTCAACGATTTTAAATCGCGATTTAATGTAGCAATAACTTGTACACCTAAAACATCACTCCATGGTATTTTAGCCCCAGTCACCTCTTGAACAACTAAACCTATTTTTCCAACATCAGCCCCCATTTTCCTTAAGCTTGAAATTTGAATATCAGCCATTCCAAGGTGCTGCTCAGTATCTTGTACAACCCAAACAGAACGAGTAGCCCACTCAATTGCTGTATGAATAATCACTGGAGAACTTTGACTTTGCAAATCTGCAATAATTGATCTCCCAGGAAATGCTCGCTGGGATCGATTCAACCATTCTTTTAATAAAGACTCATTGAATGTTTTCTTCACTGGAAATACCCACGGCGCACATAAAAATCGGTTGTTGCATACCGCCATTTCTTCCATCCCTTCTTCAATATCCGAGATGTTATACTGTGGCTTAAGATTTAAACGTCCGGCAAGTTGACCATAGCTAAATGCAATCTCAGCTAATCCAATATTATTCTCTATTGAAGCTTGTGTCAGTTGGACAGCGATATTTGTTGAACCAGCACCACCTTTTGGGGAATACAGAACGACTCGATGTGGTACTGTAAACTGTATTGGACTCTGAATATTGTCTGTCATCTTTTTACCAAGCTTGATTGTAGACAAATCAGGAAACTCCCCTGTTTCCTTTTCGAGAGTTACATTAACTTCTTGTTCGTCCTTCAGTTCTTTCCGTTCCCCGCGAATTGATCTAGGTCGAGATATACTTTTTATTTTGATTTGTATTTTTCCGACGAGAGAGCTTCCTGTAGGTAAATCAGAATCCTGCCTTGTTTCATTTACTTGTGTATCATCTCCTTTTTCAAAGTCGTTTTCATCGTTTGGAACATTCAAATTCGTGTTGCTTTCTTCTTTATGCTGATATAATTTTTGCCCTAACGCTTTGATGAATTTTCGGGCAGAATCTGTTATCGAGGTAGTGTTTGTTTCGTTGTCGGTGTCTGGTAGAATGTCTTCTGCAGTAACCTTACCCTTAACTTCTATATTCTCATAAATAGTAGTGGGTTCGGCGGCTAGGTCGCTCTGAACATTAACGTTCGTATACACACTTGCTTCTTGTGTATCAATGGAAACTTTCTTAATAAATTCCGTTTGGTTCTGGGTTCCGTCTGGGATCTCTATGGTACTAGTTGTGCTTTCTACGCTATCCTCAACTTTTTCATTAGCTGATTCTACAAATGATTCCGCTGGACGGTGAGCTTTATCTTTAACATTCTGATCAATATCATCCTTAGTAAGCACAGATGGGACTACTTCTGAGCTATTTGCTTTTATCGTTGCTTTTTCTGGTGCCTGATTCAATTCTTCTTTCGGAATATAATTAGCGACTTCGCTAAGGGACTTTGGAACTTTAATTAACCGTTCAATATCCGAAAGTGAGAGTGATTCTGTGCAGAGGAAGTCATAAAAGCTTTTTTTCACAAGCTTTTGCATAAACGATGTACTGGATCTTTCGAATAAAAGGAATGTTAATCGTCTACCACTTCCTTTATATTCCTCGATAAGTTGTAACATTTTCAACTCTCGTATTGTAATTGTCTCCTCATTCATTACACTTTCTTCAACAAGAATGGTATCTGCATTATTAAGGTTTTCTGCAATCTTCGCATCTTGTAAATCAGACAAAGTAGCCACGACTGAAATTCCGGAAAGCCTATTTACTGCTTCAATGATAGATTTTGTTGTAGATACTAACGCCACCTTAATTCCGTTTTCACTAATCAAAGCTTTTTCTGATACGATTGGTACTTCAGATTCAGTTTCATTACTTGCTAAGCTTTTTGTATCAGAAGAACGAGAAGGTGGGGCTTCATGATTACTTACATTCAACGAGTTCAACCATTCCTGAACTTCTGACCCAAAACCTTGTGGTTGACCTTGATATACGAGAGAAGGTATAGGCATACTTACAATATTTTTATAAAAACTGACGTTCTGGTCAATCAGCACCCCGTCCAACTTGGCTTTTTGCAAATATTCCATCGCTGCATTCCAATCTGAAATCAACGGGGAAATAGAAATTCTAGTTGAAACATGCTTTATATATCCTGAAAGCCGCTCGTAATGCTGTGGACGGCAGATAATTACTATATGCATCATTTACACCTCTTCCTGAAGAGAATTAATTTCGACTTTAACAACTTCCTTATCACCAGATCTAATATTCACTAATTATTCTCCCTTCAATTATTTGTAAAGAAATCTAAATTTCAGTTCCTACTGATGAAAAAAAAGCATGCCAGCCTGAGCCAGCACGCTTCTATTAAAAATAGTTTCGAATATTTTGCGTAATATCATTTACTATATTCATTAATTTAGTCATGTCACCCATAAATAGAAGCGAAGTAAAAGCAACTACCAATGAAATCCCACCTGCCGCCAAGGCTTTTTTAGAAAAAATGCCGAAAAGTAACAGAACAAAACCAAGTATAAGTGCAATAAGAAACAGGGGATAAGATATTCTTTCACCAAATTTTGATAAATCGTTCCCCATCTTTGTCATGCCTTTTCCAAACCTTTCTGAAGTTACTGGTGTAATATCAATAGCCCCTTGAGAATCACCAGTTGATTGATTGATGGATTGATTATTAGTAACGGTTCCTGTCTGACTATCTCCTGGCGCCGCATGTGCAGGTGCACCAAAGCAAAAAACAATAAACACAATCAGACTAAATACTCGAATACCTGATTTTTTCATATTCCCTTTCCTTCCCTTCTCATAGTTATTATCTTTAATGATTGAATTCCCTCTAGCTCCAACGGATTTCTCACCTCCTCGAATTAGTCTAAAATCTCATATATTCCGTAGGATCAACCTGTACGCCATTCACACGAATCTCAAAATGAAGGTGATTTCCAGTTGATCTTCCAGTAGATCCTACCCCTGCAACTTGCTCACCAGCTTTTACCTTCTGCTTGGGTTTAACCAAAACACTATTATCCAACAAATGACCGTATGCCGTTGAGAAACCATTCCCATGATCAATGATCACTAGATTCCCATACCCTGTTTGCTTGCCCACATAAGCTACCACACCATCAAGAGGAGCCTTTACAGGTGTTCCTGCGACTGCAGCTAAGTCTAGTCCTTTATGATTCTTAGATTCCCCAGTAAAGGGATCTGTCCGAACAGCAAAGGGGCTTGAAATGGTATATAAACCAGAATCTACCGGAAGTATTGCGCTTGCCCAGAGTGGGGCCGGCTTTGAGAAGAGATCTGCAAACATTAGAACATCATCTACATACCAGTCTGCATGGTTATATTGAAAGATTGCTTTCCTAGGGTCCGAATTCATACCGTTCTTGTTCAAGTAATTTGCAGTGGAAAATATCGCGTCCCAAATATTCCAAGGGTCTGCTTTACCATCACCATCAGCATCCACACCATAACCGCCTCCTGATCGAATAACTTCAAGGTTGGTAATGTCTAAATCAGTAGATACTAGACCATTACCGACATTGTAAGTCCATCCAACCCATGTAGCCGGCATAAATTGGGTATGACCTATTGCACCGGCAGATGAAACCATCGTTGGTTCAGTTGAAAAGACTGTCTCGACTCGATGAATTGCAGCAAGGTAATACCACGGTACGCCATACTTGGCTTGAGCTGCCTCATAAATAGGAAGAAATTCAGCTGGTACCTGAGCGCTTACATAACCGCTCCCGCCAAGTTGCGCAGCTCCGGGAGGAAATAAAAATTCAGAGAAATTCGGATCATAAGCTTTCGCAATTTCAATTACTAAATCCGTATCATCCTTACTTAGTCCGTTGTCGACTACGTATGTCGTCAGCCGATCACTTGATCTTGGAGTAGTGATAATCTGACTGATAACCTCTCTAGTTACTGTTGTGGTATCAGGTGCTGTACCTGTAGTTTGCGTTTGCGATTTATAAGTCAAGGTAACAACTTCATTGAATTTATCTACTTTAGAAAGAAGTTTGGATTCATAATTTTTCGTTGAACATTTAATCTTGGGAGCGGTGACTGTATCAATTTCTCCCTCTTCTCCTTCAACCACTGGTGGAGTTACAGCTTTACACTCCGTTACTTCTGTGGTGGTTGTTTTCCATGAAAATCTTGGTCCAAGCGCTTTATAAGTTTTCTCAGGATCAGGATTACGATGTATTCCATCTCCCGTATAAGGATCTCCGATTAAGCGATCCGCCCCAGCAATTAAGGCCCAGCTCACATTGTAAGATTTGGCCTGTTCAAATTGACTAAGAGAAAAAGGTCCAGCTTCTTTTGATCCAAAACTCATATCAGCTGCTGAACCGAGTCCATTTTCGGACAATTTCTTATACTGCTCAATGAGTTTCTTGTCTTTTTCCAAGTCCCATTCTGTATCACCATCATCCAAAGCGAAAATAGAAGGTGATCCGGTCGCTACCCGAGTTTCATTTGGCTTATCTAAAAATATTGAGAGAAATGCAGAACATAAAATCACAATTAATAAGATACCTAGTATCCATGGACCAGCTACAGCCAATATTTTGAGTACTACTTGTTTCAGTAATTTCTTTCCGACCTGTTTTAAAACGTGCTTTATAAGATGTTTTGCTGCTTGCATGCCCCGCTGCAGCATACTCTCAAGGTCCATCAGTAATAGCACCTCCTATCTAAATAAAAAAAGACCCAATCTGTCTTAGCAGATTGGATCCTTCTGTACTGTCTAAAATAGCCTTTTTACTTAGCCCTTATAAATCTGTTTCCTGTCCACTTGGAGAATTATCATTCTTAAAAGCAACCTAAACAGCGTAGGCGCATTATCTTAATTGGAATGACCTTCATCACTTACCTGTCTTTTCGCCCCCTCTGAAATAGTTCGAGAAGGACCTGCAGACTGTACTGGGGGATTCACAACTCTAGAGGAATCTTGACCAATTGATGGTATAGAACCATTATTATATGATCCTGAGTTACTATTGTGTCCTGAACCCACAGCCCCTGTGTCGTTATTTCTAACAGGTCCGCCTGTTAGAGTCCTTTTGCTAGTTGAAAGCTGCAAATTATCAGTATTTGAGCTTGTTGGCCCTTGTGTACTACGCGGATCTGAAAGGTCTGGGGTTCGATTACTTACAGAACCGGATACGCTAGAAGAGCGTTCCACACCATTCGGAATTGGAGCTGATCCTTGAACATTATGAGAACTTGGAATGTTAGCTGCTCCATTACCAGAAGGACTGGTAATGTTTCCTTGAGGTCCTGAATCTTCACTCCCAACCCCCCTGTCTCCGAAACTAAACCCCATTCTCTCTCCCCCCATGCCACCAGATCCTGGACTTTCCAGCGGTGGAATGGGACCGTAATCAAAGGACGAATCCATTCCACTCCCACCGCTATGCCCCTCAAGCGAACCTGATGGATTCATAGGGGAAGGAAACGTAGGGAACATGTTTTTATCTTGCGTTCGATTAACCATGACTCCACTGTTATCTGCTAGAGGAGTATGAACTATTCCAGGCAATTCAAGTGGGCCTCTCCCTGGAGACATACCCACACCTGCAGGTAATGCTAATAGCGGATCCCCACTTTTTGGTGGAAGCGCTAAAGGGTGGGGAGCGGGTTCAACTTGTGTTATTGGATTATCTTTTCGATATTCGCGCCAACCAGCGATTCCTTCTTTTAAAGCTCCACCCGCTGCTCCAACGTGTTGCTTCATAAATCCCGCGCTTTTTGCCCCTAGAGAAGCTCCAACAAAACCTCCGCCAAAATTTCCAGTTAGGGCTGAACCCGCTATAAACCCTGCAGCACCCAGTATTGCTGTGGGTGCTCCTTTAAGAGCCTTATTTGCACCAGATTTAAGACCACTCGACATTTTTGAAGATGTAGATCCTATGGCGTACGCTGCCCCTCCCTTTAATCCTCTGGAGGCTGTAGCTGCTCGCAATCCACTATTAAAACTTTGCCCATCATTTCCAGATTCTCCTTCAAAGTCGAAACCAGACTCTACCCCTTGGCCAGCGCTGCTTCCAGCACCGTTCATCGAATATCCAGGAACAGCGCCACTATTCATACCATTAAAAGAAGGAACATTAAGAGCTCCACTATTCATTCCGTTAAAAGAAGGAGCATTAAGAGCGCCAGTATTATTAATAGCTTGATTTAATCCTGAAGATAACCCAGCTCCTGCCATAGCACCTGCACCACCTGCAATGGATGATGAATTTTTACCAATACCATTCGCGCCTAAATTCATCATGTTACCACCACCATTATTTCCAAAACCACCACTTATACCTTTGACCATCATTGTCATAGCTGCAAGTGTTCCTCCACCCAAACCTCCTTTAACTGTACCACCACCAGGAGCTCCGAATAACAAACGTATAAGGCTGGTTAGTGTAGGCATTCCGATCAGAAAAGCAAAGAGTACCCAGAAGTTAGCATCATTCACAAGTACAGCCACAAAGAGAGCATATCCAAGAGCATGACCCGCTTGAATAAATACCTGTGAAGCCAATTCTCTAAACCACAGATCCATCGCTTTTTGGTTCCCAGGAAATATACTCGCATAAGATACCCAAGGAAAGATAACCATTAGAAATAAGAGAGTTACCATACGCATTGCGTATTGATAATTCATCATACCGATACAAACAGCCATAACCAAATAAAGAATGGCTACTGGGAGGCTTGTTACACCTTCTACAGCAACTATTCCAAGTAAGTCAAATTGCGAAACATCCCATCCTGTTGCTTTATATAACCCATCGATGGCAAAAAGGACGATCACTTTGTTTGGGAAAAACACGATTTGAAATAGATATCCAGCAAGATACAATCCTAAAAAATAGAAGATTAAGCCGCGTGTCATACCACCAAGTGTAGACTGTCCTTGGAAGGTGTTTCCCTTATACATATAAATAAATGCCCATGCTAATACCGCTATAACAGCCAAATAAGCACTTACACCAATGAATGAACTATAGAAATCATTAAGGACATTGAATACCCCAACATCAAATGTATTTAATATAAGACTTGGATTATCCTGATTGAAAATTAGTTCGTTATAATCTTTCAAACTCAGTACATGAATAAGAAAATCTGTGAATCCTGTAAAGAGTTTGGCCAGCGTCTTCTCCAAATAAGAAGGATCCTTACCTTCATTACTGAATGATTCTCCAAGCATTTGGTCTTTCAGAGAATCCATCTTATTTTCCGATTCAGTTTGATTGCTTTTATTCCCTTCAGCATAGGCATGCTGTACCGATATGGTCGATACAGTAAATCCGATTAAAAGGAGAATGACAAAGAGAAATGCCGGCAACCGTCTTCGCTTCCGCATCTCAGCCACTTAATCACACTCCCTTAACCGCTTCCGCATAGTCATTAGGATTTGTTGTATATAACCAATATTCATTATCAGTCGCCTGCATTTGTACAATTGTAGACTCTTCATCTACTTTCAGTATACCAACACCACTGTTTGCTTTTAGGAGAAAAGCGGCTTCACCTGAAGCAAGATTGAACTTTCCTTGGACGGCTTCGATATCAATTGCTTCTTGACGCAGTAGGAGTTTAGTAGGTGCGTTTTTCAGAATACCCATTCCTTCAGGCTTTCTCAGGAAAACTTCGAACCCTTGAGTTACCGCGCACATGGAAACATTTAGTTTCCGACCACGTCGATATGAATTCTCCAACCATTTTGCTTCTTCTTCTTCCTCCATCATAAGTTGTGACTCATCGACAACAATTCGTTTTTTCTGAGTACGGTCTTTTTTTGCGAATTTCTCCCATATCCATTTTGTTGAAACGAAAATTCCAAGAGGTTTCATCCATTCTTCTTCCAGGTCTGCAACAGAAATACCGTAAGCACTAGCACTGCCAATAGAGAAAGTAGATTGTCCATCAAAAATGGCTTTCGATGGATCACCCCCTTCTCGGGTAAATAGCTTGACAACACCCCAGATTGGTTCCAGCTCTTTATATTTCAGCATAAGTTGATAGTGGTCATGTAAAGTTGGTGATGGCTTCTGTACCCAAACTCCATCTTTTAATTCATATAAACTACTCGGGTCCTCATTTATTTTAAAATCTCGATACAACTGCAATATACTTTCATATACCTTAACCTTTACCTGTCCAGTCAGAGCCTCTGGGCTAACAATACGTATCATTTTAAAAATGAACGCCTGCACAGCTTTATAGCACTCATCCATGATAACCTTGACTACGCCATGCTCGTCCTCTTCCTCCGCAACATCATAGAGATTTATGCGCTGGTAGCCTTCTGACTTTGGAGATAACTCTGCGTATGCTCCACCCATAGCTAACACCGTGTTTTTATATTCACGATCCGGATCTACAATTGCTGTTTTTATTCCTTGGGCTGCGCTTCGTCGTGTAAGAATTTTAATAGCGAATGATTTACCAGAACCAGACCTCCCAAACACGACCATATTCTGGTTAGTTAGACGCCTGTCCCACCCATTATAAAAAACAGGACGACGATACTGGTCAAAGCCCAAGATAACACCGGTTCGATGCGATAGTCCACCGTATCCATAAATGAAAAAATCAGCTACATTACTCGTTTCCATATCCATCATATTTTCTGAAATAAGTGCTTTATCACCGATGCCGAGCGATGCACGCCACATCTCCAGCTGTCTTGTATCAGCTGATTGGAATTTCACCCCAATTCCACCAAGCCTTTTAATAATCGTTCGGCTTAATCTACGAAGCATCTCAGGAGTCTGACTGGCAACACTCATGATAACTGAGGTTTTGAACAATTTCTCTTCGTTGATCCGAAGACGTGACATTTTCGCATTCAGATCATATAACTCTTGTCGGATGTTCCCTTGCTTTGCCGGATTCCGTTCCTGTTCCAGTTCAGCCTGCAATATCGCCACTCGATTGGCCAGCCGATTCATTTCTATGCTAGCCTCAGCAGGTTCTATTACTATAGTTAAGTCCACATCCCCATCGCCTTCTGCAAGCATGATAGGATCAAGCATGCCTATCCATGTAGTGCGTCCAGTGAACTTCATGTACCATGAGCGAATATAACGAGCTCCTAAAGTATTATCACCGATTTCTAGCCAATAATCTGTTGCTTTGTTTTCACCAGGTAGACGTTCTATCATGGAAGGAGGAGCTATAAGCTGCTTTTCATGTTCCGTAAATCCCTCTTCGACTATAAATTTCTGTTCAGCTGGTACGGTATTTGTCTGTCTCTTTTTGAAGAACCACTTCACTGTGCAGACGCTCCTTTCGTATAGTGCATTTTACTAAACGAATGTAGTGTTTCGTTTTCTTCAGCAGTACGATTGATCATTTCTTCCAGTGTGATCAAACTTGATATTTCACGATTTCCAGACCGATAAAGATACTTCAGCACTTCTTTACGGTCCATTAAATTAGTTGACATTCCGATACTTCGCAATGCACCCTCACAGATCCTTGTACTATTTGTTAGCTCTTGACGAGCTGTATCAATATCCTGAGATGAATTTTTAGCACTGTTTTTCCGTAAAATATCATTCAAAAGAGGATTAGAAAACTCTGCCCCCATATCGTTTAAATATCGATTATCAGTTTCCAAAAAAACGTAATAATACCTGTCAGAGATTTGGTTTCTTTCCAAATATGCTGTAAACATCAATCTTTGTTCTTCGACATATTCAATATTATTAACATCCCCCGTGTCCGTTGCTTCTGCAGCGAGTTCGTCAAAATAATCTTCAAGTTTGTAAGGATGGCTCTCAGTTTTCAATCTTAAGGGATGTGGAATAGCATTAATAAAATCTCGAAATGTACTCCATATGATTTTTTGCTCAATAGTTGATTTCAAAACAAATGATATTGGGAGCACTTCAATCATGTAAAAATAGCGATCGTCTTCGGTATAGATTAATCCATCTGAATCAACTTTTTTAACCGTAAACCAATCTGCAGCTTTAGTTTTCTTTGATCCTTTCTTTTTCCTCTTCCCGCTAAAATGTAGCCATAGATATACTGCAACCAGTCCAGCGACCAGAAGGTAATCCGTCATTTTGTGTATCCTCCCTTATTTCCATATTCATCTCTAATCAAAAAAAGGCTCGCCTGTATGGCGAGCCTTTTTTCTTCCCTTTATAAATTCTCTGCCGAGTGAACAAGGGAGTGACTTGACAGTGTTAATGTCATTTTGTAACATCACAAAAATTTACGCTTTCTAATTCGGCAATGAATATAATTAAAAATATACTTGTGAAGCGACAAACCTGTTCTTGGATGTTTGATGTGTGCAAAAGCTAAGCAAATTAAGAACGGAATGAGATGAAAAATATATCCGAAAGGACCAATACCAGGAATCGGACTAATAATCCCCCCCAATTTCATAGTTATCAACCCTCCGAGCGCCCACCATCCAACTTGTGGGTAGGTCAAACTATAAATGACTGTGCTCTTTTCGTTACTCTTAAAGGCCAATAAATGTTGTTCTCCATACATAAGATGGCCTCCCTATTTTTTTGGCGCCGCTGCTGTCCCAGGGTCAACAGGAGTCGAATCTGGAATAATGCCGTAAACAACACCGACAATTTTATCTGCGAGAATTACCAATACAACTGCCCCGATAGTCCACTTAATTCTTTCTTTCCCTGCTTGGATCTTCTGTGAATCACCGTTCGCAGTCAAAAAGAGGATACCAGCCCAAACAATAAATGCAACAGCTAGAAAACCTACACAATATCGAAAATACTCAACAGCCTTTGTAGATCCGCCCTTAATGGTTTCCTTTAATGCATTACCATTCGTTGGATCGAGTGTTGTGGCGTGTGCGACTGCTGCAAAAGTAAAGCATACTACCATTACCAAAAACAATTCAAACCAAAATCGCTTTGTCTTTAAAATCCCCATTCTTTTATCCTCCATGTCAAAGTGTTATTGGCCCGGTTTCCTAAATTAAATTCATCATCAAAATCCCAAGTCACCCCCTACCCTAAAAAAAAACTTCTCTCTATGAAAGAGAGAAGTCTTTTTTCTATTCTCAAATTATTTTATGTAACATCTCGATTCAACCTGAAATAGAATTTTCTATAGATTGAATTACAGAAAGGCAAAGCCAAAAGAAATAAAATTATTCGGATTCCATCGTGATCATTTTGGTATAAAAAAACCATACTACCAACCAGTAAATATAAAATACATGTAAAATAAATGCTCCGAACAATAGCTAATCCCACACTTATATCTCTACCTGTTATTATCTTTTTTAAAGACTCAATCAAAATGACAATAGTAATTGAAGGAACAAACATTAGCAGATATATGCCAATATAGTCTATATCCAGTCTACTCACAGCCAGCAATCCAACTATAAGAAGTACACGGTTGTAAATCCGATCTATCAATGTCGTTACTCTAAATCCATTCCATGTATCTCCGTACATAACAAATTGTTTTAGCCATCGTATACAAAAAAACTTGTAATGAGAGTTTGGGTATCTAATGATCTTTCGCCTCATGGTTAATGACAGATCAATTAAACTAATCAGTATAAGCAAACTTCCGAATAAATAAATTAACACTATTCCCCTCTCCTTTAAAATAATTCTCTATAAATTTAGCTGCAGCTTCAGCACCTCCTCGACAGCTCGCATTTGTTCTTTTGATAACTTCGTTATATGGTCATCAAGTTGAACTTTGTCCACGGTTCGGATTTGTTCGCACATAACAACCTGCATTCCTACAATGGTATCTATGATAATCTGACAATCCAATTTTTTTCGCATCGCCTTCTCTACTTGACCTGAGAGCATTACTACCACAACCGTAGTGGAGTAATAATTACCTTTATTGTTTGATATAATCAAAGCCGGTCTAAAACCATCTACTTTTTGAACACTTCCTACTTCCTTATGAGTATCCTTAATCCAATAAATTTCTCCTCTTGATACCATCATTCTTTTTTTTTTAGATTCATTTAATATCCTACCCTTTTTAAATTCATCAGAATGATTACTAGTAGCACCTCGTTCATTTACTGCTGGCATCCCCATGTTGCCGACTCCCTTCTCTATCCCAGAAGATCTTTTGTATTTGCAAGGAGATGTGCAATAACATCACCTGAAATTAATTTGTATATGATCAATACAATTAAGGCAGATCGAAAAAATATATCAACAAACCGATATACCAGAAAAGGCATCCTTATTCCGTATTTTTTCTGATATGGCCAAAACAGCTGTACCCTTCCCGTTATCATATCGCCCAGAATATGAGAAATTACCCCTGCAAAAAAGGCCAATGAAATTAACCACGTATGAAAAAAAAGAAACAGAATAGGAGCTAATACAATGGTTAACCCACTAGCAAATAGCAAGGAATGCGAGAGTGTCCGATGTTTTATCGTATATTTTAAGATAACGGATATTGGAAGAACTAATCGTCCTAGATAACTCTTAGTTTCGTCAATGTCTGAGATCAATCCACCAATCGAACCAGCTAAAATACCTGCCCAAGACGGATACATACAATAACCAGCTACAGCTCCTGCAATAACATGTGTTTTCGCGTACATTTTCTCTCCCCTCTCTTTTTGGAGAACATAAAAAGAGCCTCCAATTGGAAGGCTCTAAAAATAGAAATATAAGAATTATTCATTTGCGAAAATAATTAAGTAATTTATGAATTAATCTTAACACATGTTGTTTCTGTATTCAATAGATTACACTATCTTTCTTAATCGTTACTATACCTTCATTGTCCACTAGTACTTCTTTCAACTCCAAATCGGCTGGATAATTTCCGACTTGAGATAAACTAAAACTCAACTTTTGGATTAACTCTGATACGCAAAAATCAGGTGTTGAACTATTAGAAAGGTCCAACTCAACCTCTAACCAATGACTGTGAATTGAAATTCTTTTAACTATACGATTACCTGGATGCCTTTTGAGTTGATTAATGATACTTTTGATCATAGTGAGAGTGCTTGAAATGGTAGAGTATTGGGAAATAGCAACTCGACAAATAGGAACGGTCGAAGGATCTGGTCTCTGAATTATGAAAGCCAGTTTCTCATCCTTTATTTTTTTTGACTTGTTCTGATTAGATTTCGCCATAACTCTCCTTTCTGAAGATAGTTTTGTATGTAAACACAAATACACTTTTACCGAATATGCGTTTCATCGCATATTCAACAAAAGTGTCTGACTTCATAATATAGTTGGGAGTTGGTTAAGATCAAGCTTACCAATAGTTCTCCATACCTCTTCTCCATTCCTCATATGTATAACGGTTGGAGTCCCTATAATATGCTCCTGTTCCACTAACTTCTCATTCTCTTCATCCATTACATTGATTGCATAAATGGGCAGCGCATTGCTCTTACTACTATATTCCTCAATAGATGGAACGAGATTTTCACTTATAATGCAGTCGTTGGAATAATAAAAAATCAAATAGTCGTCTTCTCTTGGGCTAACTAATGCTTCAGAAGAAACTTCCTTCATTTGCTGTGGAAGAGAAGCAATGAAATTAGTTTTTACATCTTGTTTTGTTTCTTCTTCTGGTGCCAATGTGTAGTTTTTTATAAGGGCTATCGAAATAATTGAACAAATGGAAACAATTGCTATACCAAATGTAATGAATCCTACTCGCTTTCTCTTTTTCATGTTTCCTCCCAAGATTTCAGATTTTATTTTTAAGTAATTGAGATTTCTCATGTCATTAAAAGTTTTCTGAAATGCCGCTTGGCGACCCATAAAATGAAATACGGATTTCTTTCGTTCTGGGGATTTTCAAGTAATTCATCTGCCTCCAGAATTTCTCGATAAACGGGAAGCGGGATACGAAAGACTTTTTTTCCTCCCTTTATGAAGGAGTACATCAATGTTTTTATATAGCTGTAAGGAGTAGATTCCCCTTTTTGTGAAAATCTTTGTTTCTTATTCACTTCTAATTTATCAGATGCATCAGTTCCATTCAGATCATTCCTAACTTCATTGAGCGTAGTATCACTACATAGATGTGCTTCTTCATTTTCATCTATTACGGTTGTAATGTGTTCTTGTTTGTCCAACTCAGTTTCATCTTTTACTTCTATTTTAAATTCGATTTCCCCAACACATTTCTTTTGCAAGTGCTCTATTTCTTCCTCACTGATTGGCAGCATGTCCAGTACCTTAAATACACCAGGTACATTTTTTAATAGATGCCATATTTCACCAGTCATATCTTGTAAAAGCTTAACAAAAATATAACCATTTAATACTGGCTCAGCGTCAATCCTACGACCTTTACTAGTCATCTTTACGATCTTTTTCACACCGGAGAAGATGTCCGTAATTTTGTCGGCTAAGTTCTTGAAGTTCGCATATTTATAAATCACTTCGGCTATTTCAAACTCTTGACCCGTTTTAACTTGAAGTGCGTACCAAGACATTGCTCATTCTCCTTTGTAAATGTGAATTTTGATCTAAGATAACAGCATTTTTATTTCTGAATCCTGTTTAATCGAATAAACGTTGTGATCTTACGCGTAGCTTTCCGAAGTATTTCCATAACCTCACGAATGGGTATTTGGCATGTATCACTAATGGAAGAAAAATCTTCTTGCTTTTCAATCCGAAGAACAATTACCTTCTCTTCAACAGGATCTAACAACTTCAACAACTCTTCATCAATTTTTTCTCCTCGAATGCCTAAGGTATCAAGAGCAAAGTTGCAAGATGATACTGCACTGCTACTCAAACGATGATTCAAAAGCGCTTCTTTTTCCTCTTGACTAAAATAATCACCTAAATGAACAACTGTCTTTCTATTTCGACCTTTTAATGCTTTGCTTCGATCACTTTGATAACTGGCCTTCATTTCTAAATAGCTGCTCACATGGCACCTCCTTCACTTTAGTGTTTAAGGCAATTACGCTTCATGTTTTTTTGTCGCCATTTGTCGAATTGTGGCAAGTATTCTATTCGCGATTGATGTGATGTGTTATAATGTAAATGACTAAATACACAGGATATAAAATTCTGTATCAAAAATATACTTTTGTGACTTTGACTTTTTATAACAATTTGATATGATTAATTCAAACACAAACTTCTGTATTCATATGTTTACAGAATTTCGCAAAAAAAAACGTCGTTGATATCCATTTTAAAATATCTTGCAATAGCAAATGCCAACCAAAGTTCAGGGGAACCTCCTTTTTCTATCTTGATAATCGTTTGTCTGTCTGCCCCTACAGACTTAGCTAGTTTTTGTTGACTTAGCTGGTTTGCTTTTCTTATTCCCTTAAGGTCATTAGTAATTATGTATTGAGGAGTGGAACAAGCTTTCAACGATTACCGTCCTTTCTAAAGTATGATAGGAAGCAGTATTACCTTTTCTGGTGTGGGCCAGAGTGGTTTATATTTTGAATACTCATTTGAAATTATACTCATAATATAACTGTATTCCAAGTAACTGTCAACGATCATATACAGTAAATTGACTGTTTATTGTATTTTATTGATTACAAATGATTCATTTCGGGTAAAAATGGGCAAATTTAGGAAGGGTGAACTCTTATGTTAACTTCAGATGAAAGAGAACTATTGAAGAATGAGTTAATGAATGAAATGCGAGAAGAACAGCGTAACTTTTTGAGAGAAAAATTAAGAGCTGAAATGCAACTATCTAACTTAACGTCTTCTTCATCAGTAAAAAAGAAAAAAGGCAAGACTACAAAAATGATTGTGGAGGAACTCTCTGAAGAAGAGTTACTAGAAAGATCTCGAACGCAAACTAGCTTTGGAAGATATCTTGAGCAATTAAGAATATCTCATGGACTGTCACTTCGAGATGCTATGAAACTTACTGGCCTAAGTCATTCTTATATTGCAAAACTAGAGAAAGGCTCCACCCGTAAGACCGATCGAATAGATGGCGGAGTTTCATCTGATGCTTTAAGAAAACTTGCTCATGCATACCAAGTTCCTGAAGAAGAAATGTTCATTATGGCTGGTTATACTGTCGGCGACAGCGTCGTGAAATCTGAGGAGCCTCAAATTTTCAATGAACGTATTAAAAAATTCGGAGAACGATTAACTGAATTGGTTAATCAATCAGTCTTACCTTTAGAGTTTATTTCCCTTAAGACCAACATTACCGACATAAAACTCAATGAGTTAATGAACGGGAAAGCAAGACCGCGGTTGGAGGATGTTTATAGCTTAGCTCCAATATTCGAAGTCACCCCCGATTATTTATATGGATATGTCGATGAAACAAATGGTTATCATACTGAAATGCCAAAATTGCCTGATCTTATTGATTTCATTGCTTCAAACAGCTTTCAAGCATTTGGTAAGCCAATGTCTGCAAGCGATAAAGAAAAAATCGTTTCATTATTAATGAATGTCTTAGAAGATTCACATCAAAGAGCAACTGATGAAGAATCAAATGAATAGGTGATTTTCAAAAAAAGCGTCTACACAGATTGCTAAAACCAACCTGTGTAGACGCTTTTTTCAATTTAAATCAACAACTCCAGTCAAACTCCTTGATTTCCTCGAAAAAAATACTATAAACCGATATCTTTAGCAGCATTCTCATGGAAAAGTGTACCCATCCTAATGTACTTACGCACCATTTTTTCTGACGTATGTCTGGTTTGCCCCATGATTTCTCTTTCATTTTTTCCAGCCATCGCAGCTGATGTCGCTAGACCAGAACGGAGGCTGTGACCTGAAAAATCATCAGCGTCAAACCCGCATTTTCTTATATATAATTTTATTACATCAGCAACTGCTCTATCAGATAAACGATTCATTCCTATCTGACCGTGACGGTTTACCTTTCGGAATATTGGTCCATTCTGAATCCCTGAGATCTTCAACCAGTTCAAATAGGCCTGAACCGGACAAGTTAAAGGTTGGCTACCATACGGTATACCAATCAGTTCTCCCTCACCCTCCTGGTCAGTCTTCGATTTCTTAATTTGAACAATCAAACCTCCAGAGGATTCTTGAATATCTTCAACGTCCAAAGCTGTGAGTTCACTTCTCCGAAAAGCACCGGCAAAACCAAGTAGCAGAAGTGACTTATCCCTTATCCCTTTATTATTTTCTGGGACCTGATTAATCATTTGCTTTATCATTTCCACTAAAATCGGCTTTTTACCTGTCTCCTTACTACCATGTTCTCTACGAATACCAGCCACTGTATCTCGAACAGTAATATCGACCGGATTTTCGTACTTTGCGTATTCATGAGCTTTTACCAACGCACTTACACGCCTTTGAATTGTAGCTACTTTTATCCCACTTAACGCTAACGATGATAAATAGAGATTAATCGTATGTGCTGTTGCAGGCAAAGATATAAGATTGAATTTCAAACACCAATTCTGAAAGTCACGCCAGTCACTTTCATAAGCTTTCTTCGTGTTTTCTGCTTTTGAGTTACCTAAGTATCCAAAAGCGCTCAAATTTAATGCCTCAAGATCCTCCGCGGTATTGCTCAGATCAGTTTCATTATCTACAAGAATTAATTCTTTACTCACCGCGGACCACCTCCGATTTCAATAACTCATATATCAATGTATTACTCCGCACTGCTCTGCCATAGTTGGAATGCCTTTCTTAGCTGTGAGTCGTTGCTTACATCATCAAATATAAGAGGTGGCATTTTACTTTTGGCTCGTTCTATTTGAATATTGGTTATAGCATTGATTAGAAGCTCGTCCCGCTCCCTACCAAGAGAAATAATCTTATCTCCTGATTTTTCTGCAGCAGCGCGCATTACTATATCCTGATAAGTCATTACAATTTCCTTTAATGAATCAATGTTCTTTGCCGTAACCATCTCTAATGCCCCTGCTGCATTAGACAATCCAACACCAAAGAAAGGATCAGCTACTTTCTCTTTTACATAAGGTGAATCGGCATAATTCTCCTCAAGAGACTTAACAATATAGCCGGCAAGGTTACTAATATTTTGACCTGCATTTATTCTTTGTACGTGACGAACGTTCTCCTCTATGTAATATGGGTGATAATTCTGCAGGAGCACGGTTGCCTTTTTACGATGGATACCATTTTTCACAAGTAAATGAAGGATACGTTCTACGTCATATGTAGTTTGATCCAGGCTTTGCCTTGTTTCCACGTTATGATTATTCTTCCGAATATGAAAGATAAATGACTCAATTGTTCTTCCTATTTTTTTATAAACATCATAACTAAAAGAAATGTCTGTTTTTTCCTCAATTTCTTTTTGAGCTGACTCGATGACCGTTCTCAGATGTTTTATCATTGTGTACTTATCATCCGCTATAGCTAACTTATGTCGAAGCTCTTTGACTTTAATAATCCGACTACTTTGCAATTCTCTTTCTTTTAGTAATTCATATATTCTCCAAGAATAAGTTGATTTTAATTGAATAGTATTAATTAAACGGTACTTTGTGAATGCTTTTAATTCACGCAGGTATGGTGCCAAATCTTCAGAGAGTTTAATAATAATTCGACCCTCACCCTTGTAATAAGTAGCACTCTGAACCCATGTTATACGTTTAATTTCTTTATCATTCTCAAAAGTAATTTGTTTAGATTGTAGCTGCGTTATTGTTTGCTCGACACGTTCATATAATGATGCCCCTGTCTGTCCAAATAATTTAGCTAAATCTCTGACATACAATGTATAAGTTTTAAATTCTCTATCTGAAGGTTGAACAAGGCTTATGATCGAAGTTATTACTTTCATTTCTGTAATGTTTAGATCATGTCGAGCATTTATCATTTCCCTAGATTGATTGACCCAATAGTGAGGTTTTATTTCAGCCACTTCTGTAGTAAATTTCATAGCTAATTGGCCTTCCCCATCGTACTCTAGTGTATCTTCATCGTTATCATGTATTTCTATAAACCCCATCACCGTTCCACCTCCTCTTATTAATATTAAAAGAAGTATATTGATTGAGCGAATCCCCTATATTTCATAATCCTTCTTCTCTGTCATATAACTTCCACTTAGCTATTCCGTTATGCAAAAAGCTAAGTTTTTTATGTATATGTCCAGAGATAGGGAGTCTAGCGATCTTATGCAAATGTAAATGTCCAGAAATAAGGAGCGACTTTAGAGGTTTTACTATTATATGTCCTGATTTACGGAGCGTACGAGTAATATGTCCAGAAATAAGGAGCTATTGCAACTCTTTATTCCATATATATCCTGTGTTTTAAATAAATTATCTCTCATACGTTTGAATGGCTCCGTTTATATGGACATATCAATACATTTTTTGAATCAATTATCTTTGAGACTCCCTTTTTCAGGACATATTACTCCTTTTATATGGACATATCACTCCGTTTGATTGGTCTTATGACTCCCTTTTTCAGGACATATCACTCCTTTTATATGGACATTTCATTCCTTATTTATGGACATATAGCCTCTCAAACCCATATGGCTCTAGCACTCTACTAACTCCTAACAGTACAAAACATAATAAAACAAATATAAACAAAATTAATAATAGAAACATACAGAGTTTTTAAAATATATGTCGCCTAATAGAAAATCAATATCAGACTGAGACCTAATACAGTTATATGTCTATAAAAAAGGAGCCAAATCTATAATATTCTTAATTATTTCAAAAACTAGACTGTTCGAGTTTTAAATATTTAGTCCAAAACACTATTTTTCAAAGATAAACTCTTAAAAAAATTATGATTTTTTAACTTCCTATTCAAATTAATAGAAAAGAAGAAAACTACATACTTGTTATACTCCGTTTTTATGGACATTATTTAAACCTTAAATACGGTTGTTTAATAAAACCTAGGTTAAACAATTCTCTCAATCACATTTCAGTGCTAATAACTTTTCTTCTCCAAAAGCAACACTACACTATCTTGTGTCATTACAATAAAGTTTTGTTCTCTTACCTGTTGAAAAATCAACGTTTTTTGGGACATTCATTTTTCAACTTACAATAAAGTTTTGTTCTAAATCTAAAAATCATCAAACAACGCAAAGTGTTACTTACAATAAAGTTTAGTTCTCTACGGCAATTGTACTGCCGCATTTTCACAATTAAGTCTTGGTCTATATAGTTAAAACTGGACCGAATAAACACATGTTCCCCCATTTAAAAACACTACTCTATTGTAATTATCCTCTAAGAACAAAACTTTATTGTTTAGAACAAAACTTTATTGTAATGCAACATATCTCACATCTCCTCCCTCTTTTAACTCCATATAAAGACAGCGTTCTAACTTCCGATACACTTCCATTATCGGAAGTTAGAACGCTGTCTCATTATAGCACCATACATCAGTCCGAATCTACTATTTTATGGGTGAAATTTATGCTATACTAGACAAAATGTTAACCTATTTTGCGCGGTTAACCAGTTAACTTCCTTATAAAATAAGGATTTATTGGTTAACCAATTTCATAAATAAGGGGATAATAAAGATGGCGACAAAAGGGATTAAAATGAGCGAAGAAGCACTAGAAGTAGTAAATAGTAGGATTGAAGCATCCGGAATGGATGCTGGTGAGTGGCTAGAGTCCCTCATGGCGCTAGAAGTGATAAAAGAGATCCAGAAACACGATCCAGCTGTTGAATACGACCTGAAGGATCTTGAGAAGCACATGAACCGTGTCTATCATATCTTGATTCGGATCTATCAACGTGGAGCGGATTCGGTTGAGGAGGTAAAATTAAACTCTCTAGAAGAAGCATCTAATTTATCCCAAGAGTTAGAGTCTCTTCGTGTTGAGTTTTCTCATATCCAGAAGCGCCTTTCACAAAAAGAGGAGGAGCTAATCGAGGCTTCAGCTACGCAAATAGATCTTCGAACAAAAATGGATCTTTTAGAGAAAACAGCAGCTACGCTTGAGGAATTAAATCGTTTGAATAACGATAAATTAAAAGAATTGAAAGCGAAGATTGATGAACAGCTACATATCGAACAAGAAGCAATTAAGGTTAAAAATGAATTAGTAGAACAAAGAAAGTCATATGAACAAGAATTACAAATGCAAAAAGAGGAAGTAATCAGAATACGTAAGGAAAACGAAGAACTAGAAAAAGACAATGATATGAAAAAAAAAGAGCATGATTCAAAAATCGACCAATTAATGAAGGCTCATGAACGTGAGCTAGAAATCCTAAAAAAAGAAATGGAGATGACCGCAAAAGAAACCTTATTAAAAGAAAAGTCTTTGTGGCAAGAAAATAGCAACCTAAAAATAGACCAATTAACTAAAGAACACATGCATTCTATGACTGAGTTAATGATGAAGTTTCAATCTAATTCTAAAGACATTAAAATTGAAGGAAATTAATCAATAAAACAGCAACCTTAGACCCAAGAATCTAAGGTTGCTGTTTTATTGAATTTACATCTTAATTGTTATTGTTAGCCAATACGATATGATTCTATTTGGGTGATTTTGTGTAGTAGACATGACAGTGGCCAGTCCCCCAACCTTCCCAGTTTGTACCATGCCCTGTAGGATTAGTAGTATGAGAATCTTCGTCCGTTGACCGAGAAAACTCCACTTTATGCAATACATATGTGTAAGTACCTTCGCCTTCAGGAGGGTTATTCCATCCATAAATTAATTTCTGAGCCTCTGGCTTACACGCTGATTCAGAATACGCTGCCCTTACTTCAGGTGGGGCAGGACTATGTCTACCGTATATTTTATAGTACGCGCTAACTTCCAAAGGATTTCCGTCTTTATCAATCCACATCAATATTGGAAGACCCTCGTATAATAGATCCTCTCCATTTTTTATGGGATTTTTCCCCCAATAGATCCCAACTACATTTCTAGGATTATTGAGATCAAAATTAAAATTTTTGCTCAGGACAATCCCTCCTCATCTTCCTCTAAAATTGTATGTGTAACATCCTTATATTTTTCTAAAATACAACTTTGTATACACATTTTAATTCCCTCTTTATCATTAGCTTGAAGTTGTTCATAGAACAAAAAAAACGAAAACGCAGACTATAGCCCCGAAAAAACCACGTACCCATCTTTTAGAAGGGTACGTGGTTTAAAGATACCTATCATCTATTCGACTTCATCGGGAATATAGTAGGGGCGTGAGCTGCAACTGCTGGCCATGCCGCTGGCGCTTCTCGTTCAGTTCCATACCGACTTGCCCTTTATTTTCAGTCTATTACTTTATTTTTACATATTGCATCATTAAGCGACATTAACACAATTAAAATGTACTTATGATACATAAATGTTTAGTTAATCAATCCTGGGTGACTCTTTTTTATATTATAAACTCTGTAAATACTGGACTTCGTAGCATTCCAGATTTGGTCCAGTTCCTCATACGCACCTTTGCCTGTAATCTTGGCTCAAGATGTACAAACTCCTTATCCTCGCCTTTTACAAGCTGATGGGCAACGCTTCTGAATGCTTGCTTATGGATCGGTGACGCACCGAGTTCTATAATCCCAGCTGGACGTAATTCACCAGATGAACCGGACGGTACAGCAGCTAGCCAACCAAATTCCTGTTTGCGATATCCGGTTATGAAAACATCTGCATAGGTCCAGTTGATGACCTTTTGCCATGCGTGAGATCTACGTCCAGTCTCGTATAAGCTGTTCATACGCTTACCTAGTATCTACATAAAGTCACCTGTACATAAATACTCAAACATATCCTTTAGCTTGTGGACCAAGGATATCTTCAGCTTTTTCATTGTACAGAAATAGGTGTACAAAATCCTTCAAACTTAGGAGAACGAAGTTTTCCGTTTTTAGTGAAACATTGAAATTTGATTTTGCAACTTATTAACGGCTCAAGATAACGCCAGCCTTTACTTTCGCCACATATGAGCTGCTTCGATATATGATTAAACGCACGTATTTCTACATGGCCAGGCGGAAATTCCAGCATACCAACATACTTACCGTTTACTGATAGACCCCACCCAAAGCTCCCCTTGATCCGCATAGATTCTATCTGGCACGTAATGTATTGATACGCTTTTACCTTAACAACGTGACGTTCTGAACGCCCATCTAAAATCATTGGAGCATCCCCATTATACTGACACACACCCTCAAGACCCAGTTCTTTAGCCTTTTGAAACAGTTCGTGCCCGTTATCATATAAAGGGGTTACTGATAATGTCTCTGATTGTTTTACAACCGATTCTAGGACTTCTCTGCGCTCCTTAAAGGTCTTCTGTGTTATCGGTTCACCATTCAAGTATAAAATGTCCCACAAAGGAAAATGAGCCCTTAACGTGGTAACAATTCGTTTAACCCCTGACTCAGTTTTGATATTAAATCTTGCCATAGCATCATCCCACCAGTATTTCGGTGGCTGATCCTTGGGCTGGGTTAAATCAAATACTATGCACTCTCCATCCAGGATCGCTGATTTTACGGGAAGCTGTATATTTAACAATTCCGGAAATCTCGATGTAATTTCCGTACCGTGCCTTGAAAATGCACGAACTTTACCATTCTCATAGTGGATCAGTATTCTAAAGCCATCCCATTTCAAACTATTATTTTTCCAGCTTTTTATTTGATTAGGCTGCAACGGATACAGCAACATAGGTTTGATTGATTGATTTAACATATATGCTACACCTCTCCATAATCAACATATCATGATGAGCATTCTAGAGGTATATGGGATCACTGGTATAACTGAGAATTATGTACATATTTCTTTATGTACACTTTTATGTAGATACTACCTACTACGACTTCCATACCCCGAGTTACGATCTGCTCAAATAATGCCTCTCCATCACCTTCTACGTGCGGTACTACTCCAAAGCTATTAGACGGTAGGGTTAATCCCGCCAGTATCTCTTTACGGCTCATCAGGGGCAACCCACGCACATCCTTCGGTTCAAATATATAATCGCTGTGACTGAATGGTCCAGCAGCAGTTTGTAATAACATAGGGGATATAAACATAGTTTCACCTCTCCATAATTATAATCTTTTGATGCACAGGGGAGGGCAGGTAAGTCTTGGATTATGGGACCTGCTGTCTCTTTTTTCCATTGCTTAAATTTCTCTAATACGGTTATAATACAAACAAATGTTCTCATAAGTGGAGGCGGTCACATGAAAATGAATGCCGGCCAAATAGTTGAAATTATATACCAAGACAAGGCGGAGAAGATAACGCAACGCAAGATCGAGATCCTCGGCATTCGTGCCGGCCGTATTAGGGCTACTTGCCTGACCACTGGAGCGCCGCGTGTATTCTTGGTAGCGAGTGTCCTCTCGTGGCAGCCTGTGGCGGAGAAGCATCATGCTTGATGATACTCCGCGCAAGCTGCTGCGAATTATATCGCAGTTTAGATATCAATTCAGGCGGATGCCAAACATCAAAGAGTTGGGACGATTGAGCGGACGCCACCCGGCGGAGATAATCAAGGGTTTTAAGGTGCTATCTGCGGAGCATTATATAGATTGGGATGTGTCTAAGCCTATAGAGACAACAATTATTATCGAGGGCTGGGAACGGAACGTGCCGTACGAAAAAACGCCACAACAAGGCGCAGAGAGCGGCAGTGGTGGTACTAATATTGATTACTGGCTTTATCATTAGGAGGGGTCACTATGACCAAATTAGACGGTAATGAACGCTGGAAAACGAAAATGATCATGACTGAGCATGTTGAGAAGTACGAGGAACAGCAGCGTGAGAACCCAGATAAAATGATAACTACGGAGGAACGCACGATGGTTCGAGACCTCATTTTGCTTCCCTACATAGATACGATGGTCGGCAAGAGCCTGAAGGAACTCGAACACTCCAGCAGCATTCTTAAACGCACCTTCTTGATGGCTGGCGAATCCATACAGCGCCGGATCATGCAGGATACATATCGACTGCAGAAAGAACTGAAGCTGCGGAATATCAAAATGCTGGCGGATGAGCAAGATGAATTTATCACGTATTACAAAATCTTTTGTCGAGGATATCAGGAACGCTTTGGATTAACTCGAGATGTTATGCGTACACAGATAAGTTTAAGGTTGACTAAATATACAGCTGAACTCGGAGTAATATTAAAAGACCACCTGAAATAACGAAATCCGGTCAACCATAATTGGTCGGCGGGATTTTTTGCATATTGTTACTAGGGTCTTGAAGAAGTTGTAATATTGATAGCATGATCTTCACTTGGAAATCCAGCGTTGTCAATGACGCGTACGATACAAAAAACGATTAGTACTTGTTCATAGACTACGCAAAACATATTTTGCGATCATCAAGAAACCAGGAGCGGCCACTGACAAATAAGCGTACAAAATGAGTTGTTCTGTGTGTATCTTGTGGTAATTAAGTTGATCAAATTATTTCTACTCTCGCATTCTCGGCATAAGATAAAAATAAGCTTCATAAACTTTCTCAATCTCCAAGAGCAGAATAACCTCAGGTACATGAATTACTTTTGCTTGGCTTATAAGCATCCATACCTCAACCGATACTCTTGCTGACAAGTCAATTGTATTTTTAGGTTTACCATACTCCGGACCTTCTTTAACCAGCAATACATCTTTCCACTCTTCAACAGTCCTTATACTCAGTTCCATATACCTACGCTCCCTTCACTATAGCGATAGTCTTTGTTTAGCTGTTTGCTAATTTCAACAATTGAAACCCCACTATCCAAAAGTCGTCGGATCTCAAATGAGTCGTAACCATTCTGGTGCTCCCCTACTTCACTTTATTGACTTATATTTAAAGCTAATATTTCTTGTGGCAGCTGTAACTGGTTAACCCCCATATTTGCCGCTATTCTCTCGATAGATACCCCACTCTTATATTGCATTACAGCGTAGGTATTTCTTAATTTGCGGGGCAGGATAGAGATCCCTCCCATTTTGTTGGATAAATCCTGAAATATTAAATGTATAGACTTTGGTTGAAGATGCCCTCCACCACGACCAGGGAAGACGTACATTTCGTTTTGATTCAACAATGTCAAATACTCATCTAACGGTTCAGCATAAACACCTGTGATTTCAACTATTCGCTGAGATCCAACCCTGATGAAGATTTGAAATCCATTTTCAATGGGAAGAATATCTGTTCTTAGTAAACATCCCCCTTCTTTCATCTGTAATCCTGTATACATGTATAAATAGGTAAGTGCTCGCATTCTTTTCGTAATGATGTCATCATCCCGTGTAGCTATCATCTCTAACAATGAAATCAACTGATTTATTTCAGGTTCAGTTAAGTATTCTCGATCACTTCTCTTTCCCTTTCTTTTTATCTTAACGCTAGGATCATAACCAGCCAAATAATTGTTCATCCATAAAAAATCAAAATATTTTTTTATGATAGAGATTTTTTTATCTATTGTTGTTACTGCTTTTTGGTCAATTTCTTGATTTTTTAAATACCCTTTGATAATTTCTTGATTTATATTAAAATACTCAGTTTTAGGATAAACTTGCTGAAACCAACTCATAAATTTCCTGATTTCAACAAGGTACGTATACACTGTTGCCTCTGTCAAATCGGATTTAATAAGATATTTCTCAAACTCTTCCTGCTTGTATATACTCATAGTTCAGCCTCCCCTCACATGCTTATTGTACCTCACAAAAGTTTAAGAATATATTCCATATAAAATATTCCACTTGCTATATTTGCAGCATAACCAACGGTTCGAAAGGTTTAATTTCCAGTTTCAATAGAACTGAGTTATGTAAAATAAAGGGCAAAGATAATTCGGAGAAATTGTCCTTAACAGTAAAATACACAAAAAGCAGAAAGGCTATATTCATAACTTGGCCTCATCTGCTTGAGTTTTTCCCTATTTCTTCTAGATAATATCAAACTAATATGTTTTTGAAAATACTAGCAGCATTCCATTTCACTTTATCTCTTGTAATGTTATTTTCCATGGCTCTCTTAAAAAAAACATGAATTACAAAATCCTGAATTGCTTTTGTTCCCACATTTCCCGTAAGCACATGGATTATATCATTTTCCTCGACTTGGTTCAGCTTGCATTTAGCTGCATACTGTTGCCACTCAATATCACTCAGTGAGAATACAGCTTGTATCTCTGATGCTCCCAAGCGCAAATGGTTATTCTGGAGCAATAGAGCCACTCTAATCATGGCTTCTCCAGCATAATATCCGTTTTCATTCATGTGATCCAGCTGTCTGCCTAAGGATTCATACTCTTTTGTGAGATATGTTGGAGCATCTAGTATTAATCGTTCACGCTCTATCCATCTTAAACACAATGTTAATTCATCAATCAATTCTGTAAGTGTAGAACAATACATTTTTATAATTATCAAAGCTTGTATCCACATTTTCTTTTGCCTTCTTCTATTCTCTAACTCATTTTGTTGACAAGTATCTTTTTGTGATGTTTGTCTAATACAAAATGAAAGCATTATTTTTCGAAGATTTTCTATTTTTACCAGTCGGCTATCAGTTGTACTCAGAATTATATTAGTATTCTTCGTGATCATTTTTATCGACACCCTATTCTTTAGTATTGTTGCCTGTATGTAAATCATACTATAAACATTTTTATTGTAAACGTTTATGTACAGTAAATTATATGTTTGTTACTATATTCGTAGGAAATGACTCCCTAAAGAATATAGGAGGCTTTAAAATGACTATTCTAATAATTGCCGAGAAACCAGATATGGGAAGAAAGATTGCTGAAGCATTAGGTGGCTTAACAAAAAAATCGGGTTATTTCGAAAGCAACCAATATATCGTAACTTATGCTGTTGGGCACCTTTTAGGCTTAGCTGAGCCTGACCATTATGATGATCGTTATAAACGATGGAACCTTGAAGATCTGCCGATTGTGCCTGATAAATTTCAGTTAATTCCTTCCACAAAAACAAAAGATCAACTTAAACTTATACATACATTGTCCAAGCAATGCTCTTCTATTGTTAATGCTTGTGATGCTGGTCGCGAAGGCGAATTGATTGCTGGATATATCCTCCAGTACCTTAATATTAAGAAACCGGTTCAAAGATTATGGATTTCTTCGCTTACTCCAGAAGCTATTCGTGAGGGTTTTAAAAATTTGAAGAATGGAGAAGAATACTATCCTTTGTTGACTGCCGCACGCTGCCGAAGCGAGGCAGACTGGTTAATTGGAATGAACGCAACACGTGCCTTTACAACTAAATTTGGCGGTCCAGGAAATGTATTATCTGTTGGTCGGGTTCAAACTCCAGTTCTGGCAATGATCTGTGATAGACAAGATGAATTGGAACGCTTTAAACCTCAAACATCATACACAGTTGAGGCCAACTTTCAACAAGAAAATACTTCTTATACTGGATTATGGCATACAGAGGAAGACGTAGTCGATCGTACAATAGCAGATAGAGTTTCTAATAAGGTTAAGGGTAAAGTTGGCAGGATAGAGTCTTACGAAGTAAAAGACGGAGCAGAGAAACCTCCTCTACTATATGATTTAGGAGATCTCCAGTCAGACGCAAACAGGATGTTTGGTTTTTCGGCTAAAAAGACTCTACAAATCGCACAATCCCTATATGAGGATCACGAGATAATTCATTATCCTAGAACATCATCAAACTTTGTTGCAGCTGACAACATACCAGTTATGCACAAGGTTTTTAATCTACTTAGATCATTAGATAAATACCAGACTCTTATATTTGCTGGAGATACAAATTTAGTTTCTTCCAGTAATAAAAACATTTGTAGACCAGAGAAAGTTGAAGACCACCATGCTATTTTTCCGACACAAAAATTACCAGGCAATTTAAACATAGATGAAGAAAAACTTTATGACTTGATCGTACGTCGTTTTATAGTACATTTTTATCCTAGCGCGAACTACAGGCATCATCGAATCAACACTGTAATTGAGAACGAACAATTTAAGACTTCCATTCGAGAAACCATGGATGAAGGTTGGAAAGTGGTCTATAAGACATTAAAAAATGAAAATAAAAATAAAGATACTGAGAATACAGAAAACAGTGAGGAAATGAATGAAATATCGAACTTCAATTTCGACCCTGAACAAATGTCTTTCTGCATTAGTTCTAATACTAAAGAACGTGTAACCAAGGCTCCACCAGCGTACACTGAAGGCACACTCATCAAAGCAATGAAACATGTTGGACGTAAAATATCAGACACTCAGTTAAAAGAGGGAATGACTGATCTACAGCTAGGTACTCCAGCTACTAGAGATTCTGTAATTGAAAAATTAAAGGATCAGAGTTATATCGAGCTGAAGGGAAGAAAAATATCTCCCACCTCAAAAGGTAGAGAATTAGTATCAAAATTACGAGAATTAGAATTAGCAGTTTTAACAAGTGCTGAAATGACAGCAATGTGGGAAAAGAGGCTGAACGAGATTGCAAAAGGTCAAGCAGCCCATGATAAGTTCATGCATAATGTTATACAGTTCACTAATAAAATTGTACAGAAAATAAAGGATCAACAAACAGATGTTGCGAATCGAATTCAGAATGATTTTGGTGATTGCCCCATTTGTAAAGCTGGTAAAATTATAGAGGGTACAAGAGGGTTTGGTTGCTCTCGTTACAATGAAGGTTGTAAATTTACGATATGGAAAGTTCAGTATGGAAAAACGATTTCACATAAACATGTTAATGATTTGATTAGTAAAGGAAAAACGGAAACTATAAAATTCAAAAATAAATCTAAGGTTGAATATAAAGCAAAACTTATACTAATGAATGCTGAAATTAAACTCGAATTTGTAAACAGCAGGAAATTAAAGAAGTAAATCTATCTCTGAAAGTAGAAAATAAAGTAGTAGACTGATGCTGGAACTGCGCTTAAAGCCGTAACTCATCCTAAAGCACCGGCACAAGATCTACCCTGCTCCAGCTAAGCACGTATACTGACGATCCTACCTACTACTTTATTTTCAGACTAAAAATTCTGACACCAATCCATTTTATAAATCCTCGCCAGTCTTTCACATTTCAAACAAAACGTATGCCAAGATCGTGCGATCGTGCGATCTTTCGATCTATCAAACTTTCGTAACCTTATTATCCAAACGATCCTCTTCCATGAATTCGCTCCTGCAGTTGTGCTTTAAGATTCAGTTTTCTTTCTAGTGAATGATTTTATGAATTTCTGAAAATTGTTATCAGGCCTACTTACTTTTGAAATTTGTCCATTTTGAAGTTCCTTTTCGTAATGTTCACAACGCTCCTTAAAGAAACTATCCATGGATTTAAGTTCATCCAAGGAAATAGAACGAGTTATTCTCATTTTACTTTCAAAAATATAAGTCGGTTCATAAGGAACTTTGTAGAAATCAGGTTGCCCTTCTGGTTCAACTTCAAGAAAAATTAATTCTAGTGGATTCTCAAATTTTGGAAAACCGCAAATGGTATTTGGAGAATCCATTACGCAGTGCCCATTGACAGTTCCTCCGATACTTACAGAAGTATTATTGTTGTTAATTATTTTCATATCCTTACCTACAGCTTTTATAAACAATATAATCACTCTCCATTATAGATTCATAACTAATTATGAATCTATATGGATGATAAAGTGAATGCTAATATGGTTCTATTAAGTCTGGCGGTTCAGGAGCATGAGATGGAGGTTTAAGATCCTCAGGACTTTTCAACATCGTGAACGATCGCAACGAATCGGCATTTCCGGAGGTACAACCAGGAGACGAGCTGCAACCCTCATACGGGTTGTAGCTGGTTTACCTGTTTTAAGTTATGTTAACCATTCAAAATAAAGAAATGTGGATACCTCATAAATATCACCCTCTTTAATAATGCAAACAAATATAAATATAGATTAAATATTATTTTATAATCACAATATAAAACATCTTACATTAATAAATCCAACTTCATATCCTAATTTAAATACAATATTGTATATAACTACAATTTTAAATCTATATATACGTTTATCAATAGATTGTAATGCATTCTCTAATTAAATTCTTAATACGTTTACATTTATAAAACTATATTCATATATAAATATAATTTTACTTTTTATATAACTATACGTTGCAGATTGTAATTATATATGTGTTGATCTTTGTGTTTTATATGTAGTTGTAAATTTACTTTTATAAATACATTTATGTATAGATTCATTTATGCATGCATGTTTAAATTCATACATAAATGCATGATTAGTATTAATTATATATCTTAATTTAATTATTTAATTGGTGTTAGAACGAAAGGTATAATTGAAACGTAAGTTGTCTTTAGATTGACATACTATTTTAAAATCAATTAAACTTATAAATGAGGCATCATAACCACTATTTAATATAGGAGGTATTACGAATATGGCGGACTCATCCGCGAAGACTATTTCTGTCGGCATCACAAAAGGTGGTTCCGGAAAATCAACTGTTTCTAGCATCCTATGCCATCTGCTAAGTAAAAAATACAAGGTTCTTGCAGTGGATGCAGATGGCCAAGGAAATCTCACACAATTATTAACAGGTGTAGAGGATATATTCGAATTTACTGACAATTCGGTCTATAATGCCATCCTAGATGAAGATGCTAGTAATTACATATATCAAATTAACAAGAAGCTTCACATCCTACCAGGTGATGAAAACATCAATACACTAGGACCCTACTTTCACATAGAACTTCGTGATAGAAAGGTGCTCTATCAGCACACATTACAAAAGGCACTTGAAAAAGTTAAACATCTCTATGATTTTATAATTATAGACTGTCCTCCTGCGCGGGGAGAAATTTGTATCGTATCACTTACAGCTTCAGATTATGTACTCATACCTTTTGAGACAAGCGCGTTCTGCTTTTCTTCCTTAAAAAGCTACTTGGAAACTGTTGAAAAAGTTCAGGACCATCTTAATTCAGATTTAAAAGTCATAGGGATTTTACGCTCTATGATAGATAGCAGACGAAAAGACAATGAATTTTATTCAAATCTTGTGGCTGAGACTTACCCGGATTACACATTTGATACTATTATTAAACGCACAGCTGCTGTCGGAAGACTTCCTTCATTTGGCTTTGATGATAATCCAGATTTGAAAGCAATTATAAAACAATATCAACCATTCTATAAGGAGTTGTTAGATAATGTCCGCTAAAATAAAATCTATCGAGGAAAGGATGAAAAGTAGAGTTCTTACCGGAGATAGTGCCTTGTTTCCAAAAAAAGTGAGTGAATTAGGTCAAAGCCTAGATAAAGACAATCCTAAGCCTCTTGTAGTCGATTCTGATCCCCTAAAAGGGCAAGGAGAATCACGAGGACAAAGCCAAGATAAAGACGGCCCAAACCCTCTTGTAGACGATCCTGATTCCCTAAAAGGGCAAGAAGAAAGACAGGGGAAAGATAAAGACGGTCCTAAGCCTCCTGAAGTCGATTCTGACCCCTTAAAAGGGCAAGAAGAGGCAAAGGGTCGACAAGCAAGTGGTGAACATTTAAAACACTCTACAGATACCCATCCAGAATTAACAATACAAGATGAAATAGAAGCGTTAAACAACAAAATGGGCGGGGGAAACGCCCTTCAAGGAGCTGTAGATACACAAAATATGAATACTTCTAACGCAGAAATGACACAACCTGTACCTTATAAAGTTAAACACTTTAAAAAGGAAAGACTTATAGATACCCATACACAAAGGTCCTATTACATCGAAAACGAAATTGCGCTCATAATTGAAGAACTAGCTGGTGACGATACAGGGTTCAAATATAGATTTGTGAATGAAGCCATTAGATTGTTAATCCATCAAGAATATCCACATTTAGTTAATCGACTAAGACCTCAATAATAAATATCCATATATTCAAAAAGCTACTGCAGAAAATCTGCAGTAGCTTTTTTTCGAAGTAATCAAAGGAAAACTCCAAGTTCAAAGAAATCTTATTTTATCAAGTGGCCAAAAAGAAATAACCGCCTTTCCGATGATCTTACTTTTTTTGATAGCTCCAAAATCACGCGAATCGAAACTATTTGGTCTGTTATCTCCCATTACAAAGTAACTATCTGAAGGAACAGAATAAGGACCAAAATCTTTCATTATGACACTTGTTCCATTCTGAGCATAGTACTCTCTAATTGGAAGTAGATATTTTTCTGGCAAAGGGGATCCGTCTATATAAACAACATTGCTCTTTATCTCCACCACCTGTCCAGGGAGAGCGATCACCCTTTTAACATAATCATTAACTTTACTAGCATGAAAGGTGATAATATCACCTTGCTGTGGATCTGAAAAATAATAAATCGCTTTTAAGGATAAAAACCTTTCATTGTTTATCATTGTCGATTTCATTGAATCACCGGATACAATAGTAGGTAATACAACAAAATGTTGAATTAAAACAACAATAACTATTGCATAAATAACACTTTTTATTAGCTCCCAGCTGGAAGTAAATAATCTCATAGTGAATGAATTTTCTTTAGATGTCGAGTCATCAACGATAGTATTATTTTTCATGTAACCATCCCTTATTTAATCAGATAATTGAACGAAGAAAATAAAGCCTATAATGTATTTGTTGGCGATTCATTATTTTTGAGATGAAATATCCCCAGTTTTCTAATAGATATAAGTTTTACACAGCTGCGCCGCCCACCGCAGCCGGAGCTGACGTTCAGTCTAAATCTTTATTATTCGTAAACATTAACTTCCTTTTAGCCAACTTAATTGCAGCGGTTAAGGTCATGGAATTTACTGTATTTTCGTTATTATTTCGAATATTTAGACTCTAACCACAGGTATAATTTTTCTCTAACTTCTGTATCAAACCATCCCCATTGTTGAGCTAATCCTTTAATGAAAGATGGGATTTCTTCGGCAACAATTATGATTTGTTCTTCGCTCGGTTTAACACCTCTTATATCTAAAAAACAATCGTGCAATTGATCTCTCATTCCTTGAGTTTCATTCATTTTCAGTACCTCCAGAGTAGGTATAATTAATTATAAATGTATCAGTATACACTCAACTATGATTGTTCCATGCACCAAAGGTCTAACACATAATCGACTTAGCATTAGACTTCCACAAAACGCGCCTGGCAGGGTGACCGGTCGTTGTTACCCCGCGTTTGAAATCAGCAAAGCATCCTGGAGTCCACGAACGATTCAAAGGGAGCGTTCGCCATTTCTACTTCCATACTACCTCCGGTTGATTACTGGTTCTCGCCATCGACATCAGACTAATAATTTATTTTGCTAGTCTAGCGCTTTATTGGTCACAGACGAGTGTACAATCTACTTTATTGTAATTATTTGTGTACACAAACACAAGCCATAGTACATAAATATATTGATTCTAGTAACTTCTAAAAGCGCTTCCATCTAAACCAATTCGAATAGAGCACAAATCAAAATTTACAGTGATGTGTTAAAAGCGGTCCGATCTCAATACCATCATTAGCTCAAATACAGGTATAAAAAAATTACTAAAGTTCTATAATAATTCTGAATCTAGCTTTCTTGCCATTACGTAAGTATTGCTGTATTAAAAAGTGTGTTTGTAAGTTAATGAGATAATTAGGAGGTTTCATAATGACATTAATTGCAGCAATAAAAAATGAAAATCAAGGTTGCATTATTAGTGACTTTCGGATGACTAATGAAGTAACTCACGTTCAACAAGATGTAGGGCTCAAATATATTGGATTTGATGACCGATTGATGATTTACATGGCAGGGAAGCCATCGTTTCTCTTGCCGAAGCTTGAAGAGATTCTCCCTTCTATAAAGGATCAATTAAATTTTGAGAATGTGGACCAAGCTGACAGCCCACTCAAATTTGTTTTAGAAACTATCATGGCTGACCTGGAAAGTGATTGTGAGTCTTCTATTATTGGAGTGTTTTTAAACAAATCCACTAATGAATTTAAAATGTTTCGTATGGATTTGCAATTTAGAGGGAATGGTTGGGAAATCGGAATTCTCCCAGATCAAGACTTCACTTGGGAAGTCATTGGGACAGGAGGAATACTCATGGATCGTGATTTTTTCCCATCATGGCGTCCATTTTCTCTGCATGAAGTATTCTGCAAGGGGATTAGACCTAAAGTTAATGCGAATGAAACTTACAGTATAAGTATAGAAACGGTGGCTGACTCTATTGAACAGTCGATTAGAATGAGACTTTTGAGTTTAGGCCCAAGTGTTTTTAAGAAGCTAGGTATCAGCCCAGTAATGAATATTAGCATTATTGAAGGAAGCCATCTAAGAGTAAGAGGAGCAGAGTATGAAGTTACAACCTTCTCTCCTGATAGGGAAGTGGAAATAACTAAGTATGCTATACAAAAAGCTCCGGGTGATAGTGCAAAATTAGTAGATCAAAACAACAAAGAAATAAGAGCTCACCAAACAAATAGCGATTTCCCAGGTACTACAACGGTACCTATTATTTTTGATCCGCTTGGAGTAGAAGGTGATGATAACACTCACCCAGATTATACATTGAGGCAGGAAATAAATCCTCTACAGGGAGGAGCCATGGAAGTTGTAAGATATATAAGAAAGAAAATACTCCGAGAGTGGTCAGGTGAGTCTTTCGAGATAAGACATGATATAAAAAGTCAAACGGAATTGATTGATAATATGGTGAACTCTATCCCTGAAAAGTTTCTATTTGTTAATCCGTTCGATTTTAATGAGGACGAAGATTTATACTGGGAGCGGGTAGATTTATTTGATCAGCAGTGGATTGAGCAAAGATATGGAAAACAAAGTCCTTTTAAACTTCAAACCGAAGAACAGGACCTTGTAGAATAAATGTACTGGATATATAGGAAAGAGGATAAAGATAAAGAAAGACTGCTCAGAAATTCTCACGCAGCCGCCGCAGTTTGGTACATTAAGGAATCTAATCAGTCTAGCCACTTGCAGATAGTTGCAAATTGAGAAAACGCTGAAAGTGGAAATTCAACAAACTAAGGACAAACTCACTGAAACTCTTGTCCTCCAATTGGGTATCTCTCACAAAACGAAGCAACTTCATCTGACTAATATCTTTAATCCCATTTCCCCGGCATAATAAGGGTTATGATTTTGGATTACTTCATGAAATCCGAACTGTAGCTAACGCTAATGGATACAAGCTATTTATTGTTGATATGGTTCTTTCTTTCTACAAGCGTATGCTTTCTAAAGGAGCAAAAGCAGCCATAGAAGCCAATGATGTCATATTAATCGATGATGAGACTGAGCTGCTTTCGCATCGATCTTAACATTTTAGAGTCGTCCATTCTTGGGACGGCTCTTTTTGTTTTTTCACTATTAGCACTGGTAGAAGTAAGCAAAGTCAAACTACATGTAAAATTTGATCTATATAATTCTTTTTTAAGAAAACATTAGTGCATCATTAATTCAACTATGCTCAACTTAATACATCGAAACAATAAAAACCCTTTATACATAAGGGTTTTTATTGTGCATCATTTATTCAATTTAGTATTATTTAATTGAATTAAATCGCCTTTTATTGTATAATAAAGATAGCGGATTTTTGAATCCTAAGAAGCGAGGGGATAAGTTTGTTAAGTATTTCAGACCTGGAAAATAAATATGCAGGAGAAAATATCCCTATTTTTGAACTTGTAAAAAATCATCTTCATGGTACGGTTTTAGATATTTTCACTCTCATAATGGATGCCGACCAAGGAATTTCGAAGACACAAATACAGGAAGAGTTCAAAAGATATACTAGTTCAATTGAACAGACGACTAAATTCCGTTATCCGGTAAGTATGGGAGTGGCAAAACTGGAGGGAGCGATGATGGTTGAAATACGTAAGGAGGGAACAGCAGATTTGCTGTACTTAACTCCATTTGGGGAGACTGCAAAGGAAATATTAGGAGACTTGTTTGAAGTTGATCAAAGAATATTACGAGGAAGTAAAATTGCAGCTGCAATCTACCAAGAAGGAATATTAAAGAGAAACAATATATCAGGCACTAGAGAATAGGGAGGAAAAACAATGGAAAACCTAATTACTCGGATTTCTTTATCTCTTGACGGAAAATGGCCCCTTGAGCAATTCGTGACTACTAAGAATGCTGTTGCTGGAATAAAGTATGGTTTTATTGGTTTAGGACAAGGCGGCTCCAAAATTGTAGATGCTTTTGCTGCAATTAAAAATCCAGTAACACAAAAATCCATATACCCCTGCATGATAGTAAACTCGAACTTAGGTGATATGGGCCAATTGAAAAACATTCCTCAATCAATGCAGCTTTCGCTTGAAGGCTACGAACGTGGGGTCGGAAAAGATCCTGAAATAGGCAAGCAAGCGTTTATAGAAAATGGAGCCAGAATATTCGAAGTTATTGCTAAAGTAATGAAGGATTGTGACATGATCTATGTTGGAGGTTCCATGGGTGGAGGAACTGCAACTGGTTCAATTAATGTTCTTGTAGATGCTATCTCCGATGGTTTACGAATAAAAACTGGTGCTATCATTTCTTTGCCACGGCCGGATGCTGTTGAGAGCCTTAATGCGTACAACGCAACTTCGGAACTAGTGAGTAAATTGACTGATTTTAGAGAAGATCTATCTGGGGAGATTTATCGTGGACTCGAAAATATAGTAATCCTTGATAATGAAAAAATATTTACAGACCACATGAATGACCCAGAAGCACCTAAATTAACATGGGATTTTTATAGTAACTACAAAGTTGCGTCAATTATGCATGAGTGGAATGTCCTGACTAGCATGGAAGGCGATATCACGCTGGATGCTACAGACTTGATGAATCAGATTCTCTGCAAAGGGGGTATTCTAACATTTGCAAAGAAAAAAATTAACATGCTTGAAATAAACACACGAGAAGACCTAATAAATGAGATAGTAGATACGTACAAGGGACGTAACGTATTGGCTAATGATTTTAGTTACAGTAAAGATCTTCAAAGTTTAGGTTTAGTTATCGTGATACCGAAAGATCGGAAAGATTTACTTAATCAAGATGCCCTCGGCATAATTAGAAACAGGTTTAATGAAGAAATACCAGATGTAAGTGTTTATACTGGATTAGTTACCTCGAGCACAACTCGACAAATCCTTGTTTATACGATCGCAAATATGAGCGGCCTGCCTGCCAGAGCAAAAAACCTTAGAGTTGAAGCAGAGGAACTACTCCGTAAAAAAGTGGAGAGAGAGCAGCAAGCGAGTGGATTTACTATGGGAGAGCCGCTACTTCAGGGCACATCAGCAGTAAGCGCTCGAAAAATCACTGGTGCAAATCCATTCGATAAGAAAGATACAAAGGTAGCTAAGAAAAGTGTTGCCTATAATCCATTTAAAGATTCAACTAAATAGTAATAAGCACTTAATAAAAAAGTGGGAAACGTCATCACAGTGATACGTTTCCCACTTTTTTAACTAACACAACAAGAGATTTTGCAACTTCTAGAAAGCCATAAAAAGAATCAGATTATGTGTGTAACATAATTCGTATAACGGGCTAATTTCATTCAAGAAGGAGATATTTATGGATAGAGCTATAGAATTCTTACTTGTCCTACTAAAGGGGCTTGGAGTGTCAGTTTTAGTTTCCTTAATGCTTTTATATTTTTTCGTTAAAACCATAAATCGATTCCCTAAAATTCGTACAGCGTTCCGTATACTTCACCGATTATCTATAATAAGTTTGTACATTTGCATATATGTTTTTATTCCTTTGTTAGTTATTACTTTAACAAACCTGTTTTTATCTGCGTTTGGAGTAGTATCGATGCCTTTTGATTTTGCAGAAGAGATTTTACTTCAATCGTGTAAAATTATGGTTATTACTTTAATTTTTATCTTGAGTGTTAATCTCATTATATGTGCAAAAACAATTCACTTATTAAAGCTTACTCACCGGATCGAATATGAAAAATATGGTCCGCTTGCTGGATGGGGAAACCAGACTCGTAGGTTCAAAAAGGAAATTAACTGGATGCCAGTTGTCATAGAACAACTGGAGCCTTTATTGAAAATTTGGCCCGTTCAATCCCCAATACTGAGAATAGTAGCTCCTGCTGCAAATAATGGCCAAGAAGAATTGGTGCTAGCTGAAGAATTGGCTGCACGCTTGAACTGTAAAATCAGAATGTGGACCAGTGATGGATCTCCAATGGATCATCAGGCACCAGTAACAACATCGCAGGTAGAGTTTACATATGAGCAATTAGATGCCTATGCGCTGCCACAAGTAATCACTGACCCTCAAGATATAATTTACGATCCTAAAGGTATCCTCTGGTTTTCCTTTGGTAAACTTGAGAATCTTATGCCAGCTCTTAGACTCTTTTACGATTTGCTTTCTCCAAGCGGGTTTATATTGATTGATGCTCATGACTACCCTAAAGGTGGTTTTCACTTAAATCGGCTTCGTCTATTATTTGGTCGAAAGATAAGAAACTATTGCGAACCTTCGACTTACCATTACATACACCAATGTTTTACGGATGGATCGGCGGCGAGTGAGCTATTCAAACTTGAAATGATAGATGGACTTGAAGGGCCCTACAAAATGGCTATTCTTCGGAAGCGACCAGAAGATCAGTCGCAATGGAGCAAGTAGGATAAATCAAAAATAAAGACAGCTACTAAAAAGAGGTACCTGATAAGGTATCTCTTTTTTTATGAGCGCCCAGCATGGGCGCTATCTATGGGGTCGAAGTCCCGAATGGCGAAGGCAGTAGTAGC
>NZ_NFVA01000278.1 GCF_002264395.1 Paenibacillus sp. VTT E-133291
CATTACGTGACCTTTTAGCGGCAACTTATCGCGGAAATCATCGGATGTCATCGGGACGGTGAAGGTCAGCGTATAATCTGCGTTAACCCGCCGCGTTCGGGTGATATCGTATGCGTCGCGTAAAATACCGATGCGCTTGCGGAAACGGTCGTACGATTGTAGTGCGCTTATCAAACGTGCGCCTCCTTTCTACGTTAATATAGATAGCGATCCCGATGCGTAATACGCGTTAGGATTTCGCGAGCTGCTTCGTTA